>NZ_JAPFGY010000010.1 GCF_026586795.1 Erythrobacter sp. WG
CCTAAGCACACTCTTAAGAGCACGCTTAAGAGCGCTCGCTGCCTACCCAGGCAAGGCGGCCCCCGCCGGATGGATACGGTTTCTTTGAGGTGGCGCTCGATGCGATCCAGCAGTTTCATGGCGGGCCTCGACTCACTTGATCCTTGTGTTCCTGATTTGTTCTTATTAGGACGTTTCCATTGAGTCTAGGAGATTTCCTTCACTCCAAGGCCGATAGAGGAAACAGGTCATGGACAACGTCAGAGAGGAACTGGATCGGCTGATCCAGCAGCGACGGCTCGGATATTCGGAGATCTCGCGGCTGTTGGGACGCAATGCTGCCTACATCCAGCAATTCATCAAGCGCGGATCGCCGCGCAAACTCGACGATGCCGACAGGCGCCTGCTCGCCCGCTTCTTCGGGGTCGATGAGCAGCTTCTGGGCGGTCCGCCGCCGGCATTGCGTGACGGCCTCGTTGAAGTTCCGATGCTGAATGTTGATGCTTCGGCTGGCTTCGGCGCGGTTGCCGAGAGCGAGAGCGCCTATACACGGTTTGGCTTTGATGAGCGTTGGCTGGCGCGGCTGACACGGGCGAAGGGAAGCAGTCTCTCGATCATAAATGTGGCGGGCGATTCTATGGAGCCGACGCTTAGCAGCGGTGACGAAGTGCTGGTCGATGCCTCCGACCAAAGTTCCCGGCTGCGGGACGGCATCTATGTGCTGCGCGCCGACGACGCCCTCGTGGTCAAACGCGTGACCCTGAAGCCGGGCGGCCGCAAGATCACGATCAGCAGCGATAACCCTGCCTATCCGAGCTGGGACGATGTCGATCGGGCTGACATCCAGATTGTCGGGCGGGTCATCTGGTTCGGCCGAGCGCTCTAGCTCAGAGGCCAGCAAAGCGGGCACGGTGCCGGGCGACGAAGTCGGGATGCGGGTGATCGCGGCGGTCGGTCGGCAATCTGATCTTCTGACCTGAAGGCGGAAAGAGCTGGAGCAGCTCGGAAGGCACCTTGTTGTGCGACACCAGAAGGCAGTGGTTCTCATCGAAGCTGATCAAATGGCGATCAAACAGCCAATGCGCGGTCGCTGACAGCGCCACGCCATTGGGAACGACATCCGGCCCGCCATCGGCGACCGACCAGATATGCGCGGCCTGGGCCTCGGCCTTGCCGCCACCATTGATGATCCGAAGACCCGTCACTGCACAGGTGCTGTCGTAGGCATCGAGAACGCGGTTGCGGAAGCTTGCCGCGCGGATCTTCTTGTTGACCAGGATCTGTTCGATCCGGCGCTCACCAGGCGCATGCTCTAGCAAGTTGGCCGTCACGTCATCGATGTGGCGTTCATCGAGCTCGAGCCGGATGCGATTGTCG
The DNA here is from genome assembly GCF_026586795.1 of Erythrobacter sp. WG. Lineage (GTDB taxonomy): Bacteria > Pseudomonadota > Alphaproteobacteria > Sphingomonadales > Sphingomonadaceae > Erythrobacter. The sequence continues at coordinate 1,357 of NZ_JAPFGY010000010.1, forward strand.
GGATCGAGGGTTTCGGCGAGACCCTGGTTGACGATCGCGACAAAGTCGTCGTTGTCGATGGTTCTGAGCGACTTTCCGCGCAGCGTGCGGCCAGCGTCCCCCGGGCTTGCCATCTCACGCAGAAACCGCTCGGCAAAGCGCCCGTCCTTGTCGCGATAAGGGACTATGCCATCAAACGGCAGATAGTCCCGCACGCGGGCGTAGTAGTGGGTGGGGTCGGCTTCGTCAGGGTCGATTTGTTCGACAAAAGCGGTCGCGACATAGGCCATTCGGCCGCCGGCAACGCGGGTCTCGCGGTAGAGGATCCAGTCGCCTTCGATCTGCTTTGCGACCGCAAGATAGTTCGAGGGGAAATGATAGCGTTCGGTGATGAGGTCATCGTAGCGCGAATTGCCGCTGATCTCGAAAACGCCCTTCACCGGCAGTGCTCCTCATCGCTCGTGCGGATCCATTGTGCCGCCTAGGACTGTGCGCGTCCAGGCTGGCGGCGGTCTAAATCCCGATTTCGAAAGGCTTTACCCGCTCTTTGCCCAGCTCGGGCTTGTCGCTCGGACCTGCCTCTGCCGCGATCCCGTCCTTGCCTTTGGCAGTGCCCCGCGCCGCAGCCGTCTTGAGCCGCACTGTGACCTCGAGCGCGGATGTCTTCTCGCCGCTGTTGGCCTTGATCGCGCGGCCGAGCTTTTCGGCATTGTCGGCTACAAGGGTCAGCCCATCGCGCAGACGGGTCACGGTCACCAGGAAGGTCTGCTGGTTTGCCAGATTGCGCTCGCGGCTGTCCATCACTGCGATGCCGCGATCCGATGTTATCCCCTGCGCCATATGTGCGTTGAGCGCATAGGCGAGATCGAGACGTTTCAACATTGGATCATTCTTGGGAAGGCTGGCGAAGGCGCCAGATGAGGTCTGCAAAGTGACCCCCTTCTCGTCGATCGCCACTACGCTTGCCTGGTCCGCATTGAACAGGCCGCGCTTGTGGTCATTAGCGGTCCATCGGATCCGATCACCGGCAAAGATCCGCAATGCCTGACGCTCGAACAGCGAGAGGCGGTCATTGTTGTCGCCTGGCCGCAGGCGGGCCGGGCTGAAGCGGTGCTGCCGTCCCTTGCTGTCTGTGAGCGTCAACTGCTTGCGCTCATGGTCGATGGCCGTGACCGTGTAGTCTCCTGCCGAAAGCTTCTGCGCCCGGTCTGCTGACCGCAGGTTCAAGACCATGCCGTGCTTATAGGTCCGGAGATATCGCAGCTCTTCGCGGGTGGCATTGACCCGCGAGAGGACCTGCAGATTGGCAGAGCCTGGACCAAGCTCCCCGTTGGCGTGGCGGCCCTGTTGAACGGCAGCGTTGACCGCTGATCGCAGCGCCCGCCCTGAGGCATAGATCGCGGTGCGCGCCCGCTCTTCGCCGCTCAACGCGAGCCATTGCTCGGCTGCGACGATCGCGCCGTCGCCGGTGGTTTCGATGGTGTTTGGTGCGAGGGCTTTCAGCGCTTCATCAATGCGCCCCGCCTGCGCTGCGGCCTGCGCGCGCCGCAACTCAGGGTCGCGCCCGCGAAGATTGACCTCCATCGTAGCGCGCGCAATCCCGGCGCTCTGAACCAGATCGAACGGCTTGCCAGCATCGACGGCGCCCAATTGCTTGCGATCACCGATCAGAATCAGGCGCTGGACCTCAGCGAGATTGGCAAGGCGCACTAGCTTGGCCTTGTCGGCATTCGAGATCATCGAGGCCTCGTCGACCATCAGGACTTGGTATCCGAGCGACATGCGCGCTTCGGCGACCAGCGCGGCATTTCCGGGCTCCTGAAGCAGCTTGTCCCATTGCCCCAGGAAACGGGCGAGGGTCATCGACCCAATGCCGGTATCGCGCTCGAGCATCTGCACGAGGGTGTTCTGCACCGCGAGACCGAGAACATCCTTGCCTTCTTCGCGCAGGACCTGCGCGACCGGCTTCATGACGCTGCTCTTGCCGGCCCCCGCCACGCCCTGGATGGCGACAATGCGATCACTGGAAGCGAGCACGAGAGCAGCGGCATCCTCCTGGCTGCGGTTTAGCGCGATCCCATGGTTGAAGGCGGCCACGGCCTGGACCTTTGAGCGGGCCTCGTCGCTGTCGAGAACGGGTGATGCCGCACCGCGCCCTTCCTCGACACCGGCGAGAATGGCGGTTTCAAGGATCAAGGCCTCCTTGCTGGCGAGCCACCCGCGGTGCTCACCCTTGCCCTTCACGAGCGCGCCACTGGCAAGCAGCGCATTCACGCGGCCCTCTATGTGATCGATGCTGGTGGGGAGGCCAAAGTCGAGCGCGGCCTTGAGCAATCCTTCGCGCGGGAAGGCCGCCTCGCGCTGCGACAAGTGACGCACCGCCGACGCAACTGCCTGCGCCGCGGCGATCGTCGGCGCGTCCAGTTTGAGCACGCTTGGAGGGATCAAAGGGTCGGCGGGATCGCCTTTGATCCGCTGCGCAAAGTCTCTGAGCTTGGCCAAGCCGCGCTGCAGAAGGGTTGCGCCTCGCGGGTTCGCCAGACCTTGAAGCTCAGCGCGCGTGTGGGACGTTTCGATGAGCTCGCCAAGATTGAGACCGACCGCTTGCGCGCGCTCTTCCCAGGCTCCGACAAGTCCTATGCGATCGGCCACTGGCGTCTTGCCTTTGCGCGTATCGAGCACGGCGATGTCGCGTGCCTTGGGAGAGTTTTCGCCGCGCTCAGCGACGGCATCGAGCACCTCTTCGCGCCGGGTGGAGAAGGCCATGATTTGCTCGCGTGAGATCCCCGCGGCTTCGAAGTTGCCATGCTTGCCCACCGGTCCGGCTTGGTAGCCCATCTTTTCGATGGCGATGCGGAAGTGAGCCATCGTCATGGCATTGAGGAGCGTGTTCATGCTCCAGAGCTTGTCGTTGCGCAGCGCCCGCCATTTGCCATCGCTGCCCTGCGTCACGTTGGCGACGACCGCATGAAAGTGGAGATTGGGCTCCTGGTTGCGATTGGTGTCGTGCTGGAAGAGACCGATCGTCAGGTTATCGGTCTGGGTCCTGCCGTACCCCGCCTTGGTTTCCGTCCGGGTCTGCGCCGCGTTCTTTTCTGCCCAGCGAAGCGTGGCGATGACGGCTTCGCGATAGGCGGCGATGATGCGCTGGTCGCCGCCGACGAGCGCCAGCAATGACCAGCTCTTGGGCAAGGAGAAGGTGAGATCCGTGCCCGGTCTGTGGGCCTGCCCCGCGTTTCCGACTTGGATCCCGCCGGGGAGCTCGCCGCGCAGCACGGCATCGAACTGCGCCGCACTGACCTCGCCTTTGAGGCCCAGGCGTTCTGCCCCTTTGCCGATCCATGTCCCCGAGCGATCGGCATCGGCAGCGGTGTAGTAGTTGTCGGCCGCAAAATAGCTGGCAGCAGCTGAAGGCGAGCGGACATTGGCAACAGAAAGCATCGGTCATCAACCTCAGGGTGCCTCCCCTGCAGCTGACATTCTCCCCCTCACTTCGACCTCACATATCAGGCTCGAAATCGCCGAAGTCCTTGACGGGTGGATCACTGACAGCACCCTCGCGCAGATCATTCTGCGCCGGGTCTGCGCGCGGAGATCCACTGCCCGGATGCGCCTTGGGGAGCTGCGTCCGGTCCTCCTCTGCCGTCTCGCTATGCTCTCCTCGCGCAGAAGCGCGGCCTCGGACGGTGCCCCGTGGTGTAGCTTCCTCCCCCGTCGTGAGGGCTGGAGCGGGTAGAGACGCCGACAGGGCACCACCCTTCTTCGCCCCTGATTTTGTCTGCGCGCCATGCGCCTGCTGCGCCGCTTTCTCCTGCGCGAGACCCTCATCGCGGGGCTGTTCGCCGGGCACAGTTCGACCGTGAGGCTGATCGGTCAAATCGAGTTTGAGCTGCTTGGCATCAACCGGCTTGCCGGCACCATCGTCATTCGATGCGGGATGCGAGTTTCCGCCATCTGACGGCCCTTCTGGCCTCTGAGGTACCGGGCCGCCCCGCTCGCGGTGAATGTCGTTCGCCGGTGCCTCACGCGGGATAAAGCCTTCGGCAATCCGCTCCCGGGAGCGCGGGATCAGCGTCACCGGTGCGGCTGGAAATCCATCGGGGAACTTGAGGTAGGCTGAGAGCCGCGGAAGGTTCATGAATTGGTCGGGCATGAGCAGCGGCTCGACCTGGCGTCTTGGCGTCAGGCTCACCGCATCGCGGGCATTGTTGTAGCCGTAGCTATAGCCTTCCTCCATGTCGCGGACCTGCCGATGGCCGATGAAATCGGAGCACCAGGTGGCCGTCTCGCGGTCGGCGGTGGCGAGGATCAGCTTGGTACGCGCCAGCGAGGAAAGCGTCATAGCCATGTTCTCCCCGTAGACCTCCTTGAGCTTGGCAAAGGCATGGACGCCGGTGACGATCGCGCCCCCGAAATTGCGCGCGGTTTGCAGACCTTTTTCGAGCGCGGGGAGACGGTGCAGAGCGCCAAGTTCGTCGATCAGAAACCAAATCCGCAGGTCCTGCGTGCGCTCGAGCGTCATGAGCGTGTTCATGGCCGTATCGAGCCAGAGCGTGAGGAGCTGCGAGGAAATGCTCATGTCGACATAGCGGGCTGACAGGAACAGGATCGACCCCGGTTCGCCATCACCTTTGACCCAGTCGCGGACCGAGAAGGGGGTGCCTTTCGACGGAAGAAGCTTCAGGACCTTGGCATTGGCGTTGAACACCGCGCGGATCGATTCCGCCATGCGGGCGGCTTCCGGAGCGGTCAGCGGATCGGCGATCGTCCCGCGCATCAGGGCATGCACTTCGGATAGATCGGCGGTCATCAGCCGGTCCGCTAGAGCCTGGTTGGATGCGGTCCCGCTGCGCCTCAGATGAAGGCACATCTCGACGAACAACATGCGCGCTGCGAGCACCCAGAACTGCTCGGATCCACCCCCGTCGTGGGGGACGAGCGCTTCGGCAGCGGCATGGAATTCGGCTTCGCTCGAGCAATCATTGAACACGCTCCAGAGCGGGCAGCGGGCATCAACCGGGTTCAAAATGATGTCGCGCTTGGGCTCGTAGAAGGCCTCGATGAACGCTCCGGTGAGGTCGAAGATCACCGCGCGCTGTCCGCGGAGCCGTGCTTCGGAGACTAGCTCGGTGAGCGCCACGGTCTTGCCGGTCCCGGTGGTCCCGATCAGCATCGTGTGGCTCTGCTCCAGCCTCCATGGCCAGCTTACCCCTGCGAGATGAGCCGGAGCATAGTGCCCGGCCTCAGCAAGCGCCGTGGGGCTGGCAAGCCGCCACTTCCACCCGAACTTCTGACCCAGTTCTTCAGCCCTCCGGGCGCGGTTGTAGCGGGTGACTTCCTCTTCGAGTGCATCGAGGGAAACGAGCATCGCGCCGCGCTCGTGCTTGCGCTCCTTGGACTTGCCTCCGAACCGCTCGGCAAACCACCAGAAGACCGCAAAGGCTGGGACCAGAAGAACCCCCGAGACCAGCAAACCGTGCCGCAAGGCCGAGTCGAAGGCAGTCATGGCCGCACGCATCGGCGGAAACTCGCGCACCACGGAAAAGGGGATGCCGACGAGCTCGCCGCTCAGCATTTCAAGGTTCACAAGCTTGCCGGGATCGAACTCCATGAAGGCATAAAGGCTAGCATAGAGATGCATCCAGACGAGGTAGAGTTGATGGTCGCTGAGGCTCGCTCTGACCTCATACCAGCAGGTGCCGACAACGACGAGCGCAGTGACGAACAAGGGGCCTTTCAGGCCAGCGGCAAACATGAAGCCGAAATGGCCGAGCAACTGGCTGCCGCGGGTGAAGTTCACGAGATTATGCTTCATGGGAATTGCTCCCCATGGCGGTGCTGACAGCAAGGCCAAGTTTCTCGAGCCGGCGCCGGTAGGCCTCGTGGGTCCGCTCGCGCAAGCTGCTGTCAGGATGGCTGGCCAGCAATGCGTCGAGTGCGACCGCGATGAAGACACTTTGGCGGGCGGGATCAAAGCCGTTGGCGCGCGAATTCACCTCGTCGTCCAGCCGCCAGCCTGCGATGACGAGGTCGCGAATGAAGATGCTAACGCTCTCGCCATTGTCCGCTGCACGGTGACGCGCCCAGGTCGCCACAGAGACGGGGAGGAAGGTTTGAAGCCGATCAAGTCGGGGCATAATGCAGGTTCCTCTTATCGCCGACGGAACCTGGCTCACCTCGCGGAAGGTGTAATGAGAATAAATCGTGAACAACTCGCGGTCAATGAAAACAATGTATCTGTTTTTCAGATTTTTAGGTCGATGTGAGTGGTAGGCTGCTCGCCGCAAACCCGCATAACTCGCTGGCGGGTCATTTGTGCACAAACCCACATTCTGTCATGATTACAGAAGGATATCTCCCGGTTTCGCGGGGTAGGGTGTGCTCCCTGTTCCCCAATTGCGCGAGGGTGAACCGGTACCTTGGACGGTTCATGATCGGACGATCATCACCCGCTTACAAACCGGAGCGTGAGCAAGTGGGCCGAGCGGTTTCGGAGCCGGCGTAGCGGCAAGGCTCGGGCGCCTCAAACTAGAGATCGCACCGGCGGAAGAGGCAGCGGCAAAGGGTGCGTGGGCAACAAGACTAGCGGCAGCGGTCGCGATCGCCGTTGCCCGCCGCCCGACCCGCTGCCGGTCCGCACGTGCGCGCGGGGCCCAGGAACAAACACGCCGCACCCTCAGGAGCGCATCGCATGATGCGCGGGACAGAGTGCGGCCTCAGCCCCGCTCCGTTTTTCGCGGGGCGCCGTCACAAGGTGGAGGTGGCCCGTTACGCTTGGTTCCCAAGAGCTGGCGAGCGAGAAAAAAGGGCAGGAACCGTTTCCGGTTCCCACCCTCTTTGTGCCTTAGAACTCGTCGAGCATGGCCCCATGAACCGTGTGCACCACGCGTGCAGCCAGGTGCGCCGGCAGGGCGTTGTAGTCGCCTTCGTCCAGTGCAATGTAGCCGAGCTCATCATCCTCAATGACGTGCTGATCGAAGAAGCTGTGCAGGGCGCGCCGTTCGGCGGCTTCCAGGGCCTCGAAATAGCTGCGCGACGGCAGGGAGCATGTGTTGAATTGAGCCATGATAATCCTCCTGAAATCTGTCGTGAGACGACAGGAGGTGGCGGCGATGGTCTGGCCTTTGCCGGGTCACAGGATCGCCCAGAGGCGACCGCGCAGCGGCGGCGGGGGAAACGATTTTGTTCGCAGCCGGGCGTAGCCCGGTAGCGGACAAAATGGTGGGGCCCCGCACGTCCTTGAGGCGGTGAAGGCAAGGCCATCATGCTGGAATATCCGTGAGCCAGGACCCTCTACCTCTGAAGTAGGCGAATTCCTTTTGGCATGGTGCAATCAAACTTTCCTACACCCAGTGGGGCCGTGCATCTTGCCGCTAGGAAGGCGACACGGGGGGGAATGAAAGGACCAAGACATGCCCCGAAGCACAAGCGCCGTATCGGCCCTGCAAAAGCTCGAAGCGGAGCGCAAAGCGCTCGATGCAAGGCAGCGAGACCTCGAAAGCAAGGCTGCCCAGGAAGTTGGTGAAGTGATCCTTGGAACCGGGCTTGAAGCCTTCTCAGCAAAGGGCCTGAGACAGGTTGCTGAGGCGCTTGGTAAGCTGGGAGAGGCGGCCAGCATCGAGAAGCTCGGCGCGCGCCCACAAGCCCGCAGCGCTGGGGTGCCCAAATCCCCACAAGACTGACAGGCAACGGGGCCCTGCCTGGCCGGCAGAGCCCCGTGCTTGGATCGCGAACAATTGGCCGATCAGTCGATCGGAGGCGCGTCGCGGTTGTCGTCTTCATCGCTGCGGTTGCTGGCGCGCGAGAGAAAGTCGATCTTGTCGGCCAGCACCTCGCATCCGTAGCGCTTCACGCCGTCCTGATCTTCCCACTGCGTGTAGTGGAGGCGGCCCTGAACCGAGACCAGCTGGCCTTTCGAGCAGTACTGGCCGACCGTCTTGGCGAGGCCATTGAAGCAGGTCACCCGGTGGAACTCGCTGTCCTTGGCGGTGAATCCGTTCTCGTCCTTGTAGGTGTTGCCGTCCTTGTCGCGGGCGGGGCGGTCGGTAACAACCGTGATGCCCGTGACGCTGGTGCCACCCTTGGTTTCGCGGGCTTCCGGATCGCGTGCGATGCGGCCGGTGAGGATAACGAGATTGGTCATGGAAAGTCTCCTTCGATCTCAAACCGAAAACCACTTCCGGCTTGCGAACGTCGAAGAGAGACAGGGCATGGGAGGACTGCACCGCAGGGCCTCAGGCGGGCCTGAGGGACAAGGGAAACTTGTTCATGACGGGTGGTGCGGGCAGCCCGCGGCGAAGACGCGGGCAACACGGCCGGAAAGGAACGGGTTGCAGGTCCTCAGCTGACCTGGGTCAGACAGGTTCGCAGGGAAAGCCGGATTGGGATTTGGGATGATCTGAAGGCAAGCGAATGATCCAACCGCTCACTTTTGCTCCTCGCTCGCTTCGCCCGCGGCAAGCATGTCCATGAAGGTGCGTGCGGCCTCCTGGTCGTTTGGATCCTTGAACGCGACGTCGAGGTCAGGCGCAGAGCCGAGCATGTGCAGCAGCGCCCAGAGGGCAAAGCGTTTCCCCCGATCTTGCTCAAGCCCGAGATCAACGAGGCAGTGCTCGATGCCCGAGGCTAGCACGTCGGGACTGGCGCGAGACAGATCTGTGCCATGGAAATAGCGCGTCAGCAGGTCGTCGAGGTGCATCATCGAATACTGTTTTCTTTCTGGCGTTTTCAGTGAGGTCGAGGGTGATCTTAACGCAGAACGTCCCTGCGCGATCGGCCAGGGCCATACGTTCAAGACGTGCCTTCGAAAGTAGCGCAGGTTCCGCCTCTCACAAGAGGAGAGGACCGATGCCGAGTGACGAGAACCTGCCGATCAAGCGCTGCGCGATCTACACCCGCAAGAGCACCACCCACCGGCTCGAGCATGATGTAAATTCGCTGGTGACCCAGCGGGAAATCAGCAGCGCCTACATCACAAGCCAGCAGTACAAAGGCTGGGTCGAACTGCCCCAGCACTACGACGATGGGGGGCATTCCGGGAGTGGTCTCGAGCGCCCGGCGCTTGCCCGTTTGATGCAGGATATCGAAGCCGGAAAGATCGACACCGTGGTGGTCTACAAGATTGACCGCCTGACCAGGAGCCTGCTCGATTTCGTGCGGCTGATCGAGATGTTCGACCGGCAATCGATCACGCTGGTGTCGATTTCCCAGGCGTTCGATACCTCGGACAGCATGGGGCGGATGATCCTCAACGTATTGCTGACCTTTTCCCAGTTCGAGCGCGAACTGATCGCCGAGCGCGTGCGTGACAGCATCCGAACACGCAAGCGGCATGGCCGCATTCACGGCGGACTTCCGCCGTTCGGCTATGTCGCAGGTCGCGACGGCATCCACGTCGATCAGGCAGAAGCTGATATCGTCCGCTTCATCTTTGCCGAGTTCCTTCGTACCCGACGCTATACGTCGGTCATGACGGCCGTCCGCGAGGCGGGCTACTGCAGTTCCGTCAAATTGTCGCGCCGGGGTGTTCCGCGCGGCGGCACCCCGATGTCGCCTGGCACTGTGTACGGCATTCTTCGCAACCCGATCTACGTCGGGCAAATCCGCGGTCACGATACCACTTACCAGGGCGTCCACGAGCCGCTGATCAGCGAAGCAACCTGGGCGGCAGCGCAGGCCTTGAGCGAGGAGCGTAAGAAGCGCTCGCCTCATGCCAAGGAGACACACCATTTCCTCGCCGGCTTGCTGTGGGATGACCTGGGCCGGCACATGCTGCTCGACCTGAACTGGCAGCGCGGGCGAACATACTGCGCCTATGTGTCGAGCAACGCGGCCTGGTCGCAGGTCGAGTATCGCCGTGCCTATCGGTGCAATGCCGATCACCTCGACAAGACAGTTCTGGCCGCGGTTTGCGACTTCCTCGCTGACAGGGGGAAGCTCAGGGGCGCGCTCAAAACGCTTGGTCTCTTCGGTGATGATCTCGACCGGCTTGCCAATCGCGGCAAAGCAATCAGCCAGATGCTCGAGGTTACGAGAGCCGAATGGCTGCCTGACCTGTTTGCCGCCCTTGTGCACCAGGTCGAGATCGCTGAAGAGACGGTGTCGATCACCTTCCGGTCGCTCGAGCTGCGGCGCTTGATGGCATGGGACGGCAAAACGGCGTTCAGGGGCAGGCCTGCAGATTGGCCGTGCAGCGATGCCCGCTATGTCCTGGACATCGACGTGCGGGTCATCACCGCCGAGCGCTGGCCCTCCCTCCATATCATACCGCGCACCGAGGCGAACGACACGCGCCCGAACCCGAAGCTTGTCGAACTGATCAAGGCTGCGCGGAGAGCCCAGATCCTCGTCGACGAGCATCGCGATCTGTCGATCGAAGAGCTTGCCAAGAAGCAAGGTTGCAGGCCTACGCACTTTGCGCGCCTGATCCGGTTGAACTACCTCGCGCCAGATATTGCCACAGCGATTCTCGATGGCACCCAGCCAGCAGAGCTGGACCGCAAGACCCTCCTCGATTCCAATGTCCCCACTAGCTGGGCTGTGCAGCGAAAGCTATTCGGCTTTCCTGCGCCGGAAAGAGCCATCAGTCCGAGGAATCTCTTTGGAAGAGGCATGTGGCCAGCAGCAGGTCAGATGGATGGCAAAGGTGCTGAAGCTCAGGCCGGGGACGGTGTATCACGCCCATAATAGAACGGGCGTGATGCCGATGCACCGGAACCTGTGGCGGGACGGCGATCATCCGCCGCCGCCAGTCGCGATTGCGCGCCGATCAACGACGGTAATCCGCTGGGCCTTAGCCTCGATCACGAGGCGTTCGAGCACCCCGTTGCCCGGGAAGGCCACAAGGTAGCGCGGTTTCAAGCTGAGCATCTGCTCGTTGCGCTTGAAGCCAGCACGCGCCCCGAGCCGCCGGTCGAGGGCGAAGACGAGCTGTTGGACGTTGCGGCGTTCGGCCCAGCTCGCGGCGAGCCGATCGACGCCTTTGCTGTCGCCGCCATGCACGAGGACCATGTCAGGGATCCGGTCATAGACCTTGTCGAGCGTAGCCCAGACATTTGCTGCGAATGCCTTGGCTTCATCACTCGAGGCAAAGGATGAACGGCCGCCGGCGAAGACCACCGGCGTTCCTTCCGGGCTATGTGCGGCGCGCCGCCGTTCGCTGCGCGCCTTGAGGAAATCGCGGGCATCAACGACGGCCGAGGTCAAATGGGCAGCGTGGTTCGCACGCGAGCCCGATATCGGGCGCCAGCACGAGCCGATTTCGTCATGGTACAGTAAGGCCGCCACTTCACGCATTTGCTCGAAGGCGATCATGCTGGCCTCTGCGGCCTGTGCGCGCTCGACCTGTTCTTCGAGATTGCTAGAATGCACTTCCGACCCGTCAGCGGCTGCCAGCAAGGCACGGATTTCGTCAGCGGCACGATCGAGCTGTGCTGATTTACGGCTGGCCGCGCGGTGGAAGAGATTGACGAAGCCCCAGGCGATATCTTCGGCGTCCACCTCGAGCGCCGTGTCGGCAAACATCGCGAAGAGCTCGGACCAGACCGCGCCCAATGTTTGGTCGATGGCTTCTTCGCCCGGGAAATCCGTCGTGTTGAACGGGGCGGATTGGATAGTGAAACCTGTGAGGTCGAGGCCTGCGAGTTGCTCCAAAAAGCTGTCGTACATGGTGTGGTCTCCTGATCGTTCGGCAGGAGCTGGACGGCCTGATGGCCTCGATCCTGTCCGCCGGAGCCCGATCAGGACCGGGATCAGGGTGACGGCACACCGCGCAGCGGGAAACCTGCGACCCTAGGCTGGCGCGGGCCACACGGGCCGACGGGTCGCAGGTTGTGCTGGCACCCGGCCGGTCCAGGGCCTCTCCCGGCGTTCAGGTGTGAGGCGGAAGGGCTCGTTCGGTCCGAACTTCTCGCGAGACCACGCCAACGACTTTGCGGCCTCAAGGCCTCGTGCTCTGGGAAGCAAACCCTAAGCGCTCGAAGATTGCTTCCCCGTTCGAAAATCGGCCGACAAGACGTAGGTCGCCGAACAGACCGACGAACCTGTCTGAGACCTGCGTGATCCAGCGTTTAGCGAAGTCGGAGCGTCGCTGCTCTGGGCAACGCTCCCAGTATGCGCTGTCATCGCGTTCGACGAGCCAGATTGCTGCCAGGCCGCAATAGGTCGAGATGCCGCAATCGGCGAAGGCGTTGCGGAGCAGGATCCTGTCTTCGCGCCCACGCCAGCCTTCCTGTCGCTGCAACGATGGAAAAGCGCTTCGTGCTGAGCTGATCACGTCCTCGACAAGACAGTCGTAGGCCCAGCCACGGTCGTCCTCGTCTTCATCGAACAAACGGAAAGCGACGATGGAGCCACGGGGGTAGCTGACGGAGCGTGCCATGGGTGCTTCCCCCTTCAAGCTGCTTCTGAGAGGGCAGGTTGGTCTTCGGTCGTTTCGGCCGTGACCACGCCGCCAAGACGCAGCAGCAGGCTCGCAGCCTCCTCAGCTTTTGCGGCCGCCGTTAGGATTGCCCGCTCATCAGACTTCAGGAGATCCAGCCAGGCCGCGATATAGCTCGCGTGATGGTCAAGATGGGCAACCGGAAGGCCAAGCTCAGCCCCCAGAATGGCTGCCGAGAGTTCGGCAACCAGTTCCTCCGCTGCATAGGCCTCGCTCCCGAAACGGTTCTTGAGGTTGCGATCAAGGCGCGACGAATGCCCGGTCCAGTGCGAAAGTTCGTGCGCGAGCGTGGCATAGTACTGTTCGTACGCGTCGAACAGCTCGTTCGGCGGCATGGTGATCCTGTCTGCGACGGGTTCGTAGTATGCCTCGCAGCCCTGGTGACGAAGGCTGGCGCCGATATTCGCAAAGAAGCCATCGAGCCGCTCCTCCCGGCCAGCCGGCTCGATCAGACCGATCGCAGGTTCGGGATAGTACATCGCGGGCAGACCATCGCACTGGTCTGCATTGAAGACCGCGAAGGCCTTGAGGACACGGCGTGTCTCGGTGTCGGTGCCACCTGCGGCATCATCGACCTCTTCCTCATACGTCTTATAGAAGATCGCGATGGTCGACTTCTCACCTTTGCGGACCTGCCCACCGAGCTTCTGGCACTGGCGGTAGGTCATCCAGTAAGGAGATGAGTATCCGGCGGCATCGGCCATCAACCACAGCCAAAAGGTATTCATGCCCCGGTATGGCGTCCCGCAAGCGCGGAGCGGTCGTGACACGGGCTGTCCGCGCCATGGCTTGATCCATGGCTTGGTGCCTTGCTCGAGCTTCTCGATGATCGCATCGGTTATTCTCTGTGCTGGGGATCGCGAACAGGCGGCGCGCTTGAACTTGGCCATAAGAGGTCTCCTGAGCACCAGGACGAGATTGTCCCGGAGCAAACAGGAAGGGCTCCCTCCCCTCTAACCGGTAAGCGATGCTTTCAGCTCACGTGAGCGTGGCGCAGGAACTCGTCGACCCGCGAAGCGGAGTGACCATTGGCGAGACTGGTGAGCGTCGCATACTTAACTGAAGCTGTGACTGCTAAGTTCGGCTATGGATCAGCTTTTGAGTGAATTGAGGATTACCCAATCTGACACATTTAACGCTAGTAAACCCCGTCACTTGCAGGGGTTCGTGTGCATAGTTCGATCGTTTGAAGAGCCACCCTGTTGCCGGTCTCAATGAAAAGCGAGCGGTAGTCATCGATTGTTGCTTCGCTTGGCAATGGCGGACTCTCAGCCTCCTCCATCATGTATTGGCGAAATCGCTGCCGCATAGCGGCATCCAAGCGACGCTGGTGGCGATCTGCGAGAAGCTCGGCGGCAGAGGCTGAAGCGGAAACTGCCAGTTCGTGCGGTGCGAAAACGGGGGTGCCACGTTCAGCTTTCCTTGCGATGAGAATTGTGCGGACACACCAGACCATGCGCCGCACGACAATATTGGAGCTAAGCGCACTGGCGTGGCGATCAAGGAACCAACCGAGGTCGCGTGCATGCGCGATTTCACGCGCATAACTTGTTCGCAGTCTGAATTGAGACCGTAGTTGATCGAGCTGGCTTAGCGGATCGAATACTGGCTTGGCCTCGCGCGCTATATGACAGACGAAGAGATCCCCGTCACGGGCATCGGCCATCAGCTTTTCCCACGGATAAAAGAACATCGAGAGATGCCCTATCGACTTATGCTGCGGGGTGCCCGGAGGGCTGATGAGCAACAAGTCGGTGTCCGACCCACGGCTGTTGTCTTCGCGGGCACGACTGCCGAAAAGCAGGATAGCGGATATCCCTTTACCTTCGAGGGCCATGCTCAACGCGATGCTCGCTCAATCGCGTCGATTGACAGCTTGCGTGCCATCGTCCGGGCACTGACGACCTCGTCGCGATTGAGGAGCACAAGCTGTTGTTTGCCAGGCGGTAGTGTATCGGGCGCAACATCCAAATTGTGCTCGGTCATCAGGTAGAAGGTCTGGCTCAGCCGCTTGGTAACGATGAGTCGACCTTCAGCCATGCCATATTCGACCTCAAGCGCTGCTTGCTGACTATGGGACAGCGCCGGGTTGGGCGCCAGAACCATGTCGATTTCATGCATCCATTCGAAATCGAGCGTGGGATCGATCGCTGCCTCCTTGATTTCGCCGACCTGCTCGATCCGGAAGAGATTATAGTCGCGAAAATCCGAATGTTCTGTTGACCAGGCTCGGACATACCAGCGGCCGACAGCATGAAAGAGCGCGTGGGGTGCGATGACCCGGCGCGGTTCGGATGAGCCCGTGATTGATTTGTACTTGATCTCCAACTGGCCCCGCTTGTTGATTGCATCGAGGATGTGGAGCAAAATTCTGGCGTCCGTCCGTTTTCGCAGGAGCGAGACATTCTCGATCGGCGGAGTACTGTCGAACCAGGTATCTTCCTGCCGCATCCATTGATTTTCTATAGCGACGAGTTGAAGCAAATAACGTTCGGCCGAAGCGTGCATCAGCTTCGGCTCGTAGGTCGGCGCACGTAAATAGGCCTTAAGGGTCTGGTCGTAGACTAGGTTCCCGGGCGCGAGAGCCGTGTATTGAGCGATGTCGGATGATGCCTGCTGGGCAGATATTCCGAAGGTCTCCGCAAGATCACGGCGATTAAACCGCCCGTCCCAAAACAACCGAAAATCGATAAACTCGAGGCGTCGTTGCACGCCCCAGCGTACTGTTTCGCCCGTCTCTGGTACCACAAAACCCTCCAACAACTCGATTCGAAAAAAATATCCCATCGCCTTTCTTGACGGGTTGGGATATGATTCCCATACTCAATGGACGCGATGATCTTAGGGATCAACGACGAAGGAAGGCAGAAGGCGCAAGGGTCTGAAGATATGGCGAAAAATACTGGCGATGGGTTCCGGCGAGGCTCGGTGTCGGGCCGCACACAGTTCCAGCGGCCCGATGGGCACTGGCAGAAGCGCAATGAACACACCGGCCGCCTGATGGGCGTCAAGAATGACGGCAAGCCGTTCAAGGGCGTCGCACGCGAGCCCGACGGCCGAGACACCCCCAACGCTTAGGATCCGGCCGCGCCCTCGCGCGAGTTCGGCCGGCATCCTTCACAAAGGACTTTAGATGACCGCCTCGATCACCTTCTTCCCCGTCGATAATGGCGACATGACCTTGCTGACCTTCGATAACGATCAGACACTGCTGATCGATATGCATGTCCGCAAGGCTGCCGACAACGCCGACGACGATACGCCTGACGTCATGGCCGATTTGCGCAGCCGGTTGAAGCGCGACGCAAAGGGCCGGATGTTCGTCGATGGCTTCCTGCTCAGCCATCCCGACAAGGACCATATCGGCGGACTTGAAACACATTTCCACCTCGGCCCGCCCGACGAGTGGAAGAAGGACGACGACAAAATCCTCATCCGCGAGATGTGGTCTTCGCCAGTCGTGTTCCGCCGAGCCAGCAAGACGCATACGCTCTGTGATGATGCCAAGGCATGGGCGAAGGAAGCGCGGCGCCGCGTTGCGCTGTATCGCGAGAAGGGCACCGCAACGATCGAAGGCGATCGCATCCAGATCATGGGTGAGGATGAGGACGGCAAGACTGATGACATTCTTGCCATCGTGGTCAAGGCTGACGAACTGGTCACCAAGCTCAACCGCGTCGCGGCCGACACGTTCGAAGCCGGCCTCTTCGCACCCTTACCGCAGGGCGACGACGAGGAACTCGACGAGTTGCTCGCAAAAAATCGCTCGTCCGTGATCTTGCGCTTTTCCATCCGCGGCGGCGGCATCCCCGATAAGTGCCGCTTCCTCACTGGCGGCGATGCCGAAGTGGCGATCTGGGAGCGGCTGTGGAATAAGCACGGCGGCGATCGAGCCGACTGGCTGAGCTACGACATTCTCCAGGCGCCCCATCATTGCTCGTGGCATAGCCTGAGCTACGACAGCTACTCGGACTGTGGCGAAGACGCTGAAGTGTGCGAAGGGGCACGCAGCGCCCTTGCGCAGATTCGCAAGGGGGCGATCATCGTAGCTAGCTCGAAAACGATCGATCCCGAGGATGCGGATCCACCCAGCGACCGGGCGAAGCGCGAATATATCTCGATCGTTGACGATGCGGCTGATCGCTTCCTCTGCGTGGCCGACGTCTGGAACGACGAGCAGCGGGCGCTGCAATATGATATCACCTCCAGCGGCGTTACCAAAACGGTCAAGACTGCTGCGAAGGCGGCGGTCGCCGCCCTCGGGATCGGCGCCACTGCCTCCCAGGCGCGTGCTCACGGGTGAGCATGGCCGAAACGATCTCGGGTGACCCGGCCGAGCATCTGCTTCGGGTCGCCCTCGCCCATCCCGAGTGCGTGGGCGGCGCCCTGCTGAATCCTACGGCCGGCCAGCGTCGCATCCGGCTCGACATGAATGTCGAGATGCCGTTGCACATGAAGGCGGACGGCATGAGCGCCAGCGGTGTGCGGACATGCGAGCCCGTCGAGGTCGAGATCCCGGACCGATACCCTTGGCGATCGCCGCGCTTCTCTTTGCGGGAGGATTTCCCACGCAACTTTCCGCATCTGATGCCCTTCTCCGAACGGCCGCGGCCGTGCCTGGTCGACGGCGATCAGGACGAGTATTTCCTTCAGTTCGGCCTAGTCGAATATGGCGTGTTCCATCTCGTGGGGCAGCTGGCGGCGTGGCTGCGCAAGGCGGCGATCGGCAACCTGATTGACCCGCAGCAAGGTTGGGAGCCGATGCTGCGCCGCGACCTGCGGCACGTCGTCGAGTGCGACGCGGACCAAGCGCGCGCTGTCGTCAACAAGCAAGGCGGCTGGGTCGCTTGGCGGGCTCACTTTATCCGGTGCGGCGCCGAGAACGGGACGCTCAGCGTGGGCGCGGAAGCGTGGGTGTCCAGCAAAGGCGAGCGAACCCCACTGATGCGCAAGCAGGGAGACCAGAGCTTCACCTATCGACGGATCAGCGACGACGCCGCAAGCGGCAATACGGTCATAGGGATCATCTGGCCGGACAAACGCCCTGATGGCAGACCGTTCATCAGCGAGTCGTATATGCCTGAAACGATCCGAACTTTGGGTGATCTACAGGCGAGGGCTACAGAGCTGGGCTGTGGGCGAGGCTTGGCGACGTTCCTCTCCAACCTCGAGCGTTGCTTCGCGGGCATGGTTTGTCCCGTTCCGGTGCCGGTCGCCGTGGTGCTGTGCGTGCGCCGCCCGGTGCGCCTCATCGGTGCCCTGTCCGACATCGAGTTGCTGCCCTACGTGTTCGAGATCCGCGCGAACGAGAAAAGAACCTCCCTATTCGTTGAAGGGGAGTGCGAGCCGGTGGGACCCGCGATGCACTTTCAATCGCTGACCCAATCTCTTCTCAGGACACTCTCTGGGACCTTGGAGCGACCCAGTATCGCCTTGCTCGGCTGCGGCAGTGTCGGTTCCAAGCTTGCGTCACACGCGGCGCGGGCGGGCCAGACCGTCGCCGCCCTGTCCGACCAGGCGTCGCTTCGGCCACACAATATGGCGCGACATGCGCTCGGTCCCGATCACGTCGCCACCAATAAAGCCGAAGCGCTCGCGCACGAGCTTGCCGGATTCGGCCTGTCTCCTGCAGTCTATCGAGGGGATCTCGTGACAGGTCTCGGCAGCGAACGGGATCGAATCATTCCCAAAGGGACAGGTGCGGCGGTCAATTCCACAGCTTCGCTGGCCGTCCGGGAGGCGCTGGTCGCATCGGCCGATGCGCGGCTCAAGACGAGATTGGTCGAGGCCGCACTTTTCGGCCGCGGACGAGGTGCGTTCCTGCTGATGGACGGGAAGGCACATAATCCGACGCACAGCGACCTCATCGCCGAGCTCTATGCGACGCTCGACGATCACCGGGCTGTCCAGTTACTGTTCGACCCTGCCGAAGGCCTGTCGGCCATCCAGATAGGACAAGGGTGCGGGTCCTTGACGATGCCCATGGAAGATGCGCGCCTCTCGGCGATGACAGCCGGCTTGTCGCTTGAGCTGGACGCGGCCTTGTCGGAAAGCAGTGCTGACGGTCTAATTGTCATCGGCGTCGGTGATCAGCGCGGTGCGTCGACGCATTGGTCGCGGTGGGCCGTACCATCATTCGAGGCTGTGCAGATTGCGGGAAGCGACGGTTGGGAATTGCGCATCTCGCAGCGCGTGGCCGATCGGATCAGGGCTGAGGCTGTGGCCTTTGGGAGTGTCGAGACCGGCGGGGTTATGATCGGCTTGACCAGCGCCCGACTCAAAACCGTTACCGTCGTTGACCTGCTTGATGCACCGGTCGACAGCAAGCGTAGCGGCAGCTTGTTCGTGCTTGGGACCAGCGGCCTACAAGCGGCAATTGAAGCGCGCCATCTCGCGAGCGGCCAGACTTTGTTCGATGTTGGCACCTGGCACAGCCATTTGGCAGATGCCGGACCATCGCCAACCGACTGGCAGACGGCCGCCGACCTCGCCGTCGAGCGGGCGCCACCATCGGTCCTGCTGATCGCGACGCCAAAGCGCTTCTTCGCGCTGATGTCCCAAGAGAAAGCAGGATGATGGCTGACGGAAAAACGCTGAAGGAGCAGAATGCCGGGCTGATCCGCGCGGCGATGATCGGGCATATGGTAGCGTTCGCTTGGGTTGCCGGCGAGCCGCTCCGGCTCCTGAAAATGGATGGACCGTCGTTGGCGAGCCGCCTTGAGGCGCTGGCAGCGCCGGGGACGGCCGCCTTGGGACTGATCGTGATTGCTTCACTGATCCTGCTGGGCATAATCAATCCGAACTGGCGGGATCGCCTCATCTACTGGCGCTGGCGCAATCCTCTTCCGGGCTGTCGGGCGTTCACTCAGATCGGTCCGGCGAGCAGCCACGTCGATATGCAGCGATTGGCTGAAGAATTTGGGCCACTGCCGACTGATGGCGCGGAGCAGAACCGGCTCTTCTATCGAATCTACCGCAACTTTCGGGACGAAGTGGGGGTGCTCGACGCGCACGGCAGGTATCTCGCGGCCCGTGACATCGGCACGATCAGCGCTTCAGTGATGCTGTTCCTGCCGTGGCTCGCTTGGTGGGCATCAGGCGAGACCGGGCGTGCGATTGTTTATGGCTTAGCGCTCATTGCGATCTATGCCTTCTGTGCTCTGGCAGCGCAGAACTACGGTTTTCGGATGGTGCAACACGTCCTGGCGTTGGCCTCGGCTGGCAGCCGCTCAGTGTAGCGATTTGCCCCTCCGGCATCTCAAGGCTACCTAGGACATGACCCAGCCGCCGCACTATGTGCCTGGAGCCATAGTGGACCTATGTGCACAGGCTGCCGATCCGCTAGACGTCGACGATGGTGCCTACTGGTTCATCACGGACCGAGGGCGAGCCGCGCTCAGCCCACAGGCCTGAGCTGCCACTATGTTTAGCTGCTGAACGGAACAGTGCAAAGGCTCAGCATCATCTTCAGTCAAGGCAACCCAAGGCTTCAGAGCATGGACAGCGGGGCAATCGCCCTAGCAACAAATCGAGAAATGGCGGCCTGTCCAAGAAGAACAGGCCGCCAGCCGAAAGAGCACTACCTGTCAAGAGGGTCAGGCTGCTTCTTCGGTCACCTCATCGACCGCCGAATTCAAAATGTCGGCATCGGCCATCGTCGCCGCTTCGGAAGGAGCAGCGAATTTCATCAGGTCCGGGACCCAAGCGAGGGCACGCTCCTTGCTCCCCGCCTCGCCGATGAAGTTCCCCGAGAAGATCCGTTCGGCCGCGCTTGCGAGTTCGGACTTCTTCGAACCGGCATAGCGGGTCACCAGGTCCGGCCCGCCGACAGCGTCGAGCGCCTCCAGGATGCGCGCCTTCGGCACACGGTCGAAATAGTTCGCTGCGGTCGGCCGCCACCAATGCGCAGTTTCGATTTCGAGCAGAGAAGCAAGGGTCTCGTGGAGCGGAACAGAGCGCTCGCGCCCGAAGGCGAGGCTTGCGATAATTGTCCGCGACACGACATGGCCGAGCCATGCTGACCGCGCTTCCTCCGACAGCGCGCGAAACTGTATGAAGCGATCGACCTCGGTTTCGCCAGAGCGCCATGTTTCATCGAGTGACCCGACGAACTCAGCTATTGCTGCAGTCGCAGGTGCATCCTTGGCCTCGAAGCCAGAGACGGGGCCCGCCGCGACGGATCCGACAAGCGTTGAGGCTCTTTTCGCGCGCCAGTCATGCTGGTCGGCATCGGCGAGCGTGAAGACCATGAAGTCCAAAGCAAGAGCAGGGTTTTTGGCGAGGTGGACGGCAAGGATGTCCCGCCGCTGCATGGCAAGCTCGTCAAGCAACCGCTGCGAAAGCGCACTGCTCTTGGGCTTCGCTTGTCCCTCTTCAGCGACCGCTTCGATTGCGCCTTCGCCCTCATTCGAGAGCACAACATCGGTGTAAAACTGCGGGACGAGTTGCGGTTCTCCGCTGCGGGAGAGAACGAGAAAGGCGCCGGCGTCGGGCTTCAATTCCTCGGCCAGCACGGGAGTGCGTTCGTTGAGGGCACGTATAGCCTCATCGATCACCACGAGTTCCTTCTCGGCCTTCCCGATTTCTTCTTCGTCGCTTTCCTCATCTTCCAGGATGGCGGCCACGCGATCGTAGTCGGCTTCGAGCGCGGTCAGTTCCTGTGTTTCTTGTTCGGTCAGGGGGGCGGGCTCGGAGGGTAATCTGCGCAAGCTTCCGACGAGGTCGTGTCCGACGTAGTTGGAAAGTGTCGGCCGGACCCATCCAATCCCTAGTTCATTCGCCGTTCGGGCTGCGGCTTCTTCCATCGCCGCATGAGCCAGGTTCTCGAGCAGGCCGACGTCGATCCAGCTTTCGCTGGCATCATCATCGAAGAGCTCACGCTCGATGCGGCCCCCGGTGGCCAGGTAGGTGTCACGGCCGACAAGGATGGCGCGCGGGTCGGAACCGCGAACAGAGGCGTCGAGCACCATGCGCCGGATTGTATCCGGCGTAATATGATACCACGCGTTCTGCAGCTCGGCGAACACCTGTGCCTGACGATCGGTGTCGGAGATCGCGCCATAGGCTTTTGCCATGTCGAGCGTGATCTCGCCGGCTGCGAGCGCCTCGAAGATGTCAGGGGCGAGCGCAGCAAGCCGGAGCCGACCTTCGACAAAGCGGACGGTTAGGCCAAAGCGTCGTGCAACCTCTTCTGCGCTGGCACCCGCTTCGATGATCGCTGCGAAGGCCTGCGCTTCGTCTGCGGGGTTCATGGCGAGCCGCTGGAAGTTCTCTGCGAGGCTGGTTTCGCGCACTTCGCTCTCTTCGCCTTCGATCACCAGGCATGTGACCTCTTGATCGGGAGTGATTGCCCCATCAGCAGCGAGCGCTTGCAGCGCTGCTAGGCGGCGCCCGCCGGCCTCGACTTCGAATTTGCCACGCGCTGCCTTCCGAACGACGAGGTTTTGCAGCAAGCCGCGTGCAGCGATGTCAGCCTTGAGCTGTGCATCGGCTGCGGGATCGCTTGATTTGCGAACGTTGTTCGGACTGGCGGCGAGCTTCTTGAGCGGGATTGATTGGATCATGGGTAGTCTCCTGATGCGGTTTAAAGCTCACGGGCCTGTGAGCCGCACATCAAGAAGCCCTCTCTCCTCTCATTGCGTCGCTTTGCGGCGCAGCCACTCCTGCAACTCATCATTCCAGTCGCTGCCGGCAGCCGACGGTCTTCGGATACGAACGATCCGCCCTTCAGCGGCGTATGCGGCCACGCCACGTTCCCTGGCGAGGTTTCCGCCATCGTCGTGGTCAACGAAGAGGTGCAATTCGGTCACGCTCTCAGGAATGGCGACAAGGCCGAAGCGCTCGTTCCCGAGGGTCGCCCAGGTCGGGACGCCGGTCAGCGCATAAGCCGCCATCGCGCTCTCGATGCCCTCCGCGAGCCCCAACTGGCCGTTGATAGGAGCGAACAGGCGAACTGCGGCCGCGCCCAAGGTTCCGAGCGCCCGCTTGGGTTTGGCGAAGGCGGCTTTGCCGCTCAGATCCTGTGCCAGAAACGTGCGGTGGATCGCGATTGGGCCTTCGTCGAGACTGACTGCGGCAATGAGGGCCGGAATAAACCGCGTCTGGCCCTTCGGTCCGAGCGGAGTGCGCGAATGAAAACGCAGTGCCGGAGAAGCAGCCAGGATACCGCGACCTTCAAGGTAGGTCTTGGCTGGGCTCCCAGGCAGGGGCGTGGCCTCCCGCCAAATGTTGAGCGCTGCCATTGATGATCTGCGTACACTGCTCGAGGGAGGCGCAACTGGCTCTGAACCCCCTGCGAAGAGGGCTGGTGCATCGACGCCTTCCCTTGCGAGAGCCGCGAGCACGCTCTGCTGGTCACAGCCGGCGAAGCAGTGAAACAGGATTGCCTTTCGGCCGAGGGTCACCCCAAGCGAGGGGGTTCGATCATCATGGGCCGGACAACATGCCATGCCCTTCGTACCGCACCATTTGCCGCCGCGGCTTTCACAGATGCGGCGAGCGGTGTCGGCAAGAGAGTGGCCATGATCGGTTTGCAAGGGGATGGACAAGATAGGCTCCTCAGCACGCCAAGTTGCCCCCTCGATTGCGATCCTCTCCTCTACCTGCAGTCCAGCGCACGCTTTCCTACAGCCACATGTTCATCATATGTTCTCATACGAGTCGTGGCAAGAGGACACATCCGGTGATCAAAGGCGTACCTCACATCAAGGCGATCATCGTCTGCCTTGGAGCGACAGCCCCATTTTCGGCGCAGTCCTTGGCAAATGAGTTCGTTCTCTACCAACATGCCACGCCCAGGATTGAGCCCGAGCTGACCGCTCCGCCACCGGGCCTGCCCCCGATTGGGCTGTCACCGGCACGAGTTCTCGTTCGGAGCGATGTATCCTATCGCGAGAACCTTTACGCCCGCGCGATCTCCGACGCTGAGCGGCGGTATCAGCTCCCTGATAATTTGCTACGCGCCTTGATCTGGGCGGAGTCGCGGTTTGACCCGATGGCTGTCAGCCGAGCGGGGGCAGCAGGGCTCGCGCAACTGATGCCAGGGACTGCGCGCGAACTCGGTGTCATGAACCGTCATGACCCTATGGCTTCGATCGATGGCGGAGCGCGATACTTGCGGCAAATGCTGGACCGGTTTGAGGCCGTCCATCTTGCGCTTGCTGCGTATAATGCTGGGCCCGGCGCGGTATCCAAAGCGCGCGGGATACCGAGGAATGGCGAGACACCCGAGTATGTTCGCGCGGTTCTCGACAGATGGCGCTCGATTGCCGCATGGCGTTGACGCGCATGGGAATTTTTTCCTACTCGCTTTCCCTGCCACTCTTTTGCGATAAACCTCAGACTGGCGGGAGAAGTCACGCGGCCCACTTCCTGAAGCGAAGCGCCGATCACATCGGGGGCAAATCAATCTGCGAAAGGGAATGCTCTTGGGTTTGGGCTTGTTTTCGATCCTCGCTACGGCAGGTGCCTTGGCGATTAATTGGTTTGGACCGGTTACCGAGCCCGCTGCGCTGAGCCTCCAGGCGTCTGAGGCGCGCCCAACGCTCATCAAAGCGGGGGCTTCTGCTCAATTCAGCATATGCGGCTCGGTCAGGCGGACCTGCGTGGTGGATGGCGACACCTTTTGGCTCGATGGGGTCAAGATCCGCATCGCCGACATCGACACACCTGAGATCGGCCAGCCCCAGTGCGACCGCGAGTATCAGCTCGGGATGAAGGCAACCTATCGCCTAGTCGAATTGCTCAATGTCGGACCCTTCGAGCTCCGGACGATTGGCGGCCGCGATGAAGACCGGTTTGGTCGAAAGCTTCGAGTGGTGATCCGTGGCGGCCGATCGCTGGGCGACCAGCTCGTCAGTGAAGGCCTTGCCCGAACTTGGTCGGGACGGCGCGAGCCGTGGTGCTAACCCGCGACCAGGAACTTTGGGCGGCTGCACTTTGGGTTGAGCGCAACCACGGCGACAACGGATTAGACCATATCGCACGCGAAGTTGAGCGCCTCGCTGCCGAAGGTGACGAGGCAGGCGTTGCGACTTGGGAAGCCATCGCTGAGCGCTACAGGCAATTGCGTGATAAGACGCGCGCGAATTGAGGCGCTAGCAGCATGCGGGAATGGCTCGCCCGGTGGGCAATCAGGATCGAGGTGGCACTGCTTGCCTCGGCGACCTTGGTCACCCTGGCTCTCAGCCTCTACTCCTGTGTGGCTTGAAGCGATCCCTTCGTCCTATGCAGCCTGGCGCTTTTTCCCTTCGCGCAGCTCATCGAGGTAGTCGCTCCACCACTGCGCCATTCGAACCCGCTCGTCCCAATGCTTGCCGCGATGATAGATGCCGCGCACGACGTTGCTGTCGCCATGTGCGAGCGCCCGTTCGATCGCATCAGGATTCCACAGGCCCGATTCGTTGAGGAAGGTTGAGGCGGTGGCCCTGAGGCCATGCGCGGTCAGCTCCTCCTTCGAATAGCCCATGCGCCGGAACGCTGCATTGAGCGTGTTCTCGCTCATCGGGCGGATGCCGCTGCGGGCCGAGGGAAAGACGTAGCCGTCGGTCCCCAGCATGCTGGCAAGCTCGGTGAGGTAGCCGACCACCTGCTTGGAGAGCGGCACCGCATGCGGCCGGCGAGCCTTCATCTTCCCAGCGGGGATCTTCCAGACTCCATCCTCAAGATCGATCTCGCGCCACTCGGCGTGGCGTAGCTCGCCCGGCCGCACGAACACGTGCGGCGCGATTTGGAGGGCGTATTTGGTGACCAGGTAGCCGGTGTAGTCATCGATGGCGCGCAAGAGACCGCCGAGCTCCTTTGGCTCGAGGATCGCGGCATAGTGCTGCGCCCGCGGCGTCACAAGCGCGCCCTTTAGCATCGCTGTGGGATCGGATTTGCAGCGGGTGGTGGCAACGCCGTAGCGAAACACGCGCCCGGCAAACGACCGACACTTCTTCGCCGTTTCGTGCTTACCCGTCGCCTCGAGCCGCTTGAGGGGCGCCAGCACTTCGAAGGGCTCGATGTCATGGATCGGGCGATTACCGATGGCTGGCGTCAGCTGCTCGAGGAAGTAGTTCGCCTTAACAAGGGTTGCCTGGGCAAGCCCGTTCTTGACCATCATCTGCTCGATGTATTCCCGCGCCACCGCCTCGAAGGTCTGGGCCGACAGGAACTCATCGCGGATCTTCTTCTTGCGCTTTTCGAAGGCGGGGTCGCCACCTTCGGCGACCGAATGCCTTGCCGCATCGGCGGCATTGCGCGCCTGCTTGAGATTGATCTCGGGGTAAGGGCCGATCGCAAGCTTCTTCTCGACGTTGCCGATCCGGTAGCGGAATCGCCACAGCTTGCCGCCTGACGGGGTGACCTCGATATACAGGCCGCGGTGGTCGGCGACCTTGTACGACTTGTCCTTTGGCTTTAACGTCCGAAGCCTGTTTTCGGTCAGCGCCATGTGTGGGCCTTTTCCTCAATGTGGTTTTCACATGAGCCCGCAAAAGGCCCGCAAAACCGTTCGGAAAGCCCGGGATTTGCTGGGACGATCCGAGACCATCCAAGGGCCAATTCCCTTGGATTTCTGCGGCTTTCATACATTTTTCGGGATGTTCTGAGAAGAACAAATGGTGCCCAGAAGAGGACTCGAACCTCCACGCCCTTGCGAGCGCCGCCACCTGAAGACGGTGCGTCTACCAATTCCGCCATCTGGGCACGGTGCCGGGCGGGTCGCATCGCCGTCCGGCTGGGTAGGAGGGCGCGAATAGCGATGGGTTCGGGGGCTTGTCAACAGGATTGCCCGGGGGGTGGAAAAAGAGGCGGATGGGGCGGGCCTGCCTTGCATGGGCGCGCCGCGGTGGCGGGGGCTGCGCGCAAGCTCGGCCTTGCCGGCACTGGCCAGGCGGCGCGCCTGGCTTCTGTGCTGTGCGGGCGCGGGGCAGGAGGTGTGCCGCGCGCGCCTAGCCGAGCTGCAGGAAGAATGCCTCGCGCTCGCGGCGCAACGCGTCCGGCGGCATGGCGGCAAGGCTGTCCAATTCGGCGCGCAGGGCGAGCGCGAGGCGCTTGACCGTCTCGGCGGGATCGCGATGGGCACCGCCGCGCGGTTCGTAAACGATGCGGTGGATGACCCCGAGCTTCAGAAGATCGCCCGCCGTCACCTTCATCGCCTCGGCCGCGGTCTCGGCCTGGACGGCGCTGCGCCACAGGATCGAGGCGCAGCCCTCCGGCGAGATCACCGAATAGACCGCGTGCTCGAACATCAGCACCCGGTTCGCCGCCGCGAGCGCCACCGCGCCGCCCGAGCCGCCCTCGCCGATGATCACCGCAATCAGCGGCACGCCCAGGGCGAGGCACGCTTCGGTGGAGCGGGCGATGGCCTCGGCCTGCCCGCGCGCCTCGGCATCGACGCCGGGGAAGGCGCCGGGGGTGTCGACCAGCGTCACCACCGGGAGGCCGAAGCGGTCGGCGAGCTCCATCAACCGGATCGCCTTGCGATAGCCTTCGGGCCGCGCCATGCCGAAATTGTGGCGAAGGCGCCCCGGGGTGTCCTCGCCCTTCACATGGCCGATCACCATCACCCGCCGCCCCTCGAAGCGCGCGAAGCCGCCGATGATCGCCTGGTCCTCGCCGAAGGTGCGGTCCCCGGCGATGGGCAGGAACTCGCTGAACAGTCCCTTCACCAGCCGCTCGAAGCGGGGGCGCTGCGGGTGGCGGGCGACGAGGGTGCGCTGCCAGGGGGTGAGGCGCGCATAGGTGTCCTCGAGCAGCTTCGCCGCCCGCATCGCCAGCATCCGCGCCTCCTCGGTCCCTTCCGCATGGGCGGCGAGTTCGGCGGCGTGCTTGTCGAGCGCCTCGATCGGCTTCTCGAAGGGCAGGTACTGGATCATGCCCCCTACCCCCGCCTCACACCGTCATCGACATGCCGCGGTAGATCCGAGCGCGGTAGCGCGAATCCTCCGCGTCAGGCAGCGGCGCGCCGACCAGCAGCACCGCGCGGGCGAAGCGGCGCACCTCTTCGAGATGCTCGTCGAGATCGCGCGGCTCTTCCGATTGCACCCGGCGGGTGAGGTTGATCTGGTTGACCGGCACATCATGCACCAGCCGCTCGTTCTCCACGGCCAAGGTGGCCGTGAACGCGTGGAGCGTGGTCTTGATGAAGTTCGCGAGGGCAAAGGCCGGGGACTTGTCGCCCATCGGCACATCCGGCGAAGTCAGCACCAGCTGGCAATCATCGTAGAGGGACGCGCGGCGGCTGACGCGGAAGTGGTGGGTGAGGTTGCACTCCACGACCTTGCGGAACTCCTCCGGGGTGAGCGGATCGGCGGTGTCGAACAGCTTGCCCGGCAGCGCCTCGAAGGGGGTGGACAGGATCGTCGTCGGCTTGCCCCAGGCCATCAGCGCCTCGTCCATCGCGGCCTCGATGTCAGAGGTGACGACCAGCGAGGTGAGCGCCTCGGCGGTCTCGCGCTCGAGCTGCGCCTTGATCGCCTCGAAGCCCTCGGCGGTGCGGGTGATCAGCACCACGTTGGCCGCATGGCAATCCTCGATGAAGGCACGCGCGGTTTCGGCGAGGTAATCGGCGAGATGTTCGCCGATGATCCACACGGTCTTGCCGCGCATCTGGTCGAGCCGTTCCTGCTTCGGGCTTCCGAACAGCTCGCGCTCGGTCGTCGAGCGTTCGACGGAGAGCCCGCCCGAGGGCATGAAGGTCTCGCCCGAGACGGCACGGTCGGCGAGGAAGAAGACGGTCGCCTGCGCGACGTCGTGCTCGGTCGGCATCTTGCCGAGGTAGAGCTTGGAGAGCACCCCGGTGCCGACCTTGTTGGCCTCGATGGCGATCTTGTCGGCGGGAAGGAAGGGCGCGTCCTCGGGCGGCACGCGCAGCAGCCAGTCGCCGTCGCTCTCGGCCGTGGCCGGGCGATCGTTCCACTCGGGCGCGTCGAGGAACAGGCCCGCCTGCCTGAGGCGCGCCACCAGCGCGGCGGCGATCTGCGGGGTCAGGAGATACTGGTCCCAGGTGCAGGTGCCGTCACCCTCACGCGCGCAGGCCAGCGCGAGTTCGCGCAATTCGCGCGGGTTGTTGGTGTCGTGGCTCATCTTGACGGTGTCGTTGCGGGCGAGCCGCGCCAGCACCGCCTCGACCCGCACCCCGCGCCGGATCGCCTTGATCGCGGCGGCGTGGACGGCATTGAGGCGTTTGTTTTCGAGGATCAGCTTGCCGCGCCGCTCGAACAGCCCCGGCTTGCCCCCGGTGCCCGACAGGCGATCGCCATCGACCGGCCCCGGCGCAATCGCGTTGAACTGCACCTCCGGCCCGAGATAGCGCGCCATCGATTCCACCATCGCGCGCTGCCCGGCCTTGGACACGGCATAGTCGGCGCGGTTGGGATAGGCCACCGCGAGATACTTCTCGCCCCCGAAGTAGCTCGAAACATTGAGGATGTAGCCCGAGCCTTGCGCCTTCATCAGCGGCGCGACGTGGTGCATCAGGAAGTAGTTCGACACGAGGTTCGCATCGAGCGTGTAGTTCCAGGCATCGACGGTCATGTCGACGACCATGTCCTCCGCGCCCGCCACGCCTGCGTTATTGATGAGGTAGTCGATCCGCCCGAAGGCCTTCAGCGTCGCGTCGACCGCGCCCTTCAGGCTCTCGAAATTGCTGACATCGACATTGGCGAGGGTCTGCACCCGGCGCTCGACACCGGCAAAGCCGATGTCCTCGAGTTCGGAGACGATCCGCGCCCGCGCCACCGCAAGTTCGCTTTCGCGGCGGGCGACCATCATGACCTTGCCGCCCGCGAGCGCCAGCAGCCGCGCCACCTGCCCGCCGATCCCGGCCGAACCGCCGGTGATCAGCGCGACCTTGCCGAGGTGCAGCCCGGTGATGTTCTCGGAGAAGCCGGGCATCGCCTTCCTCGCTCCGGTCGCCTCGCCGATGTTCGCCGGGACATAAAGCGTGATCTCGCCGAGCTTGCTTTCCTTCAAGAGGATGCGCGCGGCATGGCCCGCGGTGAAGCGGATGTTCCCGGCTTCGGCATTGGTAAAGCGCACGATCTGGTTGCCCCACTCCGCCTGCCGGCGGCGGCCGTGGGCGGTGTCGATCGCGCTCTCGTCGCGCCAGATGCGGATGAGCTGTTCCGTGGCGGCGCGCTGGATGTGATTGTAGACGTTGCCCTTCCCGTCGTCCTTGTGGCTGACGAAGACGAAGCGCGGCGGCTGGAGCAGATTATCGTGACGCTTCCAGTAGCGGCTCATGGTCCGCGCGAGCGCCATGTTGCCGGCCAGTTCGGCATCCATCAGCGCCTCGACCACACCGTCACCCGCTTCGGCGAGCGCACCGGCCAGCTCGCCCGCGCCCAGCGCGGGAAGGAACAGCGCGCCGCTGACGGGGGTGCCGTGGCGGGTATATTCCTCCAGCGCCTCTTCCATTCCCGCCGGGTCCTTGCGGTTGAAGCGCATGATGCTGAGCTTGTCGGACAGGCCCATCGCGGCGCAGCGCTTCTCGGCGATGGCGACGTCGGCGGCGCGCGGCAGGCCGAGCAGGACCTGCGCCCCGCAGGCAAGCTGCACCTGCGCGATCTCGAGCGCCTCCTCCCAGTCGTCGCCCGCCGCGATCAGCACGGCAAGGCCGGTGCCGTCCATCGAGCGCATCGTGGGCCGCGCGAGATAGGTCGCGCGCTCCTCCTTGCGCACGGTCATGCCGTGGGTGACCTCGAAATCGTGGCCGTTGTAGGCAGCGGATTCATCGCTGCCCAGGAAGACGCAGGTGGTGGCGATGTCCTCGGGCGTGGGGAAGGTCTTGGCCTTCGCGTTGCCGCCTGTCGCGCGCTCAAGGCTCATCATGTCGAAGAACTGGTTCGCGGTGGTCCCCGCCTCGTCCCCGCGCGCGGTGTCCATCGCGGCGAAGACGGTGCGGATCCGCTCGCTCTCGATCGGGCCGGGGTAGACGAGGTTCACCCGGATGCCCTTGGGTCCGAGCTCGAGGCTCAATTCGCGGCTCCAGGCGTTCATCGCCGCCTTGGGGACGACATAGGCGGCACGCGCAAAATAGGGCGTGCGGCTGAAGATGGTCGAGACGTTGATGATCGAGCCGCCCTCGGGGATGTGCTCGGCCGCGACCCGCGCGACGTTGAAGGCGACGCCGAAGATGTTGCGCAGGGCATCGCCCACGGTCTCGCCGTCGGTGCTGCCGCGCTTCCGGAGCTCGGCTAGCTCCTCCGCCGAAAGCGGCAGGTTCTCGATCGGCTGCTTGGGGCCCGCGCTCCCGGCGTTGTTGACCAGAATGTCGATCCGCCCGAACTGCTTCACCACCTCACCGATCGCCGCCCGGACCGAGGCGATGTCGCCGCCGTCGAGGGCCACCGAGGCGAGCCGCGAGGGGTCCGCGCCGGTCGCCTTCAAGAGCGCCTCGGCCGCCGCCTGCGTGCGCTCCGGGGTGCGGCCCGTCATCACGACGGTTGCACCTTCTGCAAGATAATGCGTGACGATATGCCCGCCGAGATTGCCGGCCGCGCCGGTCACGACCGCGATCTTGCCAGCAAGGCGGCCCGGGACATCGCCCTGGAGGGCAGGCGCAGCAGCAGCGGCTTTGGACTTCGCCATAGGACTCTCCTCACACAATGACCGCGAAAGAGGCACCGCCTCGCTTCGCTTCAGGCTTCGAACGATCTCTGGGGAGGAGAGATGGAAAGTTTCAAAAATCGCAACGCTCGAGTCAAGCCTCCGGTTCCGTGTCCGAGGGCGCCGCGACCTGCGCTGCCCCCTGCGCGGCCCACGCCTCGAGCAGCGCGTCGCGACTCCTGAGGCCCATTTCGGGCAGCGCATGGTTGACCACGTAGGTCGATCCGGTGTGCCGGTTGTCCCACATCGCCTGGTGCGCCTCCGGAAGGCCGTCCCACGGCACGACCTCGGGCTCGGTCACTTCGAGGAGCCCGGCGGCGATCATGTCGTTCATCCGCGCGACCTCGTAGGCGTTGCACAGGTGCGTGCCGAAGATCTGCGCGGTCGGCATGTAGATGCGCCGCTGGCGGGTCCACACCTGGGGTGCGTAGAAGGTGAAGCGGCAGCCGGTCAGGTCTTCCGCAAAGATTACCCGCCCCGTGAAGGGCTTCACCAGCGAGGTCGAGATGCCGAGCGTGTCCTGCCCGGCCCGCTCGAACACCAGATCGGGGCTGCCGCGCGGGTTGTCGGGCGAGCGCAGGATCTTGCCCACGGCCGAGCCGAAGGGCTTCATCACCCGGTCCTGATAGTCGCGCACCGCCGCCTTGAAGACCTCGATATCGGCCTTGGCATCGGGCAGGCGCGGCATGGTGTCGGGCCAGTGGAAATTGGCACCCTCGCGGCGGCGGATCGATTCGAGGGAGACGATCCCCTCGATCGCGTCCTCGAGGCCCAGCGATTGCAGAAACTCGCGCTGCCCGTCAGTGGTGGTGGCGATCACGCTGCGGGCGTTGAAGCGGCGGGCGGCCTCGATCATTTCGAGGCCCGTCTCGTCGAGCAATTCGGAGGAACCCGGCCCGTAGAAGATCAGCACCGCCTCGCCCCCGCGCAGGGCCGCGCGGCGGAGCATCTCTTCGGGCGAGGCCGTGCCCGGCTTGCCCATGAAGCTGAAATGGTAGCCCGACGACGCGCCATAGAAAGCGAGCGTGCCGCCCTCGGCAAGGAGCTGGAACGAGCGCGGGAAGGCGGTCTCGCCCGCATGGCTCACCACGTAGTCGGCGAGCTTGCCGCCGTTCAGCGCCTTGTATGCCTCGATCAGCGGCGCGCCTGCGGCTTCCCACGCGATGGCCTCGGCCTTGTCCTCGGGCACGACGGTGTAGAGGTCGGCGAAACGCGCATCCTTGCGGTTGATCGCCCCGACCGCGCCCTGCACCTTGGTGATGAACTGCGCGCGTTCCTCCGAGGAAACGAGCCCCGTCACCTGCAACCCGGTCCGCACCGAGGAACGCAAAGCATCAAGCCCCGTCCCCGTCGCTGCGCCTTCGACGAACAGCGTCCGCCCCGGTGCAATCTGCAAGGTGGTGAACAGGCAGCGCGCGATGGTGCCGAGGTTCAGCACATAGCTCCCCGCCTGCTCCAGCGTGAGGTCGGGCGGCACCTTGTGCATCTGCGGCGCCTGCACGGTCAGGAACTGCGCATGGCTCCCCGTCTCGGTCTCGTAGCCCTGGATGGAAAAGTCCGCATACATCGGGTCGTTGCCGACCAGCGGGCTGAGCAGGTCATTGGTCCCCGAATAGACCGTCACCAGATCGCCGACCTTGATCCGCCCCTGCGCCCGCGTCTCTGACCCGAGCGCGGCAACCAGCGCGATGCCGCCGGAACCGGTGATCTGCACGTCCTCCTCATGCGCATCGAAGGGCGAGACGGGGATGCCGGTCAGCGCCCAGATGTCGTTGAAGTTGACCTCGCTGGTCAGCATATAGAGCAGCGCCTCGTTGGGCGCGGGCTCGGGCACCTTGACGATCAGCTCCTTCTCGTGGCTCGCCGGCGGGCCGAAGCGGGGCTGGCCGGTGTCGGGATCGCGGGCGATGCCGAAGGCATATTGCCACGGCGGGATCGGGGTGACGCCGGGATAGAAGGGCGCGCCGACGGGCAGCAGATCGCCCGCCGCCTCAAGCGCCTGCGCGCGCATTTCGTGCTCGGCATCGATCCACACGCCGTCGCGCCGCACCGGGAGCGGCGGGGCGACCTTGTCCATGAATTGCCGGATGCCGGTCTTGCCGCCCTCGGGATCGACGATCGCCTCGGCGAACAGCCGCGCCTCGCGCTCGGTGCCGGCGGTGATGCCGTGCTCCAGCCCGGTGCGCACCGCGTCGAGCGCGCGCGCGCCCGCGACATCGCGGCCCGCCCATGCGAGCTGCCTGAGGATGCGCTGCAGAAACGCGTCCTCCAGCACCGCATCGAGATCGACCTCCGACGCCTCCTCCCAGCGCACCGTCGCGCCCTGCCTTTCCGCGAAGGCGCAGCCGAGCGCACTCGCAGGTCCGCGCCTCACGAAATCCCGCACCGCCGCATGGGCTGCGGAGAGCGCGTCCTGCGCGCCGTCCACCAACTCGTCGACGAGGCCGATATCGGCAGCGGCCTCCGCCGTGATGCTCCGACCGCCCAGAATGAGATCGAGCGCATCGCGCACACCCTCCGCCCCGCGCCGGTCGGCGAGCAGGCGCGGCAGGCGCTGCGTGCCGCCATAGCCGGGGAGCAATCTCAGCCGGATCTCGGGCTGGCCGAAACGCGCAACGGGCTCGGCGATGCGGTAATGGCACGCGAGCGCGAATTCCATGCCCCCGCCGAGCGCCACGCCCTGCACCGCCGCGACGCAGGGCTTGTTCATGCTCTCGATGGTGCGGAAGGCGAGGTGCGCGTTGTTGGGGAGCACCATGGCCTCGTCGACCGTGTGGATCTCCTCGAGCATCTGGCGGATGTCGGCCCCCGCGACGAAGGACGAGGTGCCCTCGCCGGTGAACACCACCGCCACGACGCTGTCATCGCGTGCCAGCGTGGAGGTGACCAGCACCAGCTCGTCGATGGCGCGTTCGTTCAGCGCATTGACCGGCGGGTTGGTGACCGTGACGGTCGCGACCTGCTTGCCGGGCGCGACGGTATTGTATTGCACAAGGAAATAGCGGTGCCGGTCGAACAGCGCCTGCTCGTCGCTCATGCGCTGCTTGCGCTGCCAATCGGCGATGACGCGCTTGAGTTCATCGAGCGCCTCGGGGTTGCGCAAGGTGGTGACGTCGCCGACATCCTCGCCCACCACCAGCGCACGGACCATGCGCCGCATATACTTGCCGCTGCGGGTCTCGGGGAACTGCGAGACCTCGATGAAGTCCGCCGGGACCGCGACCGCGCCCTTTTCGGTGCGCACCAGATCGAACAGGCGGCGCTTGTCCTCATGCGTGAGCTTGCGCCCTGCGACAGGCACCACGAAGGCGAGCGGGGTCAGCCCCTTCTCGCGGTGCGGGGCGCCGACCACCAGCACGTTGCCGACCGGCGAATCCGGCGCGAGCGCCTTGTCGCGCAGCACCGCGCCTTCGATTTCTTCCGTGCCCATGCGGTGGCCCGAGACGTTGATCACGTCATCGCTCCGGCCATGCAGCGAGAACGATCCGTCGGGATGCTGGATCGCGAAGTCGCCTTGGGTATAGGCCCAGGCGCCCTTCCAGCGCTTCCAGTAGCCCTCCTCCCAGCGCTGGGCATCGCCGCGCCATTCCGGAGCGACGCGGCCATCCGCAACCTTGAAGCCCGCGATGTCGCCCCAGATGGTGCGCGCGAGGTAGGGGTAAGGCGCGGCGATCACGATTTCGCCCTTCTCGCCCGTTTCGGCCTTGCGCCAAGGCACGCCGCCGTCATCCGCCCGCGCGAAGGGGGCGACAGCCCCCGAGCGCGCGCCCTCGCCCGCCTCATCCTCGACCCACACATCGCCGACGATCCAGGGGAGCGGATAGGCATGCGCGTCGGGGCGCAGGGGAAAATCGTCATTCGCGAACATATGCGTCCACGCGATCCCGCCGTGCTCGGTCGCCCAGTAGGAGTTGATGTAGCGCGGGGTCACGTGCTCCATCCCGAAGGCCTGCACGCTCGGCGAGACAGGCTCGGCGCAGAAAGTCGCCACGCGCAGACCGCTCATGTCGTAGCGTTCGAGCTCGGCAAGGTTCGCCGGGTCGGACATGATCGACTTGAGGAACGTCACCCCGGCCTTGAAGATGCGCACCTTGTGCCGCTCGATCATCGAGGCGAAGCGGCCTGCGTGGGGGAACACGGGAGAGCCTTCGGAGACCAGCGACGTCACCCGCGTCATCAGCGGCGCGCAGATCAGGTAGCTCTGCCCGGTGATCCAGCCCGGATCGGCGACCACGAACAGCGTGTCGCCGGGGCGCGCGTCGAAGCTCGCCGCCATCGTCTCGGCAACGCCCGCCGCATAGCCGTGGGAGTGGACGATACCCTTGGGCTTGCCGGTGCTGCCCGAGGTGTAGATGAAGAACATCGGGTAGTCGGCATCGACCGGCATCGGTTTCGAGGACGCCCAGATCGCGCGCACGAAATCGGCGTCGGGCAGCGCCATCAGCTCGGCTTCCGACTGCACCGCGAAGCCCGCTGCGCGGGCCTTCTCGAGCACCGTGGCGAAGGCCGCGTCGGTCAGCTCGTGGCTCCAGCGATCGCGCTCCTCGCGCCAGATCATGTCGGGCTGGTTGGTGTGGCGAACCACGATCACCGCCTCGACCCGCGGCGGTAGCGTCACGAGGCTCGAGGCGATCGCGATCCGCACCCGCGCCGCATCCGCGCTGGTGATGCGGCCCTCCCCGCCCAGTTGGATCAGCGCCTTGCCCACGCCGCGCATCACGTCCGAGCGATCGACCGTGATCTCCCCGGCCAGCGCCTCGCGCACGGCGGCAAGGATCGTCGCGTGGTCTTCCGCCGCCAGATCGAGATCGAGCCCGCCAAGGATGTCCAGCGCCGTCGTCACCGGCACGAAGTTGTCGAGCGCGGGGTCGGTGTAGGCGTTCTTGAAGGCGGCGACCTGCGCGTTCCGGTAGCTCCCGTCGCTGGTCACGATCACCCGCGCCGCCGTGTCGGCGATGCGGTCCGAGAGGGTCTTGTCGGAAAAGCCGCCGAACACCGCCGTATAGACGACGCCCAAGCGCTTGGCCGCCTCGGTCCAGTAGATCTGCGGCACGATGCTCGGCATGTTCAAGGCCATGCGGTCGCCCGCCTTGAGGCCTAGCGCCTCCAGCGCCACGGCGCACTTCGCCACCTCCAGCAGCAAACGCTTGCGGCTGATCGTGAAGCAGTCGATCGGGGCGCCCTTGCCGCCGTTCGCGCTCATGTCCCAGCGGTCGCCCTCGAAGACCAGCGCCGCCTCGTCGCCGTGGCCGGCGAGCACGTGACGGTCGAGTTCGGAGAAGGCGGCATTGGTGCGCCCGCCGACGAACCAGCGCCAATGCGGCGGATTGCTGCCGTCGAAACCGGTGTGCCAGGGGGTGAAGCCTTCGGGCAGATCGGGCGCAACCGGCGCCGCGCTCGCGCCGTCCCAGCCGCGCCAGCGCCCGTCCGCGCCCTTCGCGAGCCACGCGCCCTCAGCGCCCACCTCGGCCACGAACCAGTGCATGTTGCGCGCGGCGATAGCGCCGTGGAAGGCGCCCGGATCGGCGAGCGCGGCGGCGCGCATCGCCTCCCAGTCGGCGCGGGTGCGCACCGGATTGGCCTGCAGGTCGTCGCCCTTCACGGGCAGCTCGGTGACAGAAATGGCCTCGTCCCCCAATGTGGCGTGGCCCGCAGCGCGTATCCCCCCGCACGGCGGCACCGGAGCAAAATTACACGTCCTGCGGCGGCTCGGCAAGAATATGCCAAACCGCCGCACGTCCACACAACGCGGCCTGCCCGGAAGGGTTCCCCTGCCCCGGCCGATCTTACCGGAGGGGCCCGGCTAACGGTTTGTCAACCATGCAACCCCTATGAGCAACGACAGGGGCAGGTCCGCTGCGAGCGGTCGGCCCGGCACGAGGACCAGTATGGCACTTGGGTTTCGCAGATCGGCGCGCGAGGACACTCGCGACAGCAACAAGGGGCATAGCGCCCCGACGGGCGCACGGCCCGATCGCAGCGCCGTGCTCGGCGAGGTCGAGGAACTCGGCATCGGGATGTTCTGGGCGACCGACGCCGAGGACAAGCTGACCTTTCTTTCGCAGCGCGCGCTCGCCGATCTCGGCGTCGAGGCCGACACGCTGATCGGCAGCCCGGTCGTCAAGCTCTTCCAGGACGTCGAGGACGAACACGCCACCACCGCGCAGCGCAACCTCGCCTTCAAGCTGCGCGCCCGCTCCAAGCTCGACGAGCAGATCGTGCAGGTCACCACCGCGCGCGGCCACACCCGCTGGTGGCGGATCAATGGCCGCCCGCTGCTGGATGCGCAGGGCAATTTCCAGGGCTATCGCGGCAGCGCCGTCGATATTTCGGCGCAATATGCCTACGAGACCCAGGTCGCGCGCCAGTCGCAGGTCGACGAGCTGACCGGGCTTGCCAACCGCCGCAAGCTCAAGGAACGGCTGACCGCGATGCTCGCCGCCTTCCGGGTGTCCCAGCGGTCCTGCGCGCTGATGATGCTCGATCTCGACCGCTTCAAGCAGGTCAACGACACGATGGGCCACCCGGCTGGCGACGAGCTGCTGAAGCAGGTCGCCTCCCGCCTGCAATCGATCGTCAAGGATGCCGGCGAAGTCGGTCGCCTGGGCGGCGACGAGTTCCAGGTCCTGCTGCCCGACATGGACGATCGCGGCGCCCTGGGCGAGCTTGCCAACCGCATCGTGCAATCGATCTCGCAGCCCTACCAGATCAACGGCCGGCGCGCGATCATCGGCACCTCGGTCGGCATCGCCATCGCCCCTTACGACGGGGTGGAGGCCGACGAACTGACGCGGGCGGCCGATATGGCGCTCTATTCCGCCAAGGAAACGCGCAGCGGCATCTTCTGCTTCTTCACCAGCGAGCTGCGCGATGCGGCCTCCAAGACCGCCAAGATCGGCGACCGCCTGCGCGACGCGGTCGACAAGGGGGACCTGAGGCTTGCCTACCAGCCGCTGGTCAATCCCGAGACCAACGAGGTCAAGTGCTTCGAGGCGCTGCTGCGCTGGCACGACGAGGAAGAGGGCAACATCAGCCCGGCCCACTTCATCCCCATCGCCGAGAACGACGATCTCATCATCAAGCTGGGCGAGATGGCGCTGCGCCAGGCCTGCACCGATGCGATGGCCTGGCCCGAAACGGTCCGTGTCGCGGTCAACGTCTCGGCCAAGCAGTTCGTGCGTCCCGGCTTCAAGAAGACGGTGGCAGGCGCGCTCGAAGCTTCGGGCCTGCCGCCGCAGCGGCTCGAGCTCGAGATCACCGAGAGCGTGTTCGTGGGCGACCTCGAGAGCGTCGATGCGATCTTCCGCGATATGAAGAAACTCGGCGTGCGCCTCGCGCTCGACGATTTCGGCACGGGCTATTCCTCGCTCGGCTATCTGAAGCACGGTCATTTCGACAAGATCAAGATCGACCAGAGCTTCGTGCGCGGCTGCACCGAGAACGGCGACATCAACCCTGCGATCATCGCCGCGATCGTGGCCCTGGCCAAGGCGCTGGGGATGGAGACGGTCGCCGAAGGGGTCGAGGCGATGGACGAGCTCCAGCTGGTGCGCGAACGCGGCGCCGACCTGGTGCAGGGCTACATTTTTTCCAAGCCCATGACCCAGGACGAGGTGATCGCGCGGTTCGAGGGCGAGAATGCCGAATTCAAGCCGAGCGGACCGCCGCGCCACCGTTCCGAGCGTATCACCATCTTCCGCAAGGTCGGGTTGATCCACGAGGACCACTATTACGACGTGATCCTCAGGAACTTGTCCAAGACCGGCGCGCGCATCAATGGCCTTGCCGGGGTGCCGGTGGGCACCGACGTGGTGCTCGATCTGGGCCACGGGCAGCTGGTGGTGAGCAAGGTGGTCAACGCCACCGAGAACAGCCAGGGCCTCAAGTTCGAGACCAACCTCATTTCCGACGGTACCGGCGGGTTCATGACCCGGCACCGCATCTCGCCCTATTCGCTCGCCGAGGCGGGCATCCCGCTGGCGGCGCTGGGCGCGGGCGCCTTCCCGCTCGCCAAGTGGCGCGAGGCGAACAAGAGCGTGCCCAAGTTCATCCAGCTGGAACTGAGCGCGCCGGGGCTTTAGGGCGGTTTTCCGACTTGGGGCGAGCCGGCGCTTGCCGGGGTGTCGCGCAGCCCTTCCCCCCCGCCAGACCCCCGCCAGCCCCCGGCCAGACCCCCTCCAGCCTGCCGCAGATGGCCGCTTGCAGGGCATTGTGGCGGTGTTTCACGTGAAACATCGCCTCTCCGGCAACCGGCCGCTTCAGCCGCGACCGCGATAGGCTTGCACGCCCTGGTCGGGCAGCCACAAGTCCTCGGGCGGCTTGCCCGATTGCCAGAAGACGTCGATCGGGATGCCCCCGCGCGGATACCAGTAGCCGCCGATCCTGAGCCACTTCGGCCGCATCTCCGCGTTGAGGCGGACCCCGATGCCGACCGTCACATCCTCGTGGAACCCATTGTGATTCCTGAAGGAACCGAGGAACAGCTTGAGGCTCTTGCTCTCGACGATGGTGTCGCGGGGCACGTAGTCGATGACGAGGTGCGCGAAATCGGGCTGGCTGGTGACCGGGCACAGCGAGGTGAACTCGGGCGCCGCGAAGCGCACGAGGTAGGTGAGCCCGGGCCGCGGGTTGGGCACGTAGTCGAGCACCGCCGCCTCGGGCGAGGCGGGCAGCGGGGTGTCGCGCCCCAGGAACTGCGGCGTGTTGGAGGGGGGTGTGCTTTCCATGCCGCGCTGTTGCCCCGATCCAACCCGCCGCGCAAGCGCCAAGCTGGACGAGGTGCGGGGATGCCCCCTATGTGGGACAGCGCCGGTTCACCCCAGACCCGGCACAGCAGCGCCGCCCTGCCCGACCGAGCCGACCCACCGAGCCAGATCACCGCATGACCCTGCCCCCCGCCCGCCCCGCCCTTCGCCGTTGTCTCGCCGCCGCCGCCCTCCTCGCCGCCGTGCCGCTGGCGGCGCAGGAGAGCCCCGGAAGCTTCACCCTGCCGCCGCCGAGCCCCACGCCGACCCCGCCGCCCGCCGGCCCCGAGGACGAGCGCGCCGGCGTCACCATCCCCCCGCGCCCGATCCCGACCGCAACGCCCACGCCGCGCCCCGCCACGGCGCCGAGCCCGCTGCCGACCCTCGCGCCCGAGCCGGTCCCCACCATCGCACAGCCCGCCCCCGTGCGCTCTGCACCAACCGCTGCGCCGTCTCCCACGACCTCGCTTCCCGGCCCGGTGGCAACGGGGAGCAGCTCGGCCGCGA
Organism: Erythrobacter sp. WG; assembly: GCF_026586795.1. GTDB lineage: Bacteria > Pseudomonadota > Alphaproteobacteria > Sphingomonadales > Sphingomonadaceae > Erythrobacter. Next base: position 41,617 of record NZ_JAPFGY010000010.1, read on the forward strand.
CGGCGACAGCGGCGCCGCAGCCTGCGGTGGATGGCAACCAAGACACGGTCTTTCCGCCCCCCGCACCGCCGACGCTACCCGGCACATCGCCCCAAGCCCTGCCCGACTTCGCCGCTCCTGCCGAGACCGCGGATGCGCCTGCCACCCTGCCCGAGTGGTGGCCGCTGGCGGCGGCGGGGCTCGGCGGGCTGGCGCTGCTCGGCGGCGGCGCGCTCCTGTGGCGGCGCCGCAGGCCCCGGGTGCTGCGCCTCGCCGCGCCCTCGGCCATCGACCCGGCAGGTGCGGAGGCGCAGCCCGATCTCACCCGCCTTGACCTCGCGCTCGAGATTACCGGGGCGACCCGCAGCCTGATGCGCTTCACGATCGGCTATCGGCTGACCGTCGCGAACCGTTCGGGCCGGGCGGTGCAGGACCTCAAGATCGCGGTGCAGCTCGCCTGCGCGCGCGCGGCGGGGGGCAGCGGCCCCTCGGCGGGGGCGGCGCAGGGGCTGAGCGACATCGCGCGGGTCGGCCCGCACCAGGCGCAGGGCGTCACCGGCGAGATTCAGCTCCCCCTGTCCGCGATCGCTCCGCTGCGGCAGGGCAGCACGCCGCTGTTCATCCCGCTGGTCCACGTCACGATCGAGGGCGCCGGCCAGCCCGCGCTGACCCGCACCTTCGTCGTCGGGCCGCGCAGCGCGAGCGGGCGGGTGCATCCGATCACGCTCGACCAGCCGCCCGGCAGCATTGCCGGGCTTGTCGCACAGCCCGTCGCGCCGCCGCCCGCCTCCGCCGCAGCCTGAGCGCCGGCGCGCTTTGCACCGGGCGCACTTGCACGCTAGGCTCGCGGCCATGACCACGCTCCCCGCCCCGCTCGTGACCTCCGACTGGCTCGCCGAACACCTCGCCGACCCGCACATCGCGGTGCTCGATGCCTCGCTTCACCTCCCTGCCGCGGCGCGCGACGCGGGCGAGGAGTTCGCCGTCGGGCACATCCCGGGCGCACGGTTCCTCGACCTTGCGAGCCTTGTCGACCGCAACTCCCCGGTGCCCGCCGCCCTGCCCCGCCCGGAGCAGCTCGCCGAGCGGCTGGCGAGCCTCGGCGTGGCGCCCGGCGACGGCATCGTCCTCTATGACGACAGCGCGATCCGCACCGCCGCTCGCGGGTGGTTCATGCTGACGTCGAGCGGCTGGTCCAACGTCGCGATCCTCGACGGTGGCCTCGGCAAGTGGCGCGAGGAAGGCCGCGCGCTGGAGAGCGGCGGGGCCGAGGTCGCTCCGGCATCCCCCGCCAACCTCTCCGCCCCCGAGCGGGTGCGCACCAAGGCCGATATGCTCGCCAATATCGACAGCCGCGCCGAACAGGTGCTCGACGCGCGCGGCGCCGACCGGGTCTATGGGACGGGCGTCGACCCGGTCCATGGCGTGCCCAACGGGCGCATCCCCGGCGCGCGCAACCTGCCTTACACCGCGCTGTTCGAGGCGGACGGGACCTACAAGAGCCCCGACGCCTTGCGTGCGGCCTTCGCGGAGGCCGGGATCGACCTTGCCCGGCCCGTCACCACCACCTGCGGCAGCGGCGTCACCGCCAGCGTGCTGCTGTTCGCCATGCACCTCCTTGGCAAGCAGGATACCGCACTCTACGACGGGAGCTGGAGCGAATGGGGCGCGGACCCCGCCACGCCCAAGGCCCAAGGCCCCGATCCGGAGCGCCCCGAGGCATGAGCGACGGCGGCGATCACAAGGACCTGCGGCCCGCCACCCGCCTCGTCCACGGCGGCCGCCGCAAGGAGTGGACCGGCCCGGTGGTCAACCCGCCGGTGTGGCGCGCCTCGACCCATCTCTACGCCAGCGACGCCGAGCGGCAGGCGGCGGGCGGCAACAATGCCGACGGGCAGTTCTTCTACGGTCGTCGCGGCGCACCGACCCAGTGGGCGCTCGCCGAGGCGCTGACGCAGATCGAGCCGGGCGCGCACGGCACGGTGCTCTACCCGAGCGGGGTGGCGGCGATCGCCGGCGCGATGCTCGCCGTCCTTGCGCCGGGCGACCGGCTGCTGATGAGCGACAACGCCTATGACCCCACCCGCAGCATGGCGACGGGTCTGCTGGCGCGGCTGGGCGTGACGACCGAATTCTTCGACCCGCGCGACATCGCGGCCTACCGCGCCCTGTTCGCCGCGCCGGTCAAGGCGGTGTGGCTCGAGAGCCCCGGAAGCCTCACCTTCGAGGTCTGCGACATCCCCGCGCTCGCCGGTATCGCCCGCGAGCACGGGGCCGTCACCCTGCTCGACAACACCTGGGCGAGCCCGCTCGGCTTTTCGGGGCTGACCCACGGCTGCGACATCGTGATGATGAGCCTCTCCAAGCACGTCGGCGGGCATTCCGACCTGATGATGGGCTCGGCGAGCGCGGGCAAGCGCTGGTACACGGCGCTGCGCCGCGTCAGCCACGAGCTGGGTCAAGTGGTCTCGCCCGACGACGCGGCCTTGGCGGCGCGGGGCCTGAGGACGATGGGCGTGCGGCTCGCGGCGCAGACCGCCTCGGCGCTGAAGGTGGCCGAATGGCTGGAAGCGCAGCCGCAGGTCTCGCAAGTGCTCTGCCCGCTCCTCCCCTCGCATCCCGGCCATGGCCTGTGGAAGCGCGACTTCGCCGGCGGGTGCGGGCTCTTCGCCTTCGTGCTGGCGAGCGAGGACCCGGCCGCCTCGGCGCGGGTCTCCGATGCGCTCGCGCTGTTCGGCAACGGCTATTCGTGGGGCGGGTTCGAGAGCCTTGCACTGCCGATTGCTCCGAAGTCCTACCGCTCGGTCATGCCCTGCCCGACTGGCGGGCGCCCCGCCCTGCGCCTGTCGATCGGCCTCGAGGACCCCGAGGACTTGATCGCCGATCTGGCGCAGGCGCTGGCGCGCGCGTGATGGCTGCCGCTCGGCCAACGCCGCGCGCCAGCGAGGCAGTCGGCGGCGCGGATATCCTGCGCGAGGATCTCGCCGAACGCTCGCAGACCGTCGGCGGCATCGTCAACCGGCTGGACAGTTTCGCGCTCGAAATCGGCACATTTCGGGTGTCGGCATTCGACGTGCTGTTCGCGGTCGGTGCGGTCTTGCTGGTGGTGGTGATCGCATGGTTCGCCACCCGCTTCACCCGTTCCGCCCTGCGCCGCGCCACCCGGCTCGACGGAACCCAGGCGGCGCTCGCCGAGAAGATCGCGACCATCGTCATCTGGGTCATGGCCTTTCTCGTCGGCGTGGACCTGCTCGGTGTCGATCTGACCGCACTCACGGTGTTCTCGGGCGCCTTCGGCCTGGCCATCGGCTTCGGCCTGCAAAAGACCTTCGGCAATCTCATCTCGGGCATCATCCTCCTGATGGACAAGTCGATCAAGCCGGGGGACGTGATCGCGGTCAACGATCAGACCGGGCAGCAGACCTTCGGCCAGATCCGCAAGATCGGCATCCGCGCAGTCTCGGTCACCACCCGGGACGAGCGGGAATATCTGATCCCCAACGAGAACCTGATGATCAACCAGGTCGAGAACTGGTCCTATTCCTCGCGCAATGTGCGGGTGCAGGTGCCGGTGGGGGTGAGTTATGACGCGGACATGGCGCTCGCCGAGACGCTGATGCTCGACGCCGCACGCAAGGCCCGCCGGGTGCTGCTCCAGCCTGCCCCTTCTGTGTGGTGGAACGGGTTCGGCGACAATGCGGTCAACTTCACGATCCATTGCTGGATCAACGATCCCGAAGAAGGCGTCGGCAACGTGAAGAGCGATGTGCTCAAGCACTTGTGGGCGCTGTTCAAGGAGCACGGGGTCGGCCTGCCCTACCCGCAGCGCGACATTCATCTCAAGGATGGTGCGGCGGTGGAGCGGCTGCTCGCGGCGCTGGAGACGAGGAAGTCCCCGGACCCTCGGCAATAGCTGCGCTTCGCGCGCGGCAATCCATTCTCGCTGGCCTGCACGGCCGTGACGGCCCAATTGGGCGCCATGCGAAAGACCGGCACCATCTATCTCGTCGGCGCGGGGCCGGGTCCGGTGGACCTCCTCACCCTGCGTGCCGCTCGCCTCATTTCCGAGGCGCGGGTGATCGTCCATGACGGGCTGATCGGGCCGGACATCCTCGGCCTCGCCCGCTCGGACGCCCGCCTGATCTCGGTCGCCAAGAGCCGCGCGCGCCACACCATGCCGCAGGCAGACATCAACGCGCTCCTGATCCGCGAGGCATTGCAAGGCCATGATGTCCTGCGCCTCAAGGGCGGCGATCCCTTCATCTTCGGACGCGGCGGCGAGGAAGCCGAGGCGGCGCGCGCTGCCGGCGTCCCCGTCGAGGTGGTCCCCGGCATCAGCGCAGCGCAGGGCGCGGGCGCGGCGGCGCAGATCGCGCTCACCCACCGCGAGGCTTCGAGCATCGTCTCGTTCGTGGCCGGCCAGTGCAAGGGCCTTGCCGAGCAGGACTGGTCGGGCCTTGCGGGCAAGGGTCGCACCCTGGTGATCTACATGGGCGTCTCGACCGCGGGCAGAATCGCCGAGAAGCTGATGGCCGACGGCCTCGCCCCCGAGATGCCGGTCGCGGTGATCGAGAACGCCGCGCGCCCCGAGATGCGGGTGCTGCGCGGGCTGCTCGCGGGGCTGCCGGAGCTGGTCGAGGCCAACGGCGTCAAGAGCCCCGCCCTCATCGTCATCGGCGACGTCACCGCGCGCCTGTCCGACCAAAGCCGTCGTCCCAGCGCAAGCTGGGACCTGGAGCGGCAAACGCAGTTCATTGAGGCCCTAGGCCCCAGCTTGCGCTGGGGTGACGGAGAGCAGGAAGCATGAAAATCCTCACCGGCAACGACCTGCGCAGCGGCGCCGTCACCTGGTGGAACGGCTCCGGCTGGTCGCTGTTCGTCGACGATGCCGTGGACGTGGGCAAGGACGCGGAAGAAATCCTCGCCCGCGAGGAAGCTGCGCGCCGGGTCAACGTGCCCTACGTGATCGAGGCGAGCATCGACGCCGCCGGCCACGTGCGCCCCGCCCACATCAAGGACCGCGTGCGCGCGCTGGGCCCCACGGTGCGCCGCGATCTCGCCGTGCCGACCGCGCAGAAGACCGGCTGGGACTGGGTGATCTGATGCGCCTGCCTGCCGCCACGCTGGCCTCGGCCGTCGCCTTCGCCGCCGCGCCTTCCGCTGCCGAAACCGCGCCCGCTCCGGCACAGGCGCGCACCACGATGGTGGTCGAATGGACGCGCCTCAAGGCCCTCCCCGGCGAGCGCGCCAACCTCACCGCCTTCATCCACCTCAACTGGTTTGCGATGGACGCCAAGGCCGTGGAGCAGGGCCTGTTCACCTCCTACCGCCTGATCGCCAACCCCGCCCCCGATGGCGAGTGGGACCTGCTGGTCGAGGTCGGCTACCCCACGCCTGCCGGTTACGACGATCCCGCCACCCGCGCCGCCTTCGAGGCGATCCGCGCCGCGCACAAGACCGTGCCGGTCGAGGGCAAGACCCTGCGCGAACTCGGCAACATCCTCGGCACCGAACGCCTCCCCGTCCTGACTGGAACCCGCTGATGTACCGCTATGACCAATACGACCAGGCCATGGTCGATGCCCGCGTCGCCGAATTCCGCGACCAGGCCCGCCGCCGCCTCGAAGGCAAGCTGACCGAGGACCAGTTCAAGCCGCTCAGGCTGATGAACGGGCTCTACCTGCAACTCCACGCCTATATGCTGCGCGTCGCCATCCCCTACGGGACGCTCGACAGCCGGCAGCTCGAGAAACTTGCCGACATCGCCGACAAGTACGACCGCGGCTACGGGCACTTCACCACCCGCCAGAACATCCAGTACAACTGGATCAAGCTCGAGGACGCCGCCGACATCCTCGCCGAGCTGGCGAGCGTCGAGATGCACGCGATCCAGACCAGCGGCAACTGCATCCGCAACATCTCGTCCGACCATTTCGCGGGCGCGGCGGCGGACGAGGTGGTCGACCCCCGCCCCTATGCCGAGCTGATGCGCCAGTGGTCGAGCTTCCACCCGGAGTTCAGCTACCTGCCCCGCAAGTTCAAGATCGCGGTGATCGCGTCCGAAAAGGACCGCGCGGCGATGCGGCTGCACGACATCGGCATCCGCATCGTCAAGCGCGGCGCTGAAGTGGGCGCCGAGGTCTATGCGGGCGGCGGGATGGGCCGCACGCCGATGGTGGCCCCGCTGATCCGCGACTTCGTGGCCCTGGACCAGCTGATCACCTATGCCGAGGCGGCGCTCAGGGTCTACAACCGCTACGGCAGGCGCGACAACAAGTACAAGGCGCGCATCAAGATCCTCGTCCATGAGCTTGGCGCGGCGGAATACACGCGCCAGGTCGAGGAGGAGTTCGCGCACCTGCTGAGTGTGGGCGTCGAGCCGCCTCTGGCCGAACTCGAACGCATCAAGGCGCACTTCGCCCCTCCCCCGTTCGTGTCGAGCGAAGTCGAGACACCCTTCGAACAGCACCTCTCGACCATCCTCGAGGCGAACGGAGGTCAGGGTAGCGCGTTCGGCCGTTGGGTCCGGCGCAACACCCACCCCCACAAGGCGCCGGGTTACGTCTCCGCCGTCATCAGCCTCAAGCCCGCAGGCGGCATCCCCGGCGATGCGACCTCGGAGCAGATGCGCCTAGTGGCGAAGCTCGCCCGCGATCACTCTTTCGACGAGCTGCGCGTGATGCACACGCAGAACCTGCTGCTGCCCCATGTGCGGATCGCGGACCTTCCGGCGGTGTGGCAGGCGCTCGACGAAGCGGGCCTCGGCAGTCCCAACATGGACACCATCGAGGACATCATCGCCTGCCCGGGCCTCGACTATTGCAGCCTCGCCAACGCCCGCTCGATCCCGCTCGCCCAGCGCATTTCGGAGCGCTTTGCCGAGACCGGTCGCACCGAGGTGGTGGGCGAGTTGAAGCTCAAGATCTCCGGCTGCATCAACGCCTGCGGGCACCACCACGCGGGCCACATCGGCATCCTCGGCGTCGACAAGAAGGGGGTCGAGAACTACCAGCTTTCGCTCGGCGGGTCCGAGGCCGAGGACGTGAGCCTCGCCAAGATCACCGGCCCCGGCTTCGACGAGGACGGCGTGATCGCCGCGGTCGAGAAAGTCACCGATGTCTACCTTGCCAAGCGCAGCGACGGCGAGCGCTTCCTCGACACCTACCGCCGCATCGGCATGGAGCCTTTCAAGGAGGCGCTTTATGGGTAATGACCTTGGGACGAGCCCCGACGAGGTGCAGTTCCGCTTCCGCGACGACGAGCCGGTCGATCATGCGACCGTCACGGTCGATTCCTGCTGCGACCAGACCAACGCTGCTGCCGTCCGGATCGAGCCGGGTGACGATGCCCGCGTGCTGCTGCCGTTCTTGGACCGTCTCGCGCTGGTCGAGGTCAACTTCCCCGCCTTCGGCGACGGACGCGGCTACTCGGCTGCCCGCATCCTGCGCGAGGCGGGCTACACCGGCGAGCTGCGCGCGGTCGGCCAGGTGCTGATCGACCAGCTCTCGCACATGCGCCGCTGCGGCTTCGACAGCTTCGCCCCCGACAAGCGCCTCGACGAGGAGGACGCCGCGCGCGCCTTCGCGACGTGGGAGAACGTCTACCAACGCGCGGCGGATGGTCGCCGCACGGTAGCGGAGAAGCGCCATGAAGCCTGAACTCAATCTCGCCGCGCAAACCCGCACCCGCGACGCGCTCGATCTCGCCCCGCGGTTCACCGACCACGACGCGCAGCGCCTCAACCGCCTGTTCGAGGGCGCGTCGACCGCCGAGATGCTCAAGAGCGTGATCCGCGACCGCCTCGCAGGCGAACTCACGGTGGTCTCGAGTTTCGGCGCGGAGAGCGCGGTGTTGCTCCACCTGGTAGCGTCTGTGGACCGGTCCGTGCCGGTGCTGTTCCTCGACACCGGCAAGCACTTCGCCGAAACCCTCGCCTATCGCGACGAACTCGTGACGCTGCTCGGGCTCGACCTCGTGGTGCTGCGGCCGGACCCGGACGACCTCGCCAAGCGGGACGAGACCGGCCTCAGATGGTCCTACGACCCCGACGGCTGCTGTGAAATACGCAAGGTCAAGCCGCTCGCGAAGGCGCTTGCGCGGTTCGACGCGAGCTTCACCGGGAGGAAGGCGTTCCAGGCCAGGACGCGGGCCAATCTGCCGCGCTTCGAGGTGGATACTTCGGATGCGCAGGGGCGGCTCAAGATCAATCCGCTGATCGACTGGGACGCGAGCCAGATCGAGGGCTATTTCATCCAGCACGACCTCCCCCGCCACCCTCTGATCGCACAAGGCTACCCCTCGATCGGCTGCTCGCCCTGCACCTCGCAGGTGCTGCCCGGCGAGGACCCGCGTTCGGGCCGCTGGAAGGGCTGGGACAAGACCGAATGCGGCATCCACAAGCCGGGCTTAGAGCCGTTTTTGTGAGGCGGGGCGCCTAGAGCCACCCCTCCCGGACGTACCACTCGGCGGTAGCCTTCAGACCATCTTCGCCGGAAATGCGCGGCTGCCACAGGCCCGGTGGCGGCTTCCTGTCGAAGCGCGAGACCCAGTTGGGATGGGCCATGTAGCCGACACGGTCAGGCGTGAGCTTGGCGCGGTCGCCCCGCGCCATGCGGTCGGCGGCAGCGGCGGCGTCAAGCACCGCGCGCGGCAGGTGCGGGGCGAAGACGCGACTGCGGCCCACCGCCCGACCGATCGCGGCGGCGAGTTCCTTGTGGCTCCACCCGCCCTCGCGTCCGTCGTCCGGTTCATAGGTTTGCTTGCGGGTCGCGGCAGAATTGGCGGTGGCCAGCCCCACCAGCAACCGCGCGAGATCGTCGGCGTGGATGATCGAGCTCGCTCCGCCCGGCGGAAGAGGGACGAAGCCCCATTTGGCCGTGCGGAACATGTCGAGATAGTCGATATCGCGCGGGCCATAGACGCCGGGAGGCCGCACCGTGGTCCAGTCGAGCCCGCTCGCCTCGACCAGCGCCTCGGCCTTTGCCTTGGAGGCGCCATAGGCCGAAAGCTTCGGCTCGCGCGCGGCGAGCGAGGAGACGAACACCAGTCGGCGGACGCCGGCGCCCTTCATCGTGGCAATCACATTGGCGGTGCCGGTGACATTGGCGAGGGCGAACCGCGCCGGATCGGGCGTGTTGGTGAGCCCGGCAACATGGAGCACCGCATCTGCGCCCGCGAACAAAGCCGCCAGCGCCGCCTTGTCGCCGAGATCGCCTCGCACCCACTCCACGCCTTCGCGCGGCGCCTGATCGCGCCGGGCGAGCGCGCGGACCGTGTGCCCCTCGGCCAGAGCCGCATCGAGCACCGCAGAGCCGACGAAACCGGTCGCACCGGTGATCGCCAGGAGCGTCACAGCAGGACCATATGGTCGCGGTGGATCACGCAGGAGCGCGGCGCGTAGCCCAGCCGCTCGGCCTGATCCTCGGCGCGCTTGCCCGCGATGCGCTGCAATTCGGCCGCGTCATATTCGGCGAGGCCTTGTGCGAGGCGCTCGCCGCGCAGGCTGAGCACGCTGACAAGATCGCCGCGCCGGAAGCTGCCGGAGACGCCGACAACGCCCGCGGCGAGCAGGCTCGCTCCGCCCTTCAGTGCCTCGGCGCAGCCCGTGTCGACGCGCAGCTCGCCCGCCGGTGCGAGCCGCCCGCCGAGCCATGCCTTGCGGGCCGAGGCGGCACTCACGGGAAGGAACAGCGTCCCCGTGCCCTCGGCCAGCGCCTTTGCAATCGGGGCTGCTTGGGTGCCATTGAGAATGCCGAGCGCGATCCCGGCCCGCGTCGCGATCTGCGCCGCTTGCAGCTTGGAGATCATCCCGCCCGAGCCGAGGCCGGAGGATGAGGCTCCGCTCGCCATTGCCATGACTTCGGGGGTCACGGCCTCGACCACCGGGATCAGCGTGGCGCCGTCCTCGCGCGGGTCGCGGTCATAGAGCCCGTCGACATCCGAAAGCAGCAGCACCACATCGGCATTGGCCGCCTGCGCCACGCGGGCGGCCAAGCGATCATTGTCGCCGAAGCGGATTTCCTCGGTGGCGACGCTGTCGTTCTCGTTGATGACCGGGGTCACGCCCGCCTCGAGCAGCCGGTCGAGCGTCGCCGAGGCATTGAGATAGCGGCGGCGGTCTTCGAGGTCGCCCAAGGTCAGCAGCATCTGCGCGGCGGTGATGCCTTGTGCGCCGAGCGCGCGGCTCCACAGGTCGGCAAGCGCGATCTGTCCCACGGCAGCTGCGGCTTGTGCATCGGCAAGGCTCCCGCGCCCGCCCTTGGGCAGGGCGAGCCGCGCCGCGCCCAGCGCAATCGCGCCCGAGCTCACCACGATCACCTGCGCGCCTGCCCTTCGCAGGCTGGCAAGGTCGCGCGCCATGTCCGAAAGCCACGCCTCGCGCGCCTGGCCGCCGCCGACCAGCAGCGCAGAGCCGATCTTGACCACGATCCGCCGTGCGGTGGTGATGTCAGCGAGACGCGTCAGCATCGCTGGCTCAGAGCGGCGACCACTCGGGGGCGTCGCCATCATCCTCGATCTCGACCGCCTTGGTCTCGGTCGCGGTGCGATCCGGCAGGTAGGCAAGCACCGCGTCGAGGAGCTCGGGGATCCCCGCACCGGTCGCGCCCGACACCGCAAAGACCTGCTCCGCGCCCGCCGTCAGCAGCTCCTTGCGGAAGCCCTCGACCAGTTCGGCATCGGCCAGGTCGAGCTTGTTGAGCACCACCAGCCGGGGCTTTTCGTCAAGCCGCGTGTGCTCCTTGTCGCCATAGGCGGCGAGCTCCTCCTCGACGATGCGCATCGCCTCGGCGGGGTCGGCGTCCTCGGTGCCGGTGATGTCGATGAGATGGATCAGCACCCGGCAACGCTCGATGTGCCCGAGGAAGCGGTCGCCGATGCCGACGCCGTCCGCCGCGCCCTCGATGAGGCCCGGGATGTCGGCGAGCACGAATTCGCGGCCCTTGTGGCGCACGACCCCGAGCTTGGGCACCAGCGTGGTGAAGGCATAGTCGCCGACCTTCGCCTGCGCGTTCGAGACCGCGTTGATGAAGGTTGACTTGCCCGCATTGGGCAGCCCCACCAGCCCCACATCCGCGAGCAGCTTGAGCCGCAGCCACACCCACGCCTCCTCGCCCGGAATGCCGGGCTGGTGCTGGCGCGGCGCGCGGTTGGTCGAGGTCTTGTAGGAGGCATTGCCGCGTCCGCCCATGCCGCCTTCGAGGAACACGAGCCGCTGGCCCACCTCGGTGAAGTCGGCGAGCACCTCTTCCTTGTCCTCGGAGAGGATCTGCGTGCCCACCGGCACCTTGATGACCAGCGGCTCGGCCGAGGCGCCGGTGCGGTCCTTGCCCATCCCGTGGCCGCCGCGCGGGGCCTTGAAGTGCTGCGAATAGCGGAAGTCGATCAGCGTGTTGAGGCCCGCGACGGCTTCGAACACGATGTCCCCGCCGCGCCCGCCATTGCCGCCATCGGGGCCGCCATACTCGACATACTTCTCGCGCCGGAACGAGACGGCCCCGGGGCCGCCTCCGCCGGACTTCACATAGATCTTGGCCTGGTCGAGGAAATGCATCGCGGGCGCTTACGCATTTTCTGCTGCAAATGCGAGGGGAATGGCGATTCCCCCTCGCCCGTTCGCCTCGAGCGCAGCCGAGAGGCCATGGCAATGTATCTCGGCTTCGCTCGATATGAACGGGTCTGGCGTTAGAGCCTCGCGATGAACGGCCGCAAACGCTCCGGCACGGTATCCGGCGTATGGATCAGGCAGGCAAGCACCTCGGCGCTCTCCACCAGACGCGGGCCAGGGCGGTTGAAGAGGTGGTGGCCGTCGACCGCGAAGACCCGCCCCTCACGCACCGCTCTGAGGTCGCGCCACGGCGCCCCGGCCAGTAACGCGCGGGCCTCGGGCAGGGTCTGGGCGAGCTGGTAGCCGCAGGGCATCAGCGCGATGATATCCGGATCGGCGGAGCTCACCGCCTCGGCCTCGATCCAGTGCGAGTGGACGCCCGGATCGGCCAGCAATGGCTCGGCTCCGGCGGCGGTGATGAGTTCGGGCACCCAGTTGCCCGCGACCATCAGCGGTTGGAGCCATTCGACCGCGAGCATCCTTGGGCGCACGGCAGGCGCTGCGGGAAGCGCGCCGAGCCCCGCCCGCATCCGCGCCGCCGCTGCGGCTGCGCGCTGGGGCACGCCTGCCGCCTCGGCCACGCGCTCGAGATCGCCGAACACGTCCGCAAGGTCATCGGGCGCGAGCGAGACGAGCTTGGGCGGCGCACCGACCCATGTCGCCAGCGCCTCTTCCAGATCGGCTGGCGTCACCGCGCAGACCGCGCATTGCGCCTGGGTCAGGATCACATCGGGCCTGAGCGACTTGAGCAGCGGCGCATCGACATCATAGACCGACAGGCCCTTCTCGACGATCGCCTTTACCCGGTCCTCGATCGCCTGCGAGGTCAGGCCCTTCTCCAGCTTGGTCGATGTGCACACCGGTAGCGCCTTCACCGCCGGGGGGAAGTCGCATTCGTGCGAACGGCCCACCAGATTGTCCTGCAATCCCAGCGCCACCGCAGTCTCGGTGGCGCTGGGAAGCAGCGAGACGATCCTGATCGGCGGGTTCATCGCGCCTGCCATGCGGCGAGCGCGGGAAGGGGTGCCAGCACCTGCCAGCCGAGCCACAGGCCGGCGAACCATAGCCCGTCGTTCAGCGCGATCAGCCCGACGATCTCCGCCGCGAACAGCGACGGATCGCCGAACGGGAGGGCATAGGCGAACAGCATCGCCTCGAAGGCCGCGAAGGCGGCACAGAACGCCAGCAGCGCGTTCGCACCCCGCCCCGCCACCACGCGCGCGGCGACAAAGGCGAGGAGGCTCGATCCCAGCAGCGAAAGCCCCGCCGCAAAGGTCGCGCCGTCCCGTGGGAAGCCCATCAGGCCGAAGCCCAGCACCTGATTGCCGAGCCAGCACAGCCCCACAGCCGCCGCCCCGCGCCGCGCGGGCATGGCGAGCGCGGCGATGGCGGCGATGGCGGCGAAGGGCATCATGCAGGCGAGGACGGTGCTGCCCGTCAGCGTGCTCACGGCGAGGACCGCAGGGAGCGCGATGGCGCCGAGGCTCTTTTCGGTCTGCGTCATGTCGGTGCCTCCCTCAGAACCGCGCCTCGACGCCCACCGCCGCGCTGCGGCCCGGCGAGACGAAGCTGAACACCTGCTCGTAGGTCTCGCCCAGCAGGTTCTCAACGCGGGCGAAGGCGCCGATCCGCTCGGTCAGCTTCACGCGCGCGTTGAGGTTGACGAGCGTGTAGTCGCCGAGCCGGACCCGCACCGGGCGGAAGCTCGGGTCGGTGAAGGCATCGTCGAGCGCGCGGCCGTTGTAGCGCACCACCAGTGTCGCCGAGGCGGCATCGGCGGGAGCGCTCCAGGTCAGCGCGCCGCTGGCGACGTGCCGCGGGCGGCGGACCTCCTCGCGGCCGTTCTCCTCGGCATCGAGGTAGGTGTAGGCGGCATCGAGGCTGACACCCGCGCCGAGGCGCGCGGCGAGCGCCACTTCCAGACCGCGCTGCTTGCTCGTGGTCGTGCGGTTCGCCGGGCTGGCGATGAAGGTCGGCGGCGGGAAGGTGGTGAAGATCTCGCCTTCAAGCTCGCTGTCGAACCACGTCACGGCAAGGGTCGCGCCCTCGCCGATCCGCTGATCGAGGCCGACTTCCCAACCTTGCGATTTCTCGGGCCGCAGCGCGGCGTTGCCGATGAAGCGGCCGTCGACGAAGCCGAAGAGCTCGAAGAAGCCGGGGTTCTTGATCCCCGATCCGGCCGCCGCGCGCAGGCGGGTGCTATCGGTCACGCGGTATCCCGCGCCGAGCCGGAAGGTGGTGGCGTCGCGGAACCGGTCGTTGATGTCGTGCCGCACCGCGCCCGACAGGTCGAGCCGCTCCCCGCTGTAGCGATATTCGCCGACGAGCCCGACCTGTTCGATCTGCCGCTGCCCGTTGAAGGCGAAACCGCCGGGGGTGGTGTTGCGAAAGGCCTCGCGCTCGTAATCGGCGGCGAAGGTCACCGTGTGCTGCCCCGCCACGAAGGCGCTGACGTAGGACGCCCTGAAGCGCTCCCCCTCGCTCGAATTCGAGCGGCCGAAGGGCCCGAAGGTGTCGCGGGTGATGTCGGCGATCTGGGCCGAAAGGTCATGCGTCCAGCGACCCTCCAGCAGGTTCGCGCGGGCACCGATCAGCGCGTAGAGCGCCTCGTTGGTGAAGCGCGTGCCGGGGCTGTCGACGATGAAGCCGAAGGTCGGGCTGGTGCGGTTGTTGTTGCTGTTGTTGAACAGGCCCTCGGTACGGATGTAGCGCCCGGCGGCGCGCAGGGTGAGGCCTTCGGCAAGCGCGACACTGCCCTTGCCCGCCAGCGTGTAGCTGTCGCGCCCGATATCGCGGGTGCCGTTGCGGGCGTTGGGCTGGCCGTCGGTGCTTACGACGACGCCGGAGAGCGCCGCGTCCCAGCCATCGCCCGCTGCGCCATAGCGCACCGCGCCGTTGACGGTGCCTTGGGTGCCGCCTTCGATCCGCGCCGCCAGTCCGGGCAGTTCGCGCCCGCTCGCGGTCTGGTAGGCGACCACCCCGCCGATCGCGTCCGAACCGTAAAGCGCCGATTGCGGGCCCCGCAGCACCTCCAGCCGCGCGCCGATATCGGCGGAGAGCGTGCCGATGTCGAATTCGCCCGCGAAGGGATCGGATACCTCGATGCCGTCGACCAGCACCAGCACGTGGTTCGCCTCCGAGCCGCGCAGGCGGATCTGGGTCTGGCCGGGAACGCCCGCGACCGCGACGCCGGGGATGTCGCGCAGCACGTCGGCGAGGTCGCGGACCTGGCGCTGCTCAAGCTGCTCGGCGGTGATGATGCTGACGGAACCGGGGTAAGCTCCGGCGAGATCGGTCACGCCCGAGCGGCTGGCGCTGACCACGATCGCATCGCGGCCTGCGGTCTCGCCCGCTGGCGCGGCATCCTCCGCCGTCTTCCGCGCCCGCGCGTCCACGCCCTGCGCCGTAGCCGGCGCAGCCCACATCAGCGCCGCCCACGCGACGCTGCCCAACAATGCAAGATTCTTCACGGATTCCTCCCGTCGATAAGCAACATGACGGCCGCGGGAGGTCACCCCCCACGCAGCCCAGCGATGTCGCTCACGACGAAAGTGTTTCCGCGCCTGGCCAATCCCTGAGCCCGGCATAGAGCGACACGCTCCGGTCGGTCTCCTGGCTCACGGGTCAACGCATCGGGTGCTCACCTTCCCGGAGCGTTGCCGCTCCAGTGGCTGCCCTCAGATGAGGGGGCGCAACCTGACACTCGCCGCTTACAGTTGCAGGGACAGCTGCGGAATCGAACCGCATTCCCGTTACCGAAACGCGCCGTGTTGTTAGGCGCTCGCCTGCGCGAGCGCAATATCCTCGCTGCGACACCCTGCGGGCGCGTCTATGCGGGCGGGCGGGCGAAGCATCGCCGCAGGGCCGGCCGACCGTCGCCGTTTATGCGGCGGAAGCCAAGCGGTACGGACGGCCCGCGCCCGGCGTCTGAGGGCGCAAACAAAGAACCCGCCAGTTCAACGCAAACGGCCTTCCCCCGCCGGGGGAAGGCCGTTTGCGTTGAACTGGTGGAGCCGAGGGGGATCGAACCCCTGACCTCGTCATTGCGAACGACGCGCTCTCCCAGCTGAGCTACGGCCCCGTTCCAGTTTTCGCGCCCGCGGGCCCGTGTTCAGGTGCGAGCGAGCGCGCGCATTAGCGGGAAGCGCAAGGCCATGCAACGGCCATTTTGCGCCCCCGCAAGCGCCCGCTCACGTGCCCCGCTTTGCCGCCGGCTTCGGCGCCGGCTTCGCGGTCGGCTTGGGCGCGATCGGTTGCACCACGGGCTGTGCGGTGACGCCCTCGCGCACCGGGATCACGGGAACGGGAAGCCCCGTCTCGGGATCGAGCACGGCCTGCGTGGGCGCACTGGTCTGCTCGGTCAGAACCCCGGCGCGGGCCTGCTGCACCGCCACCCAGCCCGGCTGCGAGGCCCCGTATTGGGCGCCCCACTTCGCGTCCCACTCGGCCGAGGCGCGCTGATAGGCCTCGTATTCGTCGAAGAACTGCTCGAAAGGCGCCAAGAGCCCATCGAAATTGGCGCGCGCGAAGGCGAGCGGATCGCTCGGCGGCGTCGCCTGCGCGCGGTTCGCCATATCGAGCGCCGCGCGGCAGAACCCGGCGCGGGCGGCAGGCTCGGCGAAGAAATTGTAGACCTGCGTGGTGTAGCCATCACGCGCCACGATCGCGTCGCGGCGGACCCTGAAGCGGCTGGTGTAGCTCTTCTCGAGCCGGTCGTTGACCGCCTTGAGAGAGCGCACGTTGCGGGTGAGGAAGCCGCGATAGCCGGTCAGGATCGGCTCATATTCGGGCGACAGGCAGTTGAGCGCGGCGACATTCCAGGCGGAGCGCAGGTTCCAGACAAGCTGGTCGTCGGTAAGGTTGCTATTCACCGTGATGCGGCGTCCGTCAGGCCCGCGCGAGGGCATCGACATCACGTAGTGCGCGCCCCCCGGTGGAAGCGGGCGATAGGGAACGGTCTCGACCACCGGCGCCGGGCGGGCGGCGACGGTGGGCGGCGGCGGCGGGGCCTTGGCCGCACAGCCGGCGAGAAGCGTCGCGCCGGCCAGCGCCGTGATCGTCAGGCCAAAGGTCGCGCGGGCCGAAGCCTGCGAAGAACAAGCGGTCGGCGTGTGGGGGGACGCGCTCATGTAAAGACTCTCTCCTGCTGCGGTTCCGGAGCCGCCCGCAGGGTGATGCGCGGGCGAGGCTTGCTCCAAGCTGAAGGCGCGATAGCCGCCTTCCCGCGCAAAGCAAATGCCCGGAAGCCTTTGTGGGCCTCCGGGCATTCGATATTTCAACATCCTTGCGGCAGGCCGAGGCCCGCAGCCCGGATCACTCGCGGCTGCCGAACATCCGCAGCAGGAACATGAACATGTTGATGAAGTCGAGATAGAGGTTGAGCGCCCCCATGATCACGACCTTGCCCATCATCTCCGTGCCACGGACCACGCTGTACTGCTGCTTCAGCCGCTGCGTATCGTAGGCCGTGAGACCCGCAAAGATCAGCACGCCGAGGATGCTGATGACCAGCGCCAGCGTGCCCGACTGCAGGAACAGGTTGAGCAGCATCGCGATGACCAGGCCGAACACGCCCATGATCAGGAAGGTGCCGAAGCCCGACAGGTCCTTCTTGGTGGTGTAGCCGAACAGCGACAGCCCCGCGAAGGCGCCGGCGGTGGCGAAGAACGTGCTGGCGATCGATTCCCCGGTGAAGACCAGGAAGATGGTCGACATAGACAGGCCCATCACCACCGCGAAGGACCAGAACAGGATCTGCAGCGTGGCGGTGCTCATGCGGTTGAGGCCGAAGCTCATCGCCATCACGAAGCCGAGCGGCGCCAGCGCCACGATCCACATCAGCGGACCCGAAGCGAAGGCGTAGGCAAGGCCCGTCGCCGCCGCGCCGAGCGCGACGATGCCGGTCAGCAGCACGCCTGAGGTCATGTAGTTGTAGATCGAGAGCATGTACTTGCGCAGGCCCTCGTCATAACCGGCGCGGCCGGCGACATCGCCCCCGGCCCGCGGCACGGAGCCGAGGCGCTGCGCACTGCGCGAGGTGTCATTCCAGTCAGCCATTGCGAAACCCTTAGCCTTTCCAAGACGGAGCGCGAAAGGCCGCGCTCTCCATGGCGGGAATATCGGGGTTTCGGTCGCGCATTTCAAGCGAAACCGGACGTCGGACCCCATCAATCGTTCAGCTTAACGTCTGTTAAGATTAAGCGTTCCGCGAAAGCGCGGCGCCCTTGTCACGGGTCGCCGCAAGCGTCGCCGCCAGCAGGCGCCGCAGCGCCTGGTCCGCGTCGAGCACGTTGAGCCCCTCGCGGGTCATCCCGCCCGGGCTCGCGACACGATCGGCAAGGGTGGCAGGGTCCGCATTCGCGCCGGCCGCCAGCGCCGCCGCCCCCTCGACAGTGGCGAGCGCGAGCTTTGCGGCCATGCCCTCCTCGAGCCCGAGATCGCGAGCCGCCCCGGCGAGGGCGTCGATGAAGCGATAGACGAACCCCGGGCCCGATCCGGCCAGCGCCGTGACGAGATCGAACTGCGTCTCGTCCTCCAGCCACATGGCGGTCCCGAGCGCATCGAACAGGTCGTGCGCGGCGCTGCGTTCGTCCGGCGCGAGGCCGGGCCCGGCAAGGATCACCGGCGACTTGCGGATCGCGGCGGCGAGGTTCGGCATCACCCGAGCGCGCGCGCGCGCGGCGGGGAAAGCGACAGCGAGCTGGGCAAGCGTGATCCCTGCAAGCAGCGAACAAACCGTCCGGCCCGCGGTCAGACCCTGCAAGCCTGGCGTCAGCGCTCCGAGTTGTTGCGGCTTGAAGCCGAGCAGCACCGCATCATGCACCCCGGGCACCTCGGACACATCGCGGTGGAGCGCAACGCCCTCCGGCGCCTCGGCCAGCATGGGATCGAGCACCGAGAACCGTGCAGGAGGCTGGCCTGCCGCCAGCCACCCGGCGAGCATCGCCCCGCCCATGTTGCCGCAGCCGATGATGAGGAGGTGGTTCATGCCTTTTCCGATCCGTTCGGGCTGAGCCTGTCGAAGCCCCGCTCTTCTTCTTCGGTCGCAGCGCTAGAAGAAAGTGCAGCCCTTCGACAAGCTCAGGGCGAACGGAAATCGGAAGCTCAGGCCTCGCCCGCCGCGTCGACCATCGCCGCCTCGAGCGCGGCGCGGGGGGACTTGCCGCCCCACAGCACGAACTGGAAGGCGGGGTAGAAGCGGTCGCATTCGTCGATCGCGCTCTCGACCAGCGCCTGCGCCATATCGAGGCTGAGCCGCCCATGGTCGCCCAGCAGCGCCCCGTGGCGATAGAGCAGCACATCGCCGTTCGACCAAATGTCGAAGTGGCCGAGCCACATCTGCTCGTTGACGAGGCACAGCAGCTCATACGCGGCAGCGCGCTTGTCGTCGGTGACGCGGATGTCGGGAAGGCACAGGAACTGGAGGACCGAATCCTCCGCCCGCCAGATCGCGCGGAGCTGGTAATTGGCCCAGCTGCCCTGCACCTCGCCGGTCATCTCGTCCTCCGATACGAACTCGCAGGGCCATCCCCGCGCGGCGAAGAGGCTGGCGAGCATTTCGACGGGGGCGGCATCGTCCTCGGCGGAATAGTCCATGTCGGCTGCTCTCATGGCCGGGCCTGTGCGGCGGCGGCGGGCGGGGGTGCGGGGGTCTGGCGAAGCATCGCGGGCAGAAGTGGACGCGAAGCGGGGGGCTTGGCAATCACCCATGCCTGGGTGGCTGGGGAGAACCGGACAGAGCTGTGCAAAGCCTGTGCAAAGAAACCATGCCGGCGCGCCGGCGCATCACTTAAGCGGCTGGATTTCCTCGCCTTCCGGGCTGACATAGAGGAACACGTCCATGTCCTTCTTCTTCAGCTCGCGCACCAGCGCCTCGGCCTTGTCACGGCTGGTGATCGGCCCCACCAGCAGCCGATTGGTCTGCCCCCACTTGGCGGTGTTCGGCTCCAGCTTGGCGAGCGATGCGCCGCCCGTCTTCGACAGGCGCTTCCAGTCGAAGGCAAGCGCGTCGACCTTGCGCCCGGTCGCGACCTGCACCCAGACGCGGCTCGGATGCTTGGGCTTCGGCGGCTCCTTGGGCTTCGGTTTGGCCTTCTCGGCGGACTTGGCCTTCTCGTCCGTCTTGGCAGCGGACGCGGCAGGAGCGGGAGCAGCCGCGATTTCCCGGCGCGGGACGATTCGCGAAATGTCGACGGCCTCGGCCCCGGCACGCACGTCGGGCGGCGGCGCGCCGAGATCGGCAAAGGCATCGGCCACCCGCAGCGTTGCCACGGCGGGTCTGGGCGCAGGGGACGGTGCGGGCGCGGGTGCGAGCGCCGGGGCGTTGGCCTCAGCCGGCATCGGCGCGGAAGCGGCAGCGACGGGCGGCGGCGCGGCCGCAGCCAACTGGGTCGGCGCGGGCGGACCGACCGGTGCGGGCGCGGATGCGGCAGGGGGCGGCACGCTCGATACGGCAACCGGCGCCACCGTCGCCACCCGTGCGGGCTGGCTCGCTGGTGCTGGCACCGGGGTCGGGGACGGGGCCGGGGCCGGGGCGGAGCTTGCCGCCGTCCTTCCTCTGCGCCTCGTCTGCGCCGATGACGGCGCTGGTGCCGGAGCCGAAGGCACGACGCTGGCCGGTGCTGCGGCCGTCGGCGTGCCAAGCGGCGGGCCCGACGGCGCAAGGCGGCCCTCGCCGCGCTCCTCGGCCGCGAAACGGGCCAGGCGCGGATCGTCGCGGCCAATGTCGGCGGCGCGCGGGAAGATTCCGAGATTCGCCGCCGCGGCCTGCTGCGGCTTGGTGAGGCGCGGCATATAGCCGAGATAGGGCACCAGCCGGGTCGCCAGATCGCGCGGCATGACCTGCTCGACGATCGCGGCAGCGCGGTCGCTCTCGCCCATGATCGCGAGGCCGAAGGCGCGCGCGCGCTGCGCCGCCATGTCGCGGCGGTCGAGCAACGGACGCAGCGTCTCCTCGAAGCGCGCGCGATTGCCGCTGATGGCGAAGCTGACCGCCAGGCGCCGGCGCGCCTCGTCATCGGCGGGATCGAGCTGGAGCGCCCGGAAATAGGCAGATTGCGCGGCGGTCTGATCCCCCACCAGATCGAGGCTGAGCGCGCGGTCACTGGCCAGCGCCCGCTCGTCGCCACCGGCCGCCAGCGCCCGGTCGAACTGCACCAGCGCCTCGCCCGCCCGGCCCGAGCGCAGGTAGACCGCGCCGAGCCCCTGCGCGACACCGGGGTAGCCCGGATCGACATCCGCCGCCCGCCCGAAGAATCCGACCGCGGCTTCGAGATCTCCGACGCCGAGCGCAGCCTGTCCCGCCTCGAGCAGCGTGTCACGATCGCGCGGCATCCTGCTCAGCGTGACCAGCGCGCGGTTCAGGCGCTGCACCTCGGCGCTGGGAAGCTGCTGCACGACCTCGCGGGAGACGACATCCTGCGCAGCCGCTTCCGCGAATGCGGGGATGAGGACACAGAACGCGGCCAGAACCGGGGTGACTGGTAAGCGGGACAGCATAGCGGGTGCTCTAATGTCCCTGGCTTTCGCGGCCATCCGAGGCGAGGCGCGCTGCGCCAGGCCGACCGGGAGCCGCGCCGGGCCGGGGTTCACTGGTTGTTCTGGCGTCCAAGAAAGCGGGGAATGCTGAGCGCCGGGCCATCGTCGCTGTCGCCTTCGTCGTCTTCCTCTTCCTCGCGCGCGGTGCTGCGCGAGAGGTTGGCCATGCGTTCGAACAGCGTGCTACCCGATGTCGCCCCGCCGCCGGCGCCAGCGCCACCGCCCTCGCCGCCGCCGAGCAGGCCGCGCCGCCGTCCGCCGCCGAGGCGCGCCTCGACCGGGCGGTCTTCGGCCGCGAGCCGATCGGCGCTGGCGAGGAGGTCGTCCTGCACCGGCGGGCGCGTTGCGCCGCCGGCAGGTTCGCGGGTGTCGGCGTAGCTCTCGTCGAGATCGAGCGCATCGTCGTCGCCGCCCGCACCCTGGCCGTAACCCGACGCCTCGTCAGCGCCGCGCAGCCCGGCGAGCGGATCGACGATATCGTCGACGTCGTCCTCGTATTCGTCACCATAGCCGTCACCGGCCTTCATTCCGCTGAGCTCGAAGGGCGCAGCCGACCCGTAGGCGGCTTCACCCTCGCCCTCATCCTCGGCAACCTCGGCGAGGTCGAGCATATCCTCGTCGTCCTCGTCGGCCGCCGCGGCGGCGCCGAGATCGAGCGTCGGCGCGGCGGACGCGGTCATCGGCGCGGCATAGGGCGCGGGCCGGGCGCTCGGCAGTTCGTCGAAACCGCCGTCCTCGGACAGCTCCAGCACCGGACGCTTGGGCGCACGCGCCCCGCCGAGCGAGACGGTTTGCGAGCGCTCGGACTGGCCGATCGCGCTCTGCTCGATGCCGGTGGCGACCACCGAGACGCGGATCTTGCCCTTGAGATCGGGGTTGAAGGCCGAGCCCCAGATGATGTTGGCATCCTCGTCGACCAGCTCGCGGATGTGGTTGGCGGCCTCGTCGACCTCGAGCAGGCGCATGTCCTCGCCGCCGATGATCGAGATGATGACGCCCTTGGCGCCGGCCATGCTCACCCCGTCGAGCAGCGGATTGGCGATCGCCTGTTCGGCGGCTTCCAGCGCGCGGTTCTCGCCCTCGCCCTCGCCGGTGCCCATCATCGCCTTGCCCATCTCGCTCATCACGCTGCGCACGTCGGCGAAATCGAGGTTGATAAGGCCGGGCATGACCATCAGGTCGGTGATCGAACGCACGCCCTGCTGGAGCACCTCGTCGGCGAGCTGGAAGGCTTCCTTGAAGGTGGTCTCGGCCTTGGCGACCAGGAACAGGTTCTGGTTGGGGATGACGATCAGCGTGTCGACCTGGCGCTGGAGCTCCTCGATCCCGGCTTCGGCGGCACGCATCCGGCGGGTGCCTTCGAACAGGAACGGCTTGGTGACGACACCCACCGTCAGCACGCCCATACGGCGCGCGGCTTCCGCGATGACCGGCGCGGCGCCGGTGCCGGTGCCGCCGCCCATGCCCGCAGCGATGAAGCACATATTGACGCCTTCGAGCGCCTTCTCGATCTCGGCGACGGTCTCTTCCGCCGCAGCCTTGCCCACTTCGGGACGCGCGCCCGCGCCGAGGCCGCCGGTGATGTCGGGCCCGAGCTGGATGCGGCGTTCGGCCGGGGAGGTGCTCAAGGCCTGCGCATCGGTGTTGGCGACGATGAATTCGACACCCTCGATCTCGGCCGCGATCATGTTGGCGATGGCGTTCCCGCCGGCACCGCCGATGCCGATGACGGTGATGCGGGGGCGCAGATCGTCGCTCGCCGCGGGTCCGATATTGATGCTCATGGGCTCGTCCTCCAGGCGCGGGGTCGCGGCTTTCTGATCCTATTCCCCCGCTTATAGCGTCTGTGACACAATCGGTGTCATCATTTTATAGCGGCAAACCCCTTATCCACAGCGGGTCTGCCCCTCAGAAATACTCCTTCAGCGCCCGGAACAGGCGCATCACCAGCGCCCACCAGCCGCTTTCGCGCGACAGCGCACGGTACACGCCGCCGCGCCCTGTGCCCACCTTGCGGATGTCGATCGGATCATCGGCGGCATAGAGACACAGGCCCGCAAGCGTCGCGAAGCCCGGCGCATGGTGCGCCTCGGGCATCCCGGTGAGCTGCGGCGGGCGGCCGAGCCGGACCGGCTGGCCGAGCGCGCCCTGCATAAAGTCGGCCATGCCGGCGAGCTCCGCCCCGCCGCCGGTCAGCACCACCTGTCCCGCCCGCGCCCCTGAAAAACCGATCGCCTTCAATGCTCTGCCGACCTCGGCGGTGAGCAGCCCGAGCTGCTGGGTCACCACCGCGATCAGCTCTGCGCGCACGATCCGGTTCTTGTCGTCCGCCCCGCGCGCCAGCGGGCCGACCGGCGCGCCGTCCCCGCCCTCGCCCGGCGGGCTGACAGGGATCAGCTCGCGGTGGTCCGAGGGGCTGGCGACCGCGGAGCCCGCGACGCATTTGAGCCGCTCGGCCTGCGAACGGCGGATGCCGAAGCTCGAGGCGATCGCGTCGGTGATCGCGCCCGATCCCATCGGCACGGCGTGAAGGCCCAGCAGCATCCCGCCCGCGAAGACCGCGACATTGGTGATGTCGGCGCCGATCTCGACCAGCGCGACGCCCAGTTCGCGTTCCTCGACCGTGAGACAGGCCTGCCCGGCGGCAAGCGGCGCGGCGACCACGCCTTCGACCTCGAGATGCGCGTTCTGCACCGCCTCGGTGAGGTTCCTGACCGGCGCCCCGTCGGCGAGCATCACGTGGATGTCGACCCCCAGCCGCTCGGCATGGAGCCCGCGCGGATTGGCGACACCGTGCGCGCCGTCGAGAGTATAGTGCGCGGGCTGGGCGTGCAGGACCTTGCGCCCGTCGGGCTGGATCATGCCCTGCGCCGCGACCAGCAGCTGCTCGACGTCCTCGTCCTCGATCCGCCGCCCGCCGATCTCGATGTCGACCGAGACGACGTCGCTGGCGAGCCCCGCCCCGGCGCAGGCGATCCATACCGAGCGCACCGGCGTTGCAGCGCTGCGTTCGGCGCGCTCGACCGCGTCGCGGATCGCGTGGGCGGCGGCCGCCATGTCGGTGACGTACCCGCGCTTGATCCCGGCACTGGCGCGGTGCCCGGAGCCGAGCACCTGCAACTCGCCGGTCTCGGTCTCGCCCATGATCATCGCCGAGATGCGGAACGAGCCGATGTTGACGGCGGCATAGGTCCGCGCGAGGCGACGCTGGGGCGCAGGCGGGCGGCTGGCGGGTCTGGAGGCCATCAGGTCGGGTTCCCCTCGGCCGAATTCGCCGCGTCCTTCGGCTTGCCGACCGCCTCGGGCAGGCGCAGGTAAAGGCGCGGCGGCGTTCTCATGTCGAAGGCCAGCACCTTGCCGCCGAGCAGGCGGTTCTTGCCGTCGAGCCGCGCGAACTTGACGAGCGCGGTTGCCGCCTCGACCTCGCCTTCGGGCAGAGCGAGCAGCTGGCCGGTGGTGAAAGTGAGGTTCCAGCGGCGATTGCCGACCCATTCGGCGGCCTCGACCTTCGGCGCCAGGGCAGGCGCGGCGGCGAGCAGGCTTTCGAGGGCGCGGGCCTGCTTGCCCGCCCCCGGGCCAGCGAGCCGCAGCATTCCCTTGGCCTTCTCCGCCGCGATGGGTTCCAGTTCCGCCCCGGTGGCGTCGATCAGCACCAGCCGGTCGGGCTTTTCGAGCACGGCGTGCGGCTCGCGCTCGACGATGTCGATGGCGAGCGTGTGGGGCAGCTGGATCGAGACCCGCGCATCCTTGACCCACGGCAGCGCGCGCAGTTCCTCGCGCAAGGCGGCGATATCGACGTCGGGCATCGCCTGGCTGCGGGTGGCGAGCGCGCGGGCATAGACCTGCTGTTCGTCCATGCGCACGGTGCCGGTGACGCGCACGTTGCGCACCTCGAACCCGGCATCGGCGGCGATCTTCGCCACCTGCGCCTGTGCGAGCGCGGGCACCCCGGCGAGGCTGGCGATGACGAAGGCGATGCCGACCGTGCCACCGATGATCGCGGCGAGCCAGATGCGGCTCCATTGCTCTTCGGTGAAGGGCAGCACGCCCATCGCCTTGTCGACACCCCCGCTCGCCGAACCGCGCGCCTTGCGGGCGACGACGGCGCGGTTCTGCGCCGAGGCGGCGCGGCGGACGCCCGAGGCCGTGTTACGCCGGATCTGCTGCGCCACCGCTGCCTCCCTTCTTGAGAGCGTGAACCCGCAGACCCTCGGCGCAGAGCATCTCGACGAGGTCCGCATAGGAAATGCCACAGCCCGCCGCCTGTTCGGGGACGAGGCTGAGCGGCGTCATGCCCGGCTGGGTGTTGGTCTCGAGCACGAACAACCCGTCCTCGCCCGCCTCCTCGTCCCAGCGGAAATCGGTGCGGCTGGTGCCGTGGCAGCCCAGCACCTGATGCGCCTTGAGAGCATAGGCCTCGCACAGGGCGGTGATTTCGGCCGGGAGTTTCGCCGGGAAGACGTGCTCGGTGCGCCCTTCGGTGTACTTGTTCTCGTAGTCGTAGAACCCGTTCTTGACGACCAGTTCGGTGACGCCGAGCGCGCGCGGGCCATCGGGGCCGTCAAGCACCGCGGCGGTGAGCTCGCGGCCCTTGATGAAGGGCTCGGCGAGCAGTTCGGCGAATTCCTGCCACGGGCCGTTCGCATCCGGGCTGATCGGGTTGCCGACATTGCTGTTCTCGGTGACGATGGCGACGCCCACCGACGATCCCTCGTTGACGGGCTTCAGCACATAGGGGCGCGGCAGGGGGTCGCGCTGATACAGCTCGTCACGCGTCACGATCCGCCCGCCCGGCATGGGGATGCCGTGCGGCACCAGCGCCTGCTTGGTCAGCTGCTTGTCGATCGCGATCACCGAGGTGGCAAGGCCCGAATGGGTATAGGCGAGACCCATCAGGTCGAGCATCCCCTGCACCGTCCCGTCCTCCCCCGGCACGCCGTGGAGCGCGTTGAAGACGACATCGGGCTTGGCCTCATGCAGCTTGAGGGCCACATCGCGCCCCATGTCGATCCGGGTGACGCGGTGGCCCCTGCTTTCGAGCGCATCGGCCACGCCCGCGCCGCTGGTCAGCGAGACCTGCCGCTCGTTCGCCCAGCCGCCCATGAGGACCGCGACGTGGAGGGGTTTGTCAAAACTCATTCTTCAATTCCGTTCGTGTCGAGCGCAGTCGAGACACCGCTCTCCTGCCTCTCGACTTCGCTCGAGGCGAACGGGAGATGGGCGTGGCCGCTCACGGCCGCCCCACCCGCTGGATTTCCCATTCGAGGCTCACGCCGGTCGCGGCGTAGACCTTGTCGCGGACCAGCTCGCCCAGCCCCTCGATGTCGGCGCTGGTGGCATCGCCGGTGTTGAGGAGGAAGTTGGTGTGCTTCTCCGAAACCTGCGCGCCGCCGAGCTTCAAGCCCCGGCATCCCGCCTCGTCGACCAGCTGCCACGCCTTGCGCCCGCCCGAGACGGCGGGGTCCGGGTTCTTGAAGGTCGACCCGCCGGTCTTGGTGCGCAAGGGCTGTGAAGCCTCGCGCGCGGCGGCGATGCGGTCCATCTCGGCGCCGATCGTCGCCGGGTCGCCCGGATGGCCGCGGAACCGCGCTGTGACCACGATCGCGCCTTCGGGCAGGGCAGAATGACGATAACCGTAGTCGAGCTCGGCGGCGGTGAGCGTCACGAAGCTGCCGTCGGGCAGGATCACCGCGCAATCGACCAGCACGTCGGCCACCTCGCGCCCATAGGCGCCGCCGTTCATGCGCACGAAGCCGCCGACCGTGCCGGGGATGCCGCGCATGAATTCGCACCCGGCGATGCCCGCATCGCGCGCCTTGGAGGCCACGAGGATGCCGCTCGCCCCGCCGCCGCAGGTCAGTTCCATGTCGCCGCTCCGCTCGACGCCGGCGAAAGCCTTGCCGAGCCGCACCACCACGCCCGGCACGCCGCCGTCGCGCACGATCATGTTGGAGCCAAGGCCCAGCGCCATCACCGGGATCTCGCCCTCGAGCCGCTCGAGGAACATCTTGAGGTCGTCGAGATCCGCAGGCTCGAACAACCAGTCGGCCGGCCCGCCGGTCTTGAACCAGGTGTAGGGCGCAAGCGGGGCCTTGCAGGTCAGCTTGCCGCGAATGCCGTCCAAGGGCACGGGCGCGGCGACGGCACCCTCGACCGCGCAGGTCGGGGCCATCCCGGTGCCGTAGACATAGGTATCGCCGGGCTGGTTCATGCCGCCTCGGACCCCCGCCGCGCGGCGATCGCCGGGGCGAGGCCCGCCGCCCACCTGGTGATGTCGCCCGCGCCGAGGCAGACGACCATGTCGCCGGGCTGGACTTCGCCCGCCAATGTCTCGGCCAGTGCGTCGGCCCCGGCGATCTCGCGCGCCGCCCGGTGCCCGCGCGCCTTCATGCCCGCGACGAGCGCTTCGTGATCGGCCCCCGGGATCGGGTCCTCGCCCGCCGGATAGACCGGGGCGACATAGGCGATATCGGCATCGTCGAAGCAGGACTGGAACTCGCCCATCAGGTCATTGAGGCGGGTGTAGCGGTGCGGTTGGGCGACGGCGATCACGCGCCCCCCGGCGGCGACTGCCTCGCGCGCGGCGGATAGCACGGCGCGGATCTCGACCGGGTGGTGGGCGTAGTCGTCGATCACGGTGACATGGCCACCATCGAGCGCGAGCGTGCCCACCTTGGTGAAGCGCCGCCGCACCCCGCCGAAACGGGCAAAGCCGGTGCGGATCACGTCGTCCGAACAGCCCATCTCGATGGCGACGGCGATGGCGGCGAGCGCGTTCTGGACGTTGTGGCGGCCGGGCATGGGCAGGTGGACGCCCTCGATCCGGCGGTCATGTTCGCCGCGCTGGCGGACGATCACGTCGAAGCGGTTGCCCCCGTCCTCGGAAGCGATGTTGACCCCGCAGATGTCGGCCTGGAGCGAGAACCCGTAAGTCACGACCTTGCGGTCGCGCACATCGCCGATCACCGCCTGCACGACGGGGTGATCGACGCACAGCACCGCCGCGCCGTAGAAGGGGACGTTGTGGATGAACTCGACGAAAGCCCGCTTCACCCCGTCGAAATCGCCGTAGTGATCAAGATGCTCGGGATCGATATTGGTGACGACCGCGATGGTGCCGTCCAGACGCAGGAAGCTGCCGTCGCTCTCGTCGGCCTCCACCACCATCCAGTCGCTGTCGCCGAGGCGGGCGTTGGAGCCGTATTGCTCGATGATCCCGCCATTGATGACGGTGGGGTCGATCCCGCCCGCGTCCAGAAGCGTGGCGATCATCGAGGTGGTGGTGGTCTTACCGTGCGTGCCTGCGACCGCGACGGTCGATTTGAGGCGCATCAGCTCGGCCAGCATCTCCGCGCGGCGCACCACGGGGATGCGGGCTTCGAGGGCTGCGGCGACTTCGGGGTTGGTCCGGCGCACGGCGGTGGAGGTGACGACCACCGCCACACCTTCGACATTTTCCTTCATATGGCCGACGTGCACGGTGATCCCGCGCGCGCGCAGACGCTCGACGCTCGGACCCTCGGCGATGTCGGAGCCCTGCACCTTGTAGCCGAGGTTGTGCATCACTTCGGCGATGCCGCTCATCCCGATCCCGCCGATGCCGACGAAGTGGATGATGCCGATATCGGTGCCCACGCCTCTCATGGTTCGGCGCGCTCCTTGGCGGCTTTGCGCGCCGTGCCGGGAACGGTGCGCGCGGCGACGCCCGCGGCGGGGGCGGTCTCGCCGACGCGGATCACGTCCATGAGATCGATCCCGCTCATCCCCTCGACGAGATCGGCGAGCGCCTGCGCGGCATCGGGCCGTCCGCAGTTGAAGGCACAATGCGCCGCGTTGGCGAGGCTCTGCGGATTGACTGCCATGACCTGGATCTGCTTGGCGAGCTCCTTGGGCTGGAAGGCCTCCTGCCGGATCATCCGCGCGCCGCCGGCCTTGACCATCTCGCGGGTGTTGACCGCCTGGTGATCGTCGGTGGCGATGGGCAGCGGTATCAGGATCGCCGGGCGGCCCACGGCGGTGAGCTCGGCGATGGTCGAAGCCCCTGCGCGGCCGATGAACAGATGCGCGTCGGCGAGGCGCTCGTGCATATCCTCGAAATAGGTGCCGAGTTCGGCCGGAATGTCGTGCTCGGCATAGCGGCGGCGCACTGCCTCGAGATCCTCCGGCCGGGCCTGCTGCGTCACCTGAAGTCGCTGGCGCAAGGCGGGCGGCAGCATGGCGAGCCCGTCGGGCACGACCTCGGAGAGCACGCGCGCACCCTGCGAGCCGCCGGTGACGAGGATGCGCAGCAGGCTCTCCTCGCTGAAGGCCGGGAAGTCCTGATCGCGCAAGGCGAGGACCTCGGCGCGCACCGGGTTGCCGGTGAGATGGACCTTGGCGGCGTGCTTGGGGCTCAGCCGGTCGACCTCGTCATAGGACGTGGCGATCGCGTCGACCCGGCCCGCCAGCAGGCGGTTGACCCGGCCGAGCACCGCGTTCTGTTCGTGCACGATGCTCGGCAGCTTCGCGGCGGTCGCGGCGAGCAGCGCGGGAAGCGCGGGGTAGCCGCCGAAGCCGACGATCGCCGAAGGCTGGAAGCTCTCGAACAGGCGCAGCGCCATGCGCCGCCCCTCGAGCACCGCGCGCACGCCTGCGATCCAGCCCAGCGGGTTCTTGCCGAATCGACCGGCCGGCAGGACATGGGCGGGAAGGTAATCGGGCTTGCCCGGAATGCCCGCCCCGCGCGCATCGGTGATCAGCGCCACGTGGTGGCCGCGCTGGTGCAGTTCGGCGGCGAGCGCGAAGGCGGGGATCAGATGCCCGCCGGTGCCGCCTGCCGCCAGGACGTAATGCCGGGTCGCTCCGCTGCGGGGTTCGCTCGTCATGGGCGTTCTTCCTTGCGTTCGATCAGGTCGCGCAATGTTCCGCCCTCGCGGGCGAGGAAGGGATTGCGCCGGGTGATCGCCAGCAATAGCCCAAGGGTGAAGCACACCGCCAGTGTCGATGAACCGCCGTAGGAGATCAGCGGCAGGGTCATGCCCTTGGAGGGGAACAGCTTCAAGTTGACGAGGATGTTGATGAAGGCCTGGCCGCCGAACTGGGTGATGAGGCCTGCCGCCGCGAGCACGGCGAAGAGGTTGTCCTCGCCCACCAGCCGCGACAGGGCGCGCATCACCAGCGCGCAGTAGAGCAGCACGATCGCCGCGCACATCAGCAGGCCGAACTCCTCGCCGATGACCGAGAAGATGTAGTCGGTGTGCGCCTCGGGGAGGTTCATCTTGCGGATGCCGAGCCACAGGCCGGTGCCGGTCCACCCGCCGGCAGTGATCGTGCGCTGGGCGAGGTCGACCTGGTCGAAGGCGGTGCCCCCGCCCAGGAAGCCGTCGATACGGTGGCGGGCGTTGTCGTAGAACATGTAGGCGAGCACCAGCCCGCCTGCGCCGATCCCGCCGAGCGCCGCGATGCGCTGCCATTGCATCCCGGCGAGCAGAACCATGACGAGCCAGATGCCGCCGAACAGGATCGCATCGCCGAGGTTGGGCTGGAGCATCAGCAGCCCGGCGATGAGGCCGAAGAAGGCCGAGACGTACCAGATCACCGGCAGGCCCGGATCGCGCAGCTTCCAGCTCAGCACCCAGGCGCAGATGATCGCGAAACCGGGCTTCAGGAACTCGGAGGGCTGGAGGCTCATGCCGACATTGATCCAGCGCTTCGCCCCGTTCTTCTCCTCGCCGATGATCGGCACGACGAACAGGAGCGCGAGCATGATCGCGCCGACGAGAATGCCGATCCGCCGCGCCTGGTCGCGGTCGAGGAAGCTGAGGCCGATCATCACCCCGAGGCCCATCACCTGGAAGACGATGTGCCGCTGGAAGAACATGAAGTCCGGCACCCGCTCGCGCGCGGTCGAAAGCTGGTCGGCGCTCGCCGGGGAGGCGGCGGCGACGGCGATGATGCCGATCCCCATCAAGACGAGGATCAGCAGCAGCAGCACCTTGTCGATCTCGCGCCACCACACGCGCAGCCGGTCGCGCCAGCGACGCTGGACGGTGGCCGGGGGCAGATAGCCGCCGCTGGTGCGGGCGACGGGGGTATAGGCGGGAAAGGTCATGGCCGCTCCTCACCGCCGCCGGCGGGCGCGCTGGTCTCGCAGCCGGTGATCGCGCCGATCATCTGGCGGAAGTGGTGGCCGCGCTTCTCGTAGTCGCGGAACTGGTCGTAGGAGGCGCAGGCGGGCGAGAGCAGCACCACCTCGCCGGGGCGCGCGGCGGCCTCGGCGCGGCGCACCGCCTCGCTGATGAGCTCGCAGCGCTCGACCCTCACCCGGCCCTCGAGCAGCTCGGCGAACATCGGCCCGGCCTCGCCCACGGTGTAGGCCGCCGCGACATTGCCGAGGTGATCGGCGCAGGCGCCCAATCCGTCCTCCTTGGGCAAGCCGCCGACGATCCAGTGGATGCGGGGCGCGCCGCCGTTGACCGCCGGGTCGGGCGGGAAGGCGGCGAGCGCCGGAGCGGCCGACGCGGCGTTGGTCGCCTTGCTGTCGTTGATGTAGGTGACGCCCCCCGCCTCGCAAACCCGCTCCATGCGGTGCGGCAGGCCGGCATAGGTGGCAAGGCCCTGCGCGATGGCCGCGTCGGTCAGGCCGAGATGTCGGCAGATCGCGACCGCGACGGCGGCGTTCTGGGCATTGTGCGGCCCGGCGAGCGACGGCGAGCGCCCTTCGGCCAGCCCTGCCGCCGCGAGGTCGCCGGTCTTCACCCGCACCATGCCCCGGCCCGCCGCCACCAGCCGGTCGGCGATGGCGCGGGTGGGCTCGTCCTCGTCGCAGATGATCGCGGTGCCCCCCTGTTGCATCTGGAACAGCCGTTCCTTCGCGGCGGCATAGGCGGCGAAGTCGGCGTAGCGGTCGAGATGATCGGGCGTGATGTTGGTGAGCGCGGCGACGTCGCAGTCGAGACTGAAGGTGAGGTCGATCTGGAAGCTCGACAGTTCGAGCACATAGACCCCGCCCTCGGGAAGCGGTTCCTGCGCGAGGATCGGCTCGCCGATATTGCCGCCCATCACGCTCGGCACGCCTGCGCTCTGGAGGATGTGGTGGACCAGCGCGGTGGTGGTCGACTTGCCGTTGGTGCCGGTGATGCCGACCACCCGGTGCGGCGGCAGGCTGCCGCGGGCCCGCGCGAACAGCTCGATGTCGCCGATGACGGGGAGGCCGTATTGCCAAACGTGCGGCCCGATCGGGTGGGTGTTGAGCGGCACGCCGGGCGACACCACCACGCCCGCAAAGCCGGTGAGGTCGAGTTCCAGCGGATCGATCAGCCGGCAGCGCCCCTCGAAGGGTTCGCGCGCGTGGGGCTGGCGATCCCAGCCGATCACCTCGGCCCCGCTCGCGAGCAGCGCCTCGGCCGCGGCCGCGCCCGAACGGGCAAGGCCAAGCACGGCGAAGCGCTTTCCCTTGAAGGCCGGGGAGGTGATCACGCCGCGCTGCCCCCCTTACCTGAGCTTCAGCGTCGACAGGCCGATCAGCGCGAGCACGATGGCGATGATCCAGAAACGGATCACGACCTTGCTCTCGCTCCAGCCGAGCTGTTCGAAGTGGTGATGGATCGGCGCCATGCGGAAGATGCGGCGGCCGGTGCGCTTGAACCAGAAGACCTGGACGATCACGCTCACCGCCTCGAGCACGAACAGCCCGCCGACGATCGCGAGGACGACCTCGTGGTGCGAGGCGACCGCGATCGCGCCCAGCGCGCCGCCCAAGGCCAGCGAGCCCGTGTCGCCCATGAACACCGCGGCAGGCGGCGCGTTGAACCACAGGAACGCGAGCCCCGACCCGATGATCGCCGCGCAGAAGATCGCCAGCTCCCCCGCTCCCGGCACGTGGGGAATGCCGAGGTAGGAGCTGAAATCGACCCGGCCGACCAGATAGGCGATGATCGCAAAGGTGCCCGCCGCGATGATCACCGGCATGATCGCCAGGCCATCGAGCCCGTCGGTGAGGTTCACCGCATTGCCCGCTCCGACGATCACGAAGGCGGCAAAGACATAGTAGAAGGGCCCGAGCGGGATGCTCACCCCGGTGAGGAAGGGGAGGTAGAGATTGGTGTTGATCTGGCTGACGATCAGCCAGGCGGCGATCCCCGCCACCACGAACTCGCCGGCGAGCCGCACCCTGCCGGGCACGCCTGCATGGCTGTTCTTCGCGACCTTGTCATAGTCGTCGAGGAAGCCGATCAGCCCGAAGCCCATGGTCACCGCGAAGCACGCCCAGACGAAAGGGCTCGCGAGGTCCATCCAGATCAGCAGCGCAAGCGACAGCGAGACGAGGATCATCAGCCCGCCCATCGTCGGCGTCCCGCGCTTGGCGAGGTGCGTCTGCGGCCCGTCCTCGCGGATCGGCTGGCCCTTGCCCTGCCGCACGCGCAGGAGGTTGATGAAGCGCGGGCCGATGAGAAGGCCGATCAGCAGCGCGGTGACCAGCGTCGCCCCGGCGCGGAAGGTCTGGTAGCGCACCAGATTGAGGATGCCTTCGAAGCCAAGCCACTCGGCAAGCAGATAGAGCATTCGGTCTTCCTTTGGTGCCCGCCGTCCGCGGGCGTCAGCCTCCCGTGCGGGCGTCCTCGGTGTAATGTGCCACAAGCCTGCCCAATCCGACGGAATTGGAACCCTTGACCAGCACCGCATCCCCCCCTGCGAGACCGAATTGCCCGAGCGCCGCGATGGCTTCGGCAGGCGTTTCGCAATGGGCGAAGGTGAGGCCCTTGCCAAGCGAGGCGCTGGCACCTTTCCCCAACTCGTCCGCCAGCGCGCGCATCTCGTCGCCGACGAGGATCGCGTGGTCGACGCCCGCCTCGGCCAGCGGCGCGGCGAGCTGGCGATGGAACGCTTCGGCAAAGTCGCCGAGCTCCTTCATGCTGCCGAGCACCGCGATGCGGCGCGTTGCAGGCGTCGCGGCGAGCGTCTTGAGCGTCGCGCGCATCGAGGCGGGGTTGGCGTTGTAGCTTTCGTCGATGATGAGCGCGCTCCCGCCGGCGACAGCGATGCTGTGCCGCGCGCCCCGGCCCTTGAGGCCGCCCATCTCGGCAAGCGCGAGGCCGGCGCTGGCAAGGTCGCCGCCCGCCGCGCGCACCGCCGCGATCACGCCCAGCGAGTTGACCACCCAGTGCTCGCCAGGCTCGGCGAGATGGTAGCAGATGCGCCGATCGCCGAGGTCCGCCGTGATCAGCGAGCCGCCGCCCGCCGCCGGGATCGCGTCGAGCAGCCGCACATCGGCAGTGGCGGCACGGCCGAAGGTCACGACCTTGGCCCCGCAGGCCTTGGCGTGGCCGATCAGCCGCTCGGCCCATTCGCTGTCGGCAGGGACGATGGCGACACCGCCGGGGACAAGTCCGGTGTAAATCTGCGCCTTTTCGTCGGCGATCGCCTCAAGGCTGCCGAGGTTCTCGATATGCGCGGGCGCGATGGTGGTGATGAGCGCCACGTGCGGCCGCGCGTGGGCGGCGAGCGGCGCGATCTCGCCCGCGTGGTTCATCCCCATCTCGAACACGCCGTATTTCGCACGCGCCGGCATCCGGGCGAGGCTCAAGGGCACGCCGACATGGTTGTTGTAGCTGCGCACCGAACGATGCGCCGCGCCGCGGCTCGCCCGGTCGAGGCAGGCGAAGATCGCTTCCTTCACGCCGGTCTTGCCGACCGAGCCAGTGATCCCGATCCGCACTGCCTCGACAGCGCGGTCGCGCGCGGCGTGAGCAAGGGCATGAAGCGCCTCGGTGGTGTCCTTCACCAGCACGTGGGGGTAATCCACCGGCCGATCGACGATCGCGGCAACCGCGCCCTTTTCAAAGGCCTGGGGCAGGAACCTGTGACCGTCCATCGCCTCGCCCTTGAGCGCCACGAAGACGTCCCCCGGCTTCACGTCGCGCGAATCCATTTCGACGCCCGAGGCCTGGAAGTCGTGGCTGGCGATTCCTCGGCAAGTTGCCTCGATTTCGGCGGCGGTCCACAGCGCCAGCGGCAGCGCGTCGCGCGGCGTAACCGGCCATTGGTGCAGCATGGGGTGCGCAAGCGGCATATTCATCAGCACTGGCCTCCGGCGCAGGCGCGCGCCACCTCGACGTCGTCGAAAGCTTCGATCCGCATGGTCTCTCCCGATCCGAAAATCTGGCCCTGTTCGTGGCCCTTGCCGGCGATCAGCACGATGTCGCGCGCGCCCGCCTCGGCGATGGCGGCGGCAATCGCGGCGCGCCGGTCGCCGATGTCGCGCGCCCCCTCGCCCGCGCCCGCAAGGATCGCGGCGCGGATCGCGGCAGGGTCTTCCGAGCGCGGGTTATCATCGGTGACGATCACGAGGTCGGCGGCGCGCGCGGCGACGGCGCCCATCTCGGAGCGCTTGCCCGCGTCGCGGTCCCCGCCTGCGCCGAATACCACGATCAGGCGGCCGCCTTCGGCGACGTGCGGGCGCAGCGCGGCGATGGCGGCCTCGAGCGCGTCGGGCGTGTGGGCGTAGTCGACATAGGCAGGCGCCCCGGCGGCGTTGAGCGCGGCGCGCTCCAGCCGCCCGCGCACCGGCTGGAGCCGGGTGAGCGCGTCGAAGGCGGCGGAAGGCGCAACGCCTGTCGCCAGCGCGAGTCCTGCCGCGACCAGCGCATTGGCGGCCTGGTAGGCGCCGATCAGCGGCAGGTTCACTTTCCGCGCCTCACCTTGATGTTCGATGTGAAGAACCTGTCCCAACTGCCCGGGTTCGCGGGCGGTCAGCTTGAGGAAGGCGCCGCCCTCGCCGACCGTCAGCACCCTGAGGCCGCGTGCCTGGCCTTGCGCGATCGCCTTGGCGGTCCATTCCGACCCGTCACCCGCATCATGGATCACCGCCGGGCTGCCGGGTGCGACGACTTCGGTGAACAGCCGCATCTTGGCCGCGAAATAGGCCTCCATCGTGCCGTGGTAGTCGAGATGGTCGCGGCTGAAATTGGTGAAGGCGGAAGCCGCCAGCGTCAGCCCCTCGTTGCGGTACTGGTGCAGCCCGTGGCTCGAGGCCTCGTAGGCAACGTGGGAGACACCCTCGCGCGCGAGGCCCGCCATGTTGGCGAGGAAGGTCACGATGTCCGGCGTGGTGAGACCGGTCGAGACGCTCCCGTCGGGGGTGGTGACGCCGAGCGTCCCGATGCTCGCCGCGCGCTCCCCCGCCATGCGCCAGATCTGGCGGGTCATCTCGACGGTGGAGGTCTTGCCGTTGGTCCCCGTCACCGCGACGATGGTCTGCGGATAGGGCGCGAAGAAGCCTGCCGCGAGGCGCGCGAAGGCGCGGCGGGGGTTGGCGTCGGCGATGTGCAGCGCACCCTCGACTTGCGCTTCCGGGCGGGCGACCACCGCCACCGCGCCCGCCGCAATCGCTGCCGGAATGAAGTCCTCGCCATTGACGCTCGCGCCCTTGAAGGCGCCGAACACGGTGCCCGGCGCGACCTTGCGGTGATCGATGGCGAAGCCGGTCACCGGCGTATCGCCGTCCCCCGCCAGCCCGGCGGTCCGCAGCAGGTCCCCCAGCCTCATTCCCCGCCGCTCCGGTCGACCAGATAGCGCAGGTCCGAGATATCGACGTCGCGCGTGTCGTCGGGTTGCACGCCGAGCATCGGGCCGATGCGCGGCACCAGCTTGCCGACGATCGGCGCCGAGGTGAAGGCGGCGGTGCGCTGGAAGCTCGAAGCGACGGTGCCCTTGGGCTCGTCGACCACCACCACCACCACGTAGCGCGGCGCATCCATCGGGAAGGCGGCGGCGAAGGAGGAGACCAGCGCGGTCTTGTTGTAGCCGCCCGCACCCGCCTTCTCGGCCGAGCCGGTCTTGCCGCCAATCCGGTAGCCCGGCGCATTGGCGCTGCGCCCGGTGCCGTAGAGCGAGATCATCCGCAGCATCTGGCGCATCTTCGAGGAGGTCGATTCCTTGAACACGCGCCGCCCCTGCGGAACATCGGCCGGTGCGAGCTTCATCAGCGTCGCCGGGCGCCAGATGCCGCCGTTGACCATCGCCGCATAGGCGGAGGCGAGGTGCAGCGGGGTCACCGCAAGGCCGTGGCCGAAGCCGACCGTCATGTTGGTGACCCGGCTCCAGGCGCCCTTGGGCCACAGCGGCTTGCCCTTGCCGGGTAGTTCGATGAACGGGCGGCGGTCCATGCCAAGGTCCATCATCGCGCGGCGCAGCTTTTCCGGGCCCAGTTCATCGGCGATCCGCGCCGTCACGGTGTTGGACGAATGGACGAGCGCCTGGGGCGCGTTGAGGCTCGGCCCCAAGGGGTGCGAATCCTTGATCGTGCGGCGCCCGACCGGGACGGGCGCGGCGTTCCACTGGCGGCCGAGATCGCGCACCACGCCCGCATCGATGGCGGCGGCGACGGTCAGCGGCTTGAAGGTCGAGCCGAGCTCGTAGACCCCGTTGGTGGCACGGTTGAAGACATTGGGCGCCCCGGCCGCGCCGGCAGTGTTGGGATCGAACTCGGGGAGCGAGGCCATCGCCATCACCTCGCCGGTGTCGACATCGAGCACGATGCCCGCCGCGCCCAGCGCATTCGTCGCCAGCATCCCGCGCCGCAGCTCGTCCTCGAGCGCGCCCTGCACCCTGACGTCGATCGACAGCGCCACCGGATCGGTGCGGCTGGCGCGGCTGCTGAGGCGCTCCTCGAGCACCTCCTCCATGCCGATCTTGCCGCCCTTGTTCTCGACCACGTAGCCCAGCACATGCGCGGCCAGAGTGCCCTGCGGGTAGTAGCGGTCGCTCTCGCGCGGGATCTCGAGCGCGATCTCGCCCAGCGCGAAGACGCGGTTGGCCTCTTCGGGCAGGATGCGGCGGCGCAGATAGCCGGGCTTGCCCGAGGCGAGGCGGCGGGCCATGCGCGCCTCGTCGATATCGGGGAAGATCTTCTTGAGGCCTGCGGCGACCTCTTCGGGCGAATGGACCAGCGGCGAGCCCGTGTCGCCCATCGCCGAGGGTTCGAACCACAGGGCATAGGCCGGAAAGGCACGGGCCAGCGGGGCGCCGTTGCGATCGGTGATCTCGCCGCGCGGCGGCACCATCGCCTCCTCGAGGCTGGTGCGCTGCGGGGCCTGCCCGCCGAGCCCCAGCGAGACGATCCGCAGGAGCGCGATCAGCGCGATCAGCGCGAAGCCGGCGATCAGCCACAGCACCCGCAGCCGCGCCGACCACAGCAGCTGGGCGCGCAGGGTGACGCCCGGCAGGCGCCCGGCGGGGACGACAGGGATCGCGGCGTGATGGGCAGGAGCGGAGAGGCGGGCGGGGAAGGCCGCCATCATGTTCATTCGCCGCCACCCTTGCCCGCGGCCGGGGCGGTGTTGGCAAAGCGCGGCGTTTCGGCCCGGGCCGGACGGATCGGCGAGGCTTCGATCAGGAAGTCGCCGAAGGCCTGGGTGAAGACCGCGCCCGCATCCTTCTCGCTCCCCGCCGAGGCAAGCGTGACCTTCGCGCCCGACACCGGCGAGCGCATCGGCGCATCGGGCGCGGCGGCGGCCGGGCCGCCGGCAGCGTCGCTGCTCTCGGCGCGGGCCAGGCGGATCGGCGCGGGCCCGCCGGGGCCGCGCACCTCGCCGAGGCTCGCGAGCTGGCGCTCCCCGTCGAGGAACTGCCCGGCGCGCGGCGCGTCGTAGCCGAACTCGACCTGGTTCCACTCGGCGAGCTGGCGCTGGCTGGCGCGGGTCTCGAACTCGGTCTCGAGCAGCAGCTTCTCGCGCTGCAAGGCGATCAGCTGGCGTTCGGCGAGCAGCACCTCGCTCTTCACCGCGTGCACCTTGAAGCTGAGCACGATCACCACGACGAGACAGATCGCGAGAACCGCGACCCATCCCAGCGACCGGGCCTGAGAGCTGTTCATCATGCGGCGAGGCTCCTCGGGGCTGCGTGAGTGCGAACGGCGTGACGCAAGGTGGACGACCGGGCGCGCGGGTTGCGCGCGATCTCTGCCTCACCCGGGCGTATAGCCTTGGAAACCTGTGCGAACGTAGGCGCGGGACCGGGGATTTCCCCCGGCAGATGGCGCGAGACGGCTCGGCCTGCCGCAGAAGCGCTGCGCAGGAACTGCTTGACGATGCGATCTTCCAGAGAGTGGAAGCTGACCACCGCCAGCACGCCGCCGGGCACCAGCAGCGCCTCGGCGGCGGCAAGGCCCGCCTCGAGCTCGCCCAATTCGTCGTTCACATGGATGCGCACCGCCTGGAAGGTGCGGGTCGCCGGGTCCTTCTTGTCGTGCGGGCGGTGGCCGAGCGCGCGGCGCACCACGCGGGCAAGCTCGCCGGTGGTCGCCAGCGGGCGCGCGGCGACGATCGCGCGGGCGACCCGGCGCGACTGGCGCTCCTCGCCGTAACGGTAGAGCACGTCGGCGATCACCTCGACGTCGGCGGTGTTGAGGAAATCCGCCGCGCTCTCCCCCTCCCGGCTCATGCGCATATCGAGCGGGCCGTCGTGCATGAAGGCAAAGCCCCGCTCGCCCTGGTCGAGCTGCATCGAGGAGACGCCGATATCCATGACCACGCCATCGACCTGGGCGATGCCGATGGCGGCGAGTTCGTCGCGCATCGCCGAGAAGCGCGCCGGGTGGAGCGCGAGGCGCCCCGCGTAGCGGGCGACGAGCGCCCCGCCAGCGGCCACGGCATCGGGATCGCGGTCGAAGGCATGGACCTGCGCGCCCGCCTCGAGCAGCGCGGTCGTGTAGCCGCCGGCGCCGAACGTCGCATCGACGATGGTCAGCCCCTCGCGCGGGGCCAGCGCGGCGAGCACCTCGTCGAGCAGCACGGGGATGTGCGGGGCTTCCTGGCTCATTGCGCCGCCCCCTTCCGGGCGCTTGCCATCAGCGCCTCGCAGGCGGCCTGCGCGCCCTTCCATTCCGGCCCCATGCGCTTCAGCGCCTCGGGCGCCCAGACGAAGAAGAAGTCGCCGGCAGCGTGGAAATAGAGCCCGTCGTCGACCTGGCCGAGCCCGCGCAGGTGCTCGGGCATGACGAAGCGGCCGCTGTCGTCGAAGGTCACCTGGAGGAAGCCGAACAGCTGCTGGGCGCGCACGTCGCGGTCGAAGGAGGCATCGCCGAGGCGGATCGCGCGCTCCTCCTCGCGGTCGAGCTGCTGGTTCAACTGGTCGCGGCGGGACAGGCCGAAGCCGATCAGGCAGTCGAACTTGCCGTGCGAGGTGAGGCACAGGATGCGGTTGCCGCCCGAGCTTTCCTTGACCGCCTTGCGGAACTCGGAAGGGAGGACAAAACGGCCCTTCTCGCCCGCGGGCGAGTAGGCTTGGCCGTTATATCCCACAAATGCAGACACGTGCCTGCCGTCCCCTCTATCCCCCGCGAGGGGCCCACCAGCCCCTTCGCGCGCACTGATGCACTCGCTTTCCCCCCGGACACGCCTCCCCCGCACCGGCCGCACGTGTGCGGCACGGTCGCCCGGTCGCTCGGACCCAGCGAAAGACATTCAGGCGTGTCTGATGGACCCCGGTCATATCGGGGAAGGCGCGGGGATGGAAGGGTTTTTTGAGGGATTTCGCGGGAAATTTCGGTAAGTGCCTGTTATTAAATCAGGTTATTCTCCCCGCTGCGCCTTCGAGAGACGCTGCTGCCCTGCGGACTCCCCGTGCGAATCCGGATCGTCCCGCCGTTTCCCCGCGATTTCCCGCGCGTCCCCGGCCGCCGAGTCCCCGGCGTCCCGCGATTTCCCGCAGACCGTTCATCCGACCGCCTCCAGCACCACGGCGCGCAGCACGGCGCCGTTTTCGCCGGCGAGCTCGGGATGTTCGAACAGCGCGGCGTCGGCGATCAGCGTCACCTGCCCCTTGCCCACCCGGCACACCGCGATGCGCGCCGCGTGCC
This sequence comes from Erythrobacter sp. WG, assembly GCF_026586795.1. GTDB lineage: Bacteria > Pseudomonadota > Alphaproteobacteria > Sphingomonadales > Sphingomonadaceae > Erythrobacter. The sequence continues at coordinate 82,575 of NZ_JAPFGY010000010.1, forward strand.
GCACACAGGCCTTGCCCGCCGCGCCCGGCAGCAGTGCGATGCTCCCCGGCCAGGCATAGGGCAGCCCCGCCCCGCCCGGCAGGGTGTCGGTGCCCGTTGCCGCAGCGTCGTCGGTGTCGGGAAGCGGCGCCGCGATGCTCATGCCCCAGCGCGCCACCACCGGGGGGATGATCGCGCTTCCCGGCGGATGGCGCGGGTCCACGATCGGCAGGTCGTAGTCCCCGGTCAGCAGCGGATCGAGCACCATCAGCAGGCGCCCCCCGCCCCGCACCCAGTCGTCGAGCGCGACATTGTCGGCGGGCGACAGCCCGCGCGGCTGGATCACCGCGAGGCGCGCAAGGCCTGCCAGCGGATCGGTCGGCGGCGCGCCGGGGGCAAGCGCGGGAATGCGCGAGAGGGTGTCGAGCGGCTCGAGCGTGAAGGCGCGCTCCAGGGCTGCGCGCTGCCATGGCACCGCGGCGGTGCCGGCGGCAATCGCGGCGACGTCCGCGCCGAGCGGATGATAGAGCGGAAGGCCCGTCAACAGCCCGAGCCGGGGGCGGGTCGCGGGCGCCGTCTCGGCCGGCGCGGCAGCGGCCGAGCCCGTCTCCGACGGCGCGGCCCGGCACCCTGCCAGCAGCGCGATCAGCGCGGCGGCGGCGATGCTAGCGCGACGGGGCGACATTGCCGGGCGCCGCGCCCGGCGGGGGCAGGTCGAGCGGCGCTACGCTCGGCGAGGGGCTCGGCGGGATCGCCATGTCGGGCACCACGCCCGCATCGGCGAGCGGGTTGGCCCCGGCGGCGGGCGGCCCCGGCTCGGTGGTCGGCGCTGCCTCCGGCACGGCCAGCCGGTCGGTCTTTTCGACCTGCCCGCCGATGATGCTGGCGAGGCCGACGAGCAGCACCATCGCCCCGATCCCGAACAGCCCGACCTGCACGCGCTGCACCGCCTCGGCCCGGGCGAGGCCGGCGGCGGGAAGCTCCACCTCGGCGGCAGGCGCCTCGCTCGCGGCCGAATGGAACAAGGTGCGCTGGTTGAGGCGCAACAGCTTTTCGCGCAGCGAGAGCCGGCTCATGCCGCCGCCTCCACGCCGGGCGCGGGGGTGCGCGCCAGCCAGTCGAACACCGGCAGGCCCTTCGCCGCCAGCCATTCGGGGTTGTAGAGGGTGGACAGGTAGCGGAAGCCCGTGTCGCACAGGATCGTCACCACCTGCGGCCTCTCGCGCCCCTCGGCGACCAGTTCCCGGCCCAGCGCCACCGCGCCCGCGACGTTGATCCCGCTGGAGAGGCCGAGGCACAGCCCCTCCTCGCGCAGCAGCCGGGCGACCCAGACGAGGCCCTCCTCGTCGCTGATCCGGTATTGCGTGTCGATCGGCGCGCCCTCGAGATTGGCGGTGATCCGCCCCTGCCCGATCCCCTCGGCGACCGAGGAGCCCTCTGCCCGCAGCTCGCCGTGAGCAAAGTAGTTGTAGAGCGCCGCCCCGTGCGGATCGGTAAGCGCGATGCGGATGTCGGGGCTCTTCTCCTTCAGCCCCATGCCCACCCCGGCGATCGTCCCGCCGGTGCCCGCCGCGCAAGTGAAGCCGTCGATCCGTCCGCCGGTCTGCTCCCAGATTTCCTGCGAGGTGCCCTCGATATGGGCCTTGCGATTGGCGACATTGTCGAACTGCCCGGCCCACACCGCCCCCGGCATCTCCTCTGCCATGCGGCGCGAGACGTGCTGGAAATGGCCGGGATCGGAATATTTGGTCGGCGGGACGAGCACCAGCTGCGCTCCCAGCGCACGCAGGGTGTCCATCTTCTCCTTGGACTGGTTGTCGGGCATGACGATGATCGTCCGGTAGCCCAGCGCATTGGCGACCAGCGCGATGCCGATGCCGGTGTTGCCGGCCGTCCCTTCGATCACCGTGCCGCCGGGCTTCAGTTCGCCCCGGCTTTCCGCGTCGCGGATCATCCACAGGGCGGCGCGATCCTTGACCGAAGAGCCGGGATTGGCGAATTCGCACTTCCCCCAGATGTCGCAGCCGGCCTCTGCGGAAGGGCCCGCAAGGCGGACGAGCGGGGTGTTGCCGATAAGCGCGAGGGTATCGCCAAAGGGGCGGGTGATGTTCATGGGGGCGAAGGTAGGCGCTGAGGCCGCGCGGGGCAATGACCTAGGCAAGGAGGCCTTGCGCAGCTGGCCGCATCAAGCCAGCGCCAGCACCGCCTCCACGTCGCTGCCCTCGGCGAGCTTTTCGGCCTTGCGCACCGCGGCCTTGAGCGGAAGCATCCAGCCGCCATGCGCCTTGGAGGGAAACAGCGAGGTCCGCCAGGTCGTCGCGCCGATCGTCGCCTCGATCCGCACCGAGCCCCAGGCATCGGCCCTCGCCGCCGCCGAACGGATCGCCTGCGCGGTCTCGCCGGCGATGATCAGGAAATACCACGAGCCCTTGGCCGGCGCGCCGTCGCTGCCCTGCCACAGCCAGACCGGGCCTTTCACCGTCCACGGCCCGGCCGCGGCGGAGCCCTCCGGCACGTGGCCCAGCTCGTCGCGCAGGAAACGGGCGAGCTCGGCGTCCAAAACCGACGTCCCGACGCGCTCAGTCTTCCGGGGCGATGGTGACGTGCAGCCCGTCGAGATCGCTGGTGAAGGGGATCTGGCACGACAGGCGGCTGGTGGCCACGCGGTGATCGGAGGATTCGAGGAGGTCGTCCTCGTCCTCGCTCATCTTCGGCAACCTGTCGGCGAAGGCCGGGTCGACGACCACGTGGCAGGTCGCGCACGAACAGCACCCGCCGCACAGCGCCAGAAGCTCGTCGAAGCCGTTGTCGCGGATCGCTTCCATCACCGTGAGGCCGTCTGCGACCTCGATCTCGCTGGTGGCGCCTTCGCGGGTGGTGACGACCAGTCTGGGCATGGAGCTCGGTTCCTCTTCGATGGATTGAGCGCACGACAAGGCGCTGTGCGTTTGCGGCACGGCTGCTAAGGGACTTGGCCGCGCAAGGCAAGTTGAGGAAAGTGCCCATGGGACTGACGGCGGAAAAGTTGCGCGGCGATCTCGATGCGCTGGGCGCGCGAGAGCCGGCGGTGGCGGCGGCGCTGGAGCGGGTCGGCTACCCCGAGCCGCGTCTGCGCGAGCGCGGTTTCATCACCCTGTTGCGCACCATCGTCGGCCAGCAGGTCTCGGTCGCGGCGGCGGCCTCGATGTGGCGGAAGCTGGAGGCGGAGCTGGGCGAGGGCTTTACGCCGGAATGCCTGCTGGAGCGCGACTTCGACACCCTGCGCGCCTGCGGGCTGTCGCGCCAGAAGCAGTCCTATGCGCGCTCGCTGTGCGCGCTGGTGGCAGCCGGCGAACTGGACCTCCACGCGCTGCCCGCGGACGACGAGGAGGCGATCGCGCTCCTCACCCGCATCAAGGGCATCGGGCGCTGGTCGGCGGAAATCTACCTGCTCTTCGCCGAAGGCCGCCCCGACATCTGGCCCGCGGGCGACCTCGCGGTGCAGGAGGGGGTGAAGCGGCTGCTGGGCTTGGAGGAGCGCCCGGCGGAGAAGGCGACGCGCGCGCTGGCCGAAGGCTGGTCGCCGCAGAGGGGGGCGATGGCGATCTTCACCTGGCACTACTACGCCAACCCGGCGATGTGATGGCGGGTCCGCTGGTCGCGTTTGCAGCCCGGAAGCTGCCGTTCAGGAACCGAGCCCAATCCAGCATTCCCCGTCACCCCAGCGATAGCTGGGGCCTAGGGCCACAAAATGCGGTGCTTGCCGACCTGGGTCCCAGCTTTCGCCGGGATGACGAGAACGGCAGAAAACCACCCCGTTGCGGTCATTCGCACCCCATTTGCACCGCACCGAAACCTGCCGCTATGCAATCGCCCCACTCTCCCTGCTGACAAGCCTGTCAGTCCGCTCTAGGTAAGTTGCAAACAGCAATCCGAGAGGGGACCCCATGACACAGCGCTCCATCTTCATCACCGGCGGCGGGTCGGGAATCGGCCGGGCGAGCGCGCAGCTGTTCGCGGCGCGGGGCTGGTTCGTGGGGGTCGCCGACATCAACGAGGCCGGGATGCAGGAGACGCTCGTCGGAATCGCGGGCGAAGCCAAGTGGGCGGGCCGCCTCGACGTGCGCGACCGGGCGGCGTGGGACGAGAGCCTCGCCGCCTTCGCCGCGGCGGCAGGCGGGCGGATCGACGCGGTGGTGAACAATGCCGGGATCGGCACCGGCGGGTCGCTCGCCGAGCTCGACCCCGAGGAGATCGACCGCTGCCTCGACATCAATCTGAAGGGCGTGCTCTACGGCGCGCAGGCGGCCTACCCCTATCTGAAAGCCACCGCCCCCGGCTCGGCCCTCGTCAACATGGCGAGCGCTGCGGGCATCGCGGGATCGGCGGGGATGAGCGTCTATTGCGCCACAAAGTTCGGGGTGCGCGCGGTCAGTGAGAGCCTCGATGCCGAATGGGCGCCTGACCGCATCACCGTCGCCTCGGTGTGCCCCGCCTTCATCGACACCCCGCTCCTCAACGGCACGGGAAATCGCAAGTCGAACGAGCAGATCCGCGACCGGGTCAAGGCCGCAGGGCTCGAGATCAGCCCTGTCAGCCATGTCGCCGAGGCTGTCTGGGAGGCGGTGCACGGCACGAAGCTCGACTACTTCGTGGGCCCGACCTCCAGGCGCATGGCCTTCGCCAAGCGGTGGATGCCGGGCAAGGTCAGGAAGCAGCTCAGGAACAGCCTCAGGCCGCTAGGCCAGTAAGGCATCCATCGCCGCCGCCATCTTCGCGTCGCGCGCCGAGAGCCCGCCCGCGTCGTGGGTGGTAAGCGTCACCTCCACCCGGTTGTAGACGTTGAACCATTCGGGGTGATGGTCCTGCGCCTCGGCGAGGAGGGCCACGCGGTTCATGAAGCCCCAGGCCTCGGAGAAGTCCTTGAACCGGAAGGTCCGGGCAATCGCCTTGCCCTCGCGGGCGAGCATCCATTCGGGGTGCGCGGCGAGCAGCGCGGCGACGTCGTCGGGGGTCAGTTCGGCAACGGACATGAGGGCACTTCCTGCAAAAAGGGGTTCGCTTGTCGGCTCGGGGGCTTTTCCCTAAGGCTGCGGGCCAATGCAAGCCTCGCCCGCATCGCTGATCGCCGCAAACATCGCCTGCCGCAGGGGCGAGCGGCTGCTGTTCCGGCGGCTGTCCTTCGGCCTCGAGCCCGGCCAGGCGTGCCACGTCACGGGCGCGAACGGGGCGGGCAAGACGACCCTGATCCGCGCGCTCGCTGGGCTGACCAGGCCCTTTGCGGGCGAGGTGCGGCGCGAGGGCGCCCTTGCCCTCCTCGACGAGCGCACCGGGCTCGATCCCGACCTGCCATTGGGCCGGGCGCTGGCCTTCTGGTTCGGCATGGACGGGGCGAGCGCGCGCTCAGCGATCATGGCGCGCCTCAGGCTCGAGGGCCTTGCCGAGGTGCCGGTGCGCTACCTCTCGACCGGCCAGAGGAAGCGCGCGGCGCTCGCCCGGGTGCTGGGGCAGGCAGCGCCGATCTGGCTTCTGGACGAGCCCTTATCGGGTCTCGACACCGCCTCGCAGGCCCTCGTCGCCGATCTGGTCCGCGCGCATTGTGCGGGTGGCGGGATCGCGCTGATCGCCTCGCACCAGCCGATGGACGTGCCCGGCATGACCAGCTTCGCGATCGAGGACTTCGCCCCCGCCGGGTCAGATGAGGAGGAGGAGGCATGATCGTCCCGCTCCTCCGCCGCGACCTTGCGCAGTTCTTCCCCTTCACCGGGAGCGGCGCGGCGCTGCCGGTGGTGTTCTTCGTCGCGGTGGCGATGCTCTTCCCCTTCGCGGTCGGGCCGGATGCAAACCTCATGGCGAAGACCGGCGGGGGCGTGGTGTGGATCGCGGCGCTGCTCGCGGCGATCCTGCCGCTGGAAAAGCTGGTGGCCCGCGACATCGCGCTCGGTTTCTTCGATCAGCTCCGCCTGCGCGGCCTTGCCGAGGAGGCGATGATGGCGGTGCGCCTCCTCGCCCACTGGCTGAGCTTCGGCCCACCGCTGCTGCTGGCGACCTTCCCGGCAGCCGCCCTCCTCAAGATCGAGGGCGAGACCTTCCGCCTGCTGCTGGGGGGCCTCGTCGCGGGCACGCCCGGCCTCGCCGCCATCGGGCTGATGATAGCCGCCCTCACCGCGTCCTTGCGCGCGGGCGCGGCGCTCTCAGGCCTGATGCTGATCCCGCTCGCCCTGCCCATCCTGATCTTCGGCGCAGGCGCGCTGGCGCGGCAGGACGCGGCAAGCCTCGGCTTCGTCGGCGCGATCAGCCTGCTGCTGGTGGCGATAGCGCCCTTTGCGGCAGGGGCAGCGATCAGGGCTGCGCGGGAGAACTAGGCCTCCCGGCGGGAAGAAAGGAAGCGGGGCCCCGGCTCAAGGCCGGGGAGGCGATGAAGTGCCTTAGAATTTGCGCGTCTCCCCGGGCTTGACCCGGGGCCCCGCTTCTTCAGGAGAGCAGATCGTCGTAAAGATCGCGCCAATTCGCGTTCGCCTTCTCGATCAGCTCGATCTTCCAAGCGCGATGCCAGCGCTTCAGCCGTTTCTCCTGGTCCATCGTCTCCTGCATCGTCGGGAAGCGTTCGGCCCAGACAAGGCGGGTCAGGCCATGCTCGGCGCAAAAGCGAGAACCATGCCCCTCGCGATGCAGGGAGACGCGCGACGCCAGATCGGCGGTAGATCCAACGTAGAGCGTCCCGCGATAGCGGTTGGCCATGATGTAGACCCAGCCGCCGTGCTGGTAGCGATCCATGGAGTCAGGAAGAAGCAAGCGGGGCCCCGGGTCAAGCCCGGGGAGACGATACGGCGAGGCCGTCCTCACACGTAAGGCGGGCAGTCCCGCCCGGTCGGGCTCTTCGTGAAGATCTCGTTCCCCGTCTCGGTAATCGCGATCGAGTGCTCGAACTGCGCCGAGAGGCTCTTGTCCCGCGTCACCGCGGTCCAGCCGTCGCCCAACACCTTGGCCCAGGGCTTGCCGAGGTTGATCATCGGCTCGATGGTGAAGAACATCCCCGGCTTCAGCTCCGGCCCGGTCCCCGCCCGCGCGGCGTGGACGACCTCGGGGGCGTCATGGAACAGGCGCCCGAGGCCGTGGCCGCAGAACTCGCGCACCACGCCGTAGCGATATTGCGCCGCGTGGGCCTCGATCGCCGCGCCGATATCCCCGAGCCGCGCGCCGGGCTGCGCGGCGGCGATGCCGAGCATCAGGCATTCATAGGTCACCTCGACCAGCCGCCGCGCCTTCAGCGTCGGCTCGCCCGCGTAGAACATCCGCGATGTGTCACCGTGCCAGCCGTCGACCAGCGGGGTCACGTCGATGTTGAGGATGTCGCCGTCCTTCAGCACCTTGTCGCCCGGAATGCCGTGGCAGATCACGTGGTTGATCGAGATGCAGGAGGAATGCGCATAGCCGCGGTAGCCGAGCGTCGCGGGGATCGCGCCGGCATCGAGCATCATGCCCCGGATCGCATCGTCGATCGCGCCCGTCGTCACCCCAGGCCGCACCAGCTCCACGCAGGCATCGAGGATCTCGGCGGCGAGGCGCCCCGCCTTGCGCATCCCTTCGAAGCCTGCGGCGGTGTGCAGCTTGATGGAGCCGTCGCGATAGACGGTCTCATCGCCGTCGACGAGTTGGTAATCGTGCATCCGCGCCATATAGCGCGGATGCACGAAAAAGCTACTCGCCCTTGGCGAAAGCGTCGCGGTAGCGGGGCTTCACGGCGCTCAGCACCTCGGCGGTGACGGGGATCGTGATCTCGTACTGCCCTTCGGCATAGGACCCGGCGACATAGGGATCGGCGATCAGGCCGATGCGGTCGAACCCGGTCTTGCCCGCAGAGCCGAGCAGCACGGTCAGGTCCTTGATCGGCGGGCAGGGGAAGACGCTGTCCTCGCCCACGTCCGCGCCCAGCCGCTTGCGCCGCTCGGCTTTGAGGAGCTTGCAGAAGCGCGTGCCGAGCGCGTCCTGCATGGCCTTTTCCGAGGCGAACAGGTCCTCGGGCGTGAGCGCCTGCTTTGCGGTGCGATCCCACACCAGCCCGCCCGATCCGGAATTGCCGTGCGCGCCGCCCGAATATTCGTAGAAGGCCTGGGACAGCGACAGGTAGCCCGGCAGGTCGGCGACCACCTCCCAGGTCTTCTGGAGGTCGCGGTTGACACAGGCCACGCAGTCGCTGTCGCCGAATTCCTTGAGCGCATCCTGCCACTCGGCCTTCTGGTCGGCGAGGAGCTTGTCGCGCTCGGCGGTGAACTGCGTGACCAGCTCGGGCACGGCGGCAACCTCGGCGGGCCAGGAATAGGCGAAGTCGCGCTTGGCGGCATTGTCGCCGCTGCCCTTGCTCTCGTTGTCGGTGAACGCGACGGCGCCCGCGGCGGGGGATGGCGGCGCGGCCGGCGTGGCGGCGGCGTCGGCCGCCGGGGTGGCGGCGAGCCCGGCCTTGTCGGCGATCTCGTCCGGGCTCGAACAGGCCGCAAGCAGCGCGATGGCGGCAAGCGCGGGCCAGCCCGCGCAAAGCGCCCCTTCGCCCCGTCCCAGCCGCCGCAAAGTGGGCGCCAGACCCCTGCCAGACCCCTGCCAGACCCCCGCCAGCCCGGCCTTTCCTTCGTGTTTCACGTGAAACATCGCAGCTCTCCCCTCATCCCCCGAATCTGCTGGTGACATCGTGCAGCGCGTGATTATGGAACGGGAATGAGCGAAGCCAAAGCACTGATCCGCCCCGACCGCGGCGAGGACGCCATTGCCATCCATCTCGTGAACAAGGAGGGGTTCGAAGCCTTCGCCAAGGGGCTCTCCCCGGGCCAGCGCGCGGCGCTGGCGGCGCAGAAGTTCGAGGGCGCGGGTTACAGCTATGCCATTGTTCCCGATGGGGATTCCTGGTTCGTGGTGAGCGGGGTGGCGAACCCCGAAAGCCTCTCCTCGTGGTGCCTCGCCAAGCTCGCCGAGGACCTGCCCGAGGGGGTCTATCGGCTGGCGAGCGAGTCCGGCGGTTCGGGGCCGGGCCCGGCGATGTTCGGCTGGATCACCGGCCAGCACCGCTTCGTGCGCTACAAGAGCGAGGACAAGGGCGCCGGCCCGCGCGTGCTGCTGACCGCGCAGGTGGCGCAGATCGAGAGCCAAGTTGCTGAAGCTCAAGCGGAATTGCTGGTGCGCGAGCTGGTCAACGCGCCGCCCGAGGACATGGGCCCCGCCGCGCTCGAGGCCGAGTGCGAGCGGCTCGCGAAAGCCTGCAAGGCCCAGCTCGCCGTGGTGCGCGGCGATCAGCTCGAGCAGGACTACCCGATGGTCCACGCCGTCGGCCGTGCGGCCGCCCGCCACCATGCGCCGCGGCTGATGCATCTGACCTGGGGGGATCCTACGCACCCGGTGCTGGCGGTGGTCGGCAAGGGGGTGTGCTTCGACAGCGGCGGGCTCGACATCAAGCCCGCTTCGGGCATGCGCCTGATGAAAAAGGACATGGGCGGCGCCGCCCATGCCATCGCGCTCGCCGGGCTGGTCATGGAGGCGCGGCTGAAGGTGCGGCTGCATCTGCTTGTTCCGGCTGTGGAAAATGCGATCTCCGGAAGCGCCTTCCGGCCCGGGGACATCCTCAGGAGCCGCAAGGGGCTGACAGTGGAGATCGACAACACCGATGCCGAAGGGCGCCTGATCCTCGGCGATGCGCTGACCCGCGCCTCGGAGGAAGCACCTGATCTGATTGTCGATTTCGCCACGCTGACCGGGGCGGCTCGGGTGGCGCTGGGCCCTGATCTCCCCGCCCTCTTCGCCCGCCGCGACGCAACCGCCGAGGCCTTTCTTGCCGCTGGCAAGGCGCACGACGACCCGGCTTGGCGATTGCCGCTGCCGGAATCCTACCGCGAATACCTCGCCTCCGATGTCGCCGACATGGCGAACTCCGCCGCCAACCCCTTCGCCGGGGCAAGCGTCGCCGGGCTGTTCCTCGACCGTTTTGTGGGCGAGGGGATCGACTGGGTGCATTTCGACACCTTCGCCTGGACCCCCGCCCCCAAGCCCGGCCGCGCGCGCGGCGGGCGCGGTCTCGGCCTGAGGGCCGCATGGCATGCGATCCGGGCCCGCTACGCCGAGTGAGAGTGGGGCCTGACCTTGCCCCGCGTCCCGCTTGCCGCTAACGGGCCTGCCACGCCGCGCTCCGGGGAGAGCGGGCGGCGAGCAGCGAAGGCGACGGAACGGGAATGAGCGCGAGCCGCGTGGAAAGCGAGTATGCAGTGCCGGCGGGCGTGCTGGGCCTCAAGGGCCCGGTCGAGAAGCCTGCGCCCGGCACGCTGCCGCTGCGCGGGGACCTGGCCCATATCGCGCTGGCAGGAAGCCACCTCGCCGCGCATTACGTGATCCCCCATGTCCACGCCGTCGGCCCCGCCGGGGCGGGCCTCAGGCTCACCCCGCGCGGCGATGCCGAGGTCTTCGCGACGCTTCCCGCGGGCAGCCGGTTCGAACTGCTCGACGTCGCGGGCGAGTGGGTGTGGGGCTGCCCCGGACCGCAGGGCCCGAGCGGCTGGTGCCGGGCGGCCGAACTCGCCCCGGCGGAAGGCTGAGGACGTGGCGACACGCCTGTTCATCGACGGGGCCGTGGGGACCACCGGGCTCGAGATCCGCGAGCGTTTGCAGGGGCGTGATGAGTTCGACCTGATCCTTCTGGACGACGACCGGCGCAAGGACGAGGCCGCCCGCCGGGACGCGCTCCATGCCGCCGACATCGCGATCCTGTGCTTGCCCGACGAGGCGGCGAAGGAGGCGGTGCGGCTTGCCCAAGGATCGGGCACGCCGCTCATCGACGCTTCGAGCGCACACCGCGTGGCCGAGGGCTGGACCTATGGGTTTCCTGAGCTGATCGGGCGCGAGGCGATCGCCTCTGCCCAATTTGTGAGCAACCCTGGGTGTTACCCCACCGGCTTCCTTGCGCTGGTCGCGCCGCTCGTCCGCGCCGGGCTGCTGTCGGCCGATTGGCCCTACACCGTCAACGCCGTCAGCGGCTATTCCGGGGGCGGCAACGCCCTGATCGACCGCTTCGCCGCCGAGCCAGACATCGCCTTTCGCGCCTACGGTCTCCAGCTCGGGCACAAGCACCTCGCCGAAATGCAGGCCTGTGCCGGCCTCGCCCATGCGCCGGTCTTTTCGCCGAGCGTGATCCCGGCGCACCGCGGGATGGTGGTCGACGTGCCCCTACCGCTCGCCGCGCTGCCGGGACAGCCGCAGGCTGAGGCGCTGCACGGCGCTCTTTGCGCTTTCTACGCCGGAAGCGTGATCGTCACCGTCGCGCCCCTTGCCCCCGCGCCGTCCGAACTGCTGCTTAGCAAGGACGCAGTGCCGTGGGACGGCCTGAGGCTGCACGTCTTCGGCACTGCCGATGGCACGCAGGCGCGGCTGGTGGCGGTGCTCGACAATCTCGGCAAGGGCGCGAGCGGGGCGGCGATCCAGAACCTCAACCTGATGTGCGGATTGCCCGAGGCGACGGGTCTCTCCCTGTAGAATCCCTCACCTCTGCCCAAAATGTAGGCAGCATGCGCTGAGTTGCTGTGCACCATTGCGCACTGCACCATAATCTTGCTACCCGATCCGCAACGGCGAAAGACTTCCCGGCCCCTGAGTCTTCGGGCGGCAAGGATCGTACGCAGCCATCATCTAAGAGCTTGGCACGGTTCTTGTTAAGAAGCGGTCAGCATCCAAGGCCCCTCGCGCACCGGGCCGAACGGACGGGGACGACGTGAAAAAGATCGAGGCGATCATCAAGCCCTTCAAGCTCGACGAGGTGAAGGAGGCCCTGCACGAGATCGGCGTGTCCGGCATCACCGTTACCGAAGCCAAGGGGTTCGGGCGGCAGAAAGGCCATACCGAGCTCTACCGCGGCGCCGAGTATGTCGTCGACTTCCTGCCCAAGGTGAAGCTCGAGGTGGTGGTGGCCGACGATCAGGCCGAGCGCGTGGTCGAGGCGATCGCCGCCGCGGCGCAGACCGGCCGCATCGGCGACGGCAAGATCTTCGTCACCGCGATCGAGAGCGCGCTCAGGATCCGCACGGGCGAGACCAACGACGACGCGATCTGACCCTTCCCGTTTCCGGCGCGCCGCGGTGGCGGGCCGGCCAAGAACAACCTCGGAGGCAAAACCAATGTCGAAAGTGCAAGACGTCCTCAAGAAGATCAAGGACGAGGAGATCGAGTGGGTCGACCTGCGCTTCACCGACCCGAAGGGCAAGTGGCAGCATCTCACGATGGTCGCCAGCGTGATGGGCGAGGACGAGCTCGAGGATGGCCTGATGTTCGACGGCTCGTCGATCGCCGGCTGGAAGGTCATCAACGAAAGCGACATGATCCTGAAGCCGGACCTGTCCGAAACCTGGATCGATCCCTTCAGCGCCACCCCGATGCTGGTCATCAACTGCGACATCGTCGAACCTTCGACCGGCGACTGGTACAGCCGCGACCCGCGCACCACCGCCAAGCGCGCCGAGGCCTACCTCAAATCCACCGGTATCGGTGACACGGTCTATGTCGGCCCCGAGGCCGAATTCTTCATGTTCGACGACGTGCGTTTCGAGGACGGCTACGCCGGCTCCGGCTTCGCGATCGACGACATCGAGCTGCCGGGCAACACCAGCAAGGAATACGAGCAGGGCAACATGGGCCACCGCCCGCGCGCCAAGGGCGGCTACTTCCCGGTCGCGCCGGTCGACAGCGCCGTCGACATCCGCGCCGAGATGGTCACCACCATGCTCGAGATGGGCCTGCCCTGCGACAAGCACCATCACGAGGTCGCCGCCGCGCAGCACGAGCTGGGTCTGACCTTCGGCACGCTGGTACAGACCGCCGACCGGATGCAGATCTACAAGTACGTCGTGCACCAGGTCGCCCACGCCTACGGCAAGACCGCGACCTTCATGCCCAAGCCGATCAAGCAGGACAACGGCTCGGGGATGCACACCCACATGTCGATCTGGAAGGACGGCAAGCCGATGTTCGCGGGCAACGAATACGCGGGCCTTTCGGAAATGTGCCTCTACTACATCGGCGGCGTCATCAAGCACGCCAAGGCGCTGAATGCCTTCACCAACCCCACCACCAACAGCTACAAGCGGCTGGTGCCGGGCTTCGAGGCGCCGGTGCTGCTCGCCTATTCGGCGCGCAACCGTTCGGCCTCGTGCCGCATCCCCTATGGTGCGGGCGACAAGGCCAAGCGCGTGGAATTCCGCTTCCCCGATGCGATGGCCAACCCCTATCTTGCCTATTCGGCGCTGCTGATGGCAGGTCTCGACGGGATCGAGAACAAGATCCACCCGGGCGAGGCGATGGACAAGAACCTCTACGATCTGCCTCCGGCCGAACTCGCCGAAGTGCCGACCGTGTGCGGCAGCTTGCGCGAGGCGCTGGACTCGCTGGCAGCCGATCACGAATTCCTGCTGAAGGGCGACGTCTTCACCAAGGACCAGATCGAAAGCTATTGCGAGCTCAAGTGGGAAGAGGTGATCCGCACCGAGACCACCCCCTGCCCGGTCGAGTTCGACATGTACTACTCGATGTAATCCGGCCCGCAGGGCATGTTTGCGAAGGGGCGGAAGGATCGGATCCTCCCGCCCCTTTTTCCTGCGCGAAAGGCTGGCGCACCGACGTAGCGCCTGCTACGTGATTCGCGGGGTCGCACCGCGTCGGGAGGATTGGGGCAGTGGAGGGGGTAGCAAACGGGATTCGCTGGTCGGCACAGGGACGCCCGCACGAGGATCAGGCGAGCGTGCTGTTCATCCACGGCGCGGGCGCCAACCGGGCGGCGTGGTGGCAGCAATTCGCCGCCTTCGCGCCAGCACACCACGTGATCGCCTACGACCTGCCCGGCTTCGGCGAATCCGATGCCGCCGATCCAGCCCGACTTCCCGAGCAGATGATCGAGGCCGCCGTGGCGGTGCTCGCCGCTGCCGGCGCGACGCGCGCCAAGGTCGTGTGCCAGTCGCTCGGCGGATGGACCGGGGTGCGCCTCGCCCTCGCCAGGCCCGATCTCGTCGAAAGCCTTGTCTTGTGCTGCACGCTCGCCGGGATCGCCCACCCGCCCGGCCTCCAATCCTTCGCGCAGGCGCGCGTTCGCATGGGCCAGCGCGGGCCCGCTGCGCTCGCGCTGACGGAGGGGTTCATCGCCGCCGCGCCGCTGATGACCTCGCTCTACAGCCAGCTTGGTGCCTACAATCCTCCCGCCGATCCCGCGCTGGCCGAGAAGCTGTTCGGGCCTGACGCGCTTGTACCGCTTGACCAGCTCGCCGCGATCGCGGCGCCGGTCCTGATCATCGCTGGCGAGCACGATCCGATCTGGCCGCCCGCGGCGCTTGCCGGGCTGCTGCCGCATTTTGCCGACGGGCGGATGACGGTGCTCCCTGGCGCGGGGCATTCGCCCTATTTCGAGGAGCCTGCCAGCTTCAATGCGCTGATTGCCGAGTTCCTGGGCCTGACGATCTGAGCCGCAGCGCGGCTATTCGCACAGCCCAGCCGCGCGCTCCGCCAGTCCCTTGAGACCGCGGCACTTGGGCTTGCGCGGCGCGGGCGGCGGCGCGGCGGCGCCGCGCGCCTCGCGCATCTCGCCCGCGTCCATATCGCCCATGTCCATCCCCGGCAGCACCGTGGTCGCCGAGCGGAACCGGACGCGGGCGATCCATTCGAGGTTCCAGGGTTTCTTCGCATCGGCGGGGCGCGGCGGATAGGCGAAGTCGACCTGCGGTCCGTAGGCCTGAAGGTTCACCATCATGGCATCGCCCGCCGCCTTGACGACTTCGGCGGGGATCGCGCATTCGCGCTGCTCGGGCGGCATCACCGTCCCCGCCTCGACGAGGCGGCGGACGCCGGCCGGGGAGATCCAGTCCCACAGCGGCCCGCCGAAGGCCTGCTGCTGCGAGGACGCCCACCACACCATCTCGACCGGCCGTCCTCCGCGCTCGTCCTTCGCGCCCATCGCCCAGGCATAGTATCCGGTCGCGCGGTCGAGACCGCCCCAAGCAAGGTTGTAGCCCCCCGCGCGGGTCGCCCGCGTGGTGGCGGCGAGCGGCGGCATGAAGTCCTCGGCGAGATTGAAGCTGATCTCCTTGGAATAGTTCGACGCGATCCGGTGCGCGCCGAGCAGCGAGGCGGCCGACGGCACCTGGCGGGTCTCCCGTCCACTCGGCCAGGAGGTGTAGGTCCGGCTGTTGGTGTCGGTAATCCGCCAGTCGTCGGGCAGGTCGATGGGATTCATGTAGAGGCCGGGCGGCACCTGGCCTTTGGCGAGCTTGGCAAAGTCGATCACCACCGGCTGGCCCGGCGCCGCGCGCTCGCCGCAGCCCCAGTAGAGGAGGAGCCGCCCGCTGGGCTGCTCGAAGCTTCCCTCCATCGGTGTGCCTGGCTGGCGCAGAAGCGGGAGGAGGCGCACCGAGGTGCCGAGACCTGCGCCCTGCGGCATGAAATGGTCGGCCTGCGCCTGTCCCGCGGTCAGGGGTGCGGCGGGCGCCGTGCTCGCCCCGTGATGGAGATTGAGCGTGCGGATCGGCTTGGGCGCGCCGCCCTGCATCATGCTCATCATCGCGCCCATGCCCCCGCCGCCTGCGCCCATCGCGCCGAAGCCGCTCATGGTCGCTGCATCCATCGCATAACGAAGCGGCGCCCTGCCCGAGGATTGCGAGGACGCGGTGCCGGCCACGAACAGGCTGCCTGCCGCGAGCGCGCCGACCGAGATCGCCGCCAGAAGAGATGTGCGCATGATGTCCCCCCTTGCCTCCCCGCCCCCGCGAGGTCTCCGGGCGGCCAGCCATCGGACCGCCTTTCGCGGAGCCAGAATATCCTGTCGCGCCCCTTGCGCAAAGTCGTTTCGCCACCGCCCGACCCTGTGCTTGCGCGGACGGACGGGCGCTGCCATGACCGCAGGCATGATGTCATCGATAGCCCTAGTCGCCGGAGGTCTCGTGCTGCTCGCCATCGGCGGGGAACTGCTGGTGCGCGGCGCTGTGGGCATGGCGTCTCGGCTAGGCATCTCGCCTTTGCTGGCAGGCCTCACGATCGTCGGCTTCGGCACTTCGACGCCCGAGCTCGCAACCAGCGTGCAGGCCGCGCTCGCGGGTTCGCCGGGGATCGCGATCGGCAATGTCGTCGGCTCGAACATCGCCAACATCCTGTTCATCCTCGGGCTCTCGGCAGTGATCCTGCCGTTGTCGGTCAATCCGGCGTCGTTCCGAAGGGATTCGATCGCACTCGGGGGATCGGCGTTGCTGTGCACGGGGGCGGTCGTTTACGGCGTGCTCGGCGCCCTGACCGGCATCACGCTGATCGCCTGCCTCGTCGGGTACATCTGGTGGGCCTACAAATCGGAGAGCGCCGCGCCCTGCCCCGAAGGCGAGCGGCACGAACACGAGGCGGCCGACGTGTCGGTTCCGCCCCAGGCCGGCCCGCTGGTGCTCGGCGCCATGATCGTGGCCGGGCTCACCGCTGCCATCTTCGGCGCCGGGTGGCTGGTCGAGGGTGCGGTGGTGCTGGCGAGCGCGGCGGGGGTTTCGGAAAGCGTCATCGGGCTCACCGTGGTGGCGGTCGGCACCAGCCTGCCCGAACTCATCGCCTGCATCGTCGCGGTGCTGCGCAAGCACGAGGACGTGGCACTGGGCAACGTTGTTGGCTCCAACATCTACAACCTGTGCGGGATCCTCGGCATCACCGCGCTGATCGAGCCGATCGCGGTGCCGGCCGAGATCGCGGGCTTCGATATCTGGGTCATGCTCGGCGTCACTGCGCTGCTGCTGGTGCAACTGCGCAGCGGATGGCGGCTGTCGCGCGTCGAAGGTGCCCTCTTGGTGGCGCTTTACGCGGCATACACCACGTTTCTCGTGCTTCGCTAAGCACCGTTTCGGCAACAACCTCAGCCCGCTCGGATGCTGACGCCACCGCAAGAATCTAACATGATGCAGGATTGCCACGCCCGGAAGTAAATGTTCTGTGCCTCTTGCCCTGTGATCGCTGCTGATTAGTGTGCGCAGCCTTACCGGATTTCCCCTTATGATTCCGGTTCGTAACAGGGTTGAGGTATATCATGATCAAGAACGATCGCCGGCTGCGTCCGGCGCTTATGACGAGCGTGGCAATGCTGGGTGTGGCGCTGGGCTCGGGCGCGGCTCATGCCGAGACGAACGCTCCGGCGACGAACCCCCGGCTCGACATCACCGAGGTTGAAGATGTCCGTCACGGCATGACGGCGGCCGACTTCGCTGTCGCCGAGGAAGCGGTCCGCGCCCGCCAGACTGCGCTCTCGACCACGCTCGAAACTTATGTTGGCGAGATCACGGTCGACCGGCCGCAGATCGTCATCGGTCAGCCGGGCACGCCGACCACCGCGCTCGACCCGGTCAACATCAACGGCATCGGCCAGATGATCGTCGCCACCCCGAACCCGGCGGGCGGTGTCGGCCTTGGCCTGTGCACCGGGTCGCTGATCAACCCGCGCACCGTGCTGTTCGCCGCGCACTGCGTCAACACGCGCGCCGCCACCGCCTACGGCTCGGCGTCGGGCGGCGTGGCGATCGGCTTCGGCTTCAACAACTCGAACAACACGACGCAGCCCGGCCAGCCGGCCGGCACCTCGCCGCTGCTCAACTGGCTGTTCGGCTCCACCGCGCAGAACCGTGCGGCGTTCACCACGAGCACGGCGGAAAACTTCTACACCGTCAACGGGCTCGTCTATAACCCCCTGTCGCTCGAACCGGCGGCGCAAGGCTTCCTCTACGGCGACGTGGCAATCGCCTCGCTCGACACGCCGGCGCGCAACATTCCGACCTGGGCGCTGCTGCTGTCCGCGTTGACTCCGCCGACCAACTCCACGCCGGAAAACGGCACAGGCTATCACGTGGTCCTGAGCGGTTATGGGCGCAACGGCGTCGGCAACCTCGGGGACACGGGCGCGGTCGACTACCGCCGCCGCGTGGCCGAGAACTGGCTGGGCGCGCTGACCTCGTTCAACACCCGCGACACGGTCCTGTTCGGCGGGTTCTCGGTCAATCGTCCGCAGAACCTCTACTGGGTCGACTTCGACGATCCGCGTCGCGGTACGGCCGCGGCCACGACCCTCGACTTTAACGTCTTCCGTGACAACCCGCTGCCGAGAGAAGGCACGACAGCAGGCGGCGACTCGGGCGGCCCGCTGATCCTCGACCGCACCTTCGACCGCCAGGTGGTGATCGGCGTGCTGTCGGGCGGCTCGCGCTTCTTCGGGACGCAGCCCTTCTCGAGCTACGGCACGGCGTCGTTCTACCAGCCGCTCTACCTCTACTGGGACTGGATCGCGGCCAACAACCCCTACCGCTACGTCGGCGCGGTTGCCGGGAACGGCAACTGGGAAGATCCGACCCGCTGGGTTTCGCTTCAGGATCCCAACTACTTCATCATCGGCCCCAACGGTCAGCTGGTGAACGGCACCCCGTCCTTGCGCGGCGAACAAAGCCTCGGCTCGTCGGGCCAGTTCGGCGAGATCTGTGTGCAGGGGACGATCACCGCGGCGATCGGCCCGAACCAGTGTCGCAACCTCGCGACCGGCCGCACCGTCAACACCACCGGCGGCGTCGGCGGTCGGAACGTCTCCACCGGCGACAGCGCCGGCATGGGCGATGACATCACCAACAACTTCGGCACCGACACCATCGACGGCACCGGAGCGGTGATCGCGAATGGCACCCTCGGCGGCACCACGCTGACGGGTTCGGAAGAGACGTCGTTCAACACCGCCCTCACGTTGCCCGCACCGACCATCGCCAACGGCCTGCCGGGTGCGACCAACTTCGTGCCCAACAACACCGCCGGCAACCGGCTCCAGGGCATGCTGCCGCGCTACTTCGACGTGACGCTGGCCAACAGCGGCACGACGACGCTCAGCAGCGCCGTGACCATCGACAAGCTGACGGTGCGCGGCCTTGCCGGCCTCACCATCGCCAGCAACGGCCAGCTGACCGCGCTCAACGACGTGACGCAGCTCGGCGGCATGATCAACGTCAACGGCCGCCTCAACTCGGTCAACGACATCTTCATCCTCTCCGGGATGCTGCAAGGCACGGGCACGATCACCGCGCCGTTCGTCAACAGCGTCGCGGGCACGATTGCACCGGGCACCAACGGGACGGTCGGTACGCTTTCGGTGGCCGGCAACCTCGTCCTCGCCTCGGGCACGACCTACCTGCTCGACGTGGCGGGCGCCGATTCCGACCGGATCGCGGTGACCGGCCGCGCCAGCGTCGGGGGCCAAGTGGTCGTCGGCACCGGGATCGCCGGACAGGTCAACGGCCTTGGCCGCCAGTTCACCATCCTCACCGCCACCGGCGGGGTGACCGGCACCTTCGCCGCCCAGAGCCTCTCGCCGATCCTCAGCCAGCAGTTCACCTATCAGGCGAACGCGGTGCTGATGCAGATCCGCGCGGCGAGCTACGGCACGGTGATCGACGGCAACAATCCGGTGCAGCGGGCCTATGCGCAGCTGTTCGACCAGAACCGCTCCAACGCGGCGCTGGCCGGGCTCTACGCGCTCGACTTCGCCTCGGTCGACACCATCCGCGGCACCTTCAACGCGCTTGCGCCGGTGAACGAGCAGGCGGTGCTGTCGATCTCGGCGCAGAGCGTCAACTTCCTGCAGAACTTCAACGACGCCCGTCTGCGCGAAGCCGACCGGGACCGGGCCGGCGGCAAGATCGCCATCACCGGCCGGCCGCTGGAGCTGGCGCAGATGAGCCTTTCGCCGATGGGCCAGCCGCTCGGCGGCGCGGTGATGGCGCTGCAGGACGGGGCCGAGAACACCGAGATGCGTGAAGCGAACCTGCCCGACAATATCGCGATCTTCCTGTCGGGCGGCTATGTCACCGGCAACGTTGGTGAGCTTCCGGGCTACAACCAGCGCCGCGACATGGAAGGCTTCTATATCGCCGGCGGCGTCGAGTACTATCCGGGCGAGCGCACCATGCTGGGCTTCTCGGGCTACTACAGCTCGCTCGATGCCGATACCCCGCTTGCACAGCGGACCGAAAGCTCGACCTATGCGGCCTCGATCTACGCGCGGCACCAGCTCGAGGGCGGCGTCAACTTCGATGGCCAGTTCAGCATCGGCAGCGTCGGCTTCGACACCCGCCGCACGGTGCAGTTCCTGGGCGCGACGCAGAACCTGCGCTCGTCGTCGGACGACCTGCTGATCTCGGGTGCGCTCGGCCTGTCCTACGATATCGTGACCGGCATCGGCACGATCTCGCCGGGCATCGAGGGCCGCTACGCGAGCATCAACCTCGAGACGATCAACGAAGATGGTGGCACGCTCGGCCTTGCGGTCGCGCGCCGGAACTTCAAGAGCACCCAGGCCCGCTTCGGCTTCGACTATGCGAAGCGCGGCGAGGTCCTGACGCTCAACGCCACCGCCAAGATGGTGTGGGAGTTCCAGAACGGCCCGAACGTGCTCGCCGCCAACTTCGCGCAAGGGATCGGCCCGTTCGCCAACTTCACGCTCCGCAGCCCCGATCAGGCGTGGGGCGAAGTGGGGGCGAGCGCGACCTTCGGAAAGGGTCCGTTCACCTTCACCGCAGGCTACGACACCACCATCGGCCGCCAGTATGCCGATGCGCAGGTTGTGCGCGGGACGGCGACCTTCCGCTTCTGATCGCCAGACAGCGGCACAAGAAAGGGGGGGG
>NZ_JAPFGY010000011.1 GCF_026586795.1 Erythrobacter sp. WG
GGCCCGCGCCCTGCCAGCGGACCGGCGACCCAGCGGGCGCCCGCAGGACCGAGCTCCATCACGTCGGCAGCGGCGGGGACGGCGCCGCACACGACCGCGCCAGCAAGGGCGAGGCCGCTCGCCCGGGCAAGAATCATTGCGCTAGTCTCCTCCACACCTGCGTTTTACCTAACCCAGAATAGCTTGGTCGACACCATTAAGATGCGCCGCCGTTCGGTCTGCCGCAAAGTCGGCGGCGTGCCTGCCACCGCCTTACGCAAGGTCGAAGACATAGCCCATCGAGCGCACGGTGCGCAGCGGGTTGCCCCCGCCCGCCGCCCGGATGGCGCGGCGCAGGCGGCCGACCCACACATCGACCGTGCGCTCGTCGATCGGCGGCTCGCGCTTGCCGAGGCCGGCGATCAGGTCCGCGCGGGTCAACACACGGCCGGGGTTCTCGGCGAGGAAGCGCAGCAGCCGGAACTCGTTGGGTCTGAGGACGATCGGCTGCCCCGCCCAGCGCGCCTGCAGGGCCGCCATGTCGATGGTCAGCGCGCCCAGCTCGAAGCGATGCGGCGCGAGGCGCTCGGCTCCGCGCGATTGCAGCGCCAGCACCCGGTCGAGCACGGCGGTGCGGGTCAGCGGTCCGATCACGTAGTCGTCGGCCCCGGCCCTGAGCGCGCGGCGGCGGTCCTCGGGATCGTCGGCTTCGAGCACCATGGTCACGTGCGCCTCGGCGGTGCGCGGGTCGGCGCGCAGCCGGCGGCACATTTCGAGGCCCGCGAGATCGGGGAGCACCCAGTCGACGAAGGCCCACATCGGCCCCTCCACCAGCCGCATCGGCCCCTCGGGGCCGAGCCGGTCGAAGGTGAAGCGGCGGTGGTCGTGGACGAAGTCCTCGAGGCTTGTCCCGAGCTCGCCGGTGAGGAAAATGTTGACGACGTCCATGTGTGTGCGGGGCCCCGGATTCGCCCCGGGGCGTGACGCAGGGATATGACGGGACTGTGACCGGATGTCAGATGTGTGTCACGAAGCGAGCAAAGACCCGACCTGGAGGCCCCCCACGGGCGCGGTCTGACGCGCCGATCCGCAGTCGCCGTCGCCGCGCGCGCCCGGACGCGGCCGCTGGCGGGGGCCGCTCGGCTTCGCCCTCGCGGGTCCCGCACCCAACCCCCTCCCCGGCGGGGAGGGGGCGTTCAGATCACGCTGACCTTGTCCATCGCCGGCATCGGCATCCCCATGCCGGTCGGGAATTTGGGCCGGTAGGGCGCCTCGAGACTAGCGGTCTCTTCGGGCGACAGGGTGATGTCGAGCGCGCGGACCGCGTCGGCGATGTGCTGGGGCCGGGTGGCGCCGATGATCGGGGCGGTCACCTGCGGCTTGGTGAAGTGCCAGGCGAGGCCGATGGTCGCCATCGGCGCCCCGCGCGCCGCCGCCACCGCCTCCACGGCGTCGACGACCGCGCGGTCGGCCTCGTCCTCGGCCTTGTAGAGCGCCTTGCCGACCGCGTCGGTCTCGCTGCGGACGGTGCTTGTCCCCCAGGGCCGCGTCAGGCGCCCGCGCGCGAGCGGGCTCCACGGGATCACGCCCACGCCTTCCGCGCCGCACAGCGGGAGCATCTCGCGCTCCTCCTCGCGGTAAAGGAGATTGAGCTGGTTCTGCATGGAGATGAACAGCGTCCAGCCGTTGGCCCGCGCGGTTTCCTGCGCGCGGGCGAATTGCCAGGCGAACATCGAGGAGGCGCCGATATAGCGCGCCTTGCCGGCCTTCACGATGTCGTGGAGCGCCTCCATCGTCTCCGCGATCGGGGTGCGATCGTCCCAGCGGTGGATCTGGAACAGGTCGACATGATCCATTCCGAGCCGGGTGAGGCTGTCGTCGATCGCCTGGAACAGCGCCTTCCTCGACAGCCCCCCGCAATTGGGCGCGTTGCGCCACACGCCGAAGGCCTTGGTGGCGACCACGATCTCGTCGCGGCGGGCCATTTCCTTGAGGAGCTTGCCGGTGATCTCCTCCGAGGTGCCGCCCGAATAGATATTGGCGGTGTCGAAGAAGTTGATCCCTGCCTCGAGCGCTTCGCGGAAGAAGGGGCGCGCGGCCTCCTCGTCCAGCAGCCAGTCGCCGTGCCAGCCCTTGGAGGTATCGCCATAGCTCATGCAGCCGAGGCACAGGCGCGAGACGGCGAGGCCGGAGGGGCCGAGGCGGGTGAACTGCATCTGTCGGGTCTCCTCAGGCGAGGGTGAGGCCGCCGTCGACCACCAGCGTCTGCCCGGTGATGTAGGCCGAGAGCGGCGAGGCAAGGAACAGCGCGGCGCCGGCCATGTCTTCGGGCGTGCCCATGCGGCGCAGAGGAATGCGCTTGAGGCTCGCCTCGAGCCGTTCGGGGTGGTCGGTGGTGACTGACGTGAGCTTGGTCGGCACCAGCCCCGGGGCGATGCCGTTGACGCGGATGCCGTCCCTCGCCCAGGCCTCGCCCAGCGTCTTGGTAAGGCTCGCCGCGCCGGCCTTGGAGGCGGCATAGGCGGGGGTGCCGATGGTCGATTTGAACGCGGCGACAGAAGAGACGATGATGATCCGCCCCTTCGCCTCGGCCAGCGCCGGGTGGAAGGCGGTGGCGGCGTCCATCACCGAATTGAGGTTGATGTCGATGACCTGATCCCACCCCTCGCGGGTGAACTCCTGCCGGCCGTAGCGGACCGTGCCCTGGCACAGCACCAGCACGTCGAGCGGGCCGAAGCCCTCCGCCAACCGCCCCGCCGCCTCGCGGTCGGTGAGGTCGAGCTGGCGGTAGTCGAGGCCGGTGAAGTCCGAGTCTTCGGCCTCAAGGTAGTCGCCGAAATCGGGGCGCGTGCCGGTGACGGTCACGCTCGCCCCGGCCGAGCGGAAGCCGTGGGCGATGCCGTTGCCGATCCCGCTCGACCCGCCGATGACGAGGACGCGCTGGCCGGTGAAGTCGAGGGGGTCGGTCATGAGGCTTGCTCCGCACTTCTTACTCCCTTCCACTTGGGGAAGGGCCGGGGATGGGGGTTCCACGGTCGATAGGGCGCACGCCCCCACCCCCGCCCCCTCCCCGCTGGGGAGGGGAGACGTAAGGTCAGATCGACCGCGAGATCACTTCTTTCATAATCTCGTTGGTGCCGCCGAAGATGCGGGTCACGCGCGCATCGCGCCACAGGCGGGCGATGGCGTATTCGTTCATGTAGCCCGCGCCGCCGTGGAGTTGCAGAGCGGTGTCGCAGCATTCCCACTGGAGGTCGGTGTGCCACAGCTTGGCCGCCGAGGCCTCGTCGGTGGTGAGCTCGCCTGCGAGGTGCTTGCGGATCGCCCAGTCGAGGTGCGCCCAGCCCACTTGCAGCTTGGCCTTGAGGTCCGCGAGGGTGAACTTGGTGTTCTGGAATTCGAATACGGTCTTGCCAAAAGCCTTGCGATCCTTGG
The DNA here is from genome assembly GCF_026586795.1 of Erythrobacter sp. WG. Classification (GTDB taxonomy): domain Bacteria; phylum Pseudomonadota; class Alphaproteobacteria; order Sphingomonadales; family Sphingomonadaceae; genus Erythrobacter. Next base: position 3,415 of record NZ_JAPFGY010000011.1, read on the forward strand.
TGAACTTCACCGCCTCATCAAACGCGCGCTGCGCCGCGGCCTGCGCGCCGACCGCGATGCCGAGGCGCTCCTGCGGCAGCTCCTCCATCAGGTGCACGAAGCCCATGCCTTCCGCGCCGAGGATATTGGTCATCGGCACGCGGCAATCGTTGAAGAACAGCTCGGAGGTGTCGGCGGCGTGCTGCCCGATCTTGTCGAGGTTGCGCCCACGCTCGAAGCCGGGGGTATCGGCATCGACCAGAACGAGGCTGATGCCCTTCGCGCCCTTCTCGGGATCGGTCTTGGCGACCACGATCACGCAGTCGGCGTTCTGGCCGTTGGTGATGTAGGTCTTCGAGCCGTTGATGACGAGGTGGTTGCCGTCCTTCTTCGCCGTGGTGCGGATGCCCTGGAGGTCTGATCCTGCGCCCGGTTCGGTCATGGCAATCGCGGTGATGATGTCGCCGCTGACCATGCCGGGGAGATATTTGGCGCGCTGCTCGGGATTGCCGAGGCGCTCGAAGTAGTTCGCCGTGATGTCGTTCTGGAGCGTGAAGCCCGCCGAGGAGCCGAGGTAGGACAGCTCCTCGGTCAGCACGCAGTTGAACCCGAAATCGAGGCCGAGGCCGCCGTTCTCCTCCTTTACCGTCATGCACAGCATCCCGGCATCGCCCATTGTCTTCCAGATGTCGCGCGGGACGATGCCGTTCGCCTCATGCTCGTCCATGTGCGGGGCGAGGTGTTCGGCGAAGACCTTGCGGACGGTATCGCGGAAGGCCTCGTGGTCTTCGTTATAGGCGGTGCGATAGGCGGTCGCGAGCATCTCAGGTTCTTTCCGGGCAGATGGGTTTCAATTTGCCACGATTGAACAGGGGCGAGCGCGGGGGTCAAGCGCGAAAGTGGGGGTCTAGCGACACTGGCAGAGATTTGCGTGCTTGGCGCCAAAATGCTGATGTGCAGCAACCAATTGGTTGCGAGCGGCGACCAAGGCAAGCAAAGATAGAACAATGGAATCTGACTCTGGAAACGCTCAGCTCAATGAAGACGAAGCTGCTTCGCTTTTTTTCCGCCTCTTAGGCGAGCTGCATCATAGCTACACGGCCCTCGAACATGAGCTTACATGCGCCGTTTATGTGGCGGTGACTCGTCTGGAAAAGCGTGATGATGCGGTCGTTGCGATGTTGGGAGGGCAGCGCATGTCACCGCTTAAGGATACCATTAAGCGCCTATTGCGAGTCACTGGCGCTGAGACTGAACGAAAGCAGTACGTTGATACGCTATTCAGTCATTTGGGCGAATTGCAGTTCTTCCGAGATCGGCTAACCCATTTCCTCACGGTGATGTCGGAATACAATCCAGAATGCTGGGTCAACATGAACTTTACCGGCATACGTGAACGCGAGAAAATGGAGGACTTGCACTTCAATCTCTACGCACTTCACGCTGCTACTTGTGATTTACGCATCATGCGCATGCTGGTCGGGCCCATCTTCAGTTACCGGCTCGAAGGTGCCGCAGAGCCATTGCCATCAATCCCTGGATGGATGTTCGAGCCTTCGATGTTGGTGCGTGATGGCCCAGCGAAGCCGAAACGTCCAAATTCTAGATTGAAAAACTCACCGACAAAGAATGAACCGTCACCCCGGACTTGATCCGGGGCTAGGGTTCTTCTTCGCAATGTCCGGCCAAAAGGCAGCGGGGCCCCGGGTCGAGCCCGGGGCGGGGAACTACCCCACAAACGCCCGTTCGATCACGAACTGCCCCGGCTTGTTGTTCGCGCCTTCCTCGAAGCCGCGGCGCTCCAGATCAGCCGCGTGGTCCTTGATCATCGCCATGCTCCCGCACAGCATCACGCGGTCTTCCTCGGGCACGAAGCGCTGCGGGCCCTTGGACTGTTCGAACAGCCGGCCATCGTCGATCAGCGCCTGAATGCGCCCTTGCGTGCGGAAGGGTTCGCGGGTGACAGTGGGGACGTAGATCATCCGCGCGCGGTCTTCGTCTTCCAGCAGCGGATCACCTTCGAGCTTCGATTCCAGCAGCTCGCGATAGGCCAGCTCGTTCACGTTGCGCACGGAATGCACCACGATCACTTCCTCGAACATCTGGTAGACCTCGGGATCGCGCACGAGGCTCATGAAGGGCGCAAGGCCGGTGCCGGTCGAGAGCATGAACAGCCGCTTGCCGGGCAACAGCGCGTCGGTCACGAGCGTGCCGGTCGGCTTCTTGCCGAGGTAGATCGGATCGCCGACCCTGATGTGCTGGAGCCGCGAGGTCAGCGGGCCGTCCTGCACCTTGATCGACAGGAACTCGAGCTCCTCGGCGTAGGAGGGCGAGGCGACCGAATAGGCGCGCAGCAGCGGCTTGCCGTTGTCGCCCGGAAGGCCGATCATCACGAACTCGCCCGAACGGAAGCGGAAGCTGGCGGGCCGTGTCATCTTCAGGCTGAACAGCCCGTCGCACCAGTGGTGGACATCGGTGATGGTCTCGACGGAAAGCGCCGCGTTTTCGGTGAACTGGTCGCGGTCGATGATGGGCTGGTTCACGCTGGTCCTCGGGTGGAGCAAGGGAGCCGCCCGGCAGGGCGACGGTCGGGCGCGCAAATGAACGTTTCGCCGCGCGCCTTCAAGACAGTTTCGCGATGCGCGGCAAAAGGGGGACTTGCCCGGCCCCGCTCAGTTCCAGCGCGCGGCGTTGAAAAGCTCGGTCGCCTTGGCCTCGTTGCGGCCGATCTCGGCGGCCCCCAAGGTGTCCGCCTTGAAGGTGCCCAGCGCCTCGACCGCCGACGTCGGCGCCACGCCCCGGGCAGCCGGATATTCGTTGTTGCCGTTGGCGAGGTACTTCTGGGCGCTGTCGGAGGCGAGGTATTCGAGGAACTTGACCGCATTCGCCCGGTTGGGCGCGGTCTTCACCACGCCCGCACCGCTCATGTTGACGTGGGTTCCGGTGGTCGCCTGGTTGGGGAAGATGATCCCGACCGCATCCAGCACCTTGCGCTTTTCCGGCGTGGCGAAGCGGGCGAGGTAGTAGGTGTTGACCAGCGAGATGTCGCAGGCGCCCGCCGCGACCGCCTCGATGTTGGCGACGTCGTTGCCCTGCGGCGGGCGCTGGAAGTTGGCGACCACGCCCTTGGCCCAGGCACCCGCAGCCGCCTCGCCGTCATGGGCGATGATGCTGGACAGCAGCGCGATGTTGTAGACGCTCGAGGAGGAGCGCATGCAGATGCGCCCCTTGAACTCCGGCCTGGCGAGATCCTGATAGGTGGCGAGGCCGACAGGCGCCCCCTTGGCCTTGTTGTAGATGACGATCCGCGCACGGGTGGTCAGCGCGAACCAGCGGTTGCCGGGATCGCGAAGGTTGGCGGGGATGCGCTGCTGGAGGACCAGCGAATCCACCGGGGCGAGGATCCCCGCCTCCTCGGCACGCCACAGTCGGCCGGCATCGGTGGTGATGAGCAGGTCCGCCGGGCTGAACTCGCCCTCGGCGCGGATGCGCTCGATCAGCGCGTCGGCGTCGGCCTCGATGCGGTTGACCTTGATGCCGGTCTGCTTCGTGAAATCGTCGTAGAGCGCAAGGTCGGTGTCGTAGTGACGGGAGGAGTAGACATTCACCTCGCCGGTGATCGGCACGGCGTCGGCGGGTTGCTCCTCGCTCTGGGTGCAGGCGCCGAGCAGGCCGAGGCTGAGGCCTGTGAGCGCGGCGATGACGATGCGTTTCATGGGAAGAGGTCTTTCCGTGGGCTCTTGCGAATGACTTGCAATAGAAATGCAGCCCGCGCAAGGACTATGTGCGCGCGAAGGCCCGCACGCTCTCGGGATCGGGAATGACGCTGTAGGTCTTGTCCGGGTCGACCGGCAGCGCGGTCTCGCAGGTGATTGCCTCACCCGTGCCTGTCTCGAGCAGCACCCGCAACCGCGCGCCCAGCGGATGCACGTCGCGCACCCGGCAGCCGCGCGGATCGGGGACCGGTACCAGCCGGTCGGCCTGGACGAGCAGGTCGAGCGCCTCGCCCTCGGGCAACGCGCCCACCAGCGAGGCGAACGGCCACAGGCCGAAGACGGTGTCGAGCCCTTCCTCGCGATGCCGCCCGCGGATCACCTGCGCCCCGCCGAAGATCGCGCCGACGGCGGCGGTGGCGGGGGCCTCGTGGAGCTCCTGCGGGGTGCCGAACTGGACGATCCGCCCCGCCTCCATCACCGCGATCCGGTCGCCGATGTCGAGCGCCTCAGCGGGGTCGTGGGTGACCAGCACCACCGTCGAGCCCGCCTCGCGCAGCAGGATCCGGCATTCGCGGCGCAGCGCCCGGCGAAGCACGATGTCGACGCTGGCGAAAGGCTCGTCCATCAGCAGCACCTCAGGGTGCGGCGCCATCGCCCGGGCGAGCGCGGCCCTCTGCTGCTGGCCGCCCGATAGCTCGTGCGGATAGCGCGTGCCCATCCCGCCGAGGCCGACCCGGGCGAGCCAGGTGTTCGCCTCGCCCCGCCGCTCGCGCGGCAGGCCAAAGGCGACGTTCTGGGCGAGCGTCATGTGCGGGAACAACGCGCCGTCCTGAAAGACGAGCCCGACGGGGCGCGCCTCGGGCGGCGGGTTGCGGCCGGGTGCGGCGAGCTCGTCGCCCCCGAGCAGGATCTCGCCCTGCTGCACCGCCAGCATTCCCGCCGCGAGGCCGAGCAGAGTTGACTTCCCGCAACCCGACGCGCCAAGCAGGCAGGTGATCTCTCCCGCAGGCGCCACGAAGCTGACGTCCTCCAGCGCCCTGACGGGCCCGTAAGCATGGGCAATATGACGGAATTCGAGGCTCAAGTGACAGGTCCAGCCCAGTCTTTTCCGGGGTCTCTTCCGGGGTTGCGAGGGGGCCGCATTAGGCGTTTTGCGCCTCTTAGCGCAAGCGGGGGCGCAGGCGGATGGACGATCGCCGCGCTGGTGCTGGCGGTGCTCGCGGGCCTGCCGATCGCCGCCATCGTCTGGGAAGCGCTCACGGGCAGGACCGCCGCGCTCGGTGCGCTCGCGGCGACGGTGCTGCCGACCTATATCGGCAACACCGCGCTCCTGATGCTGCTCACCGGCACGCTGGCGGGGGTGACGGGGACGGGTTGCGCGTGGCTGATCGCGGCGACCCGCTTTCCGGGCCGCAAGGTGCTCGGTTGGGCGCTGGTCCTGCCGCTGGCGCTGCCCGCTTACCTCTCGGCCTACATCTATGCCGGGATTCTCGACTATGCCGGGCCGGTGCAGGGCGCGCTGCGGGGTGCGACAGGCTGGGGCGCGGGCGACTACTGGTTTCCCGACATCCGCTCGCTGCCCGGCGGGGCCTTCGTATTGGGCTCGGTGCTGTTTCCCTATGTCTACCTCCTCGCCCGCACCGCCTTCGCCACGCAAAGCCTCACCCAGTTCCGCGCCGCGCGCAGCCTCGGTGCCGCGCCGTGGCGCGCCTTCTGGCACGTTGCCCTCCCGGCCGCCCGGCCCGCCATCGCCGGGGGCCTCGCGCTGGTGCTGATGGAGGTGCTCGCCGACTTCGGCGTGGCCGATTACTTCGCGATTCCCACCTTCTCGACCGGCATCTTCCGCAGCTGGCTGGCGATGGGCGACAGGGCCGCCGCCCTGAAGCTTGCCGCGGTCATGCTGCTCTTCGTCATCGCGCTGGTGGCCTTCGAGGCGCGTACCCGCAACGGCCGCACCGCCAGCCGCGACGGGCTTGCGGACCGGGCCACCGACGAGCCGCTGGTGGCGCTCACCCTGGGGGGCAAGGGGCTGGCCTTCGCCGCCTGCCTGCTGCCGGTGCTGATCGGCTTCGTCGTCCCGGCAGGCTACCTCGTCAGCCTCGCCCTGACCGACACCGCCCGCGGCGCCGCGGGGGACCTTGCGACCTATCTCGGCAGCAGCCTCAAGCTCGGCGTGGTGGCGGCGGCCCTGTGCCTCGTTACCGCGCTGGTGCTCGCCTTCGCCCGCGCGCGCTCGACCTCTCCTGTCACCGCAAGCGCGATCCGGCTGGCGACGCTCGGCTATGCCCTGCCCGGCGCGCTGCTCGCCGTCGGGCTGCTCGCGCCGCTCGGCGCGCTCGACGTGAGCCTTACGCGTTTCGCCCGCGACAGCCTCGGCTGGAGCGGCGGGCTGCTCCTGACCGGCACCAGCGCGGTGCTGATCTATGCGCTCTCGGTGCGCTTCCTGACGGTCGCCTACAATTCGGTGAGCGGCGGCCTTGCCCGCATCCCCCCGGGGCTCGACGCTGCGGCGCGCAGCCTCGGCGCCGGCCCCTCGCGGGTGCTGGCCCGGATCTACGCCCCGCTGCTCGCGCCCAGCCTCGCGGGGGCCGCCGCGCTCGTCTTCATCGACACCCTGCGCGAACTGCCCGCCACCCTGATCCTGCGCCCCTTCAATCTCGAGACCCTGGCGACGCGCACCTACCGCCTCGCCGGCGACGAACGGCTGGTCGAGGCGGCGATCCCGGCGCTGATCCTTCTCGCGGTGGGGCTCCTGCCGGTGCTGGTGCTGAACCGGCTCGGCAAGCGGTAGTGTCAAGCCAGCTGGACGGGGATTCAGGTCAACTTGACGCTTGTCGGAGCCACAGGCGGCGCTAGAAGAATGCGTCCTATGGCACGTTTTCCCTTCTCAGCAATCGTCGCTCAGGACGAGATGAAACAGGCGCTGCTGATCGCGGCCGTCGACCCCTCGATCGGGGGGGTGATGGTGTTCGGCGATCGCGGCACGGGCAAATCGACCGCCGCACGCGCGCTCGCCGCGCTGATGCCGCCGATCATGGCCGCCGAGGGCTGCCCCTATGGCGGCTCGAAGGAGGACCAGGCGCGCTATCCGGGCGTGGTCGGCAGCGGCAAGATGGTGGAGCGCCCCGTCCCCTTCGTCGATATGCCCTTGGGCGCGACCGAGGACCGGGTGATCGGCAGCCTCGACCTCGAGCGTGCGCTGCGATCGGGCGAGAAGGCCTTCGAGCCGGGGCTGCTCGCCAAGGCCCACCGCGGCTTCCTCTATATCGACGAGATCAACCTTCTCGAGGATCACCTCGTCGACCTGCTGCTCGATGTCTCCGCCTCGGGCGAGAACGTGGTCGAGCGCGAGGGGCTTTCGGTGCGCCATCCGGCCAAGTTCGTGCTGATCGGCAGCGGCAACCCCGAAGAGGGCGAGTTGCGCCCGCAGCTCCTCGACCGCTTCGGCCTGTCGGTGGAGGTGCGCACGCCCAAGGACATCGAGGTCCGGATCGAGATCATGAAGCTGGTGGCCGAGAACGAGGCCGATCCCAAGGGCTTCGCCGCACGCTGGGCCGACGAGGATGAGGCGATCCTCAAGCGCATCGCCAAGGGCAAGGCGAAGCTCCCCAAGCTCGTGCCCGGCGAGGACGTGCTGCGCGATGCGGCGAACCTGTGCCTGGCGGTGGGTGCCGACGGGCTGCGCGGCGAGCTGACCCTGATGCGCGCCGCCCGGGCGCTGGCGGCGCTGGAAGGCGCCAAGAGCGTCACCCGCAAGCACCTCATCGCCATCGCGCCTTCGGCGCTGCGCCACCGGCTGCGCCGCGACGTGCTCGACGAGACGGGCTCCACCGTCCGCATCACCCGCGCCATCGAAGAGCTGTTCGGATGATGGAGGCAAGTCCGCCCGCCGATCCGCTCGAGGATGCGGTGCTGGCGGCGCGGCTCTTCGCTCTCGCGCCGCGGGTGTTCAAGGGAATGGTGCTGCGCGGGTCTTCCCCGGCGCGCGAGGCGCTGGTCGCCGCGCTCGCCGAGGCCGTACCGCTGCGTCGGATGCCCGGCCATGTCGACGACGAGCGGCTGCTGGGCGGGATCGACCTCGCCGCGAGCCTCTCCTCGGGCAAGCCCGTGCGCCAGAAGGGCCTCATCGAGGAGGCACAGGGCGGCGCGCTGATCGCCGGCATGGCCGAGCGAATCGACGGATCGGTCGCCGGGCGGCTCGCGCAGGCGCTCGACGAGGGGAACACCGCGCTGGTGCTGCTCGACGACGCGGTGGAGCAGGACGAGGCCCCGCCGGTGAGCCTCGCCGAACGCCTCGCCTTCCCCTGCGATCTCGCCGCCTCGCGCCGCTGGCAGGGGGTGGAGATGCCGCCCGCAGCAGGCGCGCTCGCCGATGTCGCCCCGCTCGAGGACGGACAGCTGCGCGCCCTCGCCGCCACCGCCGCCGCCTTCGGGGTGGAGAGCTTGCGCGCCCTCTTCTTCGCCGGCGAGGCGGCGCGCGGGCTCGCCGCGCTCGAGGGTCGCACCAAGGCGGAGAAGGAAGACCTCACCGGCGCCGTGCGCCTCATCCTCGGCCCGCGCGCCACGCAGCTGCCGCCGCAGGAAGCCCCGCCCGAGGAGCAGCCCCCCGAGGAGGAGCCGCCCCCGCCACCCCCCGATGGCGAGCGCGACGACCAATCGGACAGCGATCAGCAGCAGCAGGACCCAGACCTCTCCGAACTGCTCGTCGAAGCGGCCAAGGCGGCGATCCCGCCGGGGCTCCTGGAACAGCTCGCGCAGGGCAAGGCCCCGCGCCGGGGTTCGAGCAGCGGCACCGGGCAGAAGCGCAAGGCCGCCACGCGCGGCAAGCCGCTCGGCGCGCGGCCGGGGATGCCGCGCGGGGGCGCCAAGCTCGCGCTGATCGACAGCTTGCGCGCCGCCGTCCCGTGGCAGCAGGTGCGCCGCCGCGAGGCCGGGGCCGATCCTGCCTCGCCGATCCTGATGCGCAAGGAGGACCTCCGGATTCGCCGTTTCGAGGAGCGTGCCGCGCGGGTCACGATATTCGCGGTCGATGCCTCGGGCTCTGCGGCAGCGGCGCGGCTCGCCGAGGCCAAGGGCGCGGTCGAGCTGATGCTGGCGCAGGCCTATGTGACCCGTTCGGAGGTCGCGCTGGTCGCCTTCCGCGGCACGACCGCGGAACTGCTCCTGCCCCCCACCCGCTCGCTCACCCGCGCGCGGCGGCGCCTGTCGGAACTGCCCGGCGGGGGCGGCACCCCTCTCGCGCTCGGCCTCAACGCCGCGCGCGAGGTGGCCGAGAGCGTCATCGCCAAGGGGCGGAGCGCCGCGCTGGTGATCCTCACCGACGGGCGCGCCAACATCGCTGCCGACGGGCAGCCGGGCCGCCAGCAGGCGCGCGAGGACGCGGAGAACGCCGCCAAGGCCATCGCCGCGCGCGGGATCGACGCGCTGGTGGTCGACATCTCCGCCCGCCCCGGCCCCGAGGGCGCTGCACTGGCGAACGCCTTGGGCGGACGCTTCCTCGCCCTGCCCCGGGCAGACGCGAAGATGCTCCAGGCCGCGATCAACGCCGCCCAGCCGATTGCCCGCGCGGCATGAGCCGTCTCGACTGGAACCGCGAGGGGCGGATCTGGCCGCACCGCGAGGCGAGCGACTTCGTGGTCAGCGGGCGCGGCCGCTGGCACGTGCAGCGCATGGGAGAGGGGCCGCCCCTGCTCCTCCTCCACGGCACCGGCGCCTCGGTCCATTCGTGGCGGGACGTGTTGCCGCTGCTCGCACAGACCCACGCCGTCACCGCCATCGACCTGCCCCGCCACGCCTTCACCACCGGGCACGATGCCTACGCGATGAGTCTGCCCGCCATGGCGCGCGAGGTCGCCGGGCTCCTCGACACGCTCGGCTTGGAGCCTGCCGCGATTGTCGGCCACTCGGCAGGCGCGGCGATCGCGCTGCAACTGGCGCTGGCGCATGGCTTCAACGGACCGGTCGTCGGCCTCTCGGCTGCGCTGCGGCCCTTCCCCGGCCCGCTCGCGCAGATCTATCCCGCGATCGCCAAGGCGCTGTTCGTCAACCCGCTGGTGCCGCGGCTGTTTGCGGGCAGCATCGACTGGGCGGGCGGCGCCGAGCGGTTCCTGTGGCGTTCGACCCGCTCCAGGATCGATGCCGCAGGGTTCGAGTGCTACCGCACCCTGTTCAAGAACGCCGAGCACGCGGGCGGGGGCCTCGCGATGATGGCGAACTGGGACCTGCCGTCCCTGCGCGTCCGAATGCACGAGGCCGCGAACCCGGTGCTGCTGGTCCATGGCGCGAAAGACCCGGCGATTCCCCTGGCTTGGGCGCGCGACGCCGCCGGGTGGCTGCCGAATGCGCGGCTGGACGTGCTCCCCGGTCTCGGCCATCTTGCCCACGAGGAAGCGCCCGAGAAGGCCGCCGCGCTGATCGCCGCCTTCCTCGCCGAACAGGGCTAGGAGCGCGCGATGGGCGAAATGGGGTGGATCGAGATCGTGCTGTTCTACGGCATAGCGATCGGCTTTGGCGTGTGGCAGTGGGTCAAGATGGACCGGATGCTCAAGAAGACCCGCGCCGAGAAAGCGGCGAAAGAGGCGGCGGAAGGCGAAGGCGAAGCGCCGCCGGGGCGCTAGGGTCGGCGATGCCCCCGGACCTCGACCGCGACCCCTTTGCCGAGCCGCGCCGCCGTGACGGCGTGCTGCTGGCCGATTTCGAAGGTGAACCCATCTCGATGATCCTCGGCCACCGCGCGGTGCGCGAGGCGGCGAAGGCCTGGCAGACCTACAGCTCCGACGCGCCGTTCCGGGTGCCGATCCCCGCCGAGACCGGTGTCCGCTCGGTCAGGCAGCTGCCGATCGAGGCCGATCCGCCGCTGCACAAGACGGTGCGCGACCAGTTGAAACCGATCTTCCTGAAGCCCGCCGCACCCGACTACGCTGCGCGCATCGAGGCGCTGGTGGGCCGCCTCCTCGCCCCACTGCTGGACGCGCGCGAGATCGAGATGGTACGCGGGTTCGCCCTTCCGCTCCAGTCGATCGCGTTGACGCACCTTCTCGGGATGCCGGAAACCGAGGCCGAAGAATGGATCGCCTGGGGAACCCACGTGTTCCACGACGGCGCCGACGGCGGCGCCAAGGGCGCGGTCCTCGCCGACTATATCCGCCGGCGGATCGACGCCGCGCGCCGGAACCCGGGCGCGGACCTGTTCGGCGCGATGACGCGCATGACGATCGAGGGACGCCCGCTCACCGACGACGAGATGGCCGGCATCGCCAATCTCGCCTTCGCCGGCGGTCGCGATACGGTCATCAACGCCGTCGCCGCGGTCATCGCGCATTTCGCGCAGGACAGGCCTGCGCTTGACCTGCTGCGCGGCGAGCCCCGCCGCCTCCCCGCCGCGGTGGAGGAGTTCATCCGCGTCACCGCGCCGCTCACGCACATCGGGCGGGTCTGTCCGCACGGCGCGCAAATCGGCCCCTACCGTGTCGCCGCCGGCGGGCGGGTGTCGCTATGCTGGGCCTCGGCCAATTTCGACGATACCGTGTTCGATGCGCCGACCGAGCTACGGCTGGACCGGAATCCCAATCCGCACCTCGGTTTCGGCAGCGGGCCGCACAGCTGTCTCGGGGCGGCGCAAGCGCGCTCGATCCTGCGCGCCCTGATCCGGCAACTGGCCGAGCGCACCGCGGCCATCGACCTCGTAGCGCAGGAGCGTTCCGAGGAGCATTTTGGTCCGATCACCAGGACGGCTGGCTTCCGGTCGCTTCACGTGCGCCTCCACGCCCGCTAGCGCCCGAGCCGTTCGGCGAGCTACCCCTTCCGCCGCGGCATCCGGTAGGGCAGCATGAACTGCACCAGCGCCGAGGAGAACCTGCGCATATCGAGGCTCTCCTGCACCGCCACCACCTCTTCGCCGCCGAAATTCGAGGCGAGTTCGGAGCGGGCATAGAAGGGGGTGTCCTCCCAAGTCCGCCGCACCGCCGCCACACCGATGTCCGAGCGGGTGCGGCGCGCGATGCGCCAACCGCTTTTCGGCAGGGGCGCGATGGGGGGGAGCTCGACCGGCTCGGGCACGCCCTTGGCATCGAAGCGCAGCGCGCTCGCGAACAGCGATCCGTCGCCGCGCTCGCCCTCGTAGCAGACCAGCGCACCTTCGCTGAGGTGCGCGCGCGACCAGTGCCAGGTGTTGAAGCCGGTCTCCAGCGGCTCCGCCCCCCGGTTGTGGTCGAGATAGGCGCGGCCCTGCCACCTGAGCGCGGGCGCGGTCATCTCCACCTCGATCCGTGCGCAGGGGGCAAGACAGTGCCAGATATGCTTCTCGCCCGGGTCGAGCGCGAAGGCGGCGCGGTTCAGCGCCTCGGGAATCACCCTGACGCGGCCGCGCACGGGGCGCTGCCAGGGCACGAACAGGCGGGTGTCGCCCTCGACGATGTCGATGGTGAGCGCCCCGCCCTCCCAGCGCACGTTGCTGGGACCGATCGCGAGCGTGCTCGCCTCGCAGGCGACCGCGCTGCGCCCGCGCTCGGTCATCACCCAGCGATGCTGCGGCCCGTAGAGCGCTACGTTGAGGCAGGCATGGTCGAGCGGATCGCCCCGCCCGCTCTTCTTGTAGTAGGGCGAGAACACGCTGCCCAGGAAGGCGATGATCGTCAGCCCGTGCTGCCCGTCGTCGCTGATCGCGTCGACATACCACCAGCTGTAACCGCCGGGCGGGATGTCCTCATCGAAGCGAGGTCCTTCCCGATCACCCGCGCTGCCAGCTGCCCGGACAAGGCTGCCATGGGGACGCCGGCCGCCGGATGGGTCGCCCCGCCCGCGCAGTAGAGACCGGGCAGCCGCGTCCTCGGCCCCTGCCGCTGGAAGGAGGCCGCCCAGCCGTGCGACGCTCTGCCATAAAGGGCGCCGCCCGTGGCGGGAAACAGGCCCTCCCAGTCCTGCGGGGTCATGAGCCGGTGTTCCGGCGGGTCCTCGAGCCTGAGGCCGCAACGTCGAAGCGTGGCTGTCATGGCCTGCGTGCATCGGTCTCTCTCCTCGGGTGAATATTCGTGGACGTCCCCGTCGGCGGGGGCGTTGACGATGATCTGGAGGCGCTCGCGCGTCCCGGGCGGCGGGCCGGGGTCGCCGGGGCGCGCGCCGCGGTCGACAGCGCAGACATAGACCGTCGGTTCCGACGGGGTCTGCCCGGCGGCGATCTCGCGGAACTCAGCGGCGTAATCGCGCGAGAAGAAGACGTTGTGATGGGTGAGGTCGAAGCCCTCGGTCCGGGTGTGGACATACCACACCAGCGCCGAGAGCGAGCGCTTGGCGCGGGGGATCGCGGGCACGGCGCGGCGCGCGCTCTCGCCGAAGCGCCCGGTGGCAAGCGCGCTGGGATCACCGTTGCAGATCACGATATCGGCCGGGATCACCTCGCCGCTCGCCAGCCGGACGCCGCTGGCCCGGCCATTCGCCGTCAGCACCTCGGCGACGCCCGCGCCGGTGCGCACCCGCGCGCCTTGCCGCTCGGCAAGCGTGGCAAGCGCGCTGGCGAGGGCATGGATGCCGCCCTCGATCAGCCACACCCCCATCGCCTCGACATGGGCGATCAGCATCAGCGTCGCGGGCGCGGCGAAGGGGGAGGAGCCGCAATAGGTGGCGTAGCGGCCGAACAGTTGCCGCAGGCGCGGGTCCGCGAAGTGCTCGCCCAATGCGTTCCACAGCCCATCGAAGGGGCGCATGGCGAGCATCTCGGGCAGGCGCGCGGGGCCGATCCGCCACATCATCGGCAGCGGGGTGGAAGCCTTGTCACCGCGCAGAAAGGGCTCCTCGAGCACGTTGAAGATCCGCGCGGCCTCCTCGGCGAAGGCGCGGTAGCCGCGTGCCGCCTCCGCTCCCGCGAAGGCACCGACCGAAGCGACGCTCGCCTCGCGGTCGGCGAACAGGTCGAGCGTGGGGCCGTCGTCCCAGGCGTGGCGGGCGAGCACCTCGGCCTTGGTGACCGTCACATGATCCTCGAGCCGCGACCCGCAGGCAGCGAAGACCTCGTCGAACACCGCGCGGTAGGTGAAGACCGTGGGCCCGCCGTCGATCTCGGCGCCGTCGACCGGCACCCGCCGCGCCTTGCCGCCGACCCAGGCTTCCTTCTCGAGGACGGTGACGTCGCAGCCGCGCGCGGCGAGCAGGGCGGCGCTGGTCAGCCCCCCGATTCCGGCCCCGATCACGGCGACTCGCGCGTTCACCCGTCTCGCTCCCGTCAATTGCCCCGATTATCATTGACCTTGACGGGTGATCTGTCCAATCATTTAGACAGATGACCTGTGCAGCACCTTGACCATGCGTTCTCGGGATGCCTTTCGCATCGGTTACGTGCGGCGCCGCAACCGGCTGTTCTCCTCGCCCCGCTTCCAGCACTGGGCGGCACGCCTGCCGGTGATCCGCTGGATCGCGCGGAGCCGTGCCAATGGCGCCTTCGATCTCCTCGCCGGCTTCACCTATTCGCAGGTCCTGCGCGCCTTTGTCGAGGGGGGCGCGTTCCCGATCCTCGCGGAGGGGCCGCTGACCCCGGCCGAGGTGGCGGCGCGCATGGACCTGTCCGAGGACGCGGCGCTGACGCTGCTGCGCGCGGGCCGCGCGCTGATGCTGACCGAGGAGCCCGCGCCGGGACTGTGGATGCTCGGCGAGCAAGGCGCTGTCTTCGCGACCAATCCCGGCGTTCAGGCGATGGTCCGCCACCACCGGCTGCTCTATGCCGACCTCGCCGATCCGCTCGCCCTGCTGCGCGCCGACCGCCGCGAGCCCACCGCCCTATCGCGGTTCTGGACCTATGCCGGGGCGCTCCACGGCGGCGCAGAGCGCGGGGTGGAGACCGCCGAGTATTCCCGCCTGATGGCCGCCTCGCAGCACTTCGTGGCGAGCGAGGTGCTGGCATCGGTCGGCTTCGGGAAGGTCCGGCGCCTGCTCGACGTGGGCGGCGGGCACGGCGCCTTCCTGCGGGCGATCGGCACCGCGCACCCCCACCTCGCGCTCGGCCTGTTCGACCTGCCGGAAGTCGTGGAGACCGGCGCACGGCTGCTTGGCGAGGCGGTGGGGGCTGAGCGCGTCACCGCGCATCCGGGGAACTTCTTCAAGGATTCCATACCGCAAGGCTACGACATGGTGTCGCTGGTGCGGATCCTCCACGATCACGACGATGCGCCCGCGCAGGCGCTCCTCGCCAATATTCGCGCCAGCCTCGCCCCGGGCGCGCGGCTGCTAATCGCCGAGCCGATGGCGTGCATCCCGGGGCTCGCGCCGATGGGGGAGGCCTTCTTCGGCCTCTACCTGTGGGCCATGGGATCGGGCCGTCCGCGCAGTCCTGCGGAACTCACTGCAATGCTCCGCCACGCGGGCTTCCGCCGCACTCGGGTCGTCGCGACTGCGCAACCGGTCAACGCCAGCGTGATCCTTGCCACGGTATGAACTGAAAACCGTCCAAGTTGTTTGACACCGCAATGCGTAAAGCGTAGCAAACACTCGGGAGAACCTGTTTGCGGAAGTTCGAGTCGGCTTCCGCGCGAATTCGGGCCGCAAAATCGGAGAGAACGAAGCGATGGACACCTTGGCTGTCATTCTCGAGGCACCGGAGCGGTTGGCGCTCCGAACGCTCGCGATGAAGCCGCTGGAAGCCGCTGATGTCCTTGTCGAAATCCACTACAGCGGAGTCAGCACCGGCACCGAGAAGTTGCTCTGGACGGGGCGGATGCCGCCCTTCCCGGGCCTCGGCTATCCGCTGGTGCCGGGCTACGAGTCCGTCGGCCGGATCGTCGATGCCGGGCCCGAGGCTGCATCGCGGATCGGCGACTGGGTGTTCGTCCCCGGAGCCAATTGCTACCAGGATGCACGCGGGCTGTTCGGCGGCACCGCCCGGCGCGTGATCGTCCCCTCGGCCCGCGCCATGCCGGTGCCCGAACATCTCGGCGAATCCGGCGTGCTCTGCGCGCTCGCCGCCACCGCTCTCCACGCGATCAAGGGCGGCTTTGCCCGGCGCGAATCCCTGCCCGACCTCATCATCGGCCACGGCGTCCTCGGCCGCCTCCTCGCCCGGCTGACGCTGGCGCTCGGCGGCCCGGCGCCCACCGTTTGGGAACTGAACCCGGCCCGCCAGCAAGGCGCGGTCGGCTACAACGTCATCGACCCCACCACCGACGAGCGGCGCGATTACCACGCCATCTACGACGCGAGCGGCGATGCGGGCCTCGTCGACGATCTCGTCATGCGCCTTGCCAAGGGCGGGGAGATCGTTCTCGCCGGCTTCTATTCCGAACGGGTCAGCTTCGCCTTCCCGGCGGCTTTCATGAAGGAGGCCCATTTCCGCGTCGCGGCCGAATGGCAGCCCGGCGACCTCGCCGAAACGCGTGCGCTCATCGAATGCGGGAGGCTCGACCTGAAGGGCCTCGTCACCAACCGCCGTCCGGCAGGGGAAGCGTGCGACGCCTACCCGCAGGCCTTCACCGATCCCGATTGTCTCAAGATGGTTCTCGATTGGAGCGAATGCTGATGTCCGTCCTCGACACCCAGACTACCCAGTTGCGTGAAGAAGCGAATATCGAACCCGATCCGGTGCACACCGGCGAAGTGAAAAGCGAAACCCAGATCATCGCGATCTACGGCAAGGGCGGGAGCGGCAAGAGCTTCGCCCTTGCGAACCTCAGCTACATGATGGCCCAGCAAGGCAAGCGCGTGCTGCTGATCGGCTGCGACCCCAAGTCCGACACCACCAGCCTCCTGTTCGGCGGCAAGGCGACGCCCTCGATCATCGAGACCTCGTCGAAGAAGAAGCTCGCCGGGGAAGACATCCGCATTGAGGACGTGTGCTTCCAGCGCGACGGCGTCTTCGCGATGGAACTCGGCGGCCCCGAAGTCGGCCGCGGCTGCGGCGGGCGCGGGATCATCCACGGCTTCGAGACCCTGGAAAAGCTCGGCTTCCACGAGTGGGGCTTTGACTACGTCCTTCTGGACTTCCTCGGTGACGTGGTGTGCGGCGGCTTCGGCCTGCCGATCGCCCGCGACATGTGCCAGAAGGTGATCGTGGTCGGCTCGAACGACCTCCAGTCGCTCTACGTCGCCAACAACGTGTGCCATGCGGTCGAATATTTCCGCAAGATGGGCGGCAACGTCGGCGTCGCGGGCATGATCGTCAACAAGGACGACGGCACGGGCGAGGCCCAGGCCTTCGCCGAGGCCGTGGGCATCCCGGTGCTGACCGCGATTCCCGCCAACGAGGACATCCGCCGCAAGAGCGCCAATTACCAGATCATCGGCTATCCGGGCGGCGAGTGGGGCTCGCTGTTCGAGCAGCTCGCGACCAATGTCGCCGAAGCCCCGCCGGTGCGCCCCAACCCGCTGAATCAGGACGAGCTGCTCGGCCTGTTCAGCCCCGACCAGACCGGCGGCGCGGTGGAGCTGATCCCGGCAACCCAGGCCGATATGCGCGGCGGCGTCTTCGAACAGCGCCCCAGCCTCGAAGTGATCTACGACGAGGCCTGATCTATGAGCGAGCTCTCTTCCCCCCACGCTGAGCGCGCCCCCGACCGGATCGACACCGCCACGGCCCCGGTCGAAGGCGGCTGTGCCTCCAAGGACACCATGCGCGAGGCGGCCCGTGCCGCCGGCAAGAGCGACGTGCTCGATCGCTATGCCGAGGACTATCCCGTCGGCCCGCATGACCAGCCGCAGTCGATGTGCCCGGCCTTCGGCTCCCTGCGTGTGGGCCTCAGGATGCGCCGCACCGCGACCGTGCTCTCGGGCTCGGCGTGCTGCGTCTATGGCCTGACCTTCACCTCGCACTTCTACGGCGCGCGTCGGACGGTCGGCTATGTGCCCTTCAACTCGGAAACGCTCGTCACCGGCAAGCTCTTCGAGGACATCAAGGAAGCGGTCGAGAACCTCGCCGATCCGGAAGCTTACGACGCGATCGTCGTCACCAACCTGTGCGTCCCCACCGCGAGCGGCGTGCCGCTGCGGCTGCTGAAGAAGCAGATCAACGGGGTGCGCATCATCGGCATCGACGTGCCGGGCTTCGGCGTGCCGACCCATGCCGAAGCGAAGGACGTCCTTGCCGGGGCGATGCTGCAATATGCCCGCGAGGAAGTGATGGCAGGCCCCGTCGCCGCCCCGCGCGAGCGCACCGATCTGCCGACCGTCACCATGCTCGGCGAGATGTTCCCGGCCGATCCGATGGTGATCGGCCAGATGCTTGCCCCCCTCGGCCTTGCTGCCGGACCGGTCGTGCCGACCCGCGAGTGGCGCGAGCTCTATGCCGCGCTCGATTGCGCGGTGGTCGCCGCGATCCACCCCTTCTACACCGCCTCGATCCGCGAATTCGAGGCCGCCGGCCGCCCGATCATCGGCTCCGCGCCGGTCGGGGCCGATGGCACCGCGGCCTGGCTGCAATCCTTGGGCGACACGCTGGGCCTGCCGCAGGAGAAGGTCGACGGGGTCAAGAACGCGATGATCGGCGCCTGCAAGGGCGCCCTGTCGAAGATGCCGATCAAGGGGCGGATCACCGTTTCGGGCTATGAAGGCTCGGAGCTGCTGGTCGCCCGCCTGCTGGTCGAGAGCGGCGCCGACGTGCGCTATGTCGGTTCCGCCTGCCCGCGCACCAAGTGGTCGGATGCCGACCGCGAATGGCTCGAGGCGCGGGGGGTGCAGGTGCAGTTCCGCGCCAGCCTCGAGCAGGACATCGCAGCGGTCGACGAATACCGCCCCGACCTCGCGATCGGCACCACGCCGGTGGTGCAGCACGCCAAGACCCGGGCGATCCCCTCGCTCTACTTCACCAACCTGATCTCCGCGCGCCCGCTGATGGGCCCGGCAGGCGCGGGCAGCCTCGCGCAGGTGATCAACGCGGCGATGGGCAACAAGGCGCGCTTCGATGCGATGCGCGACTTCTTCGAGGGCGTCGGCACCGAACACGCCGCAGGCGTGTGGGAGGACGTGCCGGTCGACCGGCCCAAATTCCGCAAGAAATACGCGGCCTTGAACGAAGCGGCGCGCAAGGCGTCGGAGGCGGTGGGCACATGACCCTCGTTCTCGACCATGACCGCGCCGGCGGCTACTGGGGCGCGACCTACGTCTTCACCGCGGTGAAGGGCTTGCAGGTCATCATCGACGGCCCCGTGGGCTGCGAGAACCTGCCGGTGACCTCGGTGCTGCACTACACCGATGCCCTGCCCCCGCACGAGCTGCCGATCGTCGTCACCGGCCTCGCCGAGGAGGAGCTCGGCAAGACCGGCACCGAAGGCGCGATGAAGCGCGCGTGGAAGACCCTCGATCCCGAGCTGCCCTGCGTGGTGGTCACGGGCTCGATCGCCGAGATGATCGGCGGCGGCGTCACGCCGGAAGGCACCAATATCAAGCGCTTCCTGCCGCGCACCATCGACGAGGACCAGTGGCAGTCGGCTGACCGTGCGCTGACCTGGCTGTGGACCGAGTTCGGCCCCAAGAAGATGCCCGCCCCGCGTGAGCGCAAGGAGGGCGAGAAGCCTCGCGTCAACATCATCGGCCCGGCTTACGGCATGTTCAACATGCCCTCCGACCTCGCCGAGATCCGCCGCCTCATCGAGGGCATCGGCGCCGAGGTCGGCGTGGTGTTCCCGCTCGGCACGCACCTTGCCGACATCGCCAAGCTTGCCCAGGCCGACGCCAACGTGTGCATGTACCGCGAGTACGGCCGCAACCTGTGCGAGACGCTCGAGCGGCCCTATTTTCAGGCGCCGATCGGTTTGGGCCAGACCACCAAGTTCCTGCGCGCCCTCGCCGCCGAGCTCGGGCTCGACCCCGAGCCCTTCATCGAGCGCGAAAAGCACACCACCATCAAGCCGCTGTGGGACCTGTGGCGTTCGGTCACGCAGGACTTCTTCGGCACCGCCAGCTTCGGGATCGTCGCCAACGAGACCTATGCCCGCGGCATCCGCGCCTTCCTCGAGGACGACATGGGGCTGCCCTGCAACTTCGCCTTTGCGCGCTGCGCGGGGGTGAAGCCCAAGAACGACGAGGTGCGGGCAGCGATCCACGCCAACCCGCCGCTGGTGATGTTCGGCAGCTACAACGAGCGGATGTACATGGCGGAAGTGGGCGCGCGTGGGATGTACATCCCGGCGAGCTTCCCGGGTGCGGCGATCCGTCGCCACACGGGAACGCCCTTCATGGGCTATTCGGGCGCGACCTATCTCGTGCAGGAGGTCTGCAACGCGCTGTTCGACGCGCTGTTCCACATCCTCCCGCTCGCGACCGACATGGACAAGGTCGAGGCGACGCCGGCGCGCAACGAAAAGCCGCTCGCCTGGGACGCCGACGCAAAGGCGCGGCTCGACGAGCTCGTCGAGGCGCAGCCGGTGCTGATCCGTATTTCCGCCGCCAAGCGCCTGCGCGACGCGGCCGAGCGCAACGCTCGCAAGGCCGGCGCCGACACCGTCACCACGGACTGCCTCGACGAGGCGCTCCTCGAGGGCGCGACCGCGTGAGCCGCGGGGCCGCCCATAACCAGTTCGCGCCGCGCGGGGCTTGCCCCCCGCCGGCGCTCCGCCTTGCCTCTAACCGAAGGGGCGCATCAATCCACGTGGGGGATCACGCGGGGATGCCGACGGGGGCCTTCGGGTTCCCATTCAAACCCAACTGTACGGAGACAACCCAATGAACGAACGCATCGGGACTCACCTGACGCCTGAAGAGGCTCAGGAAATCCACAAGGGCTTCATGGGGACGTTCACCCTCTATGTGGTGATCGCTCTCGTCGCTCACGCCCTGATGTGGGCCTACAAGCCCTGGCTCTAATCCGGCCCTGACGCGCGCCTTTCGCACCCTGCGGACGGCGCACACGCATGAAGGCTTCAAGAAAGGAATTTTCCCATGTGGAGAATCTGGTTCTACTTTGACATCCGCCGCGCTCTCGTCGCGCTGCACGTTGGTCTCGCCGTCCTGGCGTTCACCATCCACTTCATCCTGCTCAGCACGGATCGCTACAACTGGCTCGAGCGCGCCCCCGGCACGCCCGCACCGGCGCAGGCGGCCATCGAGTCGTCGGAAGTTCCGGCGGCAGGATAGTCCGTCTCGAAATGTGAGGGGGCAGGTTCGCCTGCCTGCCTCCTAACACTCGGATAAAGCAACCTTTTGAACCCGCCCTCGGGCGGGGAGGATGGACCTATGGCGCTCCTTAGTTTCGAGCGGAAATACCGCGTCCGCGGTGGCACATTGATCGGCGGCGACCTTTTCGATTTCTGGGTCGGGCCGTTTTATGTCGGATTCTTTGGAGTGACGACGGCAATCAGCGCGCTGCTTGGCACCGCGCTGATCTTCGCCGCCGCGACACAGGGCCCGACCCTCAACCCCTGGCTGATCTCGATCAACCCGCCGCCGATCGAATATGGCCTGTCGCTGGCCCCCCTCAAGCAGGGCGGCTACTGGCAGATCATCACCTGCTGTGCGGTGGTCGCCTTCAGCTCGTGGGTGCTGCGGCAGGCGGAGATCTCGCGCAAGCTCGGCATGGCCTATCACGTGCCGATCGCCTTCAGCGTCGCCGTTTTCGCCTACGTCACACTCAACGTCATCCGTCCCCTGTGGATGGGCGCGTGGGGCAACGGCTTTCCCTACGGGATTTGGACCCACCTCGAGTGGGTCTCGAACGTCGGCTACGCCTTCGGCAACTTCCACTACAACCCCGTGCACATGCTCGCGATCAGCTTCTTCTTCACGAACTGTCTCGCGCTCGCTCTGCACGGCGGCCTCGTCCTCTCGGCGGTCAACCCGAGCGGGGGCACCGACGTGAAGTCGCCCGAATACGAAGACACCTATTTCCGTGACTTCATCGGCTATTCGGTCGGCACGCTCGGCATCCACCGGGTGGGGCTCTTCCTGGCGCTTTCCGCCGGGTTCTGGAGCGCCATCTGCATCGTCATTTCCGGCACTCTGTATGTCGGCAGCTGGATCGAATTCTGGGATTTCTGGAAGAAGATCCCGATCTGGTCGTAAGGAGCACCTGAACCATGGCGACTTATCAGAACATCTTTACCCAGGTGCAGGTGAAGGGGCCGCCCGAAATGGGCATCCCCCTGCCCGAGGGGGAGGACATCCGCTTCCCCTTCACCGGCCACACCTACTGGTTCGGCAAGATCGGCCAGGCCCAGTGGGGTCCGATCTATCTGGGCTGGACCGGGGTGCTGAGCCTTGCGTGCGGCACGCTCGCAATCCTCATCATCGGCCTCAACTTCTGGGCGCAGGCCGGGTGGAGCCCGCAGACCTTCATGCGCGAGTTCTTCTGGCTCACGCTGAACCCGCCGGCACCGGAATACGGGTTCAGCCCGTTCGTGCCGCTGAAGGAAGGCGGCTGGTGGATCCTTGCCGGCTTCTTCCTGACGAGCTCGATCCTCTTGTGGTGGCTGCGCACCTACCGCCGCGCCAAGGCGCTGGGCATGGGGATGCACATCCCCTGGGCCTTCGCCAGCGCCATCTGGCTCTATCTGGTGCTCGGCTTCATCCGCCCGATGCTGCTGGGCCAGTGGTCGGAGGCGGTGCCGTTCGGCATCTTCAGCCACCTCGACTGGACCAACAACTTCTCGCTGACCTACGGGAACCTGTTCTACAACCCGTTCCACGCGCTCTCGATCGTCTTCCTCTACGGGTCGGCGGTGCTGTTCGCGATGCACGGGGCGACGATCCTGGCGCTCGGCCGCTACGGCGGGGAACGCGAGATCGAACAGATCACCGACCGCGGCACCGCCGCGGAGCGCGGCGCGCTGTTCTGGCGGTGGGTGATGGGCTTCAACGCCTCGTTCGAATCCATCCACCGCTGGGCCTGGTGGTTCGCGGTGCTGACCACGCTGACCGGCGGGATCGGCATCCTGCTCACCGGCACGGTGGTCGACAACTGGTACCTGTGGGCGCAGGAGCACCACTACGCGCCGGAAACGATCCACTACGACCCGACCGGTGCAGCCCAGGCTGCGGCCGGCAACAAGTAAGGAAGGAGCCGGGCCGCAAGGTCCGGCTTCGTCACGCCAAGACGCAGAAACCCGGTCAGGCACGAGCCTGGCCGGGTTTTCTGTTGGGTGGCGGGGGGCAAGGTCGATCGGGCGGCGACCCTGCGCAGGCACGGGGCCACTCCAGGCTCTGCCGCGTGAACCGCCCTGGGTCGCTCAACCCCCGCCTTCGCGGGGATGACGGGAAAGGGGGATGAGCGGGCGCTCGGCTTCGCCTTCGCGGGGATGACGGGCGGACCGGAGCGAAAGCGGAGCCGATCAGGCCCGCAAGGCGTGCTCGGACCCTTGCTTCAATCCTCGAGGCGCGCGCGCAGGTCCATGAGGTGCAGCGGCAACGACGCGGCGAGCGGCAGGGCGATCCACCACCAGTCGGCGCCGGTGAGCGCCGCGCGCAGGCCGAGCACGATCAGCGCGGCGGGTCCGATCAGGCCGAGCACCGCGGCAAGGCTCCAGCGCCGGACGAGGGCGAGCCAGGCCGCCTCCACCGCCAGCACGGCGAGGATCACGTCGGCGGCGTGGCCGCTCGCGAAGAGCTGCTCCATGTCGGGAAAGCTCCGGCTCTGCCCTGCCCTGCCCCGCGCCCGCGGTCTCAGCCGAAGGGGGCGTTGAGCTGGACGACCGCCCAATTGAGGGCGCCTGCGAAACTGACCCAGCCGAGATAGGGCACCAGCAGCAGCGCGGCGCTGCGCGAGAAGCGCGCTACGTAGATCATGATCGCGAGGATCGAGAGCCACAGCAGCGTCACCTCCCAGAACGCCCAGTCGGGGCGCTGGAAGCGGAAGAACAGGATCGACCAGGTGATGTTGAGGAAGCCATTGAGAGCGAACAGCCCGATCACCCACTCGGCCTGCGCCGAAGTCGGCGCGGCGCGCCAGGCGGTGATGCCGGAGACCGTGATCAGCGCGTAGATCGCCGTCCAGCCCATGGGGAAAACCACGTCGGGCGGGTTCCAGTCGGGCTTGGCAAGCGCCTGGTACCAGGGCCCGAGATCCGTCACCGTCGCGCCCAGCGCCGCGACGCACAGCGCCGCCACGGTCGCGACGACCGCCGGGATGATCACCGTGGGCTTCATGACCGCGAATCTAGGCCCCGCGCGCGTCCCCTGCAACGGCTTTGCGGCCCGGCCCATCCTACCGGGTCGCGGGCCTGAGGCCGAGCAGGTGGGCGGTGTCCTTGAGGAAGATCTTGACGTGGGCGAGCGGCTTCGCGCGCACCAGCTTCTTGTGCATATAGGCCTGCCAGGTCAGTTCCTGCACGTCCTTGTCGTCGCAGATCGTCACGAAACGCTCGCGGCGCTTGTCGGACGAGTACCAGAAATACTGCATGATCCCGAGGATCCAGAACACCTTGCCGTGTTCCTTCATGAACCGCTTGCGCGCGGTCCTCAGATGCTTGGCCTCGCCCGTCTTGAGGAAGGCGGCGGCTGCCTCGCCCACGAGCCTGCCGCCGGCCATGGCATAGTAGATGCCCTCGCCCGAGGCCGGGGCGACCACGCCCGCGGCATCGCCGGCGACGATCACGTCAGCGCCGTTGTCCCAGCGCTTCAGCGGCTTCAAGGGAATGGGCGCGCCCTCGCGGCGCACCGTCTCGCAGCGGTCGAGCCCGAGGTCGTCGCGCATGGTGGCGATCGCGCCCCGCAAGCTGAAGCCCTTGTTGGCGCTCCCCACCCCGATGCTCGCGGTCTCGCCGTGGGGGAAGACCCAGGCGTAGAAATCGGGGGAGAGGCGGCCCTGGTAGAAGACGTCGCAGCGCGAGGCGTCGAACTGCTCGGTGTTCCGGGGCGGCGACTTGATGATCTCGTGATAGGCGAAGACGCAGGGCACGCGCTCGGCGCCGGGGAGGCACTGCTTGGCGACGGCCGAGCGCGCGCCGTCGGCGCCGATCACCACGCGGGCGCGCACGGATTCGATCGGGCCGCCCCGGGTGCGGCGGAAGGTGACGATCGGGTGCGGCTGGTCGTCGCGCTCGATCTTCTCGAAGGTTGCGGTGAGCCGCTCGGCGCCGGAATTGCGGGCGCGCTCGCGCAGCCACTCGTCGAACTCGTCGCGGTCGACCATCCCGACATAGCCGATCTCGCCGACCGGCATGTCGACCGCCCGGCCCGAGGGCGCGATCATCCGCGCCGAGCGCGCCTTGGCGACCAGCAGCGATTGCGGGATGTCGAAATCGGCGAGCAGCCGGGGCGGGATCGCCCCGCCGCAGGGCTTGATGCGCCCGCCGCGCTCGATCAGCAGCACCGAATGGCCGGCCAGCGCGAGGTCGGTCGCCGCGGTCGCGCCCGAAGGTCCGCCGCCGATGATGACGGCATCGTAGATCGTCTGGTTCATGCGAACTGCTCCCTCTCCCGTTGTGCAAGGCCCGCCCTGAGCGCCGCCCCGCCGGTCGCCTTGACCGCGAGCAGCGCCGACAGCAGGAAGGCCGCCGCCTCGATGGCGAAAATCATCCGGAACGCCGCGCCGTCGGTGGCGAGCAGCGTGCGGGCGATGTCGAGCCCGACCGCGCCCAGCAATCCGCCGAGCCCGAAGGCTATGGCTTGCGATGCGCCCCATACGCCCATGCGCACGCCCTCGCGGGTGGTCTCGCCCGCGCCCGCGAGCCCCATCATCGCGCCGATCGCCGAGACCGCGAAGACGCCGTTGCCGAGCCCGAGCAGCATGAGGTTCGCCTCCAGCGGCCAGGGCGGCCCGCTCACCGCGGCAAGCCCCAGCCCCCCGAGCCCGAGCCCCGAGGCGAGGCAGCCGCCCACCACCCAGGGCCTGAGGCCATCGGGCCGCTTGGCCGTAAAGGCGCTGCCGCCGATCCCGGCGAGGATCATGCCGATCAGGATACCGCCCTGGTGGAACTGGCCGACGGTCTTGGTGCTCTCCCCCGGTGCCATGCCGAAGATCAGCCCCGCAAAGGGCTCGAGGATCAGGTCCTGCATCGAAAAGGCGATCATCGAGACGAAGATGAAGATGGTGAAGCGGCGCGCGGCGGCCTCGGCCCAGATCTCGCGGATCGCGGCCTTGAAATCGGGCGCGGGCGCATCGCCCGTCGCCTCGTCGCGGAAGGAGCCGGCCTGCCGCTCGAGCCGGAAGGTCGCCGCCGCCACCAGCGCCACCATCACCGCCGCAAGGCCGCCCGCGACTTCCATCAGGCGTTCCGGGCTGTAGGGCTTCAGCAAGCTGCCGACGATGATCGCCGAGGCGACGATGCCGCCGACCATCATGATCCAGGTCAGCGCGGCGGCGGCCGCGCGGCGTTGGGGCGCGACGCCCGACGCCAGCAGCGCCAGTGCCGAGGTGCCCCCCGCTCCCACGCCCACGCCGATCAGCGCATAGGCGAAGACGGCAAGCGCGAAGCCGAGGGCGAAGCTCGCCTCCATCAGCAGCGTCGCCCAGGTCGCGAGCAATCCGCCCGCCGCCAGCACGGCAAGGCCGCCGACGATCCACGGGGTGCGCCGCGCACCCTTGTCAGAGCCATGGCCCCACAGCGGGCGTGCGAGCTGCACGCCGTAATGCCACGCCACCAGCCCTGCCGGGATCGCCGCGGCAAGCGAGAGTTCGACCACCATGATGCGATTGAGCACCGTCGTCGCCAGCATCACCAGCGCGCCGATCGCGGCCTGCACCATCCCGATGCGCGCGATCCCGAGCCAGCCGAATCCTGCCCTCGCCTGCGCTTCGGGCAGCCTGCCGTGCATCAGATGTAGCCCCCGAGCCCGAGCGCGGACGCGAGCATCCCCAGCACGTAGAGCGTGACGCCCACGCCATTGTACCACGGGGCATATTTGGCCGGATCCCGGATCAGCTTGGGCATGGCGGCGATCTGCCCGGCGAGCACGCCGGTCACCACCAGCGCCGAGGCGTTGTAGCCCCAGATCGCGAGCAGGCAGATGACGACGATCTGCGCCGAGGCCATCGTCGTGCAGGCGAAGCGCGCCGCCTCGGTCACGCCCATCGTGACGGGGAGCGAGGTGAGTCCGGCCTGCCTGTCGCCCTCCTCGGCTTTGAAGTCGTTGAGCACCATGATCCCGTGCGCGCCCAACGAATACATGAACAGGATGATGCCGTTCTCGACCGTCGGCGCGGTGCCGGCGAGCACGGTCGCGCCGGTGAACCAGCTCAGGCCCTCATAGGTGAGGCCGCAGACCAGCGGGCCGACGAGGCCGTTCGCCTTGAAGCGGAACGGCGGCGCGGAATAGGCCCAGGCGAAGGCGAGGCCGACCAGCGCGGCGGCGAAGACCAGCGGGCCGAGCGCCCATCCGACGCTCGCCGAGATCACCGTCATGATGCAGGCGATATAGAGCCCCCAGCGCCCCGGAATGCGCCCCGAGGGGATTGGCCGATCGGGCTCGTTGATGGCATCGACATGGCGATCGAACCAGTCGTTCACGGCCTGCGAGGTGCCGCACACCAGCGGCCCGGCCAGGAGGACACCCCCGGCGACGAACCACCAGCGACCCTCCAGCCCTGCGCCGGACGACACCGCGCCGCACATGAAGGCCCACATCGGCGGGAACCAGGTGATGGGTTTGAGAAGTTCGAGCACGTCGCCCGGACGCATCCCGGCGCGCGCGGGCGCGAAGCCGGTGGGGGCGGTGCGATTCGATGATACCGACTGCTCCATGTGCAAAGGCTACCATGACAAGCAACACCGTCAACTTTTTTGGACACTCTGTTCCCGGACGACACCG
Organism: Erythrobacter sp. WG; assembly: GCF_026586795.1. GTDB lineage: Bacteria > Pseudomonadota > Alphaproteobacteria > Sphingomonadales > Sphingomonadaceae > Erythrobacter. Next base: position 30,762 of record NZ_JAPFGY010000011.1, read on the forward strand.
GAATTAGCGTTCAGATAGGTTAACCCACGAGAAACAATGTCCAGCGCCCGCCTGTCAGGCAATCCGATCGGTTGGAATTCACGCGCGGCGGCCGGTGCTGCGGGCAGAGGCGTTTTGGCAGGACCCAGGCAAGGTCTCGGCCCCGTTCACACCCCTCCCAGACCCCCTCCAGCCCCGGCCAGGCCGGGCCTTGCCCGACGTTCCCCGAAAAGGGCCCAAAGCCCTACAGGCCGGGCCTATTCGGCGTCACCGGCAAGGTTGCCGAGGCCGTAACGGTGGAGCTTGGAATAGAGGCTCTGGCGCGAAAGGCCGAGGATTTCCGCGGCCGAGGCGCGGTTGTCCGAAGTGTAGGACAGCGCCGCCTCGATGCACAGGCGCTCGATCAGGTCGGTGCTCTCGCGCACGATGTCCTTGAGGCTCATCCGGCCGACGAGGTCGGTGAGCTGTTCGACCGAGCGCGGCAGGTCCTGGCTGCCGGGCGGCAGGTCGCGCAGCCGCCGGCCGATGGGGCGGATCACGAAGGCGTAATAGCCCTCGTCCCCCGCGGTGCGCACGGCGGAAAGCTCGACCGGCTCGCCCTCGATGTCGCCGCCTACCCTGAGGATGGTGGCGACGTTGCGCGCGGCGCCGTGCTGGTCGATCTGGCCTTCGATTAGCTCGAGATCGATGCCTGGCCGACCGATCGATTCCGAAAGGTGCCGCCCGCGCAGCTGATCGACGCTAGCGGCCTGACAAAGCTCGACAAAGGCGGCGTTGGCGGTGACGATTTCGAGATTGCTGTCGGCAACCACGAAGGCATCGGGCATCTGGTCGACGAGCGAGAGGACCGGCGAGAACTCGGCCGCCGGGCGATCGGTGGCGGGGACCAGACGAACCAGCAGGAACTGGCCGCGATCCTGGGTGAAGCCGTTCACCACCGCCATCACCTCGCGCGAGCCGCGGGCGATGCGGATCCGCGCCGGGCTGATCGTGTCCGAGGCGAGCGCCGCGCCGACCAGTCCCGAGACCGCCTCATGCGAGTTGCGATCGATGAAATTCAACAGCTTCTTGCCCGGCAGGCTTCCCGCCCGCGCGCCGACGAGGGCGTGCGCGGCGGGGTTGGCCTCGCGGATGCGGAGGGTGCCCGCCTCGACGATCAGCACCGGCTCGGTCGACCGCTCGAACAGCATCCGGTAGCGCGCCTCGAGCTGGCGCATCCTGAGGTAGTCCCGCTCCAGCGATTGCTGGACCTGGAGCAGGCGCTGCTGGAGCTTGCCCGCCTCGCGCAGGTCGCGGCCGAAGGCGATGCGGTGGCGGCCGCCGTCGACGCTGAGGACGGCGTAGCGAATCGGCACGCTGCCCTCGCGCGAGGCGTGGTTGACCTGCCGCCAGTGCTGCACTTCCCCACGCCGGGCGGCGGCGAGCATCTCCATGACTTTCGGGCGGGATTCGTCCGAAACCGTGTCGATCCAGTTGTTGCCGACGAGCCCCGAGAAGGTCGGGAACTCGCGCGGATCGTAGGCTGCATCAAGGATCGTGCCGGCCTCGTCGAGCACCAGCGTGACATCGCCCGCCATCATCGCCAGCTTCATCGCCGCATCCGCATCGAGACTGTCGAACAGCGCCGTTGCGCGCCCGAAAGGGTGCTTGCCGTCGATCGAATGTTTGCGGGTGAGCATGGCGCCTGGCAACCCCCTAGGAGAGGTTCAGGGCACGGGCTGCGGCAGTCTTCACCAGGGAATTCGCGAGTTCGAGCGCGGCGAGCGCGTCGGCGCCGGTGCCGTCGGCGCCGACTTCTTTCGCGATATCCGGGTTTTCGTTGATCATTCGACCGCCGACCAGCACGATGATGTTGGGATTGGCGGAGACCTTGCGCACCGCCTTGACGAGATTGCCGAGCGCGGCGCTAGGGCAATCCCGCGCGAGCGTCAATCCGACAAGGTCGAAGCGCTGGTGGGCGAGCCTGTCGAGCAGCTCGCGCCGCTCGGGCTTGACCAGCGCCTCGGCCCGCCACCCGCCGCGGGTGAAGACCTCCTCGATCATCAGGACGCCGAAATTGTGGTGATCGCCCGGCATCGGCGAGAACAATGCGGTGCGAGGGGCGTGGATCTCGCCGCCCTCGACCGGGGAGCGGGCGGCGACCTCGCGCATCACTTCCTGGAGGCGCCACAGGCCCATGGTGACATCGAGGAAGTCGCATTCGTCGCGGTCCCACATCTCGCCCAGCATCCGGGCGGCGGGGGCGAGCAGATCGAGGCAGATGGTCTCGACGCTGGCACCCTTGGCGATGAAGCCGTCGACCTCCTCGAGCAGGCTGGCAGCCTCGAGGCGCAGCGGCAGTTCGGCAAAGCGCGCGGCTTCTTCCGGCGTGATGGCCCGCGCGCCGCGCGGTCGAGGGGCGCCCTTGTCGGACGTGGTGTGCGCCATCAGCAGGCGCGGGATGATCTGGTTCTCGATGATCGAGTTGACATTGTCGGCCTTGTCCTCATCGGCCGCTGCGGCGCGGCGGCGGACCCGCTCCAGAGGCGCGGCAATGACGCCCCTCAAGACCGCCGATCCCGCTCCTAACATTCCTGAAGTCTTGGACACTCCCATATGTTTCGGACCTTCTCCCCAAGGTCGTGCGGAGCACCCTTCCGCACCAGGTATTGGCCGAGTCTCCCGACTTATCCCTGTTCGATGAGAGCCGGCGACTCCGATCTACGCCCTTTTCGGACCGCGCGCAAACGACCTTACCTATGATAGCCCCGCCGTCAACCAAACTGAACGTCCAATTGAGTTGACACACGATTTGGGAGGCGTAATCATCCGATTCCGAAAAAAGAGGCTAACGCAAGCATGACTCGGATGGATCAGGCATCCCCGGTCGAACCTGGCACCAAGGTGCACGGGGCGAGCCACGAGAGGGGCAGGGGCCGGGCACTCTACACCGCGGACGAACGTCGCCGTCGCGACGAATCGGTCTGGACGATCGTCCAGGGCGTGCTCGCTCCGCTGCAGTTTCTCGTCTTCCTGGTGAGCCTCGGGCTCGTCGTCCGCACGCTCACCACGGGTGAAGGCGCCTTTGCCGCGGACGTGTCGATCGTGATCAAGACGCTGGTGCTCTACACCATCATGATCACCGGCTCGATCTGGGAGAAGGTGGTGTTCGGCAAGTGGCTCTTCGCCGAGAGCTTCTTCTGGGAGGACGTCGTCTCGATGCTCGTCCTCGCCCTGCACACGCTCTACCTCGTGATGCTTTTCGGCGAATACGGCACGCTCGAGCAGCGGATGCTCGTCGCGCTCGCGGCCTACAGCTCCTACGTCGTCAACGCCGCACAATTCCTGTGGAAACTTCGCATGGCGCGGCTCGAAGGGGCGAAGTCGCCCGAGGCGGTCGCTGCATGAGCCCGCTCGCCACGCTCGAAGGCTGCGCGAGCGAGATCGCGCTGACCGAACGCCCCGCCGCCGAGGCCCAGCGCCCGATCCTGCGCGAGCGCGGCCAGCGCGAGGTGTTCTGCGGCCTCACCGGCATCATCTGGCTGCACCGCAAGATGCAGGACGCCTTCTTCCTGGTGGTCGGTTCGCGCACTTGCGCGCACCTGCTGCAATCGGCCGCGGGCGTGATGATCTTCGCCGAGCCGCGCTTTGCCACCGCGATCATGGAAGAGCGCGACCTTGCCGGCATGGTCGATGCGCAGGACGAACTCGACCGGGTGGTGAACCGCCTGCTCGAGCGGCGGCCCGACATCAAGACGCTGTTCCTGGTCGGCTCGTGCCCCTCGGAAGTCATCAAGCTGGATCTCGCCAAGGCCGCCCAGCGTTTGGGCGCGATCCATATGCCGCGGGTGCGCATCCTCAACTACTCGGGCAGCGGTATCGAGACCACCTTCACGCAAGGGGAGGACGCCTGCCTCGCCGCACTCGTCCCGGTCATGCCCGCGCTTCCCGCCGATGCGCCCAAGGAGCTCTTGATCGTCGGGTGCCTGCCGGACATCGTCGAGGACCAGTTCCTGCGCCTCTTCAAACAGCTCGGGATCGAACGCGTCGGCGTGCTCCCGGCGCGCGACGGCCGCAACCTGCCCTCGCTCGGGCCGAACACCCGTTACATCCTCGCCCAGCCCTTCCTCGGAGAGACCGCGATGGCGCTCGAGGCGCGCGGGGCGAAGCGGATCGAGGCGATGTTCCCGTTCGGCGCCGAGGGCACCAGCGACTGGCTCAAGGCCGCTGCCCGCGAGTTCGACATCGACGAAATTCACGTGGAGCAGGTCCTCGCAGCGCCGCGCGCCCGCGCGCAGAAGGCGCTCGCCAACCTGCGGCCGCAGCTCGAAGGCAAGCGCATCACCTTCCTGCCCGACAGCCAGCTCGAAGTGCCGCTCGCGCGCTTCCTGCAGGACGAGCTGGGCATGGAGCTGATCGAGGTGGGCACGCCGTACCTCCACCGCGCGCACCTATCCCGCGAATTGGGCCGGATCGGGCCGCAGGTGCGCCTCAGCGAAGGCCAGCACGTCGAGCGCCAGCTCGACCGCGTGCGCGCCGACCAGCCCGACATCACCGTCTGCGGTCTCGGGCTTGCCAACCCGCTCGAGATGGAGGGCCTCACCACCAAGTGGGCCATCGAACTCGTCTTCTCGCCGATCCACGGTTTCGACCAGGCCGCGGATCTTGCCGAACTCTTTGCCCGGCCGCTCAGGCGCCGGGACTTGCTGGAGGTGTAGACCCATGCAGCTTGCCGTCTGGACCTATGAAGGGCCGCCCCATGTGGGAGCCATGCGGGTCGCGACAGCGATGGAGAAGCTGCATTATGTCCTCCACGCGCCGCAGGGTGACACCTACGCCGACCTCCTGTTCACGATGATCGAGCGGCGCGGGAAGCGCCCGCCGGTCACCTACACCACCTTCGAGGCGCGAGACCTCGGCAAGGACACCGCGCAGATCTTTCAGGACGCGGCGCGCGAGGCGGTGGAGCGCTTCAATCCGCAGGCGATCATCGTCGGCGCCTCGTGCACGGCAGAATTGATCCAGGATGATCCGGGCGGCCTGTCCGAAGCGATGGGCCTGCCCTGCCCGGCCATCGCGCTCGAGCTCCCCAGCTACCAGCGCAAGGAGAACTGGGGCGCGGCCGAGACATTCTACCAGATCGTCCGCGCGCTCGCCGACAAGGACCTGAAGCGCGCGCCGCGGGAAGGCCGCCGCCCGCTTGCCAACATCCTCGGCCCCACGGCATTGGGCTTCCGCCACCGCGACGACCTCGTCGAGATCCGCAAGATCCTTGATCAGCTGGGCGTCGACGTGAACCTCGTCGCCCCGCTGGGCGCAACCCCCGAGGACATCGCCCGCATCGGTGCGGCCGATTTCAACATCGTCCTCTATCCTGAAATTGCAGATGAGGCCTCACGCTGGCTCGAGCGGACTTTCGCTCAACCCTGCGTGCGGACCGTCCCCATCGGCGTGGGAGCGACCCGCTCTTTCATCGCCGACGTCGCCGAGCTGGCAGGTGCAGATCCCACGCCTGCCCTCGGCGACACCTCTTCCCGGATGCCCTGGTGGTCGCGCTCGGTGGATTCCACCTACCTGACCGGCAAGCGCGTCTTCATCTTCGGCGATGCCACCCATGCCGTCGCGGCCGCGCGCATCGCCCGCGAGGAGCTGGGCTTCGAGGTCTGCGGCCTCGGCTGCTACAATCGCGAGTTCGCCCGCGAGATCCGGGCCGAGGCCGCGCGCTGCGGGGTCGAGCCGCTGATCACCGACGATCACCTCGTGGTCGAGGAGGCGATCGCCAATGCCGCGTGCGAGCTGGTGCTCGGCACGCAGATGGAGCGCCACATCGCCAAGCGCCTCGGGCTCCCTTGTGCGGTGATCTCGGCGCCGGTCCACGTCCAGGACTTCCCGGCGCGGCACTCGCCCCAGATGGGTTTCGAAGGCGCGAACGTGATATTCGACACTTGGGTCCACCCGCTGGTCATGGGCCTCGAGGAGCACCTCCTCACCATGTTCCGCGAAGACTTCGAGTTCTCCGACGAGGCCGGCGCCTCGCACCACGCCGCGCACAGCCCGCGCCGGGCCGCTGCCGCGCTGGCGCAAGCCGCCGCCCCGCCGCCGACCGCGCCGCCCGAACCGGTGCGCGAGCCCGAAATGGCCTACGCCCCAGCCCCGGCTACAGCCGCCGCGGTCGCCGAAGCCGCACCCGCCCCAGCCGCCGACAGCGCCTTCGTGTGGACGGCCGAGGCGGAGAAGGAGCTCAAGAAGATCCCGTTCTTCGTGCGCGGCAAGGCCAAGCGCAACACCGAGGCCTTCGCCGCCGCCGAAGGCCGCCGCGAGATCTGCCTCGAAACCCTCTATGATGCGAAGGCGCACTATGCACGCTAGTGTCCCCTCTGTTCCCTCCGCCGCCAGCGTGGATCCCCGCGCCCCCGTCCGGGTCGCGATCGTCACGCTCGACAACCACTTGAAGGGCGCGGTGATGCGCGCCGAGGAAGCCCTCGGCAAGGAAGGCATCCACCTCACGCTGCACGCCGCCGCCGAATGGGCGAGCGATGCGGGGCACCTCAAAGCCCTCAAAACCGCGATCGCCGAGGCCGACATCGTCATCGCGACGATGCTGTTCCTCGACGATCACATCCGCATCGTCCTGCCGCTGCTCGAAGCGCGGCGCGAGGCGTGCGACGCGATGGTCTGCGCGATGAGCGCGGGCGAGATCGTGCGCCTCACCAAAATGGGCGCCTACCGCATGGATGCGCCCGCCAAGGGCCCGCTCGCGCTGCTCAAGAAGCTGCGCGGCTCCTCGAAGCCGGGCGGCGGCAACTCGGCTGCCGGGCAGATGAAGACCCTGCGGCGCCTGCCCAAGATCCTCAAGTTCATCCCCGGCACCGCGCAGGACGTGCGGGCCTATTTCCTCACCTTGCAATACTGGCTGGCGGGTTCGGACGAGAACGTCGTCGCGATGGTCCGCAATCTCATCGACCGCTATGCCGCGGGTGAGCGGATGTATCGCCGCGGTATCACCAAGGCCGAGGCGCCGATCGAGTATCCCGAGACGGGGGTCTACTACCCGGGGAGCCAGCAGCGCATCTCGGAAAGCCTGCGCCTGCTGCCGCGCACGGAAGGTCGCGAAGGCACGGTGGGCCTCGTCCTGCTGCGCTCCTACCTGCTCGGCCGCGACGCTGCCCACTACGACGGCGCCATCGCCGCCTTCGAGGCCGCCGGCCTCAAGGTGGTGCCGGTGTTCGCCGCCGGCCTCGATGCGCGCCCCGCGATCGAGCAGTTCTTCATCGGCCCCGACGGGCGGCCCACGGTCGACGCGGTGGTCAACCTCACCGGCTTCTCGCTGGTCGGCGGCCCCGCCTATTCCGACGCCGAGGCCGCGCGCGAGGTGCTGGCGAAGCTCGACCTGCCCTACATTGCCGCCCATGCGATCGAGTTCCAGACCATCGAGGACTGGGCGCACCGGCCGCAGGGCCTGCTGCCGCTCGAGGCGACGATGATGGTCGCCCTTCCCGAACTCGACGGTTCGACCGTGCCCCATGTCTTCGGCGGCCGGGCCGGGGCGGGTGAATGCTGCAACGGCTGCGAGCGCCGCTGCGTGCGCCCGGCCGCGGAGAAGGCCCGCCCGATGCAAGTCTGCGCCGAGCGCGCCGAGGCGCTCGCTGCCAAGACCGTGCAGCTGATCCGCCTGAAGCGCTCCGAGCGCGCGGCGCGCAAGCTCGCGGTCGTCGTCTTCAACTTCCCGCCCAACGCCGGCGCGACGGGCACCGCGGCCTTCATGGCGGTGCACGAGAGCCTCTACGAGACGCTGAAGCGCCTGAAGGCCGAGGGCTACACAGTCGACGTGCCCGAGAGCGTCGAAGCGATGCGCGATGCATTGCTCGGCGGCAACTCGGACCGCTACGGCACCGATGCCAACGTCGCCCACAAGATCCCGGCCGACGAGCACGTCGCCCGCGAGAAGTACCTCGCCGAGATCGAGGCGGCCTGGGGCCCGGCGCCCGGCAAGCAGCTTTCCGACGGGGGCAACATCCTCATCCAAGGCGTGCACTTCGGCAACGTCTTCGTCGGCGTCCAGCCCGCCTTTGGCATCGAAGGCGACCCGATGCGGCTGCTGTTCGAGGGCGGCTTCGCCCCGACCCACGCCTTCAGCGCCTTCTACCGCTGGATCCGCGAGGACTTCGGCGCCCACGCCATCCTCCACTTCGGCACCCACGGCGCTCTCGAGTTCATGCCGGGCAAGCAGGCGGGCATGAGCGGCAAGTGCTGGCCGGACCGCCTGATCGGCGAGACCCCCAACTTCTACCTCTACGCCGCCAACAACCCCTCGGAAGGGATGCTGGCGAAGCGCCGCTCGGGCGCGACCCTCATCAGCTACCTCACCCCGCCGCTCGCCCAGGCCGGGCTCTACAAGGGCCTGTCCGAACTGAAGGCAAGCGTCGAACGCTGGCGGCAGACGATCAGCGATGCCGACCACGCCGAGGAGCGCGCCGATCTCGAGCAGCTCATCGCCGACCAGTGCGAGGCGCTCGACATCACCTACACCGAGATCGGCGAACTGCCCGACCGTCTCTACGAGATGGAAGAGGCGCTGATCCCCTACGGTCTTCACGTCTTCGGCCGCAATCCGAGCGGCGCGGAGCGCGAGGAGATGCTCGATGCGATGATGGAGGCGGGCAGCCACGACGGCCCGACCCCGGACCGCGCGCGGCTCGCGGCGCTGCTCGACTCGTCGGACGAGATGGGCTCGCTGATCCACGCGCTCGACGGCGGCTACGTGCTGCCTGCGCCGGGGGGCGACGTGATCGTCAACCCCGATGTGCTCCCCACCGGGCGCAACATCCACGGCTTCGATCCCTTCCTCCTGCCCTCGACCTTCGCCTGCCGCCTGGGCCGCGAACAGGCCGAGCGCCTGATCGCCCGGCACGTCGAGAGCGGCCAGCCCTTCCCCGAGAGCATCGCGATGGTGCTGTGGGGCACCGACAACATGAAGTCCGAAGGCGTGCAGATCGCCCAGGCGATGACCCTGATGGGCGCGCGGCCCCGCCGCGACACTTATGGCCGCCTTGCCGGAGCGGAGCTGATCCCGCTCGAGGAACTCGGCCGCCCGCGGATCGACGTGGTGATGACCCTCTCGGGGATTTTCCGCGACCTCCTGCCGATGCAGATCAAGATGCTCGCCGAGGCGGCGCTCCTCGCCAGTCAGGCCGACGAGCCGCTCGAGGCGAACTTCATCCGCAAGCACACGCTCGCGCAGATGGAGAAGCACGGCTGCGACCTCGAGACCGCGGCGCTCCGCGTCTTCTCGAATGCCGAAGGGGCCTACGGCGCCAACGTCAACCAGCTTATCGAGGGCGGCGTCTGGGCCGATCCGGACGAGCTCGCCAACGCCTTCGAGGTCAACAAGGGCTTCGGCTACGGCGTCTCGGGGAGGCCCGTGCAGCAGCGCGAGCTGTTCCAAAGTGCGCTCGGCACGGTCGATTTTACCTACCAGAACCTCGAGAGCGTCGAGCTCGGCATCAACGACGTCGACCAGTATGTCGACGGCCTCGGCGGCGTCACCCGCTCGGTGGCGCGGGCCAAGGGCAAGGAGACGCCGGTCTACATACTCGATGCGACCCGCGGGAACACCAAGGTGCGCACGCTCGCCGAGCAGATCGACCTCGAGGCGCGCACCCGCACCCTCAATCCCAAGTGGTTCGAGAGCCTGCTCGAGCACGGCTACGAGGGCGTGCGCCAGATCGAGGGCCACGTGACCAGCACCTTCGGCTGGTCGGCGACCACCGGACAGGTGGCACCCTGGGTCTACCAGAAGATTTCCGAGACCTTCGTGCTCGATGCCGACATGCGCCGCCGCATGTCGGAGCTCAACCCGAAGAGCTCGGCGCGCGTCGCAGGGCGTCTGCTCGAAGCATGCGACCGCAACCTGTGGCAGCCGGACGAGGCGACGCTCGCCGCGCTTCGCGAAGCCAATGACGAATTGGAAGACCGCCTCGAAGGCGTCTTCCCGGCAGAATGAGAGAGGGATCACTCAGATGAACTTGCACTCCCCCAGCAAGAGTTTCTCACCCCCTGACGGCGAAGGATCGGTCCAGGTCCAGCTCGATCCGCGCGACAAGATCGGCGGCGCCAAGGTCTTCGCGGTCTACGGCAAGGGCGGCATCGGCAAGTCGACGACCTCGTCGAACCTGTCGGCAGCCTTCTCGAAGCTCGGCCACCGCGTGCTGCAGATCGGCTGCGACCCGAAGCACGATTCCACCTTCACGCTCACCAAGAAGCTGATGCCGACGGTGATCGACGTGCTCGAGACGGTTGAGTTCCACGCCGAGGAACTGCGGCCCGAGGACTACATGTTCGAGGGCTACAACGGCGTGATGTGCGTCGAGGCGGGTGGCCCGCCGGCGGGCACCGGCTGCGGCGGCTATGTCGTCGGCCAGACGGTCAAGCTGCTGAAGCAGCACCACCTGCTCGAGGAAACCGACGTCGTGATCTTCGACGTGCTGGGTGACGTGGTGTGCGGCGGCTTCGCCGCGCCCCTCCAGCACGCCGAACGCGCGATCGTCGTCGCCGCCAACGACTTCGACTCGATCTTCGCCATGAACCGCATCGTCGCCGCGATCGGGGCCAAGTCGAAGAACTACGACGTGCGCCTCGCCGGCGTCGTTGCCAACCGCAGCCGCGCCACCGACGAGATCGACCGCTTCTGCGACGCCATCGGTATGCAGCGCCTCGCGCACTTCAAGGATGTCGACGCGATCCGCCGCAGCCGTCTCAAGAAGTGCACCTTGTTCGAGATGGGCGATGATCCGGAAGTGATCGAGGCGCAGAACGAATACCTGCGCCTCGCGCAGATGCTGTGGGACGGCGTCGAGCCTTCGGCCGCCACCCCGATGAAGGACCGCGACATCTTCGACTTCCTGGGGTTCGAGTGATGGCAACGCGCACCCCTTCGGAATACGAACACCGCCGCGAGGCGCTGGCGACCTATTTCGACAGCACCGCGCGCCAAGCTTGGATCGACCTCACCAGCGACGTGAAGGTCAGCGGCATCCGCGCCACCGTGCGGGCCGGGCGCGACGCGATGCGCGCGACGATCCTCGACTGGCTTCCGACCGACCTTCGCCGCACCCGCGTGCTCGACGCCGGATGCGGCACCGGGTCGTTCTCGGTGGAGGCAGCCTGCCGCGGGGCGGAAGTGACCGGCATCGACGTTGCCGCCGGCCTCGTCGACGTCGCCCGCCAGCGCGCGCCCTCGTTCCTCGGCCACGGCCGGATCGACTGGCGCGCGGGCGATATGCTTGACCCCTCGCTCGGCACCTTCGCCCACGTGGTGGCGATGGATTCGCTGATCCACTACCGCCCCGAGGACCTCGTCGCCGCGCTCGCGCAGCTCGCCAGCCGCACCACCGGTTCGATCATCTTCACCTTCGCGCCGAGCACCCCGCTGCTGATGGCGATGTATAACGTCGGCAAGCTTTTCCCGCGTTCCGACCGCTCGCCCGCGATCGTGCCGGTCAGCGAGGCCGACGCGCGCCGCCGCCTCGAGAAGCTGCAAGGCTGGAGCATCGGGCGCACCAAACGCATCCAGTCGGGCTTCTACACCTCGCAGGCGCTCGAACTCGTGAGGCACGGATGACAGCCCCGGCCCGTCCCAAGCCCCCCCACTGGACGGAAGTCGTCTTCCGGATGCTGCCGTTCGCCGATGCGGCGAGCGCCGACCTGCCCCTGCCGCGCCTGCTGCGCCTGTCGTTGTTCCAAGTGAGCGTCGGCATGGCGACGGTGCTGCTCAACGGCACATTGAACCGCGTGATGGTGGTCGAGCTCGGCACGCCCACGTGGCTGGTGGCGCTGCTGATCGCGGTGCCGCTGCTCGCGGCGCCGTTCCGCGCGCTGATGGGCTACAAGTCCGATACGCACCGCTCGGTTCTCGGGTGGCGGCGCGTGCCTTACATCTGGTTCGGCTCGCTCCTCCAGTTCGGCGGCCTTGCGATCATGCCTTTCGCGTTGCTGCTGCTGGGCATCGAGGAGCGCTTCGAGCTCGGCCTCGTCGCCGCGACCCTCGCCTTCCTCCTCACCGGCACGGGCTTCCACCTGACCCAGACCGCTGGCCTTGCGCTAGTGAGCGACCTTGCGAGTGCCGACAAGCGCCCGCGCGCGGTGGCGCTGCACTACGTCACGCTGCTCGTAGGCATGATGTTCGCGGCCTTCGTGATCGGCGGCATCCTCGCCGACTACTCCGCGACCAAGCTCGTCCAGGTGATCCAGGGCTGTGCGGTTCTGACCGTAATCCTCAACACCATCGCGATCTGGAAGCAGGAGGCGCGCAACCCCGCCCTCACCAAGGGCGTCGAGCCGGGGGCGCCGACCTTCAAAGAACTATGGCAAGACTTCGTGAAGCAGGGCCGCAACGCCCGCTTGCTGACCGCGATCGGGATCGGCGCGGCGGGGTTTGCCATGCAGGACGCGCTGCTCGAGCCCTATGGGGGCGAGATCCTCAAGCTCTCGGTCGGGGCGACCACTGGGCTGACCGGCGCCTGGGCGCTCGGCTCGCTGATCGGATTCACCACTTCCGGCGCGGCGCTCGCGCGCGGGTGGGATCCGCTGCGGCTTGCCGGCATGGGCCTCGTCGTCGGCATCAACGCCTTCCTGCTGGTGCTCTTCGCAGGGCCCTTCTCGGCGCCGCTGATGCTCTATACCGGCGCGTTGGGGATCGGGATCGGCCTCGGGCTGTTCTCGGTCGGCACGCTGATGGAGGCGATGAACCTCGCCGAGGGGGAGTCCGCGGGACTCGCGCTCGGCGCATGGGGTTCGGTGCAGGCAACCTGCGCCGGCTTCGGCATCGCGATCGGCGGCCTGCTGCGCGACGGCGTCGCGGCGCTGGTGCAAAGCGGCGCTCCGACCGCCAGCCTCGCGGTCCGCGCCACCGGCTACGGCACCGTCTACATTCTCGAGATCGCGCTGCTGCTCGCCGGCCTCGTCGCGATTGGCCCGCTGGTGACATATCAGCGCCGCTTCTCTTCCACCCAGGACAAGCCCGATCAGCCGTTCGGCCTGATGGAGTTCCCGACATGATTACCCGTGCCCGCCGATCCTGTCTTTGCCCGGCTTACGCCTCCGCCGGCCTGTTTCACGAGAGGAAAGTGAAATGAACGCTGCCTATATTGTCGGCACATTCGATGTTGCCGAGCTCGCCTTCCTGCTGTTCCTGGGCTTCTTCATCGCCCTCGTCTTCTACCTCAACCGCGAAAGCCGGCGGGAGGGCTACCCGCTCGAGGACGAGGACACCGGGCGGATCCACCCGATCAAGCTGACCGACGGCGACAAGAAGGTCTTCCAGCTGCCCAACGGCCGCGGCACCTACTGCCCCGAGGACGTCGCCCGCGACGGTCTCGACCTGCCCGCCGTGCCGGCCTTCCGTGCCGCCGGCGCGCCGCTGGTGCCGACCGGCAACCCGATGGTCGACGGCCTCGGGCCGGCCGCCTGGGCCAACCGCGCCAAGTACCCGGACCTCACCTTCGACGGCCGCCCGCGCATCGTGCCGATCGCGCAGAGCCACGAACTGGTGATCGCTCCCAATGACCCGCAACTGGTCGGCTACACGGTGATCGCCGCCGACGGCCAGACCGCCGGGACCGTGACCGACATCTGGGTCGACCAGGCCGAGCACATCATCCGCTATCTCGAGATCGAGACGACCTCGGGCCGCAAGGTGCTCGCGCCGATGATGGTCGCGGTGGTCCACGGCAATGGCCTGCTCGATGCGCTGCTGCCGATCATCGACGAGAAGCCGAAGTTCGTCGAGATCGACGCCATCACCGCCGCCCAGTTCGAGGACGTGCCGGTGGTGGAGACCCCGGGGATCATCACCCGCTACGAGGAAGACCGCATCCAGGCCTATTTCGGCGGCGGCTACATGTATGCGACGCCCGAGAGGTCGGAAGCATGGATCTGATCGATCCCGCCGCCCCGACGGCCGGTGCGGCAGGGGGGGCAGCGCCCCTGGCCGCCGGCTTCGATCACGCCGCGCTCGAGAATGACGGCCCCAAGGCGTTCGGGGACCGTATGGGCACGCCGCAGGCCGACGAGAAGGTGCTCTGGAAGGGGCGCCCCGAGGTCGGCCTGCTCGCCCGCAGCGCCTTCCACGCCCACAAGGCGGGCTTCTACATGGCCGCGCTCACGGTCATCGCGGTGGCGCTGGACAAGCCCGATGCAGCGCTGGTCGCCGGGGGGCTCGGCATCGTGCTCGTCGCCCTGCTCTACTTCCTCGCCTGGCTGAGCGCGCGCACGACGCTCTACATCCTCACCGACACGCGCATCATCATGCGTATCGGCATGGCGATCGAGACGCGGATCAACATTCCGCTCAAACAGGTCGTCGCCGCGCATCTGCGTCCGCGCGCCAAGGGCCACGGCGACATCGCCTTCGAGGTTTCGGGTGAGCGCCTGCTCGGCACCATCCTGCTCTGGCCGCACGTGCGTCCATGGCACTACAAGATGCCGCAGCCGATGCTGCGTGCCGTGCCCGAAGCGGCAACGCTCGCACAGACGATCGCCGAGGCCCGCGCGCGGTTCGGTGCGATCGAGAACAATTTGACGGAGATCAAGGAAGCCGCCCCGGCGAGCGGCCAGACCGTGGCCCAGCCGGCGGCGGCGTCCGGTCGTCTCGTGCCGGTGCGGCCGCTCGGCCAACCGGGTCTGGAGGGAGCCCCCGCATGATCGTTCGGGAGTACGAAGAAGACGAAGTCACCGTCAGCAAGGTGCCGCTGATGCTGGCGGGCGGGATCATCACGATCTCGCTCGCCCTCACGGCAGCGACGCAGGCGGGCTATTTCGGCAAGCAGTCGGTGCCCGCCCAGGCCCGCGCCGAAGCCGGCGTGAAGGTCTCGGCCGAGCGCACCATCCAGTTCTTCGACGAGGAGGACGGCACCGTCCGCGTCGAGGACGGGAAGACGGGCGAGGTCCTGTCGCGCTTCGGGGTGGGCCAGGGCGGCTTCATCCGCGCGACGGTGCGCAACCTTGTCCACCAGCGCCGTATCCGGGACATCGGCCGCGAGGTGCCCTTCACCCTCACCCGCTGGGACAACGACACGCTGACCCTCTCCGACCCCACCACCGGGCGCAGCATCGAAGTCAGCTCCTTCGGACCGGACAACCGCAAGGTCTATGCCGATATGCTGACCGGGCTGGAGAGCCGCTGATGGTGCGCTCGCTCATCTCCGGGGAGTCCTTCGAGCTGCCCTGCACGATCACCGTCGAGCAGAGCCCCGAAGCCTTCCACGCCCATGTCGAACTTGCCGACGAGGTCGATATCCAGCCCGGCGACAAGGTCCGCGTCCACGGCGCGCCGATCCAGATCCCGTTCGGCACCCGCCAGGTGTTCGAGCGCCGCGCCACCGTGACGCGCGCCGGGCCGCTGAAGCGCGCAGCCATCAAGATCGCCGCCTATTTCGACCTCAGCGAACTCTACGAAGTCAGCTTCAATGCTGGGAGGATCAAATGAACGCCTACAAGCCGATGACCAGCGAAGAGGCGATGGCGCTGGCGACGCAGGACACCATCCTCACGCCGCGCTTCTACACCACCGATTACGATGCCCTCGACGCCATCGACGTGAGCCGGGTGCGCTCCGAATGGGACCAGCTGATCGCCGACATGGTGGGCGATCCCAACAAGATGCACTTCCGCCACAACGGCAGCTTCAAGGGCATCATCGAGGGCCTCGAGCCCGCCCTGCGCAAGGAGTTCACCGACTTCCTCGTGAGCTCGATGACGAGCGAGTTCTCGGGCTGCGTGCTCTACGCCGAGATCGCCCGGCGCACGAAGAACCCCGACGTCAAGCAGCTCTTCAAGCTGCTCGCCCGTGACGAGAGCCGCCATGCGGGTTTCATCAACGAGGCGCTGAAGGACGCCGGCATCGGGGTCGACCTCGGCTATCTGACGAAGACCAAGAAATACACCTACTTCAAGCCGAAATTCATCTTCTACGCGGTCTACCTGTCGGAGAAGATCGGCTACGCGCGCTACATCACTATCTTCCGGCACCTCGCGAGGAACCCGCAGTACAAGTTCCACCCGATCTTCGACTGGTTCGAGGAGTGGTGCAACGACGAGTTCCGCCACGGCGAGGCCTTCGCCATGCTGCTGCGCGCCGACCCCAAGCTGCTGCAAGGCATGAACAAGCTGTGGGTGCGCTTCTTCCTGCTGTCGGTCTACGCGACGATGTATGTGCGCGATCACAACCGCCCGGTGTTCCACGCGGCGTTGGGCGTCGATCCGACCGAGTACGACTACAAGGTCTTCGCGATCACCAACCAGATCGCCCGGCAGGTCTTCCCGGTCGAGCTCGACATCGACAGCCCTGTGTTCCGCCGCCAGATGGAGAACCTGCGCCTCGCCGCCGCGCGGATCGAGGAAGGCAAGGAACAGGGCGGCCTCGGCGGCCTCGTCAAGCGCGTGACCGGCGCGGCGGGCGCGGGCCTTGCGTTTGCCCGGATGTATCTCCAGCGCCCCCGCGCCAATGCCTTGCCCGGCTCGATCAGGCTGCAGCCCGCATGGTGAGCTGGTCCGGTCATGTCGTGCCGTTCATCGTGACGGTGGCGATCTGGTTCGTCGCGACCGGGCTCATCGCCTGGGCCGACAACCGCGAGCGCGCCACATTCTCGAGAAGCATGATGATCGGCTCGGTCGCCGGCATCCTCGGGCTGGTGGTGATCCTCGGCGCCTCGCTGTCCGCCGAGGTGTGGGCGGTCTACCTCGGCTTTATCGGCGCGCTGATGGTGTGGGGCTGGCATGAACTCAGCTTCCTCACCGGCGCGACCGCCGGACCGCGCCGGGGGCCTGCCGACCCCGGCGTGACCGGGCTTGCGCGCTTCCGCCAGGCCGCCTCGACGCTGATGCACCACGAGGTCGCGCTCGCGGTCACCGCGCTGCTGCTGATCTCGCTGTCGTGGGACGTGCCCAACCAGATCGGGGCGACGGTGTTCGTGCTGATGTTCGCAATGCGGCTGATCTCCAAGATCAACCTCTTCGTGGGCGTGCCCAACACGACCTCGGAGATGCTTCCCGAGCACCTCGCCTACCTAAAGTCCTATTTCGGTCCCAACCGCATGACCCTACTTCTGGGGCTGTCGGTGGCGGCCATCGCCGGGGCGACGGCGTGGTTCGCCTCGATGGCTCTCGCCGCACCCGCCGGCAGTGCGCAGATGGTGGGGGCAAGCCTGCTGACCACGCTCGCCTTCCTCGGCGTGCTCGAGCACCTGTTTCTCGCCCTCCCGTTCCGCGACGGGATGCTGTGGGGCTGGGCGATTGCCGGCCGCCAGCAGGGCGCGTCGCAACGGAACACCCATTCATGACGAACGACACCAAGGGAACGCGCATGGACTTCGAAGCCTTCTTCGCCGGCGAGCTCGACACCGTGCGCGCCGATGGCCGCTACCGGGTGTTCACCGACATCAAGCGCCACCGCGGCCGTTTCCCTCAGGCGACCCGCTTCCTCGCGGAGGAGACGCAGGCCGTCACCGTGTGGTGCTCGAACGACTACCTCGGCATGGGCCAGCACCCCGCGGTGCTCGAGGCGATGCATGAGTGCCTCGACGAATGCGGCGCGGGCGCCGGGGGCACTCGCAACATCTCGGGCACCAACCACTACCACGTCGAGCTGGAGCGCGAGCTTGCCGACCTTCACGGGAAGGAAGCCGCGCTGCTGTTCACCTCAGGCTATGTCTCGAACTGGGCGGGCCTCGGCACCCTCGCGGGCCGCATCCCGGGCTGCGTCGTCTTCTCCGACGCGCTCAACCACGCCTCGATGATCGAGGGGATCCGCTACTCGCGGGCTCCTTACAAGATCTGGCGGCACAACGACGTCGCGCACCTCGACGAGCTGCTCAGCCAATACGGCCCCGAGGTGCCCAAGCTGGTCGCCTTCGAGAGCGTCTACTCGATGGACGGCGACATTGCCCCGATCGCCGAGATCCTCGACGTGTGCGAAAAGCACGGCGCGATGAGCTATATCGACGAGGTCCATGCGGTCGGCCTCTACGGCCCGCGCGGCGGCGGGATTGCCGAACGCGAAGGTCTGATGGACCGCATCACCGTGATCGAAGGCACCCTCGGCAAGGCCTTCGGGGTGATGGGCGGCTACATCGCCGCCTCGGCCAACCTCGTCGATTTCGTGCGCAGCTTCGCCAGCGGGTTCATCTTCTCGACCGCCTTGCCCCCCGCCATCGCGGCCGGGGCGGCAGCGAGCATCCGCCACCTGAAGACATCGAGTGCGGAGCGCGAGCTTCAGCAGGAGCGCGTTGCGCAGGTGCGCCGCAAGCTCGACCTGATGGGCATCCCGCACCTCGACAATCCGAGTCACATCATCCCGGTGATGGTCGGCGACGCCAGGAAGTGCAAGATGATCAGCGACTGGCTGATTGACAACCACGGCATCTACGTGCAGCCGATCAACTACCCGACCGTCCCCGTCGGCACGGAACGCCTGCGCGTCACGCCCTCGCCGGTGCATTCGGATGGCGACATCGACCGGCTGATCAAGGCGCTGTCCGAGATCTGGTCGCATTGCGAACTGGCGCGAATGGAAAAGGCCGCCTGATTCTTACCGACTGACGAGATTACCGGCTCTCCCTTGGACGGGAGTGAGGGCGGTCGCCTTTGGGGGAAGGCGGCCGCCCTCTTTGTGTTGGGGGGGCGGCTTTTGAGTGATGGCGATCGAGGAGCGAATGGCGGCAAGTGGGTGGATTGCCGTCCGGCAGCTTTCAAGATCTCGTGGGGTGGCAGCGGATGACGTAGAAAGGGTGAAGGGCAGATTGTCTGGTATTGGTTTGTGAAACGCCGATAGCAGCCGTGGTAAACTAGTGCTGGAGCCCGTCCCACGACCATTGCGGTATTGAGAGCCCTGAAGGAACGTCATCACGGGACTTGTGATAGCGAGCCATTGGGCCGTCAGTCGCCCAAGCGAAATAGTCGTGCAGCACATTCCAAAGAACGGGCTCGGCATCGAGACCGACATCGGTTAGCGCTAGATCAAAGCAAGCAATGGCTCGCCTATCCATCTCGGAATGCTCGCCATTGCCGCTATGCATCCTTACAACGCTTGTTTCGTCACCATAGCGTTCTGAATAAGTGGTTGGGCCGCCTAAAGCCTCAGCCCAATAGGCGGCAAGGCGCTCGACGTGGTCTGTTCGGTACCCATGGCTGAATGCGTGAGCAACGACGTGGTCAGCCAAAACTCTATGATGCCAGGCCTCGGCCAAACGGAGAATGCCGTCATAGCCGCCCGCTGCTTCGAAGACACTCATCATGTGTGTGACAACTCCGCACGCGCATCATTCTATGGCAGCCTTTGTCGAATGAAAACACCTCAGATCCGACTGCAACGGGGTCGTTTCCCGAATGTCTGCTTTCGTCTGCGAGTTGGCTCAAGCTGCC
Organism: Erythrobacter sp. WG; assembly: GCF_026586795.1. GTDB lineage: Bacteria > Pseudomonadota > Alphaproteobacteria > Sphingomonadales > Sphingomonadaceae > Erythrobacter. The sequence continues at coordinate 50,136 of NZ_JAPFGY010000011.1, forward strand.
GTTCGCTTCTTCGGTACCCCGGATTTGTTCCGGAGCCCCGCTGCCTTTCGGCGCGGATGGTGAAAAGGAAAGCGGGGTCCCGGGTCACGCCCGGGAAGACGAGGCGTCCAGCCGATTTTCCTGCACACCCGTCAGCCGCTACGATGCGCTCCGGCTCTTTCCCATCGTTGTGCCCGGCCTGCGAGGCCGTTTGTGATCCGGGGCGCGAAACAAGCCCCCGCTCCCATGTCCCTCCGCTCGTGCGGAACGGACGTTAATCATTGTGAATGTGGTTGAAAAACCGAAGGGACAAAGCGGACGCGGTGTCCGCTTTGTCCGCTTGTCCGCCCTCACTTCACCGGAATGAACCGCACCGCGACCCCGCCCGATGCCGCAAGATGCACCGCGAAGGTATCGCCGCCGGTGACGACCTTTTCCTCGATCACGATGTCATAGGGGTTGTAATCCCAATGCGCGTGCGGGCCGTCGCGGTACACTTGCGCGCGGTATTTCTTGCCCGGTTCGAGGAAGGAGAGCGCCAGCGATACATCGCGCGGGTTCTCGTCGGTCAGCGCGCCGAGGAACCATTCTTTGGACTTCCTCCCTTGCCGCGCCATCGCCACCCACTGGCCGACTTCGCCGTCCAAGGCGACCGACTGCTCCCAGTCGGCTTCCACGTCCTTGATGAACTGGAAGGCGTCCATCCGCTTCTCGTAGTTCTCGGGAAGATCGGCTGCCATCTGGAGCGGGGAGTAGATCGTCACATAGGTCGCAAGCTGCTTGGCGAGCGTCGTCTGCGGGCGGTTCTTCGGGTCGCCGCGCGGCATATCGGGGCGGACCGGCGGGCGCTCGTTGGGCCTGAGGTCGAAGATGCCCGGCGTGTAGTCGAATGGTCCGGCCAGCAGCGCGGTGAAGGACAGCATCGCCTCATGGCTCGGCGGGTTGGGCGGCGTACCCCAGGCGTTGAACTCCATGCCCCGCGCGCCTTCGCGGCTCATCCAGTTGGGGTAGGTGCGGCGCAGGCCCGTGTCCTTGACCGGCTCGTGGGTGTCCATGGCGATCTGGCGCTCGGCGGCGGCCTTGATCACCGTCATGTGGTGATCGATCATCCGCTGGCTGTCGTAGTATTCGTAGTGGCGGATGCCCTTGTCATCCACCCACACCGCATCGCCCGCGTCAGAAACATAGCCGGTCTTGACGTAGTGCGAACCGATCTTGCGCACGAGGTCGAGCCCGGCTTCGAGCTGCTTTTCGTAATTGGTGAGGTTGGCCGAAGTCTCGTGGTGGACGATCAGCTGCACGCCCTTCTTCGCGGCGTATTTGCTGAGGCCCTCGATGTCGTAATCGGGATAGGCTTCGGTGAAGCTGAAGACATCGCCATTGTTGAACCAATCGCCGTCCCAGCCCTTGTTCCAGCCTTCGACGAGGACGCCCGAGAAGCCGTGCTTCGCCGCGAAGTCGATGTAGCGCCTGGTCTCTTCGGTGGTGGCGCCGTGGAACTTGTTGCTCGCCCAGGTGCGGTCGTTGATGTGCATCGCCCACCAGATGCCGATGTATTTGCCGGGCTTGGCCCAGGAGACGTCGCCAAGCTTGTTGGGCTCGTTGAGGTTGAGGATGATGTCGGAATTGATGAGGCCCACTGCCTTGTCGGCGATCTGGATCGTGCGCCAGGGGGAGTGGAAGGGCGCCTTCGTCTTGACCTTCGGCCCGCCCGCCCAGTTGCGCAGGTTCGCCTGGAAATTGCCGGGGCGCAGCTGGTCCAGCGACATCGAGGAATAGTTGGTCAGCGCCGCCTCGTGGATCGCCATGTAGGTGCCATTGGGGGTGCGGAAGGTCGAAGGCGTGTGCGCATCGTCGACCTGCCCCGCCGGGGCGATGCGGTAGATATATTCGTTGCGATTGAACTCGTCGGACGGGGTGTACCACATGGTGGTCTTCTCCCCGACGCCGAACTGGGTCAGCTCCTCGACGATGGCGATGTCGCCTTGCAGCGCGGGCTGTTCCGTCAGCTCGTAGCGGAAGCCGATGCCGGTGTCGAAGGCGCGGAAGCGGACGGTGATGTCACGCGCGGGGCCATCTGTTGCGGTGCGGAAGGTCACGGCAAGCTCGTTGTGCTGGTCGCGCACCAGACGGCGCTCGCCCCAGGGCTGCTCCCAGGTGGTGTCGCTGCTGGCGCGGGTGGAGCCGGTGATGGCCATGCCGCGTTCGAAGCCGTGGTGTTCGGCGAAGAGCATGCCCAGCAGCGAGGGGGCGATCACCTGATCGCCCTTGTAGCTGACGGCATAGGTCGCGCGGCCGCCGTCATCGGCGACGGTGACGGCGATCTGCCCGTCGGGCGAGGCGAGCGTGAGGCTTTCGGCGGTGGCAGGGGCCGCTGCCCACGCGATTGCCGCAAGTGCCACGAGGGATTTCCAGTGCTTCGTCATGCGTCCTCTCCCGCGCCCTGTCGGCGCCTCACTTGGTCTCGGTGTAGATGCGGTAGCCCCATGCGGGCAGATCGAGGCTCTCGTCCCCAGCGAAGCGCACGGGCGCGCCGGTCAGGGCGTCGGTGTAGCTGCCGTGGTGCCGGGCGTGCTCGAAGGTCACCGCGTGCGGGCGGGGCGAAAGGTTGAAGACCGAGAAGACCCGCGCCCCCTTCTCCCCGCGCGTGAAGGCATAGACGTCGGCGCTCTGGCTGGTGGGCACTTCGATCATCGCCGCCCCGAAGCGCCCGTTGTGGAGCGCCGCTTGCGCGGTCTTCAAGGCGATCAGCCTGCGGAAGAGGTCGTCGTAGCGGCCCTCCTTCCACGCGATCGGGTCGCGTTCGAAGAACTTCAGCTGGCGGTCGTTGTCGGCTTCCTGCCCATTATAGATCAGCGGCAGGCCGGAGCCCACGAAGGAGAGCGCGATCGCCGCCTCGTAGGCCGGACCGTAAATCTCCGCCGCCACCCCGTCCCACGAATTCTGGTCGTGGTTCTCGGTATAGACCATGCGCATTGCCGCGCGCGGCCAGGTTTCGGACTGGCCCGCATAGTAGCCGCGGATCGGCCCCGCGCCCTCACCGCTTTTGACAAGGCGCTGCATCGCCTCCTTCCAGCCCCAGCCATAGGTCGCATCGAAGGCGTGGGCGTGGAGATCGCGCTGCTCCCATTCGGCGAGCGTGAAGACGGGCCTCAGCTTGTCGAGCTCGGCCCGGGCGGTCTCCCAGAAGTCGGTCGGGACATAGCCCGCGACGTCGCAGCGGAAGCCGTCGATGCCGTATTCGCGCACCCAGTAGGCGAGGCTTTCCGTCATGTAGCGCCTGAGGCCGGGCTGCGAATAGTCGAAGTCCGCGACGTCCGACCAGTCGGTACCCTGCGGGCTCATCAGCGCGCCTTCGGGGGTGCGGGTGTACCATTCGGGGTGGCTCACCGTCAGAGGGTTGTCATGGGCCGAATGGTTGGCGACCCAGTCGAGGATCACCTTCAGCCCCAGCCGGTGCGCCTCGTCGACGAAGGCCCTGAACTCCGCCTCGGTGCCCAGCTCCGGATTGACCGCGCGGTAGTCGCGCACCGCGTAGGGGCTGCCCAGCGAGCCCTTGCGGTTCGCCTCGCCGATCGGGTGGATCGGCATGAGCCACACGATGTCGACCCCCATCGCGGCTAGCCTCGGCAGCTGCTTCTGCGCGGCCCTGAAGGTGCCCTCGGGGGTGAATTGGCGGGTGTTGAGCTGGTAGAGCACCGCGTCGCGGGTCCAGCCGGCGTTGCGGACCTCGACAATGTCGCGCGGGGTGTAGCCGGGCGCGGCCAGCGCGGGGGCGGCGGCGCAGGCGCTCGCCAGCAGCGCAAGGGCGAGTCGCATCACGCCGCCTCCGTCCGCAGGTCCGGCGCACCGGCCCGGTCGCCATCGGCCACGAACAGCGTCGCCACCGCCGCCAGCACGAAGCTCACCGCCGCGATCAGCATCGCGTAGATCGCCTCGCCGCCGAACAGGTTGCTGACGAGGAAGCCGAGCAGCGTCGCCGCGAGCAGCTGCGGCACGACGATGAAGATGTTGAAGACGCCCATGTAGATGCCCATCTTGTCGGGCGGGACGCAGCCCGCGAGGATCGCGTAGGGCAGCGAGACGATCGAGGCCCAGGCGATGCCGAGGCCGATCTGCGGGATCCACAAGAGCGCCGGATCGCGGATCAGCAGCACCGCGCCGAAGCCCGCCGCGCCGAGGGTGAGGTTGATCGCGTGGAGCCGGCAGCGGTCGATCTTCGCGGCGACCAGCACGAAGCCTAAGGAGGCGGCGGCGGCGAGGCCGTTGCGCACCGATCCCATCAGGCTCCACCAGTCCGCCCCGTCCTGATAGGCGCGGCCCACCGTGTCGGTCGCGCCGAAGTGGTATGCGGTCACCCCCGGCGTCCCGTAGATCCACAGCGCGAACATCGCGAACCAGCTGAAGAACTGCACCACGGCCAGCTGACGCATCGTGCGCGGCATGGCGAAGAGGTCGGTGACCACCTCCATGAAGCCGCTGCGCTCGCGGCCCTGTCCGCGCAGCACGCCCGCGATCAGCTGGATGACCCCGAACCCGGCGACCAGCGCGGCGAGAACGTAGAGGTCCTTGGCGACCTCGATCGTGCCGAGGAAGGCGGGGCGCGCCTCGCCGCGGGCGAGGAACACCAGCGCGGCGATGATCGCGCCGCCGAAAACCCACACGATGCCGCCGCGCGTGAATTGCGCCGCGCTGCGCTGCACCACGCGGCGCGCCGCGGCGCCCGCTTCGCTGCGCTGGGCCGCAAACCGGGCGAGTTCATCGGGCGAATACTCGCGGGTGGTGAAGACCGTCCACGCCACCGCCCCCAGCAGCGCCGCGCCGCCGATGTAGAAGGACCAGTGCACCGTCTCGGGGATCAGCCCCTCGGGTGCGGTGTTGCTGAGGCCCAGCCAGTTGGTCATCACCCATGGCAGCGCCCCTGCGAGGACCGCTCCGGTGCCGATAAAGAAGCTCTGCATGGCATAGCCCATCGTCCGCTGGCGATCGGGCAGGTTGTCGCCAACGAAGGCGCGGAACGGCTCCATGGTGATGTTGAGCGAAGCGTCCATCACCCACAGCATCCCCGCCGCGACCCACAGCGCCGGCGCATTGGGCATGACGAACAGCGCGAGGCTCGCCAGCAGCGCACCGATCAGGAAATAGGGACGACGCCGACCGACGAGGCCGCCAATTCCGATCCACGTCTTGTCCGAAAGATGGCCGATGATCGGCTGCACGATCAGTCCGGTCATCGGTGCGGCGATCCACAGAATGGCAAGTTCGCCGACATCGGCGCCCAGCGTCTGGAAGATGCGGCTGACATTGCCGTTCTGAAGTTCGAAGCCGATCTGGATCCCGAGGAACCCGAAACTCATGTTCCAGATCTGGCCTGCGCTCAGCGCGGGCTTGTGGCCGCCTTGGGTCATGTCGTCACCGTCCTCTCCCGCCGCGGGCCCGGCGGGCGTGACGCGGCCAGCGCCAAGGCCTATGCTGCCCGGGTCTGACGCCCGGTGCGGCCATGCGTGCTGTCCAAATCAGTCTGAACGTCCTGCAAAAATTTGCAAGAACCTTTGCCCGGCAGCATGAGAAATTTTCCCTCGGAGACGCACACTGGGATAACTATGCTCTGTATATTAAGGGCTTGATGCTGGCCAACACCACCCGATCGCGCTTCCACAAAGATTTGCAAAGTTCTTCGCTTGCTGTCAGAACCAATGGCAGAGGGAGTTGGGTCATGACGCGAATCTTCGTGAGGCTGGCGGCTGCGCTGGGCGCGGCGACGGCGATGTCGGCAGCGCCCTGCGCGGGGCAGGCGCAGGGCGTCCGGGTCTCGCCCGCGCCGATCGCAGAGCGCCAGCTGGAAGACGAGGTGATCTACTTCGTCCTGCCCGACCGCTTCGAGAACGGCGAGCCGAAGAACGACAAGGGCGGCATCAAGGGCGGCCCGCTCCAGCACGGCTTCGATCCCGCGCGCAAGGGCTTCTACCACGGCGGCGACCTCAAGGGGCTGACCGCGAGGCTCGACTACATCCAGGGCATGGGCGTCACCGCGATCTGGTTCGCGCCGATCTTCAAGAACAAGCCCGTGCAAGGGCGACCCGGCGAGGAGAGCGCGGGCTATCACGGCTACTGGGTGACCGATTTCACCAGCGTCGATCCGCATTTCGGCACCAATGCCGAATTCAAGGCCTTCGTCGATGCCGCCCACGCCCGGGGGATGAAGGTCTACATGGACATCATCACCAACCATACCGCCGACGTGATCGACTATGCCGAAGGCGAGGCCAACGGCTACCGCTACCGCAGCAAGGGCGAATATCCCTTCTCGCGCCGCGGCGGGCCGGGGGGCGAAGCCATCAACGAGGGCTTCGCGGGCGACGACAACCCCGATCTCGCCAACTGGGTGAAGCTCACCGATCCCGCCTTCGCCTACACCCCGGTCGTCCCCGAGGCCGAGCGCAACATCAAGGTGCCCGCGTGGCTCAATGACGTCACGCTCTATCACAACCGCGGCAACTCGCACTGGATCGGCGAGAGCTCGGTCTACGGCGATTTCTCCGGCCTCGACGACCTCGCGACCGAGAACCCGCGGGTGGTTCAGGGCATGATCGACATCTTCGGCCAGTGGATCGACGAATACGGCATCGACGGCTTCCGCATCGACACGGCCAAGCACGTGAACCCCGAATTCTGGCAGGCTTTCGTCCCCGCCATGCTGAAGCGCGCCGAGGCGAATGGCATCGGCCACTTCCACATCTTCGGCGAGATCGCCTACGAGGAGCCGACCGCCACCCTCGCCGCGCAGGTCATGGCCGACAGCCGCCTGCCCTACGCGCTCGACATGGGCTTCGCCAAGGCCGCGCAGATGGTCGCGAGCGGCAAGAGCCCGCCGCGCCTCATGGCCGAGTTCCTTGCCCAGGACGCGATCTATCCCGGCGGCGCGAAGACCGCGCTCGGCCTGCCGACCTTCCTCGGCAACCACGATTTCGGCCGCTTCGCGATGTTCGTGCGCGACATGAGCGGGTCGGACGCGCCCGACACGCTCCTTGCCCGGGTGAAGCTCGGCCATGCGCTGATGTTGCTGCTGCGCGGCGTACCGACCGTCTATTACGGGGACGAGCAGGGCTTCATCTCCGACGGCAACGATCAGCTCGCCCGCGAGGATATGTTCGCCAGCAAGGTCTCGGTCTACAACGACAACCGGCTGGTCGGCACGAGCGCGACGACCGCACAGAGCAACTTCGACGCCGCCCACCCGCTCTATCGGCTGATCGGCGAGCTCGCGCAGGCGCGCACCGCCAGCCCGGCGCTGCGCCGGGGGCTCAGCACCGTGCGCGCCTTCGAGGAAGCCGCACCCGGGCTCCTCGCCGTCGAGCGTCACGATCCCGCCTCGGGACAGCGCGTGCTGGTGCTGTTCAACACCGGCGAGACCCCGCTTTCGCGCAGCGTAGAGGTCAGCTACGGCGCGCGCCGGGTGACGCCGCTCGTCGGGCCCTGCCGCGCCGCGCTGGCCGCGCCGGGCGCGCTCGCGGTCACGCTGCCCGCCTTCGGCTTTGCCGCCTGCCTTCTGGAGAGTGACGACTGATGGCATCCGCCCAGACCTTCCCGGGCCCCCATGCCGACACCGCCAGCGCGCTCGCCTGGTGGCGCGGCGCGGTCATCTACCAGATCTATCCGCGCAGCTTCGCCGACACCAATGCTGACGGGATCGGCGACCTTGCCGGCATCGCCGAGCGGCTCGACTACATCGCCGACCTCGGCGTCGACGGCATCTGGATCAGCCCCTTCTTCACCTCGCCGATGAAGGATTTCGGCTACGACGTCGCCGACTATTGCGGGATCGACCCCAGCTTCGGCACCTTCGCCGATTTCGACCGGGTGGTGGAAAAGGCCCACGCGCTCGGCCTCAAGGTGATCATCGACCAGGTCTATTCGCACACGTCGGACGAACACGCGTGGTTCCAGGAGAGCCGGCAAGACCGCACCAACCCCAAGGCCGACTGGTACGTGTGGGCCGATCCCAAGCCCTGCGGCTCGCCGCCGTCCAACTGGCAATCGGTGTTCGGCGGCTCGGCATGGCAGTGGGACGGCCCCCGCAAGCAGTACTACCTCCACAACTTCCTGACCTCGCAGCCCGATCTCAATGTCCACAACGTCGAGGTGCAGGACGCGCTGCTGGACGTCGCCCGTTTCTGGCTGGCGCGCGGAGTGGACGGGTTCCGCTTGGATGCGCTGAACTTCTCGATGCACGATCCCGATCTGCGCGACAATCCGCCCTCGGGCCTGCCGATGAGCCAAGTCACCCGGCCCTTCGATATGCAGATCAAGCGCTACAACCAGTCGCACCCGGACATCGTCGGCTTTCTCGAACGGATCCGCGCGACGATCGAAGAATTCCCCGGCCGCTTCACCGTCGCCGAAGTGGGCGGGCCGGAGCCGCTGGCCGAGATGAAGGCCTTCACGCAAGGCGGCAAGCGGCTCGACAGCGCCTATAACTTCGACTTCCTCTACGCGCCCCGCCTCACCGCCCCGCTGGTGCGCGCCTCGCTCCAGCAATGGAGCGGCGAGGAAGGCGAGGGCTGGCCGTCCTGGGCCTTCTCGAACCACGACGCCCCGCGCGCCGTCACGCGCTGGACGCTGGACGGCGATATGGCGCGCGCGGCGCGGCTGAACCTGCTGCTGCTGCTGAGCCTCAGGGGCAACCCGATCATCTATCAGGGCGAGGAACTGGGCCTGCCGCAGGGCGAGGTCGCCTTCGAGGACCTGCTCGATCCCGAAGCGATCGCCAACTGGCCGCACACCCTGGGCCGTGACGGGGCGCGCACGCCGATGCCCTGGGCGGCCGATGCCCCGCAGGCCGGCTTCTCGAGCGCCAATCGCACCTGGCTGAAGCGCGATCCGGCCCATGCCGGCTTCGCCGTCGACCGGCAGGCGGCCGATCCGGGCTCGACCCTCGCCTATGCCCGGTCGATCCTGCGCCTGCGCCGCGATCACCCGGCGCTCGTCCGGGGCGACATCGCCATTCTCGACACGCCCGAGGACATCCTCGCCTTCCTGCGCCGTGACGCGGCGGGCGATGTGCTGTGCGTCTTCAACCTCGGCGAGGCGCTCAGCCACTGGACCCCGCCCACGGAGTGCGGCAAGGCCCGAGTGATCGCCACGCACGACGCTGTGGGAGACGGCAATGTACCCGAAGCGCTCGCGCCAAGGACTGGCTACTGGGCGATACTGGGAGACTGACACACCGCATGGCCGATCGCCCGCCCCCCTCACCTGCCGCGCGGCGCAGCGCCACGCTGGAGGATATCGCGCGCGAGGCGGGGGTGTCGATCTCGACCGTCAGCCGGGCGCTGAACGACAGCCCCTCGGTCAAGCGGCGGACCAAGCAGCAGATCTGGCAGATCGCCCGCGCCCATGACTACGAGTTCCGCGCCTCGATGCCGAGCGGCCCGATCGGGGCCGACGCAACCATCGCGGTGGTCGTCCCCGCCCCGCAGGCGCGCGACAGCCGGGTGTCGGACCCATTCTTCCTCGAGCTTCTCGCCGGCATCGCCGAAGCCGCGCGCGAGCGCAACGCCGACCTTCTCGTCAGCCATCTCTCCCCCCGCGCCGGGGGCGACCTCGACTACGCGATGAGCACCAGCCGTGCGACCGGCGTGATCTTCATCGGCCAGTCCTCGCTCCACCACGAGTTCAACGCCCTCGCCGCCCACGACGATCGCTTCGTGGTGTGGGGCGCGGAGTTCCCCGACGCGCAGTATTGCGTGATCGGCTCGGACAACCTTGCCGGCGGCAGGCGGGCAACGGCGCACCTCGCGCGGCTCGGGCGGCGGCGCATCCTGTTCCTCGGCGACAGCGAGGCGCCCGAGGCCGAACAGCGCCTGCGCGGTTATCGCCAGGCGCTCGATCAGGCCGGGCTCCCGTTCGACGAAAGCCTTGTTTTACCCGCCCATTTCGAAGTCCACTCGGCCGAGGCCGCAGTGCGCAGCGCGGTGGCGGGGGGCCTGCGGTTCGATGCGATCTTCGCCGCATCCGACCTCATCGCGATAGGCGCAATCCGGGCGCTGACCCGCTCCGGCCTGCGGGTGCCGGAGGACGTCTCGGTAGTGGGCTACGACAACATCCCCGCCGCGCGGCTGGTGACGCCGCAGCTCACCACGATCGATCAGGACGCGAACCTTGCCGGGCGGATGCTGGTCTCCAAGCTGATCGACAAGGGCGATGGCCCGGCGATTTCGGAGCGGCTCGAGACCAGCCTGCTGATCCGCGAAAGCTGCGGGGGGTAATCACGATGCGCGAAGCCAGGCCGCTGAAATCCATCGTCATTGTCGGCGGCGGCAGCGCCGGGTGGATGGCGGCGGCAGCGCTTGCCGAGGCAGTGGGAGGGGCCTGCGCGATCACTCTCGTCGAGAGCGAGGCGATCGGCACGGTCGGCGTCGGCGAGGCGACCATCCCGCCGATCCGCCACTTCAACCAGCGTCTCGGCATCGACGAGGCGACCTTCGTGCGCGAGACGCAAGGCTCCTACAAGCTCGGCATCCAGTTCGTCGACTGGGGCCGCAAGGGGCACAGCTATTTCCACCCCTTCGGCCAGTATGGTGCTGAATTCGATAGCGTTCCTTTCTACCACCACTGGATGCGCGAGAGCCTGGCGGGGCGCATCCAAGGCCCGATCGACGACTTCTCGATGTGCTGGGCGCTGGCGAAGGCGGGCAAGTTCGCCCACCCTTCACCCGACCGGCGCCTGATCCAGTCGACCTTCGACTATGCCTATCACTTCGACGCCGGGCTCTATGCCGCGTTCCTGCGGCGCTATGCCGAGGCGCGGGGCGTCACCCGCAAGGAAGGCAAGGTCGTCGACGTCACCCTGCGCGGCGAGGACGGCTTCATCGCGGCCGTGACGCTCGACGACGGCACCCGCATCGCGGGCGAATTCTTCATCGATTGCAGCGGCTTCCGCGGGCTTCTTATCGAGGAAGCGCTGCACGCAGGCTACGACAACTGGCAAGCCTGGCTCCCCTGCGACCGCGCGGTGGCGGTCCCTTGCGAGCGCGGCGAATTCACGCCCTACACGCGTTCGACCGCGCGCGAGGCCGGGTGGCAGTGGCGCATTCCGCTCCAACACCGCACCGGCAACGGATATGTCCATTGTTCCCAGTTCCTTGGCGAGGACGAGGCCGCAGCGACCCTGCTCGCCCATCTCGACGGCAAGCCGCTGGCGGACCCGCGCACGCTGCGGTTCGTCACCGGCAAGCGAGCCAAGTTCTGGGAGCGGAACTGCGTCGCCATCGGCCTGTCGGCAGGCTTCATGGAGCCGCTCGAATCGACCAGCCTCCACCTCATCCAGTATGGCATCCTGCGGCTGATCGCCCTGCTCCCCGACGCCGCCATGTCGCCCCTGCTGGCGCGGGAATATAATGCCCAGACGTCAAGGGAATACGAGCTGATCCGGGACTTCCTGATCCTCCATTACAAGGCCACCGAAAGGGACGATTCCGAGCTCTGGCGCTATTGCGCAGCGATGCCGATCCCCGACAGCCTCGCCTACAAGATCGACCATTTTCGCGAGCAAGGGATGCTGGTGGCAGACCCTCAGGAGCTGTTCGCCAACCCCAGCTGGATCGCGGTCTATCTCGGCCAGGGAATCCTACCCGAACGCGCGCCTGCGCTGGCGGCGATGCGCCCCGGGGTGCCGGTCGCGCAGCGGCTCCAACAGATCCGGCAGGCGATGGACGAGGCGGTGGCGGGGGCGCCGACCCATGGGGAATTCGTCGCCCGGCATTGCGCCGCGCCGCCCATCGCGGCCTGATTGTTTCACGTGAAACAGCGCCCGGACCGCCCGCTAGCGGGGGTCTGGATGCGACCAAACCGAGGCTAGGCCGGGGCTGGACCCGGGCGAAGCCCCGCGTTGCGCGCGCAAGCACCCCACAAGGAAAAAGGGGCCCGCCGTTGCCGGCGAGCCCCTTTTCCGCGACCCTTTGGGGCTCGTTATCCTAGAAGTTCTTGCGGACCGTGAAGTTGAACGTCCGGCCGAAGCTTTCGTGCCGGCTCGGGAAAGTCCCGATCACCGCGCCCTGCGCGTTGAACAGGTCGTTCTCGGTCACGAAGGGCTCGTTGGTGAGGTTCGCCACTTCCGCGAGGATCTGCAGACCGTTGAGGACGCTGCCCGGCTTCTCGAAGGTGTAGCCGATCTGCGCTTCCAGCAGCAGTTCGGGCTGCGCATTGGCGCCGGCCAGCGAACCGTCGAAGTTCTGCACTTCCGACAGGAAGCCGCTGCGGTAGCGCACCCCGAGCCGCGCGCGGAAGCCGTGCTTTTCGTAGAAGATGTCGCCCGCCGAGGTCAGCTCCGAATAGCCCGGGATCGGGATCGCCACATTGGCGGTCGGGCTTTCGATCTCGGCATCGGCATAGGTCACGCTGGCAAAGCCGCCGAACCCGTCGAGCGCCTGGGTGAGATCGCCGAAGTTGACGCGCAGCGTGCCTTCGATCCCGGTGATCGAGCCATCGGCGAAGTTGGTCGGGCCGGTGAAGGTCCCCGTCGCCAGCTGCGGGTTGGCATTGAGCAGGCCCTGCCACCCCGCGAGATTGACTTCGCGGGTGAGGTTGAGGGTCGAGGTCTGATCGAGCACCCAGTCCGCCAGCTCCTTGTGGAAACCGGCGATGATGATCGCGGTGCCCGGCGAGAAATACTTCTCGAAGGAGATATCGAACGAGGTCGAACGATAGGGCTCGAGCCGCGGGTTGCCGCCGCCCAGCGTGTAGCAGACGCGCTGCGGCGGGTTGAAGGCGCCGGGGATCAGCGTGTCGGGGATCTGATCGCCGTTGCTGTCGAGACAGACCTGGTTGCTGAACCCGAGGTTCTGGTTCGCCGCCAGCTGATCGAGCCGCGCGCGGGTCACGGTCTTGGCTGCGGCAAGGCGGATGAAGGTATCGGGCGCGACCTCGAAGGCGAGGTTGGCGCTCGGCAGCCAGTTGTCGAAGTCATAGGTGACGGTGTTGGGCCGGGCCCCGGTGATCGTGCCGGTCGAGGTCTGGCGGGTGTCGGCATAGCGCAGGCCGATATTGCCGCGCACCGGCACCGAGCCGAGATCGCCGTCGATATTGGCCTGGATGTAGAAGTTGTGGACCCGCTCGCCCACCACCCACTGCGTGTCGAAGGTCGCCTTCTCGACGAGGTAGGTGCCATCGGTCAGGAAGCTCGACGGATCATAGGCCAGGATGTTGTTGCCGAGGCTCTTGGTGCCGGTCGCGCCGCGGATCGCGGAAGCCGGGACGCGCAGCCCGTTGCCGAAAGCGGCGGTGGGACGCAGGAAGCTTTCGTTGGAATCGAAGTCCTTCTCCCGGTCGGTGTAGAGCCAGCCCACGGTGATGCGGTCGATCAGGCCGCCGTCAAACTCCCAGTAGGTCTCGGCGCGCAGCTGGTGCAGCTCGTCATTGATCTGCGGCTGCTTGACGAAGCCGACCTGCCCCCAGCCGCCCGGATCGGTGAGCAGCACGTTGGCGGGGTTGGTGTAATCGAGCTGGCCCGCGATGCGATAGGCGCCGTCACGCGGGAAGGTGAAGGTCAGGCGGTCCTGCGCGCCCGAACGCGCGCGGCCGGTGCCGGCGTAGCTTTCGAAGTCGATGTCATCGCGGTCGAGCGTCGAATAGCCGTAGTCGAGCACGAAGCCGAGGTTGTCGGTCGCCTTCCACTCCATGTTGCCGCCGATCGCGAAGATCTGCGATTTCGACCCTTCGGTGTCGGTGCGCAGGATCGGCACGACGCCCGAATAGGTCGCGCTGTCGGCGAACGGCCCGGCGCCGGTCGCGCTGACGAAGTTGGCGCCACTCCAGCTGGCGATCGGCGTTTCGGTGCCGCGGAAGATGCCGCTGTCGCTGCTGTCGGTGAAGAAGCCGTCGATGGTCAGCGAGAAACGGTCGGTCGGCTCGAACTGGAGGCTGCCGGCGATCGAGGTGCGCTCGAAGCTGCGGCTGACGACGCCCTGACGCGGGTTGTCGGCGGGATAGATCAGGCCCTGCGGGGTGCGCGCAACCTGGAACTGGTTGGTCTTAAGCTCGCGGCTGATGAAGGGGTTGGGGTTCGACTGGTGGGTGATGCCCAGCGACCAGCCGATCGTGCCATCGGCGTTCTGATCGATGTAGCTGCCGAAGAAGCGATAACCGTCGCCGGGGAAATCCGGGTTGAGCTGGCCGTTGTCGTTGAAGGTGTAGGTGGCCGACACGGTGAGCTGGCGCTTGTTCGAATCGAGCGGGCGGATGGTGCGCAGATCGACGGCACCGGCGATGCCGATCGCGGCGAGCTGCGCGTCACCCGACTTGTAGACGACGCCGGAGCCGATCAGCTCGGACGGGAACTGGTCGAACTCGATGCCGCGGTTGTTGCCCGCCGACACCACCTCGCGCCCGTTGAGCAGCGCGAGGCTGAAGTCCGGACCGAGGCCGCGGATCGAGATCTGCTGCGAACGGCCGCGCACGCGCTGGGCGGTGACGCCGGGCAGGCGTGCGAGCGAATCCGCGATCGACTGGTCGGGCAGCAGGCCGATGTCTTCGGCGGCGATCACTTCGACGATCGAGGTGGCGTTCTTCTTCGCGTCGAGCGCGGACTGGATCGAGCTGCGGATGCCGGTGACGACCATGGTGGTGGATTCGTCCACCTCGTCCTGCGGCTCGCCCTTGCCTTCGGCTGCGGCGGCGACTTGCGCATCGGTGGTGGTCTGCGCCAGCACCGGCGCGCCGGTGGCGGTCAGCGCGAGGAATGTCGCCGCCCCGCACAGCAGGCGCGCGCTTGCATTGATCCCGTCAATTTTCATCAGAAGTCCCCTCCGCTGACGTCATTCAGTCGACGCTTTTGCAGATTTTTTCATAGCCGATGGCAAGGCCCGCGTAAATCGCCAATCGGTGCTGCGGGCCCGAGTTGGCAGAATTCCTGAAATTCGCTGCTTTCTCAATGGTATGATTGCACGCTCAGGCAGGTTTACCGACCCGTGGAGCCGCAAATGTTGCGAGATAGTCACAGTTCTCGCGATGCTTGGCCAGCCTCGCCGACCGCTGCGGAGCACCGCATGTCGCCCCTGCGCCCGATTAGGCCGATACGCTTGTTTATCACACGTTTCGCGCAACTTAATGATCCTGCTTGGAGCCTCCACGTGTCTTTGTTAGGCTTGCTCGGCATGACGCCCCTGCCCGCCTCGCCCGGCCTCGCGCCCGATTGGGAGATCGCCCTAGGCGCTGCGCGTGCGGAGCGCTTCGGGGGGCCGGGCCATGACCTTGTCACCGTTGCGGGCTTCATGAAGGCCCCCGACACGGCCATCGCCGCAGCAATTTTGCAAAAATTTGCAAAAATCACGCCGCAGTATCCTGGCCTGCGTGCCGCCCTTCCGGAGCTGGTCTGCCGCGCATGGATCGCCGCGCTCGCGCCGCTGCTCGACGCTCATTTCGGCAAAGCGACCCGTGGGTGGCAGATGCAGGCGTGGTTCTCGCTCGTCACCACCCCGCCCGCCGCGCTCCTGCCGATCCAGCGCCTGCCCCATGTCGACGGGACCGACCCAGCGCAGGTGGCGATGATGCTTTACCTCCACCGCACCGGGCACGGGGGCACGGCATTCTTCCGGCACCTGGCGACGGGGCTCGAGGCGCTCACCGCCGAGACCTATCCGCGCTACGCCGCCGCCGTGCAGGCCGAGTACGGCCGCACCGGCCTGCCACCCGCCGCCTATCCCACCGACGGCGCGCCGCACTTTGCGCGCACCCACGCGGTGCCGGGGGAGTTCAACGCGGCGGTGTTCTACCGCGGCAACATCCTCCATAGCGGCGTCATCGACAACGCCGCGCCGCTGTCCGCCGACCCCCGCGAGGGCCGGCTGACGATCAATGCATTCTTCCGCCCGGCGGCGGCGTGACAAGACGATGGGGACGGGACATGGGTCAGCCTGAAGTCAGGAAACTGGTGATCGTCGGCGGCGGCACCGCCGGCTGGATCACCGCGGCGGCCTTCGCCCGGCTGCTTGGGCAACGCCTCGCGATCGAGCTCGTCGAGAGCGAGGCGATCGGCACGGTCGGCGTCGGCGAGGCGACGATCCCGCAGATCATCCGCCTGAACGCGATCCTCGGCCTCGACGAGAACGAATTCCTCCGCGCGACCTCGGGCACCTTCAAGCTCGGGATCGAATTCGTCGACTGGGGGCGCAAGGGCGCGCGCTATCTCCACACATTCGGCGACACCGGCATGGCGCTCGGCAATGTCGGCTTCCACCACTACTGGCGCAGGAGCGTCGCGGAAGGGGCGCCCTCCTCGCTGTGGGAATGGTCGCTCCACCAGATGGCCGCCGACGGGGCGCGGTTCGGCAAGCTCGACCGGATCGGCAACACCAGCATGACGGGCCTCGCCTACGCCTACCACTTCGACGCGAGCCGCTACGCCCTGTTCCTGCGCGCCTATGCCGAGGGACGCGGGGTCACGCGCACCGAGGGGATCGTCGAATCGGTCGAACGTGACGGCGAATCGGGCGACCTGACCGCAATCACCCTCAAGGACGGCCGCCGGGTCGAGGGCGACTTCTTCATCGACTGCACCGGCTTTCGCGCCCTGCTATTGGGCGAGGCGCTGGGGGTGGGCTACCGCGACTGGTCGAAGTGGCTCCCCTGCGACCGCGCGCTTGCCGTGCCGAGCGAGCGGCTGCCGGTGCTGGTCCCCTACACCCGCGCGACCGCGCGGGACGCGGGCTGGCAATGGCGCATCCCCTTGCAGCACCGCACCGGCAACGGGCACGTCTATTCCTCGGGCTTCACCAGCGACGAGGACGCCGCCGACACGCTGGTGCAGGGCCTCGACACCAAGGCGCTGGGCGATCCGCGCCCGATCCGCTTCACCACCGGGCGGCGAGAGAGCTTCTGGGCGCACAACTGCGCGGCGATCGGCCTGTCGAGCGGGTTTCTCGAGCCGCTCGAATCGACCTCGATCCACTTGATCCAGAGCCACGTCAGCCGGCTGATCCAGCTCTTCCCCCGCAGCGGCGATCCGGCGGCGATGCGCGCCGAATACAACGCGCGGTGCTCCGCCGAGTTCGCGCAGATCCGCGATTTCCTGATCCTTCACTACCACCTCACAACCCGCGAGGATTCGGAGTTCTGGCGCTATTGCAGGCACATGGAGGTGCCCGACAGCCTCACGCACAAGATGGCGCTGTTCGCTGCCTCGGGCCGGGTGGGGCGCGACGTCGACGACCTGTTCCGCGATGCAAGCTGGGTGCAGGTGATGCTCGGCCAGGGGATAATGCCCGCCGATCATGATCCAATGGCCGACCAGGTGAGCCCCGCCCAGCTCGCCGAATTTCTCGCCAACGTGAAGACCATTACGCAGCGCGCGGTGGCGGGCCTGCCGAGCCACGAGGACTACCTCGCGCGCCATTGCCCGGCCGACGCGAGTCTGCTGGCGGCCTGACACGGGGGCACGCCTACCCCCCTCCCGCTCGCGGGAAGGGTGAGCGTTGGGCCCGAGCGATGCGTGCCCGGTGACAAGGGTCCCCGCCCCCGGCCCCTCCCGCAAGCGGGAGGTGAGACACGCCGCCCTCCCCCGCGCACGGAAAAGGGCGGCGCAGTCGCCTGCGCCGCCCCTTCACATCCGGCCCCGAGGAGCCTTCCGGATTACTTGGCCGATTCGCGCTCGAGATAGGCGACGAGGTTGGCGCGCGCCTGGTCATCCTTGACGCCCGGGAAGGCCATCTTGGTGCCCGGCATGAAGCCCTTCGGGTCCTTGAGGTAGGTGAACAGGGTCTGCGTGTCCCAGGTCACGCCGCTGTTCTTGTTGGCGTCCGAGTAGCTGAAGCCCGGGACCGAACCCGACTTGCGGCCGACGACCTTGTAGAGCGACGGGCCGACCCGGTTCACGCCGTCTTCGAGGACGTGGCAGGTGCGGCACGCGGCAAAGACCTTCTCGCCTGCGGCGGCATCGGTGGTGAAGCTGGCATATTGCAGCGCGGCGCCATCGGCGGCGGCGGCGGCTGCCGGCGTTTCGGTGGCGGCCGGCGTTTCAGCCGGGGCCATGGCATCTTCAGTGGCCGCAGGGGCCGGGGCGTTGGCATCGCTGCCGGCACCGCCGCCGCAGGCCGAAAGGGTGGCAAGGCTCGCCAGCGCGACCGCGCCCATCAGGAAATTACGCTTCATGGTGATTTGTCCTCTGAACACTTATTGGTTCCTCCCGCATCCCCCGGGGGATTTAGACCAGATTCCCGGCCAAGAAAAGCGGGACTTCGCGGCTGGTGAACCCATCTTGAACCCCTCTCTCCCAAGGTGCGACATAACCCCAACGCGAAGCGTGGGAAAGGGGTTCCCGCGCGCCGCATCACGAACGGCTGAGCGATTGCCATGCGCCTCACAGCCGTTATGGTCGCCCCCATGCTCAACAGATTTCCCCTTCACACGAGGATCCTCCTCGTCCTCCTCGCCCTCCTGCCGATCTATTTCCTGATCGCCGCCTTCGGCACCAGGATCGGGATCTTCGGCTGGAAATTCGGCCTTCTGACGATGACGCTGGGCGGCGGGGTGATCCTGCTCGGCCTCCTGGCGCTCGTCGCGCTGGTCTCGCTGGTCATCACCCTGCGCGCCAAGCCGCGCCGGGGCGGCCTCCTCGCGGTGGCGATCCTCGGCCTGCTCCTGCCGCTCGGCGCGGGCGCGCTGTTCGCTGCGGCGGGCGCGAAGGGCGCGGCGAACCCTATCCACGACATCTCCACAGATACCGCCAACCCGCCCGCCTTTTCCGAAGGCACCATGGCCGCGCGCGAGGCGGCGGGGGCCAATCCGCTCGCCGACTACCAGACGCCGCTCGGCCAGATCCCCTTCTGGCAGGACAAGGGCCTGTCGCCCGAGCTCGCCGTGAAGAGCCACGCGCAGATCATCACCGACCGCGCCGACCGCCCCGCCCCGCTGCCTCTGGGCGGCGCGAGCAAGGCCGAAGGCGTGGCGGCAGTGGCGGCGGCGATGGGGCAGATGGGCCTCGGCGACATCCGCTCCGATCCCGAGACCGGGATGGTCGAGGGCGTGGCGACGACCTTCTGGTTCGGCTTCAGGGACGACGTGGTGGCGCGTGTCGGGGAGACCCAGATCGATTTCCGCTCGGTCAGCCGGGTGGGCGCGAGCGATCTCGGCGCGAACACGGCGCGCATTCTCGAGCTGCGCGAAAAGACGCAAGGCCTGCTGGGGGCGGCGAGCCGCTAGTCGCGAAAGATCGCCGCCGCCATCGCGCTGCGCTGCACGACGGTGACGACGCAGAGCCCCGCATAGCCATAGGCGATCGCGCCGAACCATGCGGGCGCGAGGCACATGGCGATGAACACCGCGATGGTCTCGGTCCCCTCGGCAAGGCCGGTGGAATAGAAGAAGCTCTTGCGCCCGTGCGCCTCGGTCGTCGCCCCGCGCTTGGCAGCGATGACCGCGAAGGCGAGGAAGCTGACGCCGGTGAGGACGAAGCTCGCGACCAGCACCAGCGCCGGGAGAGTGTCGCCCGGGGCGCGCAGGCCGAAGGCGAGCGGCACGCTGACATAGAAGGCGAAGTCGGCGACGATATCGAAATAGCCGCCAAGATCGGACGGGCCGCGGGCGCGCGCCACCGCGCCGTCGAGCCCGTCGAGCAGGCGGTTGGCGCAGATCAGCGCAAGGCCCCAGCCGAGGTGGTCGAAGGCGATCGCCGCTGCGCCCGCAAGGCCCAGCGCGAGACCGGCGAAGGTCAGCGCATTGGCCGTGACCCCGACGCCCGCCAGCGCGCGGCCCGCCGCATTGAGCGGCGGGTCGATGAGGGGGCGCAGGCGGGCGTCAAGCAAGGGTGACCAGCCCGATCCATGCGCCCGTCATGGCGCTCGCGAGATTGCCCGCGACCCAGCTCTTCATGCCCAGCCCGGCCGCCTCGGCGCGGCGCTCCGGGGCCAAGGTGCCGATGGTCGAAACCAAGAGGCCGACGCTCGCCAGGTTGGCGACGCCGCACAGCGCGTAGGTGACGATCAGCGTCGCGCGCGGGCCGAGCGTGCCCGGCGCGAGCGCAGCGAGTTCGAGATAGGCGACATATTCGTTGAGCACCGCCTTGGTCCCCATCAGGCCGCCCGCCGCCTGCGCCTCGCTCCACGGCACGCCGATCAGCCACATCAGCGGCGCCAGCGCCCAGCCGAGGATGCGCTTCAGGGTCAGCGGCGCGCCGTCGATCAGCGGCAGCAGCGCCAGCGCCATGTCCACCAGCGCGACCAGCGCGAACACGGTGATGATCACCGCGATCACCGCGAGGAACAGCTGCATCCCGTCCATCGTGCCCTTGACGATGGCATCGATGCTGCCTTCGTAGCGCAGGCCCGGGTCCGCCGTGTCGACCTCGGTGGCGGCGTCCTCCGCCCCCGGCGGGACCATCAGCCGGGCGACCAGCAGCGCGGCGGGCAGGGAGATCAGCGAAGCGGCGATCATGTGGCCGACCGCGTCCGGCACCACCGCGCGCAGGGTCGTCGCGTAGAGGATCAGGATCGCCCCCGAGATCGTCGCCATGGTCAGCGCCATGATCTGGAACAGCTCGGCGCGGCTCATGCGGCCGAACCATGCGCGGGTGACGAGCGGGGCCTCGACCACCCCGAGGAACACGCTCGCGCCCCCGGAAAGCCCCACCACGCCCGACACGCCGAGCGAGCGGCGCAGGAGATAGCCGAGGCCGTTCACCATCCAGCGCAGCACCCCCCAGTGCCACAGCAGCGCCGACAGGGCCGAAAAGACGATCACCAGCGGCAGGATCTGGAAGGCAATCACCAGCGGCGGCTGCGCGCCCGGCTTCAGCGCGAAGGGCAGTTCCGCCCCGCCGAGATAGCCGAACATATAGCTCGATCCCTTGAGCGTCGCCGCCTCCACCGCGCCCACCGCATCGTTGACGAGGCCGACCGCCGCCCAGACCGGCGGCACGCGCACGATCAGCAGCGCGAGCAGGCCCTGCATGGCGAGCGCGCCCGCCATCCACCGCCAGCCGGGATGGCCGCGCCGGTTCTCGCTGAGCGCCCAGGCGATCCCCATCAGCACCGCGATGCCGATCAGCCCGCGCGTCTGGTCGAACAGCTCGGCAGCGCTCATCCGCGCCGCCACGCGTGGTAGCGCTCGACCCAGCGGAGCAGGCCTTCGGGCTTGTGCGCCTTCTTCCAGTTGCCGGCGGCGAACTTGTTGGCCTCGGCGAAGGTGGGGTAGGAATGGATCGTGCCGAGGATCTTGTTGAGGCCGATGCCGTGCTTCATCGCCAGCACATATTCTGCCAGCAATTCGCCCGCGTGGCTGCCCACGATGGTCGCGCCGAGGATCGTGTCCTTCCCGCTGGCGGGGGTGAGGACCTTGACGAAGCCCTTCGTCTCGCTTTCGGCGATGGCGCGGTCGAGATCGTCCAATTCGTAGCGGGTGACTTCCACCGCGATCCCCTGCTCGGCCGCCTCGCGCTCGTTCAGCCCCACGCGCGCAAATTCGGGATCGAGGAAGGTGACGGCGGGGATCACCCGGTAATCGGCCTTGAACTTGCGGAAGGTGCCGAACAGCGCGTTGACGCTCGCATACCAGGCCTGGTGGCTTGCGGTGTGTGTGAACTGGTAGGGCCCCGCGACGTCCCCGGCGGCGAAGATGTTGGGAAACTTCGTGGCAAGGAATGCGTCGGTGACGACGGTCTTGTCGGTCTCGACGCCGAGTGCCTCCAGCCCGAAGCCGGTCAGCCGCGCCTTCCTGCCGACCGCGACGATCAGCACGTCGAAGGGGACGCGCACGTCCGTGCCGCCCGCTTGGGCGACCAGCACCTTGCCCTCGATCCGCGCCGCCTTGTGGCCGGTGAGAACGCGCACCCCGTCGGCCTCGAGCACCGCCTTCGCGAGCGCCGAAACGTCGGCATCCTCGCGCCCCAGCAGCGAGTCCGCCATCTCGACCTGTGTCACCTGCGAGCCCAATCGCGCGAGCGCCTGGGACAATTCGCATCCGATCGGCCCGCCGCCGAGCACCGCGACCCGGGCAGGCGCCGTGTCCATCTGCGCGAAGGCCTCCCACATGGTCTCGCTGGTGAGGTAGCCGCTCTGCGAGAGGCCGGGGATCGGCGGGATCACCGGCTCGGCGCCGGTGGCGATGACGATGGCGCGGGTGGTGAGGCGCTGGGTGCCGCCATCGGCGCGGGCGATCTCGACCGTCCACGGATCGAGGATGCGCGCATAGCCCTTCACCACATCGACGCCGAGGCCCTCGTAGCGCTCGACGCTGTCATGCGGCGCGATGGTCTTCACCGCCTCGAGCACGCGGGCGATGACCGTGCGGAACGGCACCTCCGGCTCGGCGGGGGCGAGGCCATAGCGGTCGGCATGGCGCATCGTCGCGGCCACCTTGGCGCTCTTGATCAGCGCCTTGGAGGGCACGCAGCCGGTGTTGAGGCAATCGCCCCCCATCTCCCCCGACTCGACCAGCGTCACCTTGGCCTTGACCGTCGCGGCGATATAGGCGCTGACCAGCCCCGCCGAGCCTGCGCCGATCACCACGAGGTTGCGGTCGAACTTTCGCGGCCGCGTGAACCCCGCATAGACCTTGCGCCGCTGCAAGGCACCGATCACCAGCTTCGCCAGCCACGGCGCGATGCCGAGCAGCACGAAGCTTCCCAGCACGCCCGGCGAGGCGATCCCCGACAGGCTCTCGATGCGCGCAAGCTGCGTGCCCGCGTTGACGTAGACGATGGTGCCCAGCAGCATCCCCACCTGACTGACCCAGGCATAGGTCCACGTCCGGATGCGGGTGAGGCCCATCACGAGATTGACCACGAAGAAGGGGAAGGCGGGGATCATCCGCAGGGTGAAGAGATAGAAGGCCCCGTCGCGTTCGACCCCTTGGTTGATCGCCTTCAGCCGCTCCCCGAAGCGCGCCTCGATCGAATCCCGCAACACGTAGCGCGAGGAGAGGAAGGCGAGCGTCGCGCCCAGCGTCGAGGCGAAGGAGACGAGGATCGTCCCCGTAACCACCCCGAACAGCGCACCCGCCGCCAGCGTCAGCAGCGCGGCGCCCGGCAGCGAGGCGGCGGTGACCGCGACATAGATCACGAAGAAGCCCGCCAACACCGCCACGGGATTCTCGGCGTAGAAGGCCTCCCACTGCGCCACCGCGCCCTTGATGCCCGCGAGCGTCAGGTATTGCCCGAGGTCGAAGACCACATAGGCGGCGATCACGGCGGCGAGCGCGGCAAGGATGGCGAGCTTTTTCAATCCTGATCCCCTGACGCCCCGGTGAGGCTGGCGTATTTCGCGATCCAGCCTTTGTCGATCCGGTGCTTGAGGGCAAGCACCCAAGGCCCCTCGGCGCAGAGCGGCCCGTAGCTGGCGATGGCCGAGCCGTCGCCGGTGTTCAGGAGATAGAGGCTGTGGCGGCGCGGGCGGTAGGTGGCGCGCGTAGCCTCGCCCTCCAGTACGCTGCGCAGGTTGGCGGCGAGCACCGGGCCGGCGAACACCGCATGGACGCCCGAATGCGCGAGGCGCCGGTCGGCGCGCGCAGCGACATCCCCGGCGGCGAAGATGTGCGGGTGCGACACCGAGCGCTGCTGCGCGTCGACCAGCAGGAAGCCCGCCGCATCGGTGGCGATGCCCGAGGCCCGCACCCACCCCGGCGCGGCGCTGCCGAGGGCGGCGATGATAAGGTCGGCCGGCTCGAGGGATTGGAACACGCTTTTCCCGGTTCCTGCCGATCGGGGGGCGACGCCCGCCGCCGCGACAGGCTTCTCGACTTCGCTCGAAGCGAACGGGTCCGCAGAGCCATCTGCCACCAGCGCGCCGCCTGCGAAGCGGACGTCCACGGGTATCGCCGCGATTCCCTGCCGCTCGAGCGCCCGTGCCACGCGCCGCCGCACCGCCGGGGCGAAGCCGGGGAGAAGCCCCGCCTGCCCCGTCGCCAGCGTCACCTGCGGCCGCGCGGGCACGCCGGCGAGGTTGCGCAAGCCGAAGGCGAGCTCGATACCGCCCGCCCCGCCGCCCGCGACCACCACACGCAAGCGCCCGTGCCGAGACGCCCGCAGGGCGGCGAGGCGTTCCACGAAGGCGCCGATCGGGCGGACGTCGAGGAGACGCGGGTCCTCGCCCAGCAGCGCCGCCGCCTGCCCCTCGCCGCCGGTGTCGAAGGAGGCACAGTCGAAGGCGATGGCCGCGCCGGCGTCTGTCTGCACCACCCGCGCCTCGGGGTCGAAGGCGACGCAGCGGCCCGGCACGAAGGCGGCCCCGGCGCGCGCCGCCAGAGCGGCGAGATCGACCAGCCCCTCGCCCTGCCCGTGCTGCCCGGCGAGCCAGCCCGGGACCATGCCCGAATAGCGCAAGGCAGGCTCGGGGGTGAGCAGCACCACCCGCGCGCCCTCCGGCACGCCGCGCCGCGCGAGGTCGGCCAGCACCGCGACATGGGCATGGCCGCCGCCGACCAGCAGCAGCACCCGATGTGCGTCTCTCTCACCAGCAGCCCGCCGCATTTGCATCACCCGCGCATCTTCGGCCCCGGTTCATCGCAGCGCAAGCTTCGCTCGGTAACGGGGCCGTGATACAGGGTCACCTCGCATAAACCTCTCTAATGCTCATATATTCAGGAACTTGCAGGCTGGTCGCCGCACCGGAACCGCAGACGATGCTGCGGATTGACGTCTTGCGGGGCGACGGCTTTGCCAGCAAGGGACATCATCAACATCTCCGGCGCGCGCCTACCGGCACTGCCCGGACAGGCGCATGGCGCGGTTTCGGACGGAAAGGCTGACATGGCAGGCGAAGGCCCGAGTTACGGATCGCAGATCAGCCTGGTGAAGTTCTTCAGGATATTCTTCGACATCCTGAAGCCGGAGGCGAATTTCTACTGGCTGGCCGCGGTCTACGGGATCGGCATCAGCCTGCTCAGCCTCGCCACGCCGATCTCGGTGCAGATGCTCATCAACACCATCGCCAACACCGCGATGACCGCGCCGCTGGTGATGCTCAGCTTCACCCTGTTCGGCCTGCTGCTGCTCTCCAGCCTGCTCTATGCCTTGCGGATCCACCTGATGGAGATCTTCGCCAGGCGCTTCTACGCCCGCATGGTCGCGGAGATCTCGCTGATTTCGGTCTATGCGCAGGACCCCTTCTTCGGCGACGTCAAGAAGAGCTCGTTGTTCAACCGCTATTTCGACGTGATCTACGTCCAGTCGCTGGTCCCCAACCTGATGATCGGCGGCTTCACCGCGCTGCTCCAGATCGCGGTCGGCTTCGTGCTGGTGAGCCTCTACCACCCCTATTTCCTCGGCTTCACGCTGGTGATGATCGCGCTGATCTGGGTGGTGTGGCTGCTGTGGGGCGCGCGGGCGCTGCGCACCGGGGTGGACGTCAGCCACGCCAAGCACACCACCGCCGCCTGGCTCGAGACGATCGGCGGCTCCAACGGCTTCTTCAAGTCGCAGCGCCGCATCGACTACGCGCTCGACAAGACCGACGACCAGACCCGCAGCTACATCACGCAGCGCAAGCGCCACTTCCGCCACTTGTTCTCGCAGACCCTCGCCTTCCTCGTCATGTATGCCGCCGCCAGCGCCGCGCTGCTGGGGCTGGGCGGCTGGCTGGTGATCCAGAACGAGCTGACCCTCGGCCAGCTGGTCGCGGCCGAGCTGGTGCTGTCGGCCGCCTTCGTCGGGGTGTCGCACCTCGGGACCTATCTCGGGTATTTCTACGACCTGTTCGCCGCGGTCGAGGAGATCTCGCAGTTCTACGACGTCGAGCAGGAGCAGCCCAAGGGCGCCGATCCCTT
Source organism: Erythrobacter sp. WG (assembly GCF_026586795.1). Lineage (GTDB taxonomy): Bacteria > Pseudomonadota > Alphaproteobacteria > Sphingomonadales > Sphingomonadaceae > Erythrobacter. Next base: position 75,864 of record NZ_JAPFGY010000011.1, read on the forward strand.
CGACGGGCCGGACCACGCGATCGTCATGCGCGGCGTGTGCGGCACGGCGCGCAACGAGGAGGTGTGCTTCGATCTCGACATCCCCTCGGGCGCGATCATCATGGCCGCCGCCAGCCAGCACGGCATCCAGCGGCTGTTCACCAACATCCTCAAGCTTCACGACGTGCCGCAAAGCGGCATCGCGACGCTCGGCGGGATCGACATCAAGGCGATCGAGGCGCACCACCTGCGCAAGAACGTCCATGTGCTCGACCGCCCGACCATCGTCGAGATGACGATCCGCGAATACCTTGCCCTGTCCTGCCCGGAGACCGCGCCGCAGCGCATGATCGCCGCGCTCGAGACGGTCGGGCTGGCGGAAACCATCGCGACCCTGCCCAAGGGCCTCGACACCCCGCTCGCATCGACCGGCCACCCGCTTTCCACCGTCGAGCTCCAGCAGCTGAAGCTCGCCAACGCCCTGCTCGAACGCCCGCGCATCCTGGTGCTCAGCCGCCTGTTCGACCTGCTCGACCCCGAACCGATCGCCCGCGCCGTCGCCGAACTGCGCGCGCAGGCCTATACCACCGTGATCTACTTCTCGAACCGGCGCATCGACCTGGGCTTCGACCGCTTCCTGTTCCTGGAGGCCGGGCAGCAGCGCTATTTTGACACCTTCGAGGCGTTCAGCGCGGCGATGGGCCTTCCCGACGATCCGCCGCCGACCGGTCCCGGCGCGGCCCCCGGCATCCGCGGAGGTGCGTGATATGGCGATGCTCAAACAGGACATGGCGCATTTCACGACGCTTGCGGGGATCCGCGTGCCGCGCGTGATGCGGGCGATCTTCTACATGATCCTCTTCGCGCTGGTGATCGGGGTCGCTTTCCTGATCTACGTGCCCTGGGTGCAGACCACCTCCGGGCCGGGCGTGGTGACGACGCTGAGCCCGAACGAGCGCAAGCAGGACATCAACGCGCTGGTGCCGGGCCGTATCGAGGAATGGTACGTGCGCGACGGCAGCTCGGTGAAGCAGGGCGACCCGATCGTGCGCATCGCCGACATCGACCCCAACCTAATCGAGCGCTTGCAGGCCGAACGCGCGCAGCTCGCCCTCCAGCTCCAGGCCGCGCAGTCCGCGCTCGCCACCGCCCGCATCGACGAGCGCCGGAGCCGCGAGCTGTTCGAGGCCGGGCTCGCCGCGCGGCGCGATTTCGAACAGGCGCAGATCCGCATCGCCGAGCGCGAGGGCCAGGTCGCCGCCGCGCAGGCTGCCCTGAACCGTGCCGACGTCAACATCGCCCGCCAATCGGTGCAGATCGTGCGCGCCCCGCGCGACGGCTTCATCCAGAGCCTCAACGCGGGCGATGCGGCGACGGTCGTCAAGGCGGGCGACGTGCTCGCAACCTTCGTGCCCGACGGCGCGCAGCGGGTGATCGAGATCTTCATCGACGGCCGCGACGTGGCGCTCGTGCGCCCGGGCGACCAGGCGCGGGTCCAGTTCGAAGGCTGGCCGGCGGTGCAGTTCTCGGGCTGGCCCTCGGTCGCGGTCGGCACCTTCGGCGGCCGGGTCATCGCGGTCGACCGTTCGGCCCAGATCGACGGGCGCTTCCGGGTGCTGATCGCCGAGGAGACGTTCGACGGCCACGCCTGGCCCGAGGAGCGCTACGTGCGTTTCGGCGCCGCGGTGCAGGCATGGGTGCTGCTCGAGACGGTGCCGGTCGGTTACGAGATCTGGCGCCAGCTCAACAACTTCCCGCCGCAGCTGCCGGCGGGCGAGACGAGCGCCGGGGCGACGAAGAAGTGATCCTTGCGCGCGGCATCGGGCTTATCGGCGCGGCCACGCTGGCGCTGGCGGCTGCGGGCACGCCGGCCGGCGCGCAGGATATCGCCGCCAATCCCGAGCCGCTCGAGGCGGCGCTCACCACCGGCGCGCTGCTGCCCGAGGAGGTGCTGCGCTCCTCGGCGCTGACCTTCCCCTCGGTGCTCGAGGCCTTCGAGCGCGAGGCCGCCGCGCGCGCCGACCAGCTCGCCGCCGACGGCGCCTTCGACCTCATGCTGAAGGGCGAGTATTACGACCGCATCACCGGCTTCTATTCGGGCGGCTTCGGCAAGGTCGAGGCCCGCCAGCCGCTGCGCCCCTACGGCGCCGAGGTGTTCGGCTCCTACCGCGTCTCGGACGGCACCTTCCCGACCTACGAGAACTACAACTACACCAACCAGCTGGGCGAGGCGAAGGTGGGCGCGCTGTTCTCGCTGCTGCGCAACCGCGACATCGACAGTCGCCGCTTCGCAATCGAGGACACCCGCCTCGCGGCCAGCCAGGCGCGGTTCGACGTGATGCTGGTGCGCCTCAACGTCCAGCACGAGGCGCTGCGCGCCTATTGGCGCTGGGTTGCGGCGGGCGAGGAGATCCGGGTCTTCGAGGAACTGCTCGAGATCGCCGAGGCGCGCCAGATCGGCCTGGCGCGCGAGGTGCGCGAAGGCGCGCGCGCGCGCATCGCGCTGACCGAGAACGAACAGAACCTGCTGCGCCGCCGCACCCTGTTGGAACAGGCGCGGCGCGATTTCGATACCGCGGCCAACTCGCTCGGCTTCTACCTGCGCACCGAAGACGGGCGCATGATCGTGCCGACCCGCGAGATGCTGCCCGATCTCTCCTTAATGAAGGCCGTGCCCCCGGCCGAGACGATCGCGGCCCGGCCGGTCAACGAGGTGATCACCACGCGGCCCGAACTCCAGACCTTCCGCCTCGCGCTGGAACGCGCCGCCAACCGGGTGCTGCTGCGCGAGAACGACCTCCAGCCCTCGCTCAACGCGAGCGTGGAGCTGTCGCGCGATTTCGGCCGCATCGGCCCGGGCGGGCCGGGCTTCGATTCGACCGACACGGTGGTCGGCCTCACCTTCTCGGTGCCGCTGCAACGGCGCGCGGCGCGCGGCGCCTTGCAGCGCGCCGAGGCCGAACTGCGCGAGACCGAGCTGCGCCAGCGCCGCATCGCCGACCAGATCACCACCGAGGTCGCCAACATCCTCGCCAACCTCACGGCGGCGGTGAAGCTCTCCCAGCTTGCCGATGCAGAGGTCGAGCAGGCCAACCGGATGGTGCAGGCCGAACGCACCCGCTTCCGCCTCGGCGCGGGCGAGTTCTTCCTGGTCAACGCCCGCGAGGAAACCGCCGCCAACGCGCAGATCGGCGCGATTCGCGCACAGCTGGCCGGCCGTCTCGCCGAGGCGAGCTACAATGCCGCGACCATGAACCTGCGCGCCTTGGGGCTCGAATAGCTTGCCGTTTGCGTTTTTGCCGCAATCTTGCCACATTCTGGCGCGCATGGCGCCCAGATGCGGCGGTGCCGATTGACGCACCCTGCGCCCTTCTTCATCCGATCCGACCAGTGGCCGCCAGAGACCCCATTCCATGACAACGAAGATGCTGACCGGCCTGCTTGCCAAGACCGGTGACACCGATGCGGACGTGCGATGCACGCCGGGCGAGCGGCTGTTCCAGATCGCTTTCGGGGCGGTGCAATGGCCCTGGCTCCTACGCAGCCTCTACGGCGGGACGCAGGCGGAAAAGCAGGCCCTGCTCGACCGGCTGGGGCTCGAGGCCGATGCGCTCCCGCATCTCGGCAGCTGGAAGGCGGATACCTACCTGCTTCACCGCATCGTCGACACCATCGAGGCGGCACGGCCCGCCACGGTGGTCGAGCTCGGCTCGGGCGCAACCTCGCTGGTGATCGCCAAGGCGCTGGCCCAGCATGGCAACGGGCGGCTCCACTCCTACGACAGCCACGCGCCTTTCGTCTCGGCGATGCACGAGTGGCTCGCCGAACACGCGCTCGAGGCAGATTTCCGCTACGCTCCGCTGACCACGCGCGACGTGCGCTGGCCGGGGCTGTGGTATGGCCTTACCGAGGTGCCGGGCTCGATCGACCTCCTCGTGATCGACGGCCCGCCCTGGGCGGTCCACCCCTTCGCGCGCGGCATGGCCGAACGCCTCTTCCCGCTGATCGCGCCGGGCGGCACTGTGCTGCTCGACGATGCCGCCCGGCCGGGCGAACGCTATGTCGCGCGGCGCTGGAAGAAGGCTTGGCCCGATTTCGTGTGGGCTTACGAAGGCGCGGGCACCAAGGGCCTCCTGGTCGGCAAACGCCGCGCCTGACGCCTAGATTTTGCCCCTCAGCGCCTGATAGGCCGCCGCCGACACCGTGTTGGCGAGGTTCAGCGAGCGGATCACCTGCGAACGCATCGGCAGGCGGAACAGCCGGTCGGGATGGCGGTCGAGAATCGCCCGGGGCAAGCCCTTGGTCTCCTGCCCGAAGACGAGGAAGGCGTCATCGGGGTATTCGGGTTCATAGAAAGAGCGCGCGCCGAACTCCTCGAACAGGAACAGCTGGTCCGCGCGCGGGGTGCGCGCGTCGAGGAAGGCCTCCCAGCTGGCATATTCGGTGAGGCGCACATGCGGCCAGTAATCGAGGCCCGAGCGCTTCACCCGCTTGTCGTCGATGGTGAAGCCGAGCGGATGGATCAGGATCAGCTCCATATCCAGCGCCACACAGGTCCGCCCCACCGCCCCGGTATTGCCGGGGATCTCGGGCTGGACGAGTATGATGGCGGGGCCCGCTGCGGTCACGGCGCTCAGCAGTCGGCGCCGATCACCCGGGCCTTGCGGTAGTAGCCGAAAGCGCCCTCGCCCGACCACGCCTTGCCGTCGGGGTAGCGGACCTCGACCCCGACGAGATCACCCTCGTCGGCAAGGCCCATGTTTACGCCGGCCATGACATCGCCGTGCTTCGCGATCGCCGCCGGCGTCATGCGGAAGTGGGTGGTCGCGCCGCAGGTCTGGCAGAAGTGCACGTCCACGCCCGGCTCGGGCTTGTCGCCGCGCCGATAGGTCGCGCTCGCGCCGGTGACGCTGACCTCGGCCGGATCGAAATAGCCCCACCGCGCCCCCGCCTTGCGGCACAGGTCGCAGTTGCAGGCATGGAGAAATGCAGGCTTGCCCGGCGTCGTCACCGCGATGCCGCCGCATAGGCAGGTGAGCGTCATCAGCCCAGCTTGTCCTTCAGGAGCTGGTTGACCACGCCCGGATTGCCCTTGCCCGCCATCGCCTTCATCACCTGGCCGACGAAGAAGCCGAACAGCTTGTCCTTGCCGGCGCGATATTCGGCGACCTTGTCGGGGTTGGCGGCGATCACCGCGTCGATGGCGGCCTCGATGGCGCCGGTGTCGGAAACCTGCTTGAGGCCCTCGGCTTCCGCGATCTCCTGCGGATCGCGGCCGGTCTTGAGGACGATCTCGAAGATCTCCTTGGCCTGCCCGCCGCTGATCTCGCCCTTGTCCTGCATGGCGAGGATGCTCGCCTGCGCGGATGCGGTGGCGTTGGCGGGGTCGGCCTCCTCGCCCAGCGCCTTCATCACGCCCGGCGCGACCGAGAGCGACCAGTTGGCGACCTGCGTCGCCACGGCGGGTTCATCCTTGCCGATGGCCTTGGCGGTCTCCGCCAGCAGCGTCTCGAAGCGGGCGAAGGTCTCGACCTCGGCGGTCAGCTCGCGCGCGTTGTAGGGGGTGAGGCCCAGCGCCTCGATGTAGCGGCGACGCTTGGCGTCGGGCAGTTCGGGCAGGCTGGCGCGGCATTCGGCGAGGAAGTCGTCCTCCAGCACCAGCGGCAGCAGGTCGGGATCGGGGAAGTAGCGGTAATCGTGCGCGTCTTCCTTGCTGCGCATCGTCCGCGTGGTGCCGGTGCCGGGGTCGAACAGGCGGGTTTCCTGCACCACCGTCCCGCCGCTCTCGAGCACGTCGACCTGGCGCATCGCCTCGTGCTCGATCGCCTGCATGACGAAGCGCACCGAGTTCACGTTCTTGGTCTCGGTGCGGGTGCCGAAGGGCTCACCGACCTTGCGCACGCTGACGTTGACGTCGGCGCGCATCGAGCCTTCTTCCATGTTCCCATCGCACGAGCCGACATAGCGCAGGATCGCCCGCAGCTTCCTCAAGTAAGCCCCTGCTTCGGCGGGCGAGCGCATATCGGGCTTGGAGACGATCTCCATCAGCGCCACGCCGCTGCGGTTCAAGTCGACGTAACTCATCGTCGGGTGCTGATCGTGCATCAGCTTGCCCGCATCCTGCTCCACGTGAATGCGCTCGATGCCGATCACCTTGTCCTCGGGGATGCCGGCCTTCTCGTCCGCCTCGATCAGCAGCGAGCCTTCGCCCACAAGCGGATGATAAAGCTGGCTGATCTGGTAGCCCTGCGGCAGGTCGGCGTAGAAGTAGTTCTTGCGGTCGAACCGGCTCCACGCATTGATCTGCGCCTCGATCGCCATGCCGGTGCGCACCGCCTGGCGGATGCACTCGCGGTTGGGCACGGGCAGCATCCCCGGCATCGCCGCATCGACGAGGCTCACCTGCGCATTGGGCTCCGCCCCGAAAGCGGTCGCGGCGCCGCTGAACAGCTTGGCGTTGGAGGTGACCTGCGCGTGGACTTCGAGGCCGATCACGACCTCCCACTCGCCGGTGGCACCCTGGATGCGGTAGTTGCTCATGCGATGTGTTCCAAAGGATCGATGATGGTGAGTTCGGGGAAATAGCTGGCAAAGCCCTTACGGTCGCGGGTGACGAGAGGCCAGCCCCTTGTCGCGGCCTGCGCGCCGATCAGGAAATCGGGGAGTATCGCGATGCGCGCCCCTCCGCGCCGACGGTATTCGGCAAAGGCTTGCCCGGCACGATGACATTCCAGGAGCGTCAATGGCTCCACGACAAGGTCGAGTGCCGCGATGCTCGTCTCGAGCAAGCCGGGCGAGACGAATCGCGCCGCAACCTCTGCATAGACAATTTCGTTCACGTGGACGCGCGGCCCGCGCACAGCGTCAATCGCACCGTAGAGTTCCGATTCCGGCGGTGCATCCAGCAGATCGAGGACGATGTTGCTGTCGAATATCAAACTTCGGGCCCGTCGCCGCGGATCCATCGCTGAAAGGTCAGCCCATCCATCCCCGGCATCGGGTCCTGTGCCTTGAACGCTGCCTGTGCTTCACGCACCCGCGCCAGCCGCGCTTCACGATCAGCATTGGCATCCGCGCGCAAAATCCGCACGATCCCGTCCTCGTCCATTTCGATCTGCACCTTCTGCCCCGGCTTCAGCCCGAGCAGGTCGCGCACGTCCTTGGGCACAGTGATCTGACCCTTGACCGTCATGGAGGTTTCGTAACGCATGGCAAAAGTATTACGTCGTGGAGGTAATACCGTCAAGCCGTCCCATGGCAGCGATCAATCCTCGCCGCGCGGTCGCTCATCCTCGATCGCCTTGCCATCCGGCCCGAAACGCATCTCGCCGTGATCGACGTTCTTCCTTACCCAATTGGCGAACATGAAGGTCAGCGGCACCGCCAGCATGATGCCGATCCCGGCGATCAGCAGCGGCGTGTCGGCGATCACCACCACTTCTCCGGCTTGGCAGTAAAGCCCGCGCGCTCTTGGATCGCGAGGCCTGCGTCGAGCACCCCCTGCTCGTCGAAGGGCTTGCCGACCAGCTGGAGGCCGAGCGGCAGGCCATCGGCGTTGACCGTGGCGGGCACGCTCATCGCGGGGAGGCCGGCGAGGCTGGCGGGGACCGCGAAAACGTCGTTCAGATACATCGTCAGCGGATCGTCGGTCATCGAGCCGAGCGGGAAGCTTGCCGTCGGCGTGGTGGGCGCGAGGATCACGTCGCATTCGGCGAAAGCGCGCTCGAAATCGCGGGCGACCAACGCACGGACCTTCTGGGCCTGGGTGTAATAGGCGTCGTAGAAGCCCGCCGAGAGCACATAGGTGCCGATCAGGATGCGGCGCTTGACCTCGTCTCCGAAACCGGCGGCCCGGGTCGCGGCATACATGTCCTGCAAGCCCACGCCGTCGGGCAGATCGCGCAACCCGTAGCGCACCCCGTCATAGCGCGCGAGGTTGCTCGAGGCCTCGGCCGGCGCGACGATGTAGTAGGCGGGCAGCGCATATTTGGTGTGCGGCAGCGAGACGTCGACGATCTCCGCGCCCGCGTCCTTCAGCCATGCCTTGCCCTGCTCCCACGAATCGAAGATCGCCTGATCGGTGCCCTCCATCCGGTATTCGCGCGGTATGCCGACCTTCTTGCCGCGCAGATCGGCGTTCAGCGCGGCCTCCCAATCGGGCACCTCCATCTGGAGCGAAGTCGAATCCTTCGGATCGAACCCCGCCATCGCGCCGAGCATGATCGCGCAGTCCTCGACCGAGCGGGCCATCGGCCCCGCCTGATCGAGGCTCGAGGCGAATGCGACGATGCCCCAGCGCGAGCAGCGGCCATAGGTCGGCTTGATGCCGCAGATGCCGGTGAAGGCGGCAGGCTGGCGGATCGAGCCGCCGGTGTCGGTGCCGGTCGCAGCAGGGGCGATGCGCGCGGCGACGGCGGCGGAAGAACCGCCCGAGGAACCGCCCGGCGACATGGCAGCGTTGCTCCCCGCCTTCTTCCACGGCGAGGTGACATTGCCGAAATAGGAGGTCTCGTTCGAGGAGCCCATCGCGAACTGGTCAAGGTTGAGCTTGCCCAGCATCCCCGCGCCCGCGTCCCACAGCTTCTGGCTGACGGTCGATTCGTAGCGGGGCGTGAAGCCCTCGAGGATGTGGCTCGCGGCGGTGGTCTGGACGCCGTGGGTGGCGAAGAGGTCCTTCATCCCGATCGGCACGCCCGCCATCTTGCCCAGCTGCCCGCCCGCAGCGCGCGCGGCGTCCACCTTGTCGGCGGCGGCGAGCGCATGGTCGGGGGTGGTGACGATGAAGGCGTTGAGGGTGGCGGCCTCGGCCACGGCGGCGTTGAAGGCTTCCGCCACTTCGCGCGCGGTGAAATCGCCCTTGGCGACACCGTCGCGGATGTCCTTGACGCCGAGAGAGGTAAGGTCGGTCATATCGTCTCCCCTCCCGCCTGCGGGAGGGGCCGGGGGTGGGCCAGACCGCAGACGGAGGTCTTGTTGTTCGTGCCCACCCCTAACCCCGATACCCGCCCCGGCGAAAGCCGGGGGCTGCGGGAGGGGGACAGGCGGGCAAAGCGCAAAATCACTCGATCACCTTCGGAACCCCGAAGAAGCCGTGCTCGGCCGCAGGCGCATTGGCGAGCACGTCCTCGCGCTTGCCGCCGCCCGTCAGCGGATCGGCATCGACCACATCCTCGCGCAGGCGCAGCGTGTTCGGGATCACCGCCGCCATCGGCTCGATCCCGGTTACGTCCACCTCGCCCAATTGCTCGACCCACTGGAGGATGCCGTTCAGTTCCGGGACCATCCGTTCGAGCGCCGCGTCGTCCATGCGGATGCGCGCGAGACTGGCGATCCTGACGACGGTTGCCTTGTCGACCGACATATGCGCCCCTCCTGTCGCCTACTGGACCTGCGGACCGGCGGCCGGCGCCTGCGCCTGGGGGGCCCCCTCGGCCGGAGCGCGCGGGGCGCCGCCCTGCTGCTGCTGTTGCTGCATCATCTGCTGGATGATCTGGAGGTTGCGCTCCACCGTCTCGCGGCTCTGGATGTCGACCACCTCGACCTCGAACTGGAGATCGGAATTGGGCGGGATCGGCGCGCCCGGCGGGGGCGTGGCGCCATAGGCGAGGTCGGCGGGGATGAAGATGCGGTACTTGCCGCCCTTCTGCGCATTCTTGAGGCCCTGGTAGAAGCCGGGGATCATCTGGCCTTCCTCATAGAGGAGCGGCTGGCCGTCCGGGAACAGGCCCTGCACCGGAAAGGGGCCCTTCTGCACGTCCTCGAACACCGTGCCATTGGCGGCGAGCGTGCCCTTGTAGCGGATGAAGATCACCTCGCCGGCCTTGGGGGTCGGCCCGGTGCCGGCCTGCAGCACGTCGACATCGAGCCCGCGCGGCACCGCCGCCCAGGCGAGCCCCGCGCCGACCAGCACCGCCAGGATCACCCCGAGCCACAGCTTGGTCAGCGAGCCCTTGGCGATGGGCTTGATGGGAACACGGGTGATCTCGGTCATGGTCTGGTCCTGCTGGGCCGCGCTGATCGGCGCGGCGCTATGACGCCAAAAGGGCGCGGGTTCGATGCCGCGCCCTGATGGCTGATCGGAAAGGGGGTTTCAAGCGGTTCCGGCTCCGGATCACCGCCCGAGCGACCGGATCACTTCGACCCGTCGCGCTCCATCCGCTTGCGCTCCATCTTGCGGGCGCGGCGCACGGCAGCGGCCTTTTCCCGGGCGCGCTTTTCCGACGGCTTCTCGTAGTGGCGGCGCAGCTTCATCTCGCGATAAACGCCTTCGCGCTGCAGCTTCTTCTTGAGCGCGCGCAGGGCCTGATCGACATTGTTATCGCGAACCATGATTTGCATAAACGACGACTACCTCATTTCCGGATCACAGAGCCCCGGGGTGCGAATTGGCGGGGGTGCGCGGGTGTATTGAAACGGGATTCGGGCGATTCCCACAGGGGAGCCGCCCTCGAAACCGCGCCCCGATAGTCCAACACCGCCCGAAAGGCAAGCCGCCAGCGTCGCGGTGCGCTAGCCACGCGGGGCGAGCCTCGCTATGGGCGGCGGATGGCCGGTGAAATCTCCCCTCTCGTCGCAAGCCTCAACGTCGCCGTCGGCGGGGCGGTGGGATCGATGCTGCGCTATCATGTCGGGCGTGCGGTGGCGGGGCTCGCCGGGGCGGGGAACGCCTTCCCCTGGGGCACGCTCGCGGTCAACATCCTCGGCAGCCTCGCGATGGGCGCGCTCGTCGGCTGGTTCGCGCGCGGCACCCTCGCCGAGGAAGCGGCGGAGAGCGCGCGGCTGCTGATCGGCGTCGGTCTGCTCGGCGGCTTCACCACCTTCAGCGCCTTTTCCGCCGAGCTCGTCACCATGGTCCACCGCGGGCAGGGCACGCTCGCCGCAGGCTACGCCGCTGCCTCGCTGGTCGCGGGCATGGCCGCGGTGATCATCGGCCTCGTCGCCGCGCAGGGGACCGGCGCATGACCCTTCGACAAGCTCAGGGCGATCGGGACGAGGTCCGCCAGTTCACGGTCGGCGAAGACGACGACGGCGTGCGCCTCGACCGCTGGTTCAAGCGCAACCTGCCGCAGGTCGGCTTCGCCACGGTCTCGCGCTGGGCGCGCACCGGGCAGGTCCGCGTCGACGGCAAGCGCGCGAGACCTGAGGATCGCCTCGCGGCCGGGCAGGTGCTGCGCGTGCCGCCGGGCGGTGACGAACCGCCGCGCGAAGCGGCGAAGCCGCGAGCGCGCCCCCTTACCCCCGAACAGATCGCCGAAGCCAAAGGCATGGTGATCCGCGAGACGCCGACCGCGATCGTGCTCAACAAGCCCCCGGGCCTTGCCACGCAGGGCGGGAGCAAGACGACCAAGCACGTCGACGGGCTGCTCGATGCTTTCGTGGAAGGCAACGCGCCCCGCCCGCGCCTCGTCCACCGGCTCGACAAGGACACATCGGGCGTGCTGCTGATCGCCCGCACGCCGGGCAGCGCCGCGAGCTTCTCCAAGCGGTTCGCCAGCCGCAGCGCACGGAAAGTCTACTGGGCGCTGGTGGTCGGCAACCCGCAGCTTTCCGAAGGCGTGATCGACGCCCCTCTCGCCAAGCAGCCGGGCACCGGCGGCGAGAAGATGCATATCGACGAGGAAAACGGGGCAGCGGCCAAGACCCGCTACCGCGTGGTCGACCGGGCGGGCCAGCGCGCCGCGTGGGTCGAACTCGAGCCGCTCACCGGGCGCACCCACCAGCTGCGCGTCCACATGGCGGCGATCGGCCACCCGATCGTGGGCGACGGCAAGTATGGCGGGCAGGACGCCTTCCTCACCGGCGCGGTGAGCCGCAAGATGCACCTCCACGCCCGCCGCCTGATCATCACCGAACCCAAGGCCGGGGAAGGTTCCGGCGGCAAGCTGGATGTGACCGCCGAACTCCCGCCGCACTTCGCGCAGAGCATGGAGGTGCTGGGCTTCGATCCCGGGATGTCCGACGCCTCCCCCTTGCGCGAGGAGGTCCCCGAGAAGACGCCCGAAGAGAAGAAGCAGGCCGCCCGCCGCCACTTCAAGCAGGCGCGGAAGGAAACCCGCGCCCCCCGCCGTGCGCGCGGGGCGGCCAAGCCGCAGGGCAAGCCCAAGGCGAAGGGCAAGGCGCCGGCGAAGGGCAAGCCCCAAGGGAGAACGGGCGGCAAGCCGGGGGCGAAACGCTGATGCACCCCAACCCGCTCTACCGCACCGATGACCGGGCGCTGATGGAATCGCTCGTCGAGGAAATCGGCTTCGGCATGGTCTTCGCCCAGACCCTCGACGGCCCGCGCGTCGCGCACACGCCGTTGATCTCGACCGGCGACGGCGCGGTGCAGTTCCACCTCGCGCGCGGCAATGCCTTGTCGCGCCATCTCGCCGCCGGAGCCGCAGCGCTGATCGTCGTCAACGGCCCGGACGCCTATGTCAGCCCCCGCTGGTACGCCAACCGGGACACGGTGCCGACCTGGGACTACGTCGCCCTCGAACTCGAGGGCCGGGTGCGGCGCATGGCCGACGAGGGGCTCGAAGCCTTCCTCCATGCCGCGATCGAAAAGCACGAGGGCCGCCTCGAAGGCACGCCGTGGCGGGCGGAGGAATCCTCGGCGAAGGTCTGGTCCGGACTGTTCAGAGGCATCGTCGGCTTCGAGATGGAGGTGCTCGCCTGGCGGCCCACCCTCAAGCTCTCGCAGAACAAGACGCCCGAGGAACGCTCGGCGATCGCCGCCGGGCTCGAGGCCGCCGGCCATGCCGCCCTTGCGCACCTCGTCCGGAACATCGCCGCATGACCCGTCTCGCGGTGTTCGACTGCGACGGGACGCTGGTCGATGGGCAGGCGGACGTGTGCTGGGCGATGGAGCGCGCCTTCACCCGCGCGGGGCTCCCCGCCCCCGACAATCACGAGGTGCGCCGCATCGTCGGCCTGAGCCTCCCCGCGGCGGTGCGCGCCCTCGCGCCGCAGCTCACCGAGGCGCAGAACCGCGACGTCACAGAGTTTTACCGCTCGTCCTTCCGCGCGCGGCGCGAGGAGGGGCTGCTCGACGAACCGCTCTACCCCGGCATCGCCGCGCTGCTGCGCGACCTCCACGCCGCCGGCTGGAGCCTCGCGGTCGCCACCGGCAAGTCCGACCGGGGCCTCGCCGCCTGCCTTGCGACCCACGGGATCGCCGACCTGTTCGTCTCGCTCCAGACCGCCGACCGCCACCCGTCCAAGCCGCACCCGGCGATGCTTGAGGCCGCGCTGTTCGAGGCCGGCGCTCAGCGCGACCAAACGGTGATGATCGGCGACACCAGCTTCGACATGGTGATGGCGCGCAGCATCGGGGTCGCCGCCATCGGGGTCGGCTGGGGCTACCACGGCGCGGCAGAGCTGCTGGCGAGCGGGGCGCGGCAGGTAGCCGAGGACACCCCCGCCCTTGCCGCCGCACTCGCCGAGGTGCTGCCGTGACCGCGCGCCGAGACCGCGCAGCGGACGAGGCGCGCGCGCGCACCGGATGGCTGGTCATCAGTGCGGCGCGCTTTTCGGGCATCGCGATGATCGTGGCGGGCTTTGCGGTGGTGCGCGGGCTCATCGACCTGCCCTATGCGGCCGGCGTGGTGCTGGCCGTGGCGGGCTTCCTCGACTTCTTCTTCGTGCCGCGCCTCGTCGCCCGCAGCTTCAGGACCGAGGAAAGCCGCAAGCAATGATCCGGCGCTTCTACAAAGAGGTCACGCTCGCCGCGCAGCCCGGCGGCGGCTGGCAGGTGCTGCTCGACGGGCGCGGCGTGAAGACCGTCGGCGGCGCGCCGCAGGTGGTGCCGACCGCAGCACTGGGCGAAGCGCTGGCGGCGGAGTGGCGCGATCAGGGCGAGACGATCGACCCAAGGAGCCTCCCCTTGCGCGACATGGCCGACTACGCGATCGACATCCTTGCCCCGGACCCCGAAGGCGCAGCCGAGGGGCTCCTCGCCTATGCCGAGACCGACACGCTGTGCTACCGCGCTGATCCCGACGAGCCGCTCCACGCCCGCCAGCAGGCGGTGTGGGAGCCGATCCTCGCGCGGTTCGAGCAGGCGCACGCCATCACGCTCACGCGGGTCAGCGGCGTGCTGCACCGCCCCCAGCCGCCCGCAAGCCTTGCGGTGCTGGAGGCGCGGCTGAAGGCGCTCGATCCCTTCGCGCTCGCCGGGGTGGATGCGATGACCAAGCTTGCCGCTTCGCTGGTCATCGGGCTCGCCGCGCTCGATGCCGAAGAACCGCTCGCCCTGTGGCAGGCGGCGAGCCTCGAGGAGGAATGGCAGGCCGAGCTGTGGGGCCGGGACGAGGAAGCGGAGGAACGCCGCGCGCGGCGCGAGGCGGATTTCCTGCGCGCCTCAGCCTTCGCGCGGATGGCGAGGGCCTGACGTTCAATCCGGTCGGTGCCGAGCTTGTCGAAGCCCTGCCTTCCCTGCACTCGGCGCTCTTGCCGCGAAGAGAGCGGCAGCCCTTCGATACACTCAGGTCGAACGGCAATCGCTAGCCTTGCGCCACCCACGCAGCGACCTCGGCCGCGACCCGGTTCGCCGCCGTGTTGAGGCCTGCGCCGACCGCCCGCGCCTCGGCCGGGATGCCGCTCTCGCGTGCTTCGAAGCGGCGGGTGGTGACCTTGCCGTCCTTGTCGGTGCGCACCGCGTCGAAGCGCACCAGCACCGAAGAAGAAGGCGCGTCATAGCCCATGTCGATCAGCGTGCCGCGCAAGGCCGTGTCGGCAAGCGTCGCGGTCGTATCGCCATCCACCACCATCGCAGCCCCGCCGGCGCGGATCGTCTCGCCCAGCAGGCGGCGGAACAGGCGCGCGGGCTTTTCCACCCAGTAGGCCTCTTGGAGATAGGCGATCTCGGTGGCGCTGACGGCAACCGGCACGCGCAGCACGTCGAGCTTGGCGGGAGCGTCGAAGTTGAGCACCGCGATCACCGGCTGCGCGGTGCCGCTTGCCGCGCCCGCCCCGACCGGCGCGGTGCTCGCCGGGCTCAGGGTCAGCAGGCTCTCGGGCGGCGTGCCGCCGAGGCTGATGCAGCCGGGCAGCGCCAGCAGCAGCGGCAGGGCGAGAAGAGCGGGCCGTTTCATCGCGGTGGTCATCCTCACGGCTTGTAATCCGGCAGCGACTTGCCGCCCACCAGGGCGCGCGCGCCCTCGCTTTCGAGCTTTTCGGTGATCGCGCGCAGGGAGCGGGTGGTGGCGCGCAGATCCTCGAGCGTCGCCTCCGCGTTGGGCAGCGTGCTCGTGCGCAGCTGGCGCACCGCCGGGCGGCTGTCCTCGAGCGTTGCCGAGAGCGAGGCGAGCGCGGCGTTGGCGCTGCGCAATGTGCCGCGCAATTCGGCCGCGAGCGGCTGGCCTTCTTTGTCAAGCACCCCGTTGGTGGTGACTGCCACCTTCTCGACCGCGTCGAGCGTCTGGTTGAGCTCGGCGAGCGTCGTGCGGAAGTCCTTGAGGCTGGCGTTCAATTCGGGCGTCGTGTCCGCAAGTCCCGCAGTCAGGCGGTTGGTGTTGCGCAGGATCCCGGCGATCTCCTCCTGGTTTTCAGGGCCGAGGATCACGTTCAGCTGCTCCGTCAGCGTCGCCAGCCGTTCGAGCAGCAGCGGGGCGTTGGCGACGATCTCGCCGAAGCCGCCGCGCCCCGGCGGGATCACCGGGCGCCCTTCGGGGCAGGCGGTGGTCTGACAGGTGATCGGCGGATTGTCCTTGCGCGCCCCGTCGAGCAGGATCGTCGAGACCCCGGTGAAGCTCGCCTGGATGGTCGCCACGGTGCCGACCAGGATCGGCACGTCGGGCTTGACGCTGATCCGCACGCGGACAAATTCGGGATTGTTCTTGGCGAGCGCGATCTCGGTCACCTGGCCGACCGGCACCCCGGCAAAGGTCACCTGGCTGCCGTTGTTGAGGCCCGAGACCGACTGGTTGTAGAAGATGTCGTATTCCTCGACATCGCCCTGCCCGAGCCGCGCGAGCCAGACGATGAACGCCGCCAGCGCCGCCAGCAGCACCAGCGTCACCGCGCCCACCCACAGATGATTGGCCCTCGTTTCCATGGCGCTCCTATGCGGCCCGGCGGGCGCGCTTGTCCAACATTATCCGGGGCATCACGCCGCTCACGCCTCACCCCTCATGTGCGCCTTGTGCGCGGTGCGGCCGCGCGGGCCGTTGAAGTAATCCTCGATCCACGGGTGCCCGGTGGCGATCAGTTCGGGAATGGTGCCAACCGCGATGATCTTCTTGTCGGCGATCACCGCCACCCTGTCGCAGATCTCGTAGAGCGTATCGAGATCATGGGTTATGAGAAACACCGTGAGCCCCAGCGTCTCCTGCAATTCGCGCGTCAGGCGGTCGAACTTGGCCGCGCCGATGGGATCGAGCCCGGCGGTCGGCTCGTCGAGAAACAGCAGTTCCGGATCGAGCGCCAGCGCGCGGGCCAGGCCGGCGCGCTTCTTCATGCCGCCCGACAGCTCGGAAGGGTATTTCTGCACCGCGCTTTCCGGCAGGCCGGTGAGCATCACCTTGTAGCGCGCGATCTCGGCCCTGAGGCCTGGGTCGAGCTCGGGGTGAAACTGCTTGATCGGCACCTCCACGTTCTCACCCACCGACAGGGTCGAAAACAGCGCGCCGCCCTGGAACAGCACGCCCCAGCGCTCGCGCACAACGAGATCGGTCTCCGCGCCTTCGCCGCACAGGTTGCGGCCCAGCACGGTGATGCGCCCCGCTTCGGGCTGCTGGAGCCCGATGATCGAGCGCATCAGCACCGACTTGCCGGTGCCCGATCCGCCGACGACGCCGAGAATCTCGCCCCTCCTGACGGTAAGGTCGAGGCCTTCGTGGACCGCGAAATCATCGAACCGGTTGACGAGCCCCTCGACCACGATCGCCGGGGTATCGTCATCGGGATTGGCCTTCATCCGCATGGCGTCATTCCCAGCCCACCTCGGTAAAGAACACCGCAAAGAAGGCGTCGAGCACGATCACCGCGAAAATCGCCGAGACCACCGCCATGGTGGTGCGCCTGCCGACCTCCTCGGAATTGCTCCGCACCTGGAGGCCATTGTAGCACCCTGCCAGTGCAACGATCAGGCCGAACACCGGTGCCTTGATGAGGCCCACCCACAGGTCGTGGATCGGCACCACCTCCTGAATGCGCAGCAGGAAGGTGACGAACGGGATGCCGAGCCCGAACTGGCCGACCACCGCCCCGCCGACGATCGCCACGACCGAGGCGTAGAAGCCGAGGAGGATCATCATGAAGGTCGCCGCGAGGATGCGCGGGATCACCAGCACCTCGATGGGCGAGATGCCGATGGTGCGCATCGCGTCGATCTCCTCGGTCAGCTTCATCGTCCCCAATTGCGCGGCAAAGGCGCTGCCCGATCGGCCTGCGACCATGATCGCGGTCATCAGCACGCCCAGTTCGCGCAGGGTGATGCGCCCGACGAGGTTGACGGTCAGCGCCTCGGCCCCGAACTGCTCGAGCTGGACCGAGCCCTGCTGGGCGATGACGATGCCGATCAGGAAGCTCATCAGCCCGATGATCGGCAGGGCGGAGACGCCGACCAGCTCCATCTGGTGGACCAGCGCCTTCAAGGGAAAGCGGCTCGGATGGCGCAGCAGGTTGGCCGCGCCGATCAGGATCTGCCCGAGAAAGCCGATCACCCCGTAGACGCCGCTGCGCGCATTGAAGACGTGCTCGCCGAGCTTGTAGGGGACGCGCTCCCACACCGGCAGGCGATGGGGGTGGTTGTCGCCGATCGTCTCGAGATCGCGGACCGCGGCGAGCAGGCGCTCGGCCTCGGGGCTCGCCCCGGCGATGTCGCTGCCATGCGCGCTCGCGAAGCGGCACACGACATAGGCGCCGACCGTGTCGATCTCCTCGACCTCGGCAAGGTCGATCACCGCCACGGGCCCTTCCATCGCGCGCAGCTCGCGTTCGAGCGGGCCGATACGGGCGAGCGTGAGTTCGCCGGACAGCACCAGCCGGGCGCCGCCGGCGCCGTCGTCGATGAGCGAATGTTGCGCGGCGCTTTGCATCCCGCCTGGGGCTATGGGGAGTTTCCGCGCCCCCCGCAAGGCTTGGCGGGCCCGCGCGGCGCCCTTCCCCGATTGCATCGCACCATCGGTGCTGGCATGGCGCGGGCCATCATGCCCGACGCACAAGACACCACCCTGCCCACCACCTTCGACCCCGCCGCCATCGAGGCGCGCTGGTATCGGCATTGGGAAACGCAGGGCCTGTTCCGCCCCGAGCGGCCTGATGCCGAGGCCTTCACCATCGTCAACCCGCCGCCGAACGTCACCGGCTCGCTGCACATCGGCCACGCGCTCGACAACACGCTGCAGGACGTGGTGATCCGCTACGAGCGGCTGCGCGGCAAGGACGCCTTGTGGGTGGTCGGCACCGACCATGCCGGGATCGCGACGCAGATGGTGGTCGAGCGCCAGATGGAGGCGCGGCAGGACAAGCGCACCAACTATTCGCGCGAGGAATTCGTCGCGAAGGTGTGGGAGTGGAAGGCCGAAAGCGGCGGCACGATCACCAACCAGCTCAGGCGCCTCGGCTGCTCGATGGACTGGTCCAGAGAGCAGTTCACGATGGACCCGCACTTCACGAAGGCCGTCATCAAGACCTTCGTCGACCTCTATAACGACGGCCTCATCTACCGTGACAAGCGGCTGGTGAACTGGGACCCGAAGCTCAAGACCGCGATCAGCGATCTCGAGGTCGAGACGCAGACGATTGCGGGGAGCTTCTGGCATTTCAAATATCCGCTCGCGGATGGCGCGCGGCTCGACGACGGGCGCGATTATCTCGAAGTTGCCACCACCCGTCCCGAGACGATGCTGGCCGACATGGCGGTGGCGGTGAACCCAGCGGACGAGCGCTACGCGAGCGTCGTCGGCAAGCACGTGATCCTGCCGCTGACCGGTCGCCGCATTCCCGTGGTCGCCGACGAGCACGCCGATCCCGAACTCGGCTCGGGCTGCGTCAAGATCACCCCGGGGCACGACTTCAACGACTTCGAGGTCGGCAAGCGCGCTGGCTTTGCCGCGGGCGAGATGCTCAATATGCTCGATGCCGAGGCGAACGTCTGCCAGACAGCGGACGGGCTAGTGCCGGAGGAATTCCTCGGCCTCCACCGCTTTCGCCGCGACGGCGTCGACGGCGCGCGTGAGCTGGTGGTCGCGCGGATGAAGGAGCTTGGGCTGCTCATCCCGCACATCACCAAGGACAAGGACGGCAACGACGTCGAACACGACGCCGAACCGCGCCAGATCGCCACCCCCTTCGGGGACCGCGGCGGGGTGGTGATCGAGCCGTGGCTGACCGACCAGTGGTATGTGAACGCCGCGGAACTGGCGAAGAAGCCGATCGCAGCCGTGCGCTCGGGCGACATCCAGATCGTGCCCAAGACCTGGGAGAAGACCTTCTTCAACTGGATGGAGAATATCCAACCGTGGTGTGTGTCCCGGCAATTGTGGTGGGGGCACCGGATTCCGGCTTGGTTTGGGCCTATCATCAAAGATGATGGGTTGTCTTACAACATGAGCGATAGCTCAAAAAACAAGGTTTTTGTCGCTCTCAGCTCGGAAGATTGCCTCGCTCAGGCGCGCGAATTTTATGGTCGCCATGCAGAAACGAAAGAGATCGTTTTTACCGAAAACCCGTGGGCCAATCTTCGTCAAATCGCTGATTATGTTAATGATGGCAAGGAGCCGTCAAAGATCTTCTTGAGGCAAGACCCCGACGTGCTCGACACATGGTTCTCCTCCGCGCTGTGGCCCTTCGCCACGCTGGGGTGGCCGGACACTCCGTTCGTGTCGAGCGAAGTCGAGACACCTCAGCCCGGCCTCTCGACTTCGCTCGAGGCGAACGGACAAGGGAACCTCCTCCAAAAACACTTCCCCAACAGCCTCCTCATCTCCGGCTTCGACATCCTGTTCTTCTGGGATGCCCGCATGATGATGATGGGCTTTTACAACATGGGGCAGAAGCCCTGGGACAGGCTCTATCTCCACGGCCTCGTGCGCGCGGCGGACGGGGCGAAGATGTCGAAGTCCAAAGGCAATGTCGTCGATCCGCTCGGCCTCATCGACCAGTACGGCGCCGATGCGCTGCGCTTCTTCATGGCGGCGATGGAGAGCCAGGGCCGCGACATCAAGATGGATGAAAAGCGGGTCGAGGGATACCGCAACTTCGCGACCAAGCTGTGGAACGCGGCGCGGTTCTGCCAGTCGAACGGCATCGGCGCTTCGGACACGATCAAGGCGCCCGCAGCCCGCCTCGCCGCCAACCAGTGGATCATCGGCGAAGTGCAGGCCTGCGTCTCGGAAATCGAAAAGGCGATGGCCGACCTGCGCTTCGACGCGGCGGCGAACGCGATCTACCAGTTCACGTGGTCGAAGTTCTGCGACTGGTATCTGGAGCTGATCAAGCCGGTCTTCGCCGGGGACACCGACAGCCCGCCGGCGCAAGAAACCCGCACCGTCGCCGGCTGGGCGCTCGACCAGATCCTCGTCATGCTCCACCCCTTCATGCCCTTCATCACCGAAGAGCTGTGGCACAAGCTGGGTGAGCGGCCTTACGAGCTGATCGTCGCCCAATGGCCCGCGCCCGAAGCGGAAGTCAGCAAGGAGGCGACCGACGCGATCGACTGGGTGATCGACCTCACCACCAACACCCGCAGCGCGAAAAACGAGCTCGGCATCGCGCCCGGCGCGAAGCTGGCGGCGTGGCTGGCCTCACCCTCTGACGTCGCGGCGCGCACCATCGAACGCTCCAGCGCCGCGATCGAGCGCCTCGCGCGGCTCACCCCGGTGACCATCGGCGAGGCCCCCGCTGGCCCCGCGATGCAGGTGACCGCGGGCGAGGACGTGTTCGTCATCCCGCTCGAAGGCATCGTCGACATCGCAGCCGAAAAGGCCCGGCTCGAAAAGGCGCTCGCGACCAGCAGCAAGGAAGCCAAAAGCCTCGAAGGCCGCCTTGCCAACCCCGCCTTCGCCGAGAAGGCCAAGCCCGAAGCCGTCGAAAAGGCCCGCGCCGATCTCGCCCACCACACGGGTGAGGTCGAGCGGCTAACGGCAGCATTGGCGCGGCTGGGGTGATGGCGATCCTCCCCGAACCGGGGAGGGGGACCGCGCCGCGCAGCGGCGGGGTGGAGGGGCGCGCGCCCCGTTCCGCTTGCGCGCCCGTCCGGATCGCGCGCGCCTGCCCCTCCACCATGCTGCGCATGGTCCCCCTCCCCCGGTGGGGGAGGATATGAACCTCACACTCGCCACCGACGACACCGGCGGGCCGGAAATCTTCGCCTCGCTCCAGGGCGAGGGGCCGAGCATGGGGGTGCCGGTCGCCTTCGTGCGGCTGTCGCGCTGCAACCTTGCCTGCCAGTGGTGCGACACGGCCTACACCTGGCGGTTCGAGGGCGACAACCGGCCCCACCGGGACGGGATCGCGTTCGACCGCAAGGCGAACCAGGTGACGCTCTCGCCCGAGGAAACCGCCGCGCGGATCGCCGCGCTGGGCCAGAAACGCCTTGTCATCACCGGGGGAGAGCCGCTGCTTCAGGCGGGCGCGCTCGCCGAGATGCTCGAGCACCTGCCCGACATGACGGTCGAGATCGAGACCAACGGCACCGTCGCCCCGCCGGTGCGGCTCGATATCCGGGTCGACCAGTACAATGTCAGCCCCAAGCTTGCGCACTCGGGCAACCCTGCCGGCCTTGCGCTGATCCCCGAACGCCTTGACGCCTGGGCCACCGAACCGCGCGCCTTCCTGAAGTTCGTGATCGCCGCGCCGGAGGATGTAGACGAGGTGCTCGCCCTCCACCGCCGCTACCGCTTCCGCCCCGAACGCGTGTTCCTGATGGCCGAGGGCACCGACAGCGCGACCCTGCGCGCGCGGCAGGCGTGGCTCAGCGCGCTATGCCTCGAACACGGCTTCAGGATGAGCGACCGGATGCATATCCACCTGTATGGGGATACACGGGGGACCTGAGGGGCGCGAACAAGGGGGGTATGATGATCAAGACACGATGGGCGACGCTTGGCGCGGCTGGCGCACTGGCGATGGCGCTCGGCGGATGCGGCGGCGCGGCTCCTGGCGACACGGCCGAAGCGGTCGCGGCGGAGACGCCGCCAGCCGCGACGAGCCCCGCGACGGGCGACGAGGCGGCGGCGCGTGCCTTCGTCGACACGCTGTTCGCCGCCTATGCCAACGATGGGGAGCCGAACCTCTTCCTCGCGCCGAACGAAAGCTTCGAGCCCGAACTCGCCGCCGCCATCACCGCGCTGAACGAGCGCACCGAGAAGACCGGCATGATCGAAGCCTCGCAGGATGCCGACCCGATCTGCGCCTGCCAGGACTATGGCGAGGTCTCGCACGCCATCGACAGCATCACCTTCGACGGCAACAGGGCCAAGGCGGTGGTGACCTTCACCAATTTCGGCACATCGCAGAAGCGCACGCTCGATCTCATCGCGGTGCCCGGCGGATGGCGCATCTTCGATATCGACGGCAGCTACCGCAAGGCGGTGTTCGACGATGTGAAGCAGCCCTGACCTAGCCCTGACTCCGCCAGCGCATCACCACGCGCTCGACCAGCTCTTCCTCGCCGCCGTCGCGGCTCCACAGCTCGGAGAAGCTCGGGTCTTCGGAGGCCGGACGCTTGTGTTCTTCGAGCGCGTCGAAGGTCACGCGGATCGGGATCGCGACGCCCTCGCCGCAGATGATGCATTCGCGGTTTCTGAGCGCGGGGATCGAATCGAGGAAGCCGCGCGCCCCTTCGGGCATGGCGGCCTTGACGAAGGCCTGGTCGCGGTCGTTGTTGAGGCGCATCGAGATGATCGTGCCGCACTGCGAAAGCACGCCTTCGGCAAGGTCGGAAGGGCGCTGGGTGATGAGGCCGAGGCTGATGCCGTATTTGCGGCCTTCCTTGGCGATGCGCGAGAGGATCTTGCCCACCGAGGAACCGTCGGCGTTCTTCTCGTTGGGCACGTAGCGGTGCGCTTCCTCGCACACCAGCAGCACGGGGCGCGTCTTCTCGTCGCGGCCCCAGATCGCGAAGTCGAAGACGAGGCGCGAGAGGACCGCGACCACCGTCGAGGTGATGTCGGACGGCACGCCCGAGACGTCGATGATCGAGATCGGCTTGCCGTGGCCGGGCATCCGAAAGATCTTGCCGATGAATTCGACCATCGTGTCGCCCACCAGCATGCCTGAGAACATGAACTGGTAGCGCGGATCGGCCTTCAGCTCGTCGAGCTTCTGCTTGATGCGCATATAAGGCGCGCTCGAGGTCGCCTTGTCGAGGCGGCCCATCTCGTCCTGGAGGATCGCGCCGAAGTCGCTCAGCAGATAGGGGATCGGGCTGTCGACCGTGATCTTGCCCATCGTCTGCGCCAGCCGGTTCTTGCTGCGCGCGGCGAGCAGGCACTTGGCGAGGATGTCGCTGTCGGTCTGCCGCTCGTTCCCGCTCGAGGACAGCAGCACCTCGCAATGTTCCTCGAAGTTCATCAGCCAGTAGGGCATCTGGAGGTTCGAGACGTCAAGGATCTGCCCGGTCTGGCGGAAGGCGGCGGAATATTCCCCGTGCGGGTCGATCATCACGATGTGACCCTTGGGTGCGGCTTCGCAGATGCGGTGCAGGATCAGCGCGGCGCTGGTCGACTTGCCGGTGCCGGTCGAGCCGAGCAGGGCGAAGTGCTTGCCGAGCATCGCGTCGATATAGAGCCCGGCGCGGATGTCCTTGGTCGGGAAGACCTTGCCGATGGTGATGCTGGCGCGGCCGTCGCTGGCGTAGATCTGTTCGAGGTCCTTGGTCGTCGCCGGGTAGATCAGCGCGCCGGGGATCGGATAGCGGGTGACGCCGCGCTTGAAACCGTGGATGCGGCCCGTCAGCTTCTCCTCGCCGCCCTCGCCCAAAAAGTCGATATGGGCGATGATCCCGCCATCGGTGCGGCGGTCCTTGCGCTGGTCGCGCACGTTGGCGAGCAGCCAGGCATCGCCGACGCGGATCTTGATCTGGCTGCCGACCTGACCGGTCATGGCGATCGAGGGATCGGCATCGGCCATGCATTCGGTAATGCGCTGCATATCGAGCGCGATCTGCGAGCCCGAGCCGGAGATTTCCAGCACCACGCCGATCGGCAGGCGGGCATTGTCCTGCGGTCCGCGCGCGTAGGCGGCGGTCGCTTCATCGGCGGTCGCGGGCCCCGGCCCGGTGAAGCGTTCGAAATTCTGCCCGTAACTTTCGCTCATCTGCGCCCTTCCTCGCGCGCCCCCTGCTGGCCTTCGCGGCTGTAGCCGGGACGAAGTTAAGATGGGGTCAACGCTGCGCTTTCCTGCGAAGTAATGCAGGTTCAACCGCGCGCGAAAAGCCGACCGGCGAGCCAGCCCATGCCCAGCGACAGGGCGATCGCGCCGAGGCCGTAGAAGAATGCGAAGCGCTGCGAGGCGGTCACCACCTGGCCCTCGAGCCCGGCCTTCACCACCTCGATCCGCGCCGTCGCGCTCGCCACCACCCGGCCGCGGGCGATGGCGAAGGTTTCCGCGGTGTAGCGCCCGGTGGTGACGTTGGAGGGCAGGTCGATGCGCGCCTGATAGAGCACCTTCTCGCTGATCCGGACCCCGCCGGGGTTCTCCTGATACAGGCCCTGCTTGCGCCGCAGCTCGACAAGGCCGCGGGCGAAGCGGGCCTGCTCTTCCGGGTCGATCGTGCCCGAGGGCGAAAGCTGGATGAACTCGGTGCCGAGCTCGTATATCGCCGCGGTGCGCTCGTCGACGATGTCGCCGATGGGGCGCGAGGAGGCGACCGCGAAGAACGAGGGCGCGGAGCGGAAGTCGCTGTCCTGCGCGTTCATCCAGATGCCGGCGATGCGCGCCTTCTCGCGGATGCGGACCGGCTCGGTCGGGCCCTTGAGCACCACGACGATGTCATAGTCGCCAGAGCCGCCCGCGCCTTCCGGGTCGATCACCGCGCCATAGAGGAGCAGCCGCGCGCCGGTGAAGCCCTGGCGCACCTCGATCAGCGACTGGCTGACCTCGGGGACCAACACCGGCTCGCGCTGGGCGGTGAGCGCGGCCCAGGCGACCAGCACCACCACGAGACGCGCGGCGAGGCTCACGCCGCGCCCCTCACAGGCGCTCCACGGTGTAGATCTCGTCCGGCGCGACGCCGAGGCCGTAGAGCATCCTGAGGGCAATCAGCAGCACCAGCGTGGCGAGCGCGAGGCGCAGGTATTCGGGCCTGGCCTTCATCGCGATCTGCGTGCCGAACTGCGCGCCCAGCACCGATCCCAGCAGCAGCAGGCCTGCCAGCACAAGATCGACCGCGCGGGTGGTCAGCGCGTGGGTCATGGTCGTCACCATGGTCACGAACAGGATCTGGTAGAGCGAGGTGCCGACCACGACGTTGCCGCTCATGCCGAGGATGTAGAGCATCGCCGGCACCAGCAGGAAGCCGCCGCCCACGCCCAGCAGCATGGTCAGCACCCCCACCCCCATCCCCAGCAGCAGCGGGGCGAGCGGGGAGATGTAGAGGCCCGAGGCATAGAACCGCCAGCGATAGGGCAGGCTGGCGACGAGCGGGTGGTGGCGGCGCTTCTTCACGCGGGGCCCGGCCTTGCCGAGCAGGCCCGGGCGCAGCGCCTCGATCGCCTCGCGCATCATCAGCGACCCGATTGAGCCGAGCATCAGCACGTAGAGCACCGAGATCACGACATCGATCTGCCCGGCGCGCTGGAGCAGGCTGAACAGCCCCGCCCCGATCAGCGCGCCGACCATGCCGCCCGCGACCATCACCCCGCCCATCCGGTAGTCGACCCCCTTGCGCCGCGAATGGGCGAGCACGCCCGACACGCTCGCGCCGGTCACCTGCGTCGCCGCCGAGGCGGCTGCGACCGTCGGCGGGATGCCGTAGAAGATCAGCAGCGGCGTCGTCAGGAAGCCGCCGCCGACCCCGAACAGGCCGGACAGGATGCCGGTCAGCCCGCCGAGCAGGACGATGTAAAGCCCGTTGACCGAGAGATTCGCGATGGGCAGGTACACGTCCATGCCGCGGACGCTAGCCGAGGCGCCGGAAGGATTGAAGCCGCGAGCGCTACTTGTTCGCCGATCGCGCGGGCGCGCGATGCAAACGTCGTGTTTGCGTGCCTCCTGGGGTGGCGCAGACCGCCCGCCCCGCGGTTCGCGCCGGCGAACCCTAAAAGCCCGCCGCGATCGTCGCCGCCACGCCCGATCCGGGTGCGGCATCGCCCGCGACCCGCTGGCGCCAGTCGACCGAGACGCGGGCGGGCACCCGGCCCAGCCGGAAGTCGAGCCGCGCCGTCGGCCCGACATCGAGCCGCTGCGCGCCCTTCTGTGCCCCGCCCCACGCGCCCGCGCCGAGGCTTAGGCCGACAGCATCGTTGCTGAAGCGGCGCGTGAAGCCCAGCTCGCGGGTGAGGGTCGCCTGCCCGTCGGCGAACCAGGTGTTGAAGCTGCCGCCCACCCAGCCTGCCTGCCCATAAGCATCGAGCCGGGTGCCGAGCGGCAGGGCGACCGGCGCGATCTCGGTGACGGCATAGGCCGCCGGGCGAAGCTCGCCCTTGCCGCTCGCCGGGGCGGTGTAGCGGCCTTCGGCGAACAGCCGCAGCGGCACGCGCGGCAGCGGGCGCAGCGAGGCGCCGAACGCGGCCTCGCTTTCCCCGCCCGCGATCAGCGCGCGGTAGCCGCGCAGGTGCAGCCGGGGCGCGTGTCCGCCCAGCATCCCGAGCCGGTAATGCAGGATCGCGCCCATCTGGCTCGCCCCGTAGATCGGCACCCGCCCTTGCGAGACCGGCGCCCCGGTCTCCGATCCTTGGCGCCAGAAGGCCCAGGCATCGGCCGACCAGCGCCGGGGCCGTGCGCCTTCGCGGACCGGCTGCGCAGCCGGGAGGTAGGGCGGCGACTGCGCTGCCTCGGCAAGGAGCGTGGGCAGCTCGGCGCCGCGCGCGGGGCCGGGCGGCGGGCCGGGCAGGGGCGGGATGCCGGGCAGGTGCAGCGC
>NZ_JAPFGY010000012.1 GCF_026586795.1 Erythrobacter sp. WG
GGCGCGACCGAGGCGCGGCTCTCCGCCACCGGCTCGGGCGCGGCGGCCTCGAGACCGACCTCGGTCGCAAGGCTCACCGTCATGCGCTCGGGGAAGACCACCACCTCCTGCCGCACCGCCTGCATCAGCAGCACGGCGACGAGCGCACCGTGCAGCACCAGCGCCGCGGCCAGGCCGATCTTCTCCTCGTTGCGCAGCGCTGTCTCACCCATCACCACACCTGAGCTATGGGGGCGTAACTGAACCGTCGGTGACCAGCGAGATCGACGTGAACCCGGCGCGGCCGAGCTCGCCCATCACCTGCATCACCCGGCCATAGTCGAGGCTGCGGTCGCCGCGCAGGACGACGAGCGGCGGCTCGCCCCCGCGTTGCAGCGCCTCAAGCGCGGCGGGGAGGCCGCCGGGGGGCACCGGGTCCTCCTCGATATAGATCGTCCCCTGACGGTCGACCGTGATGGTGATCTGGTCGGGCTTCTCCTCGACCGGCGCGGCGCGGCTTTCGGGCAGTTCCACCGGCACGCCGACCGCCGGAAGCGTCACCGTCACCATGAAGATGATGAGCAGCACCAGCATGACGTCGACGAGCGGCGTCACGTTGATCTCGGACATCGCCGCGCGCCGGCCGCGCTTGCCGCGGCGGCGCGAGGACGAGGAAAGGTTCATGCCCATCCTTCACTCCCTCCGTTCGCCGCGAGCGAAGTCGAGAGGCGCTGCGCAGGTGTCTCGACTTCGCTCGAGGCGAACGGATAACCCGGAGCCCGCATCACGCCCGGTCCAACTCGCGGCTGAGACCCATGTGCAGCTTGTCGGCAAAACGCTGGAGGGTCGCCTCGTACTGATCCACCGCGCCGCCGAAGCGGTTGTAGGCGATCACCGCAGGGATCGCCGCGAACAGGCCGATGGCGGTCGCGAACAGCGCCTCGGCGATGCCGGGGGCGACGACCGTCAGCGACGCGCTCTGCTGCGCGCCGATATCGAAGAAGCTTTTCATGATCCCCCAAACGGTCCCGAACAGGCCGACGAAGGGCGCCACCGAGCCGACGGTCGCAAGGAAGTTCAGCCGCCCGGCGAGCTCATCGGATTCCTGCGCGATCTGGCTGTCCATCGCCGCGGCAATGCGCTGGCGCGCGGCGTCGCGGTCGACCGGTTGGCGGGCGGTGGACTTCTTCCACTCGTCGAGCCCCGCGCCGGCGACGCGGGCGGCGGGAATGTCCTTGCGCGCCTGCTTGGTCAGCAGCCCCTCGCGGTCGCGCTGCTCCCAGAACTCGTCCTCGTATTCGCGCGACTTCCGGCGCATCGAACCGATCCGCAGCGAGAAGGAGACGATGATCATCCACACCCAGATGCTCGCCAGGATCAGGCCGACCATCACCGCCTGCACGATGATGTCGGCCTGGAGGAACAGGTCGACCGGGTTGAGCCGCGAAGGCGCGGCGGCGGCGCTGAGCAGGGCGAGCGTCACGGTGGTCAGGTTTCCTTGCTGTTCATGAAGGTCTGGAAGGCGGCGCGCCATTCGGCCGGCTGGCGGCGCGGGCGGCCGTCAAGGGTGATGAACGCCGCGCGAACATCGGCGATGGCGAGAACATCGCCGCCACGGCGCGCGGTCTGCTGCATCCGCACGCTGGCCGCGCCGACTTCGCTGCTGATCGTCTCGATCACCACATCGTCTTCGAGCTTCGCGGGGCGCAGATATCTCACGCTGATCTCGGACAAGGCATAGGCGCCCTCCCCGCTCTCGATCGCGGCGCGCTGGTCGATGCCGAGCAGCCGCAGCAGATCGCTGCGCGCGCGTTCGAACCAGCGCAGGTAATTGGCGTGATAGGTGATCCCCGACAGGTCGGTGTCCTCGTAATAGACGCGCACGGCATAGAGATGCCGTGCACCGTCGAGGATGCCGCCGGGGGGAGTGGGAGAGGTCATCGCTTGCCCCCTAGCCTAGCGGGGAATCGCTGCAAAGGCGCGACGTCGCGAAATGTCGATGAACGGCGCCCGATTGGGGGTTGGCGCGTTGACGGAGCGCCTCAGCGCCGCGCGATCATCGGTCCCAGGGGCTCTCCGCCAAAGATGTGAACGTGGAGATGCGGCACCTCCTGCCCGCCGTGCCGGCCGATATTGGCGAGCAGGCGATAGCCGGGCGCGACAAGGCCCTTCATGCGCGCCACCTCGCCCACCGCGCGCACGAAGCCTCCGATCTCCGCATCGGAGGCCTTGGCGCTGAAATCGTCCCAGCTGACATAGCGGCCCTTCGGGATCACCAGCGTGTGCACTTCGGCCTGCGGGTTGATGTCCTCGAAGGCCAGCGCCCAATCGTCCTCGTAGACCTTTTGCGACGGGATTTCCCCGCGCAGAATCTTCGCGAAGATATTGTTGTCGTCGTAAGGCAAGGTCGGGTCGATCGGCATCATTCGCTCCTTGCGGCCTTTTCCGCGAGACCGGACAGCCCCTCGCGCCGGTCGAGTTCGGCCAGCACCTGCTCCAGCCGGACGCCCTTCTCGGCGAGCAGCACCATGAGGTGGAACAGCACGTCCGCCGCCTCGCCCACCAGTTCGGCCTCGTCCCCGGCGAGCGCGGCGATCACCGCCTCGGTCGCCTCCTCGCCAAGCTTCTGGGCGATTTTCTTGAGCCCCTTGTGATGGAGCTTCGCCACATAGCTTTCCTCCGGCGAGGCAGCGAGGCGCTGGGCGATGGTCGCTTCGAGGCGGGCGAGGGTGTCCATGCGGCCTCTTTCGGTCAAACCCCGCGCGCCGGCAAGCCCGCCGCCCTGAGCGCCGCGTGCGCCTCGGCGATGGTGTGGTGGCCGAAATGGAAGATCGAGGCGGCGAGGACCGCGCTGGCGTGGCCCTTGGTCACCCCTTCCACAAGGTGCTCGAGGCTCCCCACCCCGCCGCTCGCGATCACCGGCACGCTGACCGCGTCGGCAATCTCGCGGGTGAGAGCAAGGTCGTAGCCCCTTTGCGTCCCGTCGCCGTCCATCGAGGTGACGAGCAACTCGCCCGCGCCCAGCCCCGCGACCTTCATCGCATATTCCACCGCGTCGATCCCGGTCGGCTTGCGGCCGCCGTGGGTGAAGATTTCCCAGTTCCCCCGGGGCGTGCGGCGCGCGTCGACACTGGCGACGACGCACTGGCTGCCGAACTTCGCGGCGATCTCGCCCACCAGCTCGGGCCGGGCGACGGCGGCGGAGTTGACCGCGACCTTGTCCGCCCCCGCCAGCAGCAGCGCGCGCGCGTCCTCGGCGCTGCGCACTCCGCCCCCGACGGTCAATGGCATGAAGCACACCTCCGCGGTGCGCCGCACCATATCGAGCAATGTCCCGCGCCCTTCGTGGCTGGCGGAAATGTCGAGGAAGCACAGCTCGTCCGCGCCCGCCGCATCATAGGCGCGCGCCTGCTCGACCGGATCGCCCGCGTCCTTCAAGTCGACGAAATTGACGCCCTTGACCACGCGGCCATCGGCGACGTCCAGGCAGGGGATGACGCGGATGCGGACGGTCATGTGCAATCCTCCCCTTCAGGGGAGGGGGACCACCGAAGGTGGTGGAGGGGCACGCGCCGCTTTCCGGATGGCAGCGAAGTGTCGGAAAGCCGCACCTGCCCCTCCACCATGCTGCGCATGGTCCCCCTCCCCGTGCCGGGGAGGATCATGTTCTTGCCCCCATCGCGATCGCCGCCGCGAGGTCGAGCCGCCCTTCATAGAGCGCGCGGCCCGTGATCACCCCCTCGATCCCCTCATGCGCGTAGAGCGAGAGGATGTGAATGTCGTCGAGCCCCTTCACCCCGCCGCTGGCGATCACCGGAATGTCGACGCGGCGGGCGAGGTCAACGGTCGCCTCGATGTTCACGCCCTTCAAGAGGCCGTCTCGCCCGATGTCGGTGAACAGCAGCGAGGCGACGCCGGCGTCCTCGAAGCGGCGGGCCAGGTCGGTGACGGGGACGTCGGAGACCTCCGCCCAGCCCTCGGTCGCGACCATGCCGTCGCGCGCGTCCACGGCGACGACAATGCCGTTCTCCCACTCGCGCGCCATGTCCTTCACGAATTCGGGGTTCTTCAAGGCGGCCGATCCCATCACCACCCGCGCGACGCCGAGGTTGAACCAGCCCTCGACCGCCGCCGCATCGCGGATGCCGCCGCCAAGTTGCACATAGCCCGGGAAGGCAGCGACAATGGCTTCCACCGCCGCGCGATTGCGGCTTTCGCCCGCAAAGCTGCCGTCGAGATCGACCACATGGAGGTGCTCGGCCCCGGCTTCCGCGAAGATCATCGCCTGCGCGGCCGGATCGTCACCGTAGACCGTGGCGCGCGCCATGTCGCCCTCGGCGAGGCGCACCACCTGGCCGTCCTTCAAGTCGATGGCGGGGAAGATGATCATGGAAACCACTCGAGGAAGCGGCAGAGGGTGGCAAGGCCGTAGGCCTGGCTCTTCTCCGGATGGAACTGCACGCCGAGGATGTTGTCGCGGGCGACCGCAGCGACCAGTCCCTCGCCGTGGTCGGTCATCGCGGCGACGTGGTGCGGATCGGCGGCGGCGAAGTGGTAGGAGTGGAGGAAGTAAGCCTCGCCCTCCTCGATCACTTCGTGGCCGCGGGCGTGGGGGAGGACCGCGACATCGTTCCAACCCATGTGCGGCACCTTGATCGCGGGGTCCGAGGGCTCGATCAGCCGCACCTCGCCCGGCACCCAGCCGAGGCCGGGCGTCTCGCCATGCTCAAGCCCGCGGCCCGCCAGCAATTGCATTCCCACGCAGATGCCGAGGAACGGCGCACCGCCGACATGGACGCGCTCGGTCATCGCCTCGATCATGTGCGGGACGGCCCTCAGCCCTTCGGCACAGGCCTTGAAGCTGCCGACGCCGGGGAGCACGATCCGGTCCGCCGCGCGCACGACATAGGGGTCGGCGGTGACGGTGACATCGGCCCCGGCGGCTCTCAGGGCGTTGTGAACCGAATGCAGGTTGCCGGCGCCGTAATCGACGAGGGCGACGACCTCAGCCATGGAACGCCTCGAGCCCCGGGAAGTCGAAGCGCGGGGTCCACTGGATGATCTGGAGATCGGCGAGCCCCTCTTGCATGAAGGGATCGGCCGCGAGCAGTCGCTCGGCCTCCTCGCGGCTCGCAGCCTTTATGAAGATCAGCCCTCCGTCGCGCGGCTCGCGCGGGCCCCAGGCGACGAAGTGCCCCGCCTCGTGCCCGGCCTTGAGCCAGGCGAGGTGGGCCTCGAGCGCTGCGTCGATCCGCGCGATCGGCACGGTGTAGGTCAGCGAGGCGATGAAGATGCTAGCCACCCAATTGCCCCTTGGTGGAGGGAATAGCCCCGCCCTTGCGCGGATCGCGCTCGACCGCCTGCCGCATGGCGCGCGCGAAGCCCTTGTAGAGGCTTTCGCAGATATGGTGGTTGTTGGTGCCGTAGAGCAGCTCCATGTGGAGCGTGATGCCGGCGGCCTGGCTGACGGAATGGAACCAGTGCTCGATCAGCTCGGTGTCCCATTCGCCGAGGCGTTCCTGGGTGAACTTCGCCTTCCACACCAGATAGGGCCGCCCCGAGATGTCGAGCGCAACGCGGCTCAGGGTCTCGTCCATCGGCGAATAGGCCGCGCCGTAGCGCCCGATCCCGGCCTTGTCGCCCAGCGCCTGCGCGATCGCCTGTCCCAGCGCGATCGCCGAATCCTCGGTGGTGTGGTGCTGGTCGACATGGAGGTCGCCCTCCACCTTCATCGTCACGTCGATGAGCGAATGGCGGCTGAACTGTTCGACCATGTGATCGAGGAAGCCGATGCCGGTGGAGACGTCATAGGTGCCGGTGCCGTCGAGATCGACGGTGATGGCGATCTTCGTCTCGGTGGTGTTGCGCGAGACCGATCCGGTGCGGGCGGGAGGGCTGGCCATGGCTCGCGCTATAGTCCGATGAAAGCGCATGACAAGCGCGAGGCGCAGGGCCGGGCCGCTGACGATGGCGCCGGCCAGCAAACCACTTGACCCGGCCCGCTTGTCCCGGCACCAATTCGCAAGCATGAGCAGCGACACGCCCGACAGCCTGATCCCCTATGACGAGATCGTGCAGGAAGCCCTGCGCGCGGTCGTCGGCCGGGTGCTGGGCTCGATCGTCGGGGGCGGCGGACAGCTGCCGGGTGCGCACCATTTTTACATCACCTTCAAGACCGGCGCGCCGGGCGTGAACATTCCGCCGCACCTGCGCGAGCGCTTCCCCGACGAGATGACGATCGTGCTCCAGAACAAGTTCTGGGACCTCGAGGTCGGCCAGCAGGGCTTCTCGGTGAGCCTCACCTTCAACCAGGTGCCGGCCAAGCTGACGATCCCCTTTGCCGCGATCACCGCCTTCGTCGATCCGGCGGTCGATTTCGGCCTCCAGTTCCAGGCCGCGGTCGACGAGCTCGAGCCAGAGGCGCACGAGGACGCGGAGAACGACGGACCCGACAGCGATCCTGACGGCTCGAACGTCGTCAGCATCGATTTCGGCCGCAAGAAGTAGCCGGCATGGCGCGCAGGAGACGGTCGAGCGGTGGCGCGCGGACGGGCGCGGCCGATCCCGGGGACGCAGCCGGCAAGCCCGGCCTGTCGCTCCCAAGCCCGGATGCCGCCACCAACTTGGTGATCGCCGACATCGTGCTGCGCGCCGCCGGCGGATTGCTGCGCGACCGGCTCGAGAAGGGCCTGATCTCGCGCCATCACGACAATGATCCCAAGGCCCGGCGGATGGTCGACAAGCGCGGCCTCGCCTCGAGCGCGCTGCTCTACGGGGCGAGCCGCCTCGCACGCCGCTCGCCGCTCGGCCTTGTCGTGGTGGCGGGCGGGCTTGCCGCCAAGGTCTTCTACGATCGCGGCAAACGGCTCGAGGCGGAGCGCAAGGCACGGCCGCGTCCGGGCGAGCCATCCTGATCCCCGCTTGATTTCCCGGTGCGCGTTGGTGCAACGGGGCCTATGGGCGACTCCTCACAGCAACCTGCCGACACGCTCCAGCGCCGGGGCCTGATGTTCATCCTGTCCTCGCCTTCCGGGGCGGGCAAGACCACCCTGTCGCGGATGCTGCTGGCGCGCGACAGCGAGATCCGGCTGTCGGTGTCCTGCACGACCCGTCCGCCGCGTCCCGGCGAGGTCGACGGGGTCCATTACCACTTCGTCTCCGACGCCGAGTTCGACCGGATGGTGGAAGAGGACGACTTCTACGAATGGGCGCACGTCTTCGGCCACCGCTACGGCACGCCCAAGGGCAAGATCCGCGCCGCGCTGAAGGAGGGGCAGGACTTCCTCTTCGACATCGACTGGCAGGGCACCCAGCAGCTCTACCAGAAGGACCAGCAGGACGTGGTCCGCGTCTTCATCCTGCCGCCCTCGATCGACGAGCTGCACCGCAGATTGCAAGGGCGCGCCACCGACAGCGCCGAAGTCATCGCCGCGCGTATGGAGCGCGCCCAGGCCGAAATCAGCCACTGGGACGGCTACGATTACGTGATCATCAATGACGATGTCGACGTCTGCTTCGAGAAGGTCCGCGCGATCCTCGAGGCCGAGCGCATGAAGCGCGCCCGCCAGACCGGGCTGATCCCCTTCGTGCGCGGCCTGATGGGCTGATCCAGGTGATTGTCCGCAAGCGTCAGCGCCTGTTCAACCGCCCCGCGCCACACGGCTCAGCCATATTTCCGGGAGCGGACGAATTCCCGCGCGCTTCCCTGACAACGAGAGAGACGATGCATATGAAGGCCCGATATCTGGTCCCGATCCTGTCGAGTGTCTGCGCCGCCGCGCTTGTCGTGCCGGCCGCGGCCCAAGCGCAAGGAACTGCCATGACCGCTGCTGCCCCTGCCAAGTCCCAGAAGCCCGCGCCCGCCGCCGCCCGCCCGGTGAAGGGCGCGCCCACCGCGACGGGGCCCTTCGCGGCAGTCAGCACCCTGCCCTTCCAGGCGCCCGATTTCACCAAGATCACCGAGGACGACTACCTTCCCGCCTTCGAGCAGGGCATGGCGATCCAGCGTGCCGAGGTTGCGGCGATCGTCGCCAACACGGCCGCGCCGACCTTCGAGAACACCATCGTCGCACTCGAGACCTCCGGCGCGATGCTCGGGCGGGTGAGCCGCGTGTTCGGCGCGGTGACGGGGGCCAACACCAACGAGCGGCTCGACGCGATCGACACCGAGATCAGCCCGAAGCTCGCCGCGCACTCGGACGCGATCAATCTCGACCCCAAGCTCTTTGCGCGCGTCAAGGCGGTCTATGACCAGCGCACCGCGATGAAGCTGAGCGTCGAGGATGCGCGCCTGCTCGAGCGCACCTACGAGCAGATGGTCCATGCCGGCGCGATGCTGACCGACGCGCAGCGCGAGGAGGTGAAGGCGATCAACACCCAGCTTTCCACCCTCACCACCCAGTTCGGCCAGGCGGTACGCACCGCGACCAACAGCCAGCCGCTGATCGTGAACACGAGGGAGGAACTCGCCGGGCTGTCCGAGGCCGACATCAAGGCCGCAGCCGATCTCGCGGCCTCCAAGGGCCAGCCGGGCAAATTCGCGATCGCGCTGCAAAACACGACGCAGCAGCCGCTGCTCCCGTCGCTCGAGAACCGCGCCACCCGCGAGGCCCTGTTCAAGGCGAGCTACCACCGCGCCGACGCGCAGGCCTCGGCCGCGCACGACACGCGCCTGCTGCTCGCCCGCATCGCCGAGCTTCGCGCGCGCAAGGCCGCGCTGTTCGGCGCGCCCGACTGGGCGACCTATGCCATGTACGACCGCATGGCGAAGGAGCCCAAGACCGCGCTCGACTTCATGACTCAGATGGTCCCCGCGCTTGCCGCCACGCAGCGGCGCGAGGCGGCCGAGCTGACCGCGGCGATCGCCAAGGACGGCGGCAACTACCAGGTCCAGCCGTGGGACTGGTATCGCTACGCGAACCGCATCAAGGCCGAGCGCTTCGACTTGGACGAGGACGCCGTCGCCCAATACTTCCAGATCGACAAGGTGCTGGAAGACGGCGTGTTCTTCGCCGCGAACAAGCTCTACGGCATCAGCTTCAAGAAGCGCACCGATCTGCCGACCTACCACCCCGACGTCAGCGTCTACACCGTCTTCGACAGGGACGGCTCGGAGATGGGGGTGTTCTACTTCGACCCCTACCAGCGCCCCTCGAAGCGCGGCGGCGCGTGGATGAGCAACTTCGTCGAGCAGAGCCACCTCGCGGGAACCAAGCCCGTCATCTACAACGTGCTCAACATCTCGAAGGCTGCGCCCGGCGAAGTGCAGCTCGTCACCTTCGATGACGTGAACACCATGTTCCACGAGTTCGGCCACGCCCTCCACGGGCTGTTCGCCGACCAGCGCTACGAATCGATCTCGGGCACGGCCACGGCGCGGGACTTCGTGGAGTATCCGAGCCAAGTGAACGAGATGTGGGCGACCGATCCGGTGGTGCTCCAGAACTATGCCAAGCACTACAAGACCGGCGAGACGATCCCGGCGGCGATGATCGAGAAGATCGAGGCGGCGGGCAAGTTCAACCAGGGCTATGACTTCGGCGAGGTAGTGGAAGCCGCGCTGCTCGACATGAAGTGGGCCGCGCTCACGCCCGAACAGGCTGCCGCGATCGACACCCCCGAGAAGGTCGACGCCTTCGAGGAGAGGGCGCTCAAGGAACTCGGCCTCGAGGTCGGGCTCGTCCCGCCGCGCTACCGGTCGACCTACTTCAACCACATCTTCAGCGATCCGGCGGGCTATTCGGCGGGCTATTACAGCTACCTGTGGACGCAGATGCTCGACGAGGACAGCCGCAAGTGGTTCCGCGACAGTGGCGGCCTCACGCGCGCCAACGGCGACCACTACCGCGCAACCGTGCTCAGCCGCGGCGGGACGATGGATTACTTCGAGATGTTCCGAAACTTCGCCGGGCGCGATCCCGACGTGACCCCGATGCTCGAGGCACGCGGACTGGTCGAACCGGCGAAGTAGGCGATACAGGCTGCCGCCGGGTCACTCCGGCGGCAGCTCGTCCGGCCCGCGACCGGGCTCGTCG
Source organism: Erythrobacter sp. WG (assembly GCF_026586795.1). GTDB lineage: Bacteria > Pseudomonadota > Alphaproteobacteria > Sphingomonadales > Sphingomonadaceae > Erythrobacter. Next base: position 10,014 of record NZ_JAPFGY010000012.1, read on the forward strand.
ATGTCGGGCGGGGTCGGTTCGGTTTCCGGCGGGGTCGGATCGATGGGCTCGGTCGGCGGCTGCTGCGGTGGGGTTTCCTCCGGCACCGCAGGGGGCTCGACGGTATCGGGGGTCGGGGAGGGTATCGAAGCCATCGGGATTCTCCGCTCGAGGGTTGGCCCTCCATCAACGTTCGAGCGTCTCCTATGTCCCGCCGTGCGGCGCGGCCGGTCCCGTGCCTCTGCCGCTCCGGCGCGAATGCGAAAAGGGGCGGGAGATTGCTCCCCCGCCCCTCTCGTGTGCCGTAATGCGGCTCAGTGACCGCCGCCGCTCGGATCGGCGAAGTGGTTGGGCAGGCTGGCGTTGACCACCCCGCCGTCCACGGTCAGCGTCTCGCCGACGACGTAATCCCCCGCGCGGCTGCACAGGTAGATCGCCGCCGCTGCCATGTCCTCGGGCGTGCCGATGCGTTTGGCCGGAATGCCCGAAGCCGAACGGTCGGGCGCGTCCTTGGCGGCCTTGTTCATCTCCGAAGGGAAGGCCCCCGGCGCGATCGAGGTGACCACGATATTGTCGCGGATCAGCCGGGCGGCCATGCGCCGGGTGAGCTGGATCACGCCCGCCTTGGAGGCCTGGTAGGCGTAGGTCTCCCAGGGATTGATCCGCTGCCCGTCGATCGAGGAGACGTGGATGACCTTGGCCGGGTGCCCCTGCTTGCCGCCCTCGACGAGCAGATCGTGAAGCTTTTGGGTGAGGAAGAAGGGCGTCTTGACGTTGAGGTCCATCGTGCGGTGCCAGCCGGCCTCGGTGAATTCGAGATAGGGCTGGCCCCAGGCGGCGCCGGCGTTGTTGATGAGGATATCGAGATGGCTCTCGCGCGCCTTCAACTCGTTGGCGAGCGCAATCATCCCGTCCATCTGGCTGAGGTCGGCGGGGATGCCGATGACCTTGTCGGGGCCGAATTCGTCAATGGTGGCCTGCATCTGATCAGCCTTGCGCGCCGAGATATAGACCCGCGCGCAGCCCGCCGCGAGCAGGCCCTCGACGAACATCTTGCCGATGCCGCGAGAGCCGCCGGTGACGAGAGCGACGCGGCCCTCGAGGCTGAAAAGTGATTGAATGTCCATGTTCACTCTCTCCATTCCCCCCTCCCTCAGGGGAGGGGCAGCGAGACTTGGCAGCTTGTCTGCCTAGTCGCAGCGGGGTGGGCCGCCGACGGTGGAGCGTGCCGCCACCGTCGAACCCCCACCCCCGACCCCTCCCCGAGCGGAGGGGAGATGAGGCTCAATACCCGCTCAGCTCCGCCACGCGGTTGGCGTGGAAGTGCGCGTCGCCGAGGAACTCGGCCAGCGCGCGGTCGCGCTTCATGTAGAGGCCGATGTCGTATTCGTCGGTCATGCCGATGCCGCCGTGCATCTGAACGCCCTCCTGCACCGCAAGGCGCGCCGCCTTGGCGACCTTGGCTTTGGCGACGCTGGCGAAGAGGTCTGCGTGCTCGCTTGCGCCATCGAGGAGCTGCTGCGCCTTGATGGTCGCGGCCCGCGCGATCTCGACTTCGGAATAGAGGTGGCTGGCGCGGTGCTGGAGCGCCTGGAACTCGCCGATCAGACGCCCGAACTGCTTCCTCTGCTTGAGGTAGTCGACCGTCATGTCCATCGCGCCTCGGGCAACGCCCACGCCCTCGGCCGCGGCGCCCACGCGGCCCGCGACGAGCATGGCGTCGAGCACCGCGCGCCCGCCGTCGATCTCGCCGATCACGGCATCGCCGTCGAGCTCGACGCCGTCGAATCTGGTGTGGGTCGCCATCGAGCTATCGACCAACCGCACGCTGTCGTGGCTCATGCCGGCCGCGTCCTTGGGCACCGCGAACAGCGTGATCCCGTCGGCATCATCATCCGCGCCCGAAGTGCGCGCGGCAACCACGATCATATCCGCGCTCGCGCCTTGGATGACGAAGCTCTTGGCACCCGAGAGCTTGAACCCGTTGCCCGACTTCTCGGCGCGGGTGGTGATGCGCGACGGGCGGTGCTTGGCGGTCTCGTCAATCGCGACGGCGAACACGCTGTCGCCCGCGATCAGGCCCGGCAGGTAGCGGCCCTTCAAGTCCGCCGATCCATGCTTCAGCGCAGTCGCGGCCAGCACCGAGGACGTCAAGAACGGCGAGGGCGTGAGGTTGCGCCCGATCTCCTCGAGCACGATCCCCGCCTCGACATGGCCCATCCCGAGCCCGCCGTCGGCCTCGTCCACCAGCATCCCGGTGAAGCCCATCTCGGCCATCTGCTTCCACAGGGCGTGGCCGAAGCCGTCCTTGCAGTTGCGGTCGCGCCAGTGGCGCAGCTGCTTGGCGATGTTGCCTTCCTCGGCCATGAAGCCGGCCGCCGTGTCGGCGAGCATCGCCTGATCTTCGTTGTGATAGAGGGGCATCAATTCCACCTTCAAAAAAGAGTTCAGGCCGCCATCGCGGCGGCACACCAGTTGGAAATCCGGGACGGGTCCTGTTCGGCATCGAAGAACAGGTGCGCGCCGCCAAAACCGTCGCCCGCCAGTTTCACCTCCAGCAAGGAGGCCGCATCGATCGAGACGGCGGTGATCGCAGCGGCCTTGATGAAGCTCACCACCGATCGCTTGCTGAACAATCCGGCATCGTTGACGATAATCAGGCGCTTGTTGGTGAACAGCGCGCCGCCGCCGTCGCCGCCCGTGGCAAAGTCGATCGTCTCGCCGGGCAGCAACAGGTTTTCGACCTGCGCGATGGTTTGCGCGCCCTTCGCCTCGCTGCCCGGAAAGACACCGGAGATGAACGGCGCGGGCAGAGTGACCGCGATCGACATGAGCCTCAGGCCCCCGGCAGATCGAGGATGCGCTTGGCGATGACGTTGAGCATAACCTCGGACGTGCCGCCCTCGATCGAGTTCGCCTTGGTGCGCAGCCAGTTGCGCGAAGGCTTGCCGCCCTCGGTGGCCTCGCTCTCCCATTCGAGGCTGCGCGAGCCGCCGACCGCCATCATCAGCTCGTGGCGGCGCTTGTTCAGCTCGGTCCCGGCATATTTCATCATGTTCGGCTGCGCGGGGTGCGCCTTGCCGACCTTGATCTCGTCGAGGAATTTCTCGCCCATCGCCGCATAGGCGAGCGCGTCGACGTCGAACATCGCCAGCTCGGCGCGCAAGCAGGGGTCGAGATCGTCGCCGAGCTTCGCTGCCTGCCGCTTCATGATCGCGCCGATCGCCGCCGTGCGGTCCCCGCCGTCCGCGCCCGAGATCATCTCGCGCTCGTGGCCGAGGAGGTACTTGGCGACGTCCCAGCCGCGGTTGATGGTGCCCACATAGGCCGGCACATCATCGCCGTAGGACTTGGGCACCGACACGTTGTCGAAGAAGGTCTCGCAGAAGGGCGAGGAGCCGCTGATCAGCTTGATCGGCTTGGTGGTGACGCCTTCGCTCGCCATGTCGAAGAGCATGAAGGTGATGCCGCCATACTTGTTCTCCTTGTCGGTGCGCACGAGGCAGAAGATCCAGTCGGCCTGATCGGCGTAGGAGGTCCAGATCTTCTGGCCGTTGACGACCCAGTGATCGCCCTTGTCCTCGCCGAAGGTCTGAAGGCTGACGAGGTCCGAACCCGAGCCCGGTTCCGAATAGCCCTGACACCAGCGGATCTCGCCGCGGGCGATCTCGTTCAGGAACCGCTGCTTCTGGCCTTCCGTGCCGAAGTGCAGCAGCGCCGGGCCGAGCATCCAGATGCCGAAGGAGGAAAGCGGCGGGCGCGCACCGATCCGCGCCATCTCCTCGCGCAGCACCTTGGCTTCGGGCGCGCTGAGGCCCGCGCCGCCATATTCCTTGGGCCACATGGGGACGGTGTAGCCCTTGGCGATGGCCGCCTCGAGCCACGCCTTCTGCGCATCGTTCTTGAAGGTGGCGCGGCGCCCGCCCCAGTAGACGTCGTCCTCACCCCGCACCGGCTCGCGCATTTCCGGGGGGCAGTTCGCCTCCAGCCATGCGCGGGTTTGCTCACGGAATGTGTCCAGGTCGGCCATCACCGATTCTCCTCTCCCAGGTCTCTCGCTTGACGCTTACGTTAGTGGCATTCCGCGCCCTGCTGCAAGCGGTCTCCGCAGGCGCCAGGATGCCGTAGCGTCAGCGCGCGCCGGATTGACGCGGGCCACATTCCGCCTAGGGTCGCGGCCCGAAAGAGGGAGAGGAACGTGACCGGCACAAGCACCGGCATCGAAGCTGGACCGGGCCGCGCATGAGCGCAGCCACCGGCCCCCTGCCGCAGCGCCTGCGCCTGGTGCACGGCGCGGGCGCGGTCGCCTTCGGGGTGAAGGACAACGGCTTTTCGTTCTTCCTGCTGATCTACTACAATCAGGTGCTCGGCATGGACGCAGGCTCCGTGAGCCTTGCGCTGCTGATCGCCCTGCTCGTCGACGCGCTGATCGACCCGCTGCTCGGCAACCTGTCGGATCGCACCTACACCCGCTGGGGCCGGCGCCTGCCGTGGCTCTACGCCGCCCCCATCCCGCTGGCGGTGGCCTGGACGATCCTGTGGAGCGCACCGACCGGCGCACCGCCGAGCTTCCTCGGTCTCGTGGGCATCGCGATCGTCGTGCGCCTGCTGCTTTCGGCCTGCGAGGTGCCCTCGATCAGCCTCGTGCCCGAACTCACCGCCGACTACGACGAGCGCACCACGCTGTTCCGCTATCGCGCGCTCGCCGCGTGGATCGGGGGCCTGGTGATGATGGTGCTCGCCTACACCGTGTTCATGCCCGGCAAGGAAGGGCTGCTCCAGCCCGAAGGCTATGCCGCCTTCGGATTGTTCGGGGCGCTGCTGATGGCGGCGTCGGTGATCGGTTCGGCCGCCGGACAGCACGGACGGCTGGCGCATCTCCCGCCGCGCAAGCCGCCGCCCTTCTCGCTGCGCCTTGCCTTCGCCGAGATCGTCGAGGCCTTCTCCGAGCGCGCCTTCCTGATCTTCGCCGCCGGAGCGCTCGCCGCCTATATCAATCAGGGCATGGTGTTCTCGATCACCAATTACCTCAACCTCTTCGTGTGGCGGCTGAGCGGCGATCAGTTGATGCTGTTCCCGGTGGTGCTGTTCGCCTCGGTGGTGACGATGTTCATCATCATCGCGCCCCTGCATCGCCGCTTCGGCAAGGCGCGCGCGGCGGCGGTGACCGCGGTAGCAGGCACGATCATCGGCCTCATGCCCTATGCCCTGCTGCTCGCCGGAGTATGGCCAACGATCGGCAGCAATGCCTCGACCTACCTGTTCTACGGCTTCCTGCTGTGCGCCAATGCGCTCGCCACCACGGCGGTGGTTTCGGCGACCTCGATGATCGCCGAAGTGGTCGAGGCCTTCGAGGAGACCACCGGTCGCCGCGCCGAGGCCTCGTTCTATTCGGGCAACTGGCTGATCCAGAAATGCGCCACCGGGGGCGGCATCTTCCTGACCGGTCAGATCATCGCCTTCTCCGGGCTCCCCGCCAACGCCGATCCCGGGAGCGTCGCGCCTGGGGTGATTGCCGACTTCGTGCTCGCCTTCGGCACGGCAGCGCTCGTGCTCGGGCTGGCGGCCGCCTTCTGGCTCGCCCGCTTCCCGATCGACCGCGCCGAGCACGAGGCGCGCCTCGAACGGCTCGCCGCCCGCCGCACGGATGCGGCTGCCAGCCCCCTCGACGAGGCCGCCCGCGCCGACCCGGAGGGCCATTCGCTCGGCGCCTGAGCGCCCGCAAATGAGAGCTTGGCGGCCCGCCAAGGCTCTGCCACGGTCAAAGCCAGATTCGATTGCAAATAAGGACGAGAGGAAAGCTGCATGGATTTCGAACCCACCGAACGTCAGGTCTACTGGCGCGACCGCGTGCGCGATTTCATCGAGACCCACGTGCGCCCGAACATGGGCACCTACAAGCAGCAGGACCTCGAGGGCGATCGCTGGAAGGTGATCCAGATCATCGAGGACAAGAAGAAGCTCGCCAAGGAAGCGGGCATCTGGAACCTGTTCATGCCGCCCCGCAACGACAGCCACCATCACGTGGACGACACCTTTGAATTCGACGGGCCGGGCCTCACCAACCTCGAATACGCCCTGTGCGCCGAGGAAATGGGGCGCATCGGCTGGGCTTCGGAAGTGTTCAACTGCTCCGCGCCCGACACCGGCAACATGGAGGTCTTCCACCGCTACGGCACCCGCGAGCAAAAGGAACAGTGGCTGCGTCCGCTGATGAACGGCGAGATCCGCTCCGCCTTCCTGATGACCGAACCCAACACCGCCTCGTCCGACGCGACCAATATCGAGACCCGGATCGAGCGGGACGGGGACGAATATGTGATCAACGGCGTCAAGTGGTGGTCGAGCGGCGCGGGCGATCCGCGCTGCAAGGTCGCGATCGTGATGGGCAAGACCGATTTCGCCGCCCAGCGCCATGCGCAGCAGTCGATGATCCTGATGCCCTTGGATGCGCCGGGGGTGAATATCCTGCGGCACCTGCCCGTGTTCGGCTATGATGACGCGCCGCACGGGCATATGGAGATCGAACTGAAGGACGTGCGTGTCCCCGTCACCAATATGTTGCTGGGCGAAGGGCGCGGCTTCGAGATCGCGCAGGGGCGCCTCGGGCCGGGCCGCATCCACCACTGCATGCGCACCATCGGCGCGGCGGAGGAGGCGCTCGCCAAGATGTGCCGCCGCCTCCAGGAGCGCGAGGCGTTCGGCAAGCCGGTCTACAAGCACTCGGTCTGGGAAGAGCGCGTGGCGCGCGCCCGCATCGACATCGAAATGACGCGGCTCCTGTGCCTCAAGGCGGCCGACATGATGGACAAGGTCGGCAACAAGGCGGCCAAGCAGGAGATCGCGATGATCAAGGTGCAGGCGCCCAACATGGCGCTGCGCATCATCGACGACGCGATCCAGGCCCACGGCGGCGGCGGCGTGTCGGAGGACTACGGCCTCGCCAAGAGCTACGCCAACCAGCGCACCCTGCGGCTCGCCGATGGGCCGGACGAGGTCCACGCCCGCTCGATCGCGCACATGGAATTCGCCAAGCACGCCCCGCGCCCCGGCCCCACCGCCAACGCCCTGCGCGGCGATCATGGCCGGGCCGCCAACGACGCGCAGAGCTTCAGCTCGGGCGACATGGGCGTTGCCCGGTGATTGGGGCGCGCTGAGGCTGTAGGCGAGCTCGTTCACATAGTGCATGCGGAAGGCGCCCTTGACGGGTGGCCTTCCGCGAACCGGCGCGAGGCACCCGAGTTGGAGCCACCCTGCGCCGATCCAACCCAGAAAGAGTAGGAAAGCATGGCCAAGGCAGCCATTCTTGAAGCACCCGGACAGGGCCTCACCATCAAGGAGGTCGCCTATGCCGAGCCCGGCCCGCACGAGGTCCTGATCGACACCAAGGCGTGCGGCCTTTGCCATTCGGACCTGCACTTCATCGACGGGCATTACCCCCACGCCCTCCCCGCCATTCCGGGCCACGAGGCCGCAGGGATCGTCCGCGCGGTCGGCTCGGAGGTGCGCACGGTGAAGCCGGGCGACCACGTCGTCTCCTGCCTGTCGGCCTTCTGCGGGCACTGCGAGTTCTGCGTCACCGGCCGCATGGCGCTGTGCCTTGGCGGGGACACCCGCCGCCAGAAGGGCGAGGCGCCCCGCATCGCCTTCGCCGACGGCAGCGCGCCGGTGGCGCAGATGCTGAACCTGTCTGCCCTGTCCGAACAGATGCTGATCCACGAGAACGCCTGCGTCGCGATCGACAAGGATATGCCCTTCGACCGTGCGGCGCTGCTCGGCTGCGCGGTGACAACCGGCGCGGGGACGATTTTCAACGCCTGCAAGGTAACGCCGGGCGAAACCGTGCTGGTGGTCGGCTGCGGCGGGGTGGGCCTTGCCGCGATCAACGCCGCGAAGATCGCGGGCGCGGGCAAGATCATCGCCGCCGATCCCCTCGCCGAAAAGCGCGAGCTGGCGCAGGTGCTGGGCGCGACCCACACGGTCGATGCGCTCGCCGAGGATGCGGCCAAGCAGATCATCGCGATTTCGAACGGCGGGGTCGACTGGGGCATCGAGGCCGTCGGCCGCCAGGCCTCGGCTGATCTCGCGGTCGCCAGCCTCCGGCGCGGCGGGACCGCGGTGATCCTCGGGATGATGCCCCTTACCTGCAAGGTGGGCCTCGGCGCGATGGACCTCCTGTCGGGCAAGAAGCTGATGGGCGCGATCATGGGGATGAACCACTTCCCCGTCGACCTGCCGCGCCTCGTCGATTTCTACCTGCGCGGGCTGCTCGACCTCGACACGATCATTGCCGAGCGCATCCCATTGGAGCGCGTGAACGAAGGCTTCGACACGATGCGCGGCGGGCACTTCGCGCGCACCGTGGTGGTGTTCGACTAGGGAGAGGGCGATGACCGACGCACCCGCAATCGACTTCGACAAGGAAATGGTCGGCACCGTCGAGGTGACCGAGAAGGACAGGCTCGACCTTGAGAGCCTGACCCGCTGGTTCGAGGCGACTGTCGAGGGCTTCGCAGGCCCGATCGCCTATACCAAGTTCAAGGGCGGCCAGTCGAACCCGACCTACCGGATCGACACGCCGGGCGCCTCCTACGTGCTGCGCCGCCAGCCCTTCGGCAAACTGCTGCCATCCGCCCACGCGGTCGACCGCGAATATGCGGCGATGACCGGGCTCTACCCCACCGGCTTCCCGGTCCCGCGCACCTACGGGTTGTGCGAGGATGTGGACGTTATCGGCTCAAAGTTCTTCGTCATGAGCCTCGCCGATGGCCGCAGCTTGTGGAACGGCGCGCTTCCCGGCCTCACGCCCGAGGATCGCCGCGCCCATTACCACGCGCTGATCGACACCATGGCCGAGCTTCACATGAACGATCCGCAGGCGATCGGCATGGGCGAATTCGGCAAGCCCACCGACTACTGCGCGCGCCAGATCGCCCGCTGGACCAAGCAGTACAAGCTCTCCGAAACGGAAGCCATGCCCGAGATGGAGCGGCTGATCGAATGGCTGCCCCAGACCGTGCCGCCGCAGATCGCCTCGAGCGTGGTGCACGGCGACTACCGGCTCGACAACGTGATCTTTCATAAGGAGGAGCCGCGCATCATCGCGGTGCTCGACTGGGAGCTGTCTACGCTGGGCGATCCCATCGCCGATTTCAGCTACCTGATGCTCAACTGGTTCCAGCCCGGCGATGGCCGCGCGGGGCTGGCCGGGCTCGACCTTGCAGCGCTGGGCATCCCGACGGTCGAGGAGGCGGTGGCGCGCTATGTGGCGAAAACCGGCTACCCGGTGCCGCCGATGGACTGGTACTTCGCCTACAACCTGTTCCGCCTCGCCGGGATCATGCAGGGCATCAAGAAGCGGGTGATCGACGGCACCGCCTCGTCGGCCCACGCGCAGGCGATGAGCGAGCGGGTGCGTCCGCTCGTCGAGCGCGCGTATCAGTTCGCGCTGGCTGCGGGGATGCCTGCCTGAGCCTTGCCGAGCCTCGCGCTCGCGGCTAGGCGCGGGCGCGGAAACCTCGCCGGAGACACCCGCATGACCGAAGCCCTCATCACCGCCATCGAAGCCGCCTGGGAAGACCGCGCCTCTGTCTCTGCGGGCCATCCGGTCGGCGAGGCGGTGACCGCTGCGCTCGCGCTGCTCGATTCCGGCGAGGCACGCGTGGCCCAGCCAAACGGCAACGGGGGTTGGCAGGTCAACCAGTGGCTCAAGAAGGCGGTGCTCTTAAGCTTCCGCCTCAACGACAACCGCGTGCTGGATGGCGGCGCGGCCGGTGCGCCCGCCTTCGACAAGGTCCCCCTGAAGTTCGCCGGCTGGGGCGAGAACCGCTTCCGCGAGGCGGGCTTCCGGGTCGTGCCCGGTGCGGTCGTGCGCCGCGGCGCGCACATTGCCAAGGGCGTCGTGCTGATGCCGAGCTTCGTCAACATCGGCGCCTATGTCGGCGAGAACACGATGATCGACACCTGGGCGACCGTCGGCTCCTGCGCGCAGATCGGGGCGAACGTCCACATCTCAGGGGGAGCGGGGATCGGCGGCGTGCTCGAACCGCTCCAGGCCGAGCCCGTGATTATCGGCGACGGCGCCTTCATCGGCGCGCGCGCGGAAGTGGCCGAGGGCGTGCGCGTCGGCGAGGGCGCGGTGCTGGCGATGGGCGTGTATCTCGGCGCCTCGACCAAGATCGTCGACCGCGCCACCGGCGAGGTCCACATCGGCGAAGTGCCGCCCTATGCGGTGGTCGTCCCCGGATCGATGCCCGGAAAGCCGCTGCCCGACGGCTCGCCCGGCCCCAGCCTCTACTGCGCGGTGATCGTCAAGACCGTCGACGCGCAGACCCGTTCCAAGACCGGCATCAACGAACTCCTGCGCGACTGACCGACAGGCCGCCTCGCCCCGGCGCGTTTGGCGGCGAACCTGCGCCATGCGGGCGAAACAATCGCGCAGCCCGGCGATAGGCTCCTGTTCATGAACCAGCAGGAGAATTCCATGGCGCGCCCCGATCGCCCCGAAGTTGTTGACCAAGTCGATGCCAAGGCCGGCACCAGGGAAGGTGTCGTGCGCTGGGTGCTGGGGATCAGCTTCGCCCTTGCCATCGCCGCGCTGACCGTCATCTGGGTGACCGGCGCGCTTACCCAGGGCCCGGTGGAGAGCCAGCAGAACGTGCAGCGTAAGGTCGAGGCCGAGCGCGAACAGCGCGGCGACAACGACAGCTCGATCGACGGCGTGCTCGTCGACGATCCCGGAGTCGGCGCGCCCGGGACGAGCGCCGAACGGTGAGCGACACCTTCCGCATGGGCCAGGCGGTCGTCTGGGACTGGGGCGGAGGGACCGCGACCGGCACTATCAAGGATCGCTACGAGCGCCGGGTCACGCGGCGGATCAAGGGCTCCGAGATCACCCGCAACGGCGACAAGGACAACCCCGCCTATCTCATCGAGCAGGAGGACGGAGACGAGGTGCTGAAGCTCGCCAGCGAACTCAAACCCGCCCGCTGACTTTCCGAAAGTTCCGCAGCTGGCCGCGTGACGGGAACAATTCGTCTCTTCCCGATTTGATTGACGCTACGGAAGCCCTTTCCGTAGCGTCAATCACAAGGGGAGAGTGACATGGCAGAACAAAACACATCGCTGCGCATCCGTGACGAAGATGCCCGCGCAGCCGTCAGCAACACGGGCCTGCGCTATGTGCTGGCCTTCGGAACGGGCCTTGCCGTGGTGGCGATGAGCCTCGTGTGGATCATCCCCGCCCTCGCCCACGCGCACCATTGATGCCTAGCCCGCCGGCGCCGCAGGGGGCGTCGGCGGCGCGATCAGCGTCTCGATCGGCGGCTGGTCGGCGACACTGGCGGCATAGGCCTCGGCCGCGCGCATGACGCGCAGGATGTTGCGGCTCGCGATCATCTCCAGCTCGGCCTGCGAATAGCCGCGCCGGGCGAGTTCCGCGAACAGCAGCGGATAGCCGCGCACGTCCTCGAAGCCTTGCGGGCCCGAAGGCATCCCGTCGAAATCCCCGCCCACGCCGATATGCTCCACACCGGCAACCTTGCGGATGTGGTCGATGTGGTCGGCCATGTCCTTGATCGTCGCCTTGGGCTCGGGATTGGCGGTGTCCCACGCGGCCAGCCCCTCGGCAACCCTGGCGGGCTGGCCCTGCCACAGCCCCTTGAGCCGTGCCTCCTCGCCCGCGCGCTTCGCACCCCACTGGCGCACCGGCTCGCTGATGAAGCGCGGGAGCGCGACGACCATCACGATCCCCCCGTTCTCCGGCAGCCGCGCGAGCACGCTGTCGGGCACGTTGCGTGGGTGCCCGTCCACCGCGCGCGCGCCCGAATGGCTGAAGATCACCGGCGCCTTCGCCACGTCGAGAGCGTCCAGCATCGTCGCCTCGCTGACGTGGCTGAGATCGACCAGCATCCCCAGCCGGTTCATCTCGCGCACCACGTCCTTGCCGAAATCGCTGAGACCGTCGTGCCGGGGATTGTCGGTCGCGGCGTCCGCCCAGGGGACGTTGCTGTTGTGCGTGAGCGTCATGTAGCGCGCGCCTAGCGCATGGAGCTGGCGCAGCACCGCAAGGCTTGATCCGATCGAATGGCCGCCCTCCATCCCCAGCAACGAGGCGATCTTCCCGTCCGCCATCGCCCGCTCGACCTGATCGGCGGTGGTGGCGAAGCGCAAGGCGCCCGGATTGCGGTCGATGAGGCGTTTGGTGACGTCGATCTGCTCTATCACCTGCTGCACCGCCACCGGCTCGTCGGCGGTGAAAGGGACATAGACCGACCAGAACTGCGCGCCGACCTTCCCCTGCCTGAGCCGCGCAAGATCGGTCTGCATGGCGCGGCCTTCGGGATGGGTGGCGGCGGTGGGAGCGGTGTCCTCGAAATCGAAGGCGTTGATCTGGTTCCTGACCCGGTCGCGCAGCTGGTTGGGCACGTCGTTGTGCCCGTCGAACACCGGCGCGGCGGCAAGCGCAGCCTCGGCGGTGGCGGTCGCGGTCGCCTCGTCCACAGCCGGCGCGGGCGGCTTCTGGGCAGCGGCGGGGGCGGCGCAGGCAAGCGCTGCGGCGAAGGCGAGACTGGAAGCGGCGAGGCGTTGCATGGGGAAGGCTCCGGAAGCTAGAGCGCCAGTCTTGGCAGAGAGGGACGAGCCCATGGATAGCGCAGGCGCACTGATCGAACAATTGGGCCTCGCCCCCCATCCCGAGGGGGGTTGGTTTCGCGAGACGTGGCGCGGCGATACAGGTGCCGATGGCCGCGCGGTCGGGACCGCGATCCTCTTCCTGCTGCGCGCCGGCGAGGCCTCGCACTGGCATACAGTCGATACCGCCGAGCTGTGGCTGTGGCAGGCGGGCGATCCGCTCGAGCTGCGCCTCGCAGCGGGCGACGCTGGCCCGGTGCGCCAGGTGATCCTCGGCAGCGATGTCGCGGCGGGGCAGCAGCTTCAGGGGATAGTCCAGCCGCACGAATGGCAGGCGGCCCGCGGGCACGGCGCGCCGGTGCATGGCTATTGCCTCGTCTCCTGCGTGGTGGTGCCGGGCTTCGACTTCGCCGGCTTCACCCTCGCGCCGCCGGGGTGGGAACCGGGCGCTTGACCCGCGCCGTCCTGCGCTGGCTGCTGGCGGCCTTCTACTTCGTCGCGGGGGTGATCCACATCGCCCGGCCTGCCCCGTTCCTGACGATCATGCCGGGCTGGGTGCCGGCGCCAGAGGCGGTGGTCCTGTGGACGGGCGTGGCCGAGACCCTCGGCGGGATCGGGCTCGTGCAGGGCGCGTGCCTGCCGCTGAGGCGCGCGGCCGGGTGGGGTCTGGCGCTCTATGCGCTGTGCGTGTGGCCGGCCAATGTGAACCACTTCGCGCTCGACATGGCGCGGCCGGACGGAGGCCTCGGGCTCGTCTATCATGTCCCGCGAATGATCGCGCAACCGGTCATCATCTGGCTGGCGCTGTGGGTGGCCGGATGCCTTCCCTTGCGACGGGCGGCGGCATGACAGCCGAGGACGCGATCCTCGCATTGCTCGCCGAGCGCGCAGGAGGCGCGACGATCTGCCCAAGCGAGGCCGCGCGCCGGATCGCCGGGCCGCAGGGCGACTGGCGGGCGCAGATGGAGAAGGTCCACGCCGCGACCGACGCGCTCCTCGCTGCGGGCGCGATCACGCTTTCGTGGAAGGGCGAGGCCAAGGAAAAGCGGCGCGGACCCTACCGGATCGCGCGCCGCTGATCTGTCGCGACAGGGCGCCTGGCGGCGCCGCGAAGCTTACTTGAGGTGCTTCGAGACCGCAGCGGTCATCTTGAACATCGAGATCTGGTCCTTGCCGATCACCGCGCCGAGCTTTGCGTCGGGATTGATCTGACGCTTGTCGGTCTTGTCCTGAAGGCCGTTGGCCTTGATGTATTCCCACACCTTCGAGGTCACTTCGGCGCGGGTCATCGGCCCCTTGCCGATCACCGCCTCGAGGTCCCCCGAAAGCGTCACCGGCTTTTGCAGTGCGTTCGTCGTGCCAGCCATCGTCTACTCCCTTGTCATAGTGGCAGGTTGATCAGAAATCGTCATTGTCCCAATCGGCATCCGGTTCGTCCTCGCCGCCGGTCACGGTGGCATGGAGGACCGCGCAGGCCAATACAGACCCTTGCAGCGATGCGATGAGGTCCGCCCGACCTGCGCCGGGCATCAGCACCAGCGGCAGTTCGGTCGCGAACAGCTGAAACAGGTAATGGCGCGTCTCGCCCTCCGGCACGTCGGGCAGCAGCCATTCGGAATTGCCCGCGGCATTCTTGCCGGTGCGCGGCGGCACCTCGCCTTCGAGCAGCTTGCCGCGCTGGCCGGCGAGGCCCCACACCAGCCAGTGGCAGGCCGGATCGCCCGACTTCGCGGCGGAGGCTTCCTCCACCACCAGCACGACTTCCTGCGTGCCCGGCGGCGGCGCGCTCCATTCGAGCGGCGGGGCGACAGCATCTTCTTCCGCCGCGGTGAAGCTCGCATCGAGCTCCTCCCCGGAGCGGAACGCCGGGCTGGACAGCGCAAAGCCGCCGCGCGCCATCGCCTGCGCCGAACCCAGCTTCGCGATCGCGAGGCCGGGATGACGCGCGGCGGCGGGCACATGGGGTGCAAGCCAGCCGGGCAGATCAGTCATGATTCTGTCGTTTCATCGGCCCCGTGCTAGTCCCTTCGCCGCCCCGATACGAGATGCAGCAAGGGCAATTTCGGCGGTTTCTGAGGAAAACCATGCCAATGCAGGCAAAATGGTCACGCTTTTTGGGCGATCGCGGGACAACTCACCGCAGCCGGCTTGCCCTTGGCTGTGGGCCGGAGCATTTTTCGCACGCCGGGTCAGAGCGTTGATTCCGGGTCGATACGCCGGAGTTGCCTGCCCTCATGAAGCCCGCCCGCACCGCTCTCAGCCTTGTCCTCGCCCTTCAGCTCGCCGCCTGCGGCGGGGGCGGCGGCGGGGGGGGCGGCGGTTCGGTGGGCGTGACGCCGAGCCCCACCCCGACGCCCACGCCGACGCCGACCAGCGCGGCCTGCTCGCTTGGCGCACGGCAGGACTTCGCCGACCAGGTGCTGAACGAATGGTACCTCTTCCCTGACCTCCTCGCGACGGTCAACCGCGCCTCGGTCACCACGCTCGATGCCTATCTCGACGCCCGCGTCGCCCCGGCACGCGCGCAGAACCGCGACAGGTTCTTTACCTTCGCGACCTCGATCGCTGAGGAGAACGCGCTGATCAACTCGGGGTCGAGCGCGGGCTTTGGGGTTCGCCTGTCCTACGACACCACCAATCGGCGCCTGTTCGTCGTGGAGGCCTACGAGGGTGCGAGCGGCTTTGCCGCCGGGCTCGACCGGGGCAGCGAGATCACCGCGATCGGCACGAGCGCGAACAACCTCCAGACCGTCGCCAGCCTGTTCGCGAGCGGCGGGGCGCAGGCCGTGTCCGATGCGCTCGGGCCCTCCACCGCGGGCGTCGCGCGGGTCCTGCGCTTCGTCCAGCCGGGCGGCGCGGTGGTCGAACGCAGCGTCACCAAGACCGATTTCACCATCACCCCGATCTCCAGCCGCTATGGCGCACTGGTGCTGAACGACGGTGCGCGCCGGATCGGCTACATCAATCTGCGCACCTTCATCGTCGCCGATGCCGCCAACCAGCTGCGCAGCGCCTTCGCGACCTTCTCCGCGCAGGGCATCCGCGAGCTGATCATCGACCTGCGCTACAACGGCGGCGGGCTCGTCACCGTCGGCGACACCTTCGGCGACCTGATGGGCGCTGGCCGCGTGGGGCAGGTGTGGAGCCGCACGGTGCTGCGCGCCTCCAAGGCCGCGCAGAACGAGACGCGCCTGTTCCGCAGCGAGCCCAACGCCATCGCCCCCACCAGGGTGGCGGTGATCACCACCAGCGCGAGCGCCTCGGCGAGCGAATCCGTGACCAACGCGCTGATCCCCTACCTCGGCAACAATCTCGCGCTGGTCGGTGCCAATTCCTTCGGCAAGCCCGTGGGCCAGTTCGGCTTCGACCTTGCGGCCTGCGATCTGCGCATCCGCGCGGTGACCTTCCAGACGGTCAACGCCAACAACCAGGGCGAATACTATAACGGCCTTGCCAGCGTGGTGCCCAACACCTGCCGCGCCGGCGACGACATCTCGCGCCCGCTCGGCGACCCGCGCGAGGCCTCGATCGCAGCGGCGCTCGACTTCCTGGCGGGCCGCGCCTGCACGCCGATCGCCGGAGCTCCCGGCGCCAGCGCGAATGCGGCGACGGGGCTGACGCAGGGCCAGGCCGAACGCATCGGGCTCGACCTGCCGGCGCGCGAACCGCTCCAGCCGCAGCGCCCGGGCACGCCGCAGCACGATCTGCCGGGGCTCTACTGAGGCTGGCTGTCCGTGAAGGGCTGCGCGCTGGTATGGCCGCAGCCCTTGTAGGTCGTGCCCTTCCAGGCGACGGTGGCGACATAGGGGTAGCGCCGATCGCTCATCCCGTCGCTGCAGGTGCCGGGCGTGAGCGTGGCGGTGAGCGGCTCGCCCCCGAGCGTGCCGGAAAAGCCGAGGCCGTTGTTGCCCGCGAAGCGCGCGGCCGCGAACCGCACGCCCGGCTGGTTTTCGGGCGTGGTCCACGTGGCGTCATCGCCGGCGATGCGCAGGGTCCAGAACGGCTCGGTGCCGGTCAGCGTCACGTCCTCGCCGGGCGCGACCTTGTCGAAGGCCTTTCCCTGCGGGTCGATCCCGTCCTGCCGCTCGGCGGGCGCACAGGCGGCGGCAAGGAGCAGCGCGGCGCTGAAGAAGGAGCGGCGGATCATCGGACTGTTTCCCTGGTTGACGCCCCGCGAGGATAGGCCGGAACCAGTCTCGTGCAAGCGCATTGGCGGGGGATGCAGTTCACCCCCACCCGCGCCGCGGCGCTCGACCGCCTCGCCCAGTTCCTTCCCGCCGCCGGCCGCCGCTATGCCGAGACCCGCAACGCCGATGACGGCCCCCAGCCGGGCGGGCGCGGCAATGTCTCGCAGCTATCCCCCTGGCTCCATGCGGGCTTGCTGGACGAGCGCGAGGTGCTGGACGCTGTCCTTAGCGCGCACGGCCCGCGCGCGGCGGAGAAGTTCATCGCCGAGGTGTTCTGGCGAATCTACTTCAAGGGCTATCTCGAACAGCGCGCGGCGATCTGGGACGATTACCGCAAGGGCCGCGATGCTGCGCTCGCCGCGCTGGAGGCGAATGCGGGACTGCGCCGCGCCCTTGCTGAGGCGGTGGCGGGACGCACCGGGATCGAGGCCTTCGATGTCTGGGCGCGCGAATTGCAGGAGACCGGCTACCTCCACAACCACGCGCGGATGTGGTTCGCGAGCATCTGGATCTTCACCCTGAAGCTCGACTGGCGGCTGGGCGCGGACCTGTTCCTGCGTCACCTGATGGACGCCGATGCGGCCTCGAACACGCTGTCCTGGCGCTGGGTGGCGGGGCTGCACACCAAGGGCAAGCATTACCTCGCGCGGGCCGACAACATCGCGCGCTACACCGCCGGGCGGCCCGAGGGGGCGCTCGCCGCTGCGCGGCTCGCGCTGGATGCCGCCCCGCTGACCGAACCGCACGACTTTGCGCGCCAGCGCCTCGATCTGCCCGGGCCGGTGCGACCGGAGGACCTC
This sequence comes from Erythrobacter sp. WG, assembly GCF_026586795.1. Classification (GTDB taxonomy): domain Bacteria; phylum Pseudomonadota; class Alphaproteobacteria; order Sphingomonadales; family Sphingomonadaceae; genus Erythrobacter. The sequence goes on from NZ_JAPFGY010000012.1 coordinate 27,610, forward strand.
GCCCAACCCTTCGCCCTGCTGCTCCACGACGAGGCCGCGCATCATGCCCCCCTCGCCCTGCCACGCCCGCCTGCACTGGTGATCGGCGCGAGCCGCCCGGACGCGCGGTCGCCCGGCGCGGTGGGCACGCTCGCGGCCGACTTCGCGCGCGGCGCCATCGCCGGGGGAATGGCCGAGGCGGCAGCGGCCTTCGCCTGCCCGGCGGTTGCATGGCGCGACGGCGAACCGCTCGCGCCGCTGCTGGCCGAGGCGGGAATCGCGCGTGTCGCCGTCCCCTACCTCCCCGCCGGCTGGACCCGCGATGCGCTCTGGCCCGACCTCGCCCCGCTTGCCGCAGCGGGCCGCGTCGTCACCTTGCTGGGCGATCTCGAGCGGGCCACCTGGCCGCTCGCCAAGGCAGGCTTCTTCGGCGTCGCCAAGGCGATCGACGGGCTGCTGGCCGAATGCGGGATCGGCGCGCACGGCTGAAGACCGCCGCGCCGCCCCGCCCCGCCCCGGTCAGATCTGCTTGTCGGGCGAGGGGTCGCGGCGGTGCCGTTCGGCCTTGCCGAAGATCCGCTCGAGCCGCTCGGCCATGGTGTTGGCCGCGATCCGCGCCGCGGCATCGACCTCGGACGCCTTCCCGGTCACCCCGATCGGCCGCGACCCGCGCGGGCGCGCCTCGATCGTGCAATGCTTGTCGTCGGCGCCGTGCTTGGCGCTGTTGACGTCGGTCACGTGCACTTCCAGCCGGGTCAGACGATCCTCGAACCGGGCGAGCTTCTGGCGCACCTGCGCCTCGATCCGCTCCGCGACGTTCTGCGTGCCCATCACCGAGGAATTGGTGTTGAACTGGAACTGCATGGTGCCCATGGCATCTCTCCTGTGCTGTCAGTGTCCTGTCGCCCGGGAGAGATCATGCTGGCACCGGCCCGCGCTGGCCAGTGCAATCAGATGAGACGTTCGGGATCGGAGATGTCCGCTGCGCCGTGCCCGGCGCGCAGCGCTTCGGCCTTGCCGCGTTCCTCGGCCATCTTGCGCGCGTGCTCGGCGAGCCCGCGCCAGGTGCGCTCGGAGCGCAGCTCGCGCTCGCGGACATTGTCGAGAATCGCGGCGTCGGCAAGTGCGGCGGCCTCGTCGGCGCGCTCGCAGTAGAATTGGTACGTCATTGCCATCGGGGAAGTCCTGCCATGGAAGAGGGGGAGGCGGGATTCGGTAGGCGTGCGTGCGTCGGGGGATGCGAGAGGTTGCGCGAAAGGGGCAGGACACGCCGCGCGCGCCCTGCCCCTCCCTATAGGTCGTGCCGTGGCTTACGCAGCGGCGAGGTTGACGGCGCTTTCCTTGCCGTTGCGCCCGCGCTCGAGATCGTAGCTCACGCGCTGGTCCTTATCGAGGCTGTGCATCCCGGCGGCCTGCACGGCGGTGATGTGGACGAAGCTGTCCGACGAGCCGTCGTCGGGCTGGATGAAGCCGTAGCCCTTCTCGGTGTTGAAGAACTTCACGGTTCCGGTCTTGCTGCTCATGGCGTGTTCCTTTCAAGAACAAGGTATTGCCTCACCGCGACGTGCGGAGAGGATCGTGCGTCAGGCCGTCCGATGAAAGGAAGTCGTCGTCTGGTTAACGCCGGGGACCCGAAGGTCAGGCGGCGGAGCGCAAGTCACGAAGTCCGTCGCAAATTTCGACGTCAGCAAAAGTCTTGTAGCACACCCCCGGCCAAACACCTAATCGGCCCGTAGCAGGACCCGCATTAACGGTTTCGCGAGGCGGCCCGCCTATCCTTTGCTCGTCATGGAGACCGTGCTCCCGCACCTGCCCAGCGAGGCCCTTCGCGCCGATCCCGGCCTGCGCCGACGGCTGGCGCGCACCGGGGGCATCGTGGTGGCCGGCTCGGTGGTCGCCTCCGCGCTCTTCACCCACCTCAGCTTCACGCTCGCCGGGGAGGTCGACTACGCCGGCGCGATGACCTTCGCGGTGCTGATCCCGCTGGTGGTGGCGAGCCTCGCCTTCGCCTGGATCGCCGCGCTGACCCTGCGTCTCGACGCCTCGCGCCGCGAGCTCGAACGGTTGGCACACCAAGACGCGCTCACCGGGCTCGCCAACCGCCGGGCGGCGTTGGCGCAGCTCGAAGAGTGGGCGGCGGCGGGGGCGGCGGATCTTGTGCTGGCGCTCGCGGACATCGATTTCTTCAAGCGGGTCAACGACCGGCTCGGCCACGACGGTGGCGATGCCAGCCTCGTCCACTTCGCCGCGATGCTCCGCCGGCTCGCCCCGGCCGAGTGGCTGGTCGCCCGCTTCGGCGGCGAAGAGTTCCTGCTCGCCGCCAAGGGCCTCAGCGAGGCCGATTTTTCCGCCACCATCGAGGACCTGCGCCGCGCTATCGCGGCAACGCCGCTGATCACGCCGGGCGGGCCGCAGAACCTCACCGCCAGTTTCGGCGTGGCGCTGCGGCGCGAGGGCGAGGCCGTGGGGCCTCTCATTACCCGGGCCGACAATGCGCTCTACGCCGCCAAGCAGGCCGGGCGCAACCGCACCGAAAGGGCCGCCTGAGCGAGGCCTGGGCGGGGCGCGTCCGGCGCCCCGCTCCCGGGCCAGCGCAGCGCCTCAGGGCCGATAGCTTCCGCGCTCGCCCGGATAGCCGCGCGGCTCGTCCTCGGCATCGCGCAGGCGGATCGGCTCGCCCGGGCCGCGCGGGTCGAGCCTCGGCGCCCTGCCCTGCGCCTGCGTCTGCCGGTCTTCGCCCTGCCCGATCGGGTTGCCCGGGTTGAGGCCCTGCTGGTTCTGGCCCGCGGGGTTGCCGCCCTGCTTGGCGCCCTCGTCCTCGCGATGGCTCGGGTCGGCCGCGAGCGGCTGGAACACGCTCCCGCCGCCCGGCGCCGACTGGCTTTCGCGGATCGCATCGCCGTGCTGGGTGACCCCGCGCTGGCGGCTGGTGATGTGCTGGTCGCCGCTGCGTGCCGCCGCGCCCTGGTCGATCACGTAGTCCCCGTCGGACTGCCGGCGATCCGCGCCCAAGCGCCGCTCCATCGGCTGGAAGGCTCTGCCCTCATGATCATCCGCGGTCATGTGCCCGCGCTCATCGAGGCTGTGCTCCGCATCGACCGGCGGCCGGCTCGCGGCCTGCTGGTTGGCACGGTTAGCGCGCTCGGACTGGTTGTTGAGCCCGTCGTCGCGGCGGTCCTGCCGCATATCCTTGTTATGGCTCATCGGGTCACGGTCGGTCATGGTCATGTCTCCTCGTGTGGCACGGGCGGAGAGTCTGCGACGAACCGAGCCGGGGTGCGATAACCTGGGAGGGTAACCCGGGAAGCCCGCCGCGGCGGCACGGCCTTGCCGCGCGGGCCGCAAGGCGGACAAGCGGACACTGTGTCCGCTTCAATCCTTCCAGCCATTCTTCTCTTATTTCTGCATAACTTGCTCGTCCGACCAGCCGCACTGACAGCGGGGATCGGCCCGGAAACGCGATCCGGGCACGAACTGGCGGAACGCCTCGAGCTCGCCCGGCGCGTCTCCACCCGGCGCGCCGGCGCCCACCGCCTCGCCGGTCTCGACCTTCGCCAGCAGGCTCTCGAAATCGCGCGCATGGCGCTCGGCCATCGGCCCCAGCCGCGCGAACAGCGGATTGCCCCCTTGCATGAAGCGCCCGAGCAGCGCCACCGTCAGCCGCTTGCCGAACCGCCGGTAGCTGCCGACCTGCTCGCCCTGAAAGAACACCGGCACCTCGACCCCGTTCAAGGCGCGTTCGAGCGCGGTATGGGCGAGCACGTCATAGGAATGATGAAACGCCATCTCCCACGCGAGGTCGAAAGGCTGAACCCTGAGCCGTGACCTGAGGCGGGCTGCGGATTGCCGCGACTTGCCGACCAATCTTGCGGCCTCGGAGACGGAATGCGTCGCCGAGAGCGCGCGCAGGAAGGCGGCTTGCAGATCCAGTGACCAGCTGTCGTGGCGCGATGGCTTATGTGGAGTGTCTGCGGGGGTGTCCGGGGGAGGCGCGGAGCTTAGCGCAGATTGCGGATCGGGGCGAGCGGGGGAGGGATGGAGGCGCGGGTCAGCGGTGGAGGATGATGCGCGAAAGGGGGTGTAGGAAAGGGTTTGTAAATACGAGATCTTTATCAATCCGGGCCATCAAGCGCGCACCAGAGGGAACGAAGATGGACGGGGCTGCCCAATTTCTTACCGGACCATGGCCTCTGACCGCTCTGATCATCAGCATTGTGCTGTTCTGCGGCGCACTTGTGCTGAGCCTCACGGTGATTGATGAGAAGATCAAGATTGCCAAGCGCAAAGCCTTCTGGGCAGGGCGCAGGTCTGGCGGCGCAGCCAATGGAAACAAGGCGGACTTCGCTGCCGAGCAGTTGAAAAAGGTCGCGAGTGCCCCTTTCACGGCTCGCCCTCTGTTAAACACTCCCGAAGCCAAGGTCTTTGAGACGCTTCGTCAAACCGTCGTCGCACGCAATCCGCGTTGGCAAGTGATGGCGCAGGTCAGCGTCGGCGAATTCCTTGCCAGCCCTGACGCCGAGGCATTTCGTGCGGTGAACTCCAAGCGGGTCGACTTTGCGCTGATGGACGAAAACTGCTGCGTGCGGCACGCGCTCGAATATCAGGGATCAGGCCACCATGTGGAATCTAGCGCCGCCGCCCGCGATGCCGTGAAGAAGGAAGCGCTGCGCAAGGCGGGGATTGGCTATCACGAAGTGGTCGCAGGCCACACCACGCCCAGCGAGCTGCGCGCGCTGGTGGAAAAGCTAGTCCCGGCAGGGCGCGGGGCCACGCGCGATGGCGGGGAAACGGTGCGAGCTGTAGGAGCATAAGGCGGCGACAGACCACCGGAAGCGAGGAGAAACCTGCCCTCCGCGTCTCGCTTCCCTCTGCGGTCTCTGCGTAAAACCCTGCCCGGGTGCGGCAAGCGCGCCGCCCGTTCGGATGACCCTCGCCCGCCCCTCCACCATGCTGCGCATGGTCCCCTGCCGTTGCAGGAGAGGATCAGGGCTTGCGCACCGTCAGCTTGATCTCCGTCACCGCGGTCGGCTCGTAGAGTTCGGTCACGCCCACTGCGGTCCAGGCCGGGAAGGGGGCTTTGATGTAGCGGTTCTTGACCGTCACCAGATCGTCGAGTTGCGCGCTCGTTTTCCCGGCGTGGAAGGTGTCGAACACCAGCACGTCGTCCCAGGTGGCGCCGAGGCGCTTCAGGATGCCGTCGATCCGCGCGAAGGCGCGCTCGTAGCCGGGGGTGAGGTCGGTCTCGCCGGGGACGGGGCCCGCGACCACGCCCGACAGGTGGATGGTGTCGCCGTGGATCACCGCGTCCGAGAAGCCCGCGAACTCCTGGAAGGCGCGGGCCTCGGGGTGCTCGGGCATGAGCGTCTGCTTGGGCTCGCCCGCGTGGGCGGCGGCGGCCGACAGCGCAAGTGCGAAGGCGGCGGCGACGCTGGCAAAGTGTTTCTGATGCATGGATGATCCTTCCCCCCGGAGCGGGCGAGGGTATCAAGCCCCTTCCGCCTGGGGAAGGGGTTGGGGATGGGGGTTCGGCATCCGATCCCTTGCCTGCCCGCGCACCTGTCGGAGCCCCCACCCCCCGGCCCCCTCCCCGAGGGGAGGGGGAAGAAAGATCAGTCGTGCTCGCGGTCACCCGCGCCGACGTAGAGCTGGTTGCCGACCTCGCGGAACTTGGCGCTCATCTCGGCCATGCCCGCCTCCGCCTCTTCCTCGCTCGCGACGAAGGTTTCGATTCCGGCGTTCTGCTTCGCGGCGAAGTCGCGCACTTCCTGCGTGATCTTCATCGAGCAGAACTTGGGCCCGCACATCGAGCAGAAATGCGCCGACTTCGCGCCCTCGGCCGGGAGCGTCTGGTCGTGGTATTGCTCGGCGGTTTCGGGGTCGAGGCTGAGGTTGAACTGGTCGCGCCAGCGGAACTCGAAGCGGGCCTTGGAGAGCGCATCGTCGCGCACCTGTGCCGCCGGGTGCCCCTTCGCCAAATCCGCAGCGTGGGCGGCGAGCTTGTAGGTGACGACGCCCACCTTCACGTCGTCGCGGTCGGGCAGTCCGAGGTGCTCCTTGGGCGTGACGTAGCAGAGCATCGCGGTGCCGTACCACCCGATCTGCGCCGCGCCGATGCCGCTGGTGATGTGGTCGTATCCCGGCGCGATGTCGGTGACGAGCGGCCCCAAGGTGTAGAACGGCGCTTCCCCACAGGCCTCGAGCTGCTTTTCCATGTTCTGCTTGATCTTGTGCATCGGCACGTGGCCCGGGCCTTCGATCATCACCTGCACATCCTGCTCCCAGGCGCGCTTGGTGAGTTCGCCGAGGGTGTAGAGTTCGGCGAATTGCGCTTCGTCGTTCGCGTCGCGGATCGATCCGGGGCGCAGGCCATCGCCCAGCGAGTAGGCGATGTCATAGGCCTTCATGATCTCGGTGATCTCGTCGAAGTGCTCGTAGAGGAAGCTCTCCTTGTGGTGGGCAAGGCACCACTTGGCCATGATCGAGCCGCCGCGGCTGACGATCCCGGTGACTCGCTTGGCGGTCAAGGGGATGTAGGGCAGGCGGACGCCCGCATGGATGGTGAAGTAGTCGACGCCCTGTTCGGCCTGTTCGATCAGGGTGTCGCGGAAGATCTCCCAGGTGAGTTCTTCGGCAATCCCGCCGACCTTCTCGAGCGCCTGATAGATCGGCACGGTGCCGATGGGGACGGGGCTGTTGCGGATGATCCATTCGCGGGTGTCGTGGATGTTGCGGCCCGTGGAGAGGTCCATGATCGTGTCCGCACCCCAGCGTGTCGCCCAGACCATCTTGTCGACTTCCTGCGCGACGTCCGAGGCGACGGCGGAGTTGCCGATATTGGCGTTGATCTTGACGAGGAAATTGCGGCCGATCGCCATCGGCTCGCTTTCGGGATGGTTGATGTTGGAGGGGATGATCGCCCGGCCGCGCGCGACTTCGCTGCGGACGAATTCGGGGGTGATGACGTCCGGGATCTCCGCGCCCCAGCTCTCGCCGTCGCGGATCAGGTCAGCGGCGATCTCGCGCCCGAGGTTCTCGCGTTCGGCGACATACTCCATCTCGGGGGTGATGATCCCGCGCCGGGCGTAGTGCATCTGGGTGACGTTCATGCCCGCACGCGCGCGCAAGGGCCGCTTCACCGTGTTGGGGAACTGCGCAACGCCGCCCGAGCGGTCGGGGCCGAGGCGGCCATTGTCCTCCGGCTTGACCTCGCGGCCCTCGTAATCCTCGACATCGCCGCGGGACAAAATCCAGTCGCGGCGGAGCGGGGCGAGGCCGGCGTTGATGTCGATATGGGCATTGGGGTCGGTGTAGGGGCCCGAGGTGTCGTAGACGCGCAAGGAGGGCTCCCCGCCTTCCAGATCGATCTCGCGCATCGCCACGCGGATGCCCGAGCCGGTGCGCGCGCCCACGTAGACCTTGCGGCTGCCGCGGATGGGGCCGGTGGTGACGCCGATTTCGACGGGTGAATTGATGTCGGCCATGTGCGTGTCTCTCTCCTCGATGCGGAGAGAAAGCGGACCTGTGGCGCTTGCGACCAGCCCACTCCCTCCGCCGATGCTAATCGGTTCAGGTTCGACGGGTCGTGGGGTGCTTATGCCCACCTCTCAGCGCGAGCGCGCTCCCCGGGGATGGGGCGTGATAGAGGGCGCGGGCGTGTCAGTCCAGCAGGATCGCCACCGCGACCGCGATCACCATCAGCGCGAAGAGCGTCCGCGCGAGGCCCGTGCGGGCGGCGAGGCGGCGCGACAGCGGCAGGGCGGCGAGCGTGCCCGCCGCCCCGCCCGCGACCAGCGCGCCGAACAGCGGCCAGGCGAACTGCCCGGCGGCAAGGTAGCTCGCGCTGGTCGCCCCGCCGAACAGCGCGACCGAGACCAGCGAGGAGGCGCCCGCGTTGGCGAGGGTCATGCCGGTCGACGCCATCAGGCCGGGGACGATCAGGAAGCCCCCGCCGATCCCGAAGAACCCCGCGGCGAGCCCCGCGCCAAGGCCCACCGGCACAAGCTTCAGCACCATCGACGGAGCGAGCCGCACCGCCGGATCGCCCTCGCCCTTGCGCGGGATCAGCATCGAGACGGCAATGGCGATCATCGCCACCGCGAACCACGCCAGCAGCGCCGCGCCGTCGACCTGCCGCGCCAGCGCCGCCCCGGCGAGCGACCCGGCGAGGCCCGAGACACCGAAGGCGATCGCGCAGGGCCACTTGACCTGCCCCGCGCGCGCCTGTCCGGCGAGGCCGCCCAGAGCATTGACCGCGACCGCCGCCGCCGAGGTGCCGATCGCTACGTGGGTGTCGGCGACGCCCACGACATAGATCAGCCACGGCGTCGCCAGCACCGATCCGCCGCCGCCGAACAGGGTCAGCAGCAGCCCGACCAGCGCACCGCCGAGCGCGGCGAGGAGGAGGGCCTCGGCACCCATGTCAGGCGGGACGCGGGCGGTTCCAGGGGGCGAGCATGAGGAGGCGCGCCATGCCGCAGAAGCCGGTCGCCCCCGCGAAGGTCAGCCCTGCGCCGACGAAGGCGGAGAGCGCGAAGAAGCCGGGCGCGACGAGGAAGCCGAGCACGACGCCGATCAGCACCAGCGATCCGGCCGCGATCTGCACCTGGCGCATGATCTCGAGCGGGGCCTTGGCGTCGACCGAGAGCGGCAGGCCCGCCCCGCGCCAGGCGTCGAGCCCGCCCTCGAGCACGTAGGCGGGGCCCTCCACCCGCGCCGCGAGCCGGTCGCACGCCCCGGCGGTGCGCATCCCGGAGCGGCAGGTGAAGATCACCTCCCCGGTGCCTGAGGGCAGCGGGGCATGGTCCCACCGCGAAAGCGGGATCGAGTGCGCGCCGGGCACGTGGCTGCGGGCGAACTCGTCCGCCTCGCGGATGTCGACCAGCACGGCATGGCCGCCGGCGAGCCGCGCGCGGACCTCGGCAGGGGGCAGGGGAAGCAGGGTGGCGGTCATGGCTCAGGTCCTCATTTCAGGGGGGCAGAACAGTTCGGCGAGGGTTTGGATGATCCGCGCCGCGGCCGGATCGGCGAGGCGGTAGTGGATCGTCTGCCCCTCGCGCCGGGTGGCGACCACGCCCTCCTCGCGCAGCAGGGCGAGGTGCTGCGAGAGCGCGGACTGCGACAGGCCGACTCGCGGCTGGATCTGACCGACCGACAGTTCCCCATCGGCGAGCTGGCACAGGATCATCAGGCGCTTCTCGTTGCCGAGCAGACGCAGCAGGCCCGCGGCGCGGGAGGCGGATTCCTCGAACAGGGCGAGATCGAAGCGGGCGAAATCGAACATGGGGCGCAATATATCACTTGATTCTAATTTAGCAAGTGCTAATATTACAGTCATCAGGAGACACGCCATGACCCAGCCTCACGTTCAGGCCTTTTTCGACCCCGCCACCCACACCCTCACCTATCTCATCCACGATCCGGCGACCCGCGAGGCGGCGATCGTCGACCCGGTGCTCGATTTCACCGCCAACGACGCGCGGATCGGCACCGGCTCGGCCGACGCGGTGCTCGCTGCGGCAGACGCGCAGGGCCTGACCGTCAGATGGCTGCTTGAGACCCACGCCCACGCCGACCACCTCTCGGCGGCGCATTACCTACGCGAGAAGACCGGCGCGGCGGTGGTGATCGGCGCGGCGATCACCCGCGTGCAGGCGATCTTCGCGCCCCTGTTCGAAGCCGAGGACGTGCGCCCCGACGGCAGCCAGTTCGACCGGCTGGTGAGTGAGGGCGAGCGCCTTCCATTGGGCGAGCTCGCCATCGAGGTGCTGCACACCCCCGGCCACACCCCGGCCTGCGTCACCTACCTGATCGGCGATGCGGCCTTCGTCGGCGACACGCTGTTCATGCCGGACTACGGCACGGCGCGGACTGACTTTCCGGGCGGCAGCGCGGCCGATCTTTACCGCTCGGTGCGGCGCATCCTCGCCCTGCCGGAGGAGACGCGCATCTTCGTCGGCCATGACTATCTGCCGGCAGGGCGCAGCCAATACCGCTGGGAGACCACCGTCGCCGAAGAGCGCGCGGCCAACATCCATGTCCATGACGGGGTGAGCGAGGCCGAATTCGTCGCGATGCGCGAGGCCCGCGACAGGGCGCTCGCCGCGCCGCAGCTGATCCTGCCCTCGCTGCAGGTCAACATCCGCGCCGGCGCCCTGCCTCCGCCGAGCCCGGGCGGCCGAACCTTCCTGAAACTGCCGGTCGGCGCGCTCTAGGCGCGGGCGCGGCTATTCGATCACCCGCCCGCGCACCATCACGAAGCCGACCTTCTCGAGCACCCGAATGTCCGCGAGCGGGTTGCCGTCGACCGCGATGATGTCGGCCGAATAGCCCGGCGCGAGGCGGCCGATCCGGTCGTCCATGCCGAGCACCTTGGCAGCGACCGTGGTGGCGCTGGCGAGCACCTCCCGGTCGCTCATGCCTTGCTTCTTCATCAGGGCCAGTTCCTCGGCATTGCGGCCATGCTGGTAGACGCCGGCATCGGTGCCGAAGGCGACGGTGACGCCATATTGGCGTGCGCGGCTGACGAGCGAGGCCATCAGGGGCTGCACCGCGCGGATCTTGTCCTCGACAACGGGGGTGTAGACGCCCTTGCCCAGCCCCTCGGACACGCCCTCCAGCGCCATCAGCGTCGGCACCAGCACGGTGCCGTTGGCCTTCATCGCGCGTGCCGCCGCTTCATCGAGATAGGTGCCGTGCTCGATCGAGTCGATCCCCGCCTCGGCCGCCTGCTGGATGCCGCGTGCGCCGTGGGCGTGGGCCATGACCTTCAATCCCAGCGAGTGCGCGGTGTCGGCGATCGACTTCATTTCGGCGGGCGTGAAGTGCGCCTCGAGGCCGCGCCCCTGCTGGCTCAGCACGCCGCCGGTGGCGGTGATCTTGATCACGTCCGCCCCGTTCTGGCTGGCAAGCCGCACCTTGGCCGCGCATTCGATCACACCAGTGCAGGTGAACCCGCTGTCGAGCAACTCGTTGACCTCGGAGCGAAAGCCGTTGACGTCCCCGTGCCCGCCGATGATCGCGAGCGGCGGCCCTGCGGCGACGATGCGCGGCCCCGGCACCAGCCCCTCGGCCGTGCCGCGCCGCAGCGAGAAGGCGGTGTCCTTGCCGCTCCCGGCCTCGCGCACCGTGGTGAAGCCGGCAAGCGCGGTGAGACGCGCGTTCTTGGCCCCCACGACCACGCCCCACTCGTCGGGCTCGGTCGCCTCCTTCCAGAAATCCCCGCCCGGATCGCCGGTGAGGTGGGTGTGGAGGTCGATGAGTCCGGGCAGCACGGTCTTGCCCTTGAGGTCGATCTCGCGGTCTGCCGTCACCGCGCCATGTCCGGGCGTGATCGACACGATCCGGCCGTCGGTGACGAGGATCGTCGCCGGACCCGACGGGTTGGCGGCGGCATCGGTGATGACGCTCCCGGCGCGGATCGCGACGCTCTCCGCGGCGAGCGGCCCGCCAAGGATGGTGCTCGCCAGCGCGGCGCCTGCGCACAGCAGGTTGCGGATCGTGGTCATCGGCTGTCTCTCCCCTCGTCTCTCCGCGCCGGTGATGGCGCGCGCGGGGGCGCAAGGCAAGCGTCAGAAGGTGTAGGCGATCCCGAGCCCGAGGATGAACTGGTTCGGATCGCCGCGCAGCGCCGTGTAGGGCGTGTCCGCCGCGTCGCCGAACAGCCGCGAATAGCCGCCCACGCCGGTCAGGCTCCAGCCGCCGTTGAGGGCGTTGCGATCGAGGTCGTAGCCGAGGATCGCGAAGGTGCCGATCCGGTTGAGCCCGCCGCCGGCGCGGAAGCGCGGCAGGCCGCTCGCCAGCGCCTGGGCGGGGGAGACGGTGAAATAGTAGTCGGCGAAGCTGTCGTCGACGAACTCGGCGCTGACCTGCGCCTGGAGGGTGAAGGCCCGGCCCAGCGGCGCGCGGTAGCTGACCTGCGGCTCGATCACCATGCCCTCGTGCGCGCCGAGCACGTCCCAGCGCGCCTGCACGCCCACGCTGAACTGGTCGACCGGCTTGAACACCCCGCGCCAGGCGAGGCCGACGTGTCCCCCCACCTCGAGCGCCGCGTCGAGCTTGCCTGCGCGCGCCACCACGTCGTCCTTGATCTGGACATTGCGGTCGTTGCGCAGCCGGAACGCCGGGCCGACAGCGATGCGCGCGCCCTTCTGCGGCGCGAAGCCCGGCTTGCCGGGGTTGAGATCGATGAGGAAGCCCGGGCCGTTGGGGCTGATCCCGACCCCGCCGACCCGGCCGACGATCAGCGGCAGCGGGAAGGCGATGTAGTCGTTGGAGCCCGCGTAGCTCGGCACCATCCCGAGACCGAGGCCGATGGTCGCCCAATTGTCGTCGAACACCGGCTTGGCGAGGGCAAAGGCAGGCGGCGCAGAGGGCGGGGCGGAGGGCTGGGCCTGCGCCGCAGCCTCAGCGGCCACGGTGACCGGCGATCCCTCGCTCTCGGCGGCGGCGGCGCCGGTGCCCGTGGCGGTGGTTTCGGCAGGAGCCTCGGAAGCAAAAGCGGGCGCGGTGCTCAGCGCGGCGGCAAGGCCCAAAGCGCGCGCGAGGGAGGAGAACGTCATGATGCGATCCTTGTTTGCAACAGGCCGCACTCCCTGCAAATTCCTGCATAAATGCAGAAGTTTACGAGGGTAGCGCGGGGTTTGGAGCGTCAAACAGCGGGGTGCGCTTAGGTTCCCGCACGTGATGTTGCAAGACGCCCATCACCCCATAGCGGTGCAGCGCGATTGCCGATCGCGCGCGCCTCGCCTAGGACTTCGGGCGATGGTCGATTCACCGCCAACCCCCGGCGCGCGCGATGCGGACCCGCAGGACGTCGTGATCGTCGGCGGGGGCCTCGCGGGCGGGCTGATCGCGCTGGCGCTCCACCGCCAGGTGCCGGGCTCCCGCTTCGTGCTGATCGAGGCGGGGCGCACGCTCGGCGGCCACCACCGCTGGAGCTGGTTCGAGACCGACATCCGTCCGGGCGCACGCGCGCTGATGGCGGGCTTTACCCTCAATGGCTGGGACGAGGGCTACGACATCGCCTTCCCCGGCCTCGCCCGCACCTTGCCCACCGCCTACCGCTCGCTCGCCAGCGCCGAGTTCCACCGCGCGCTCATGGACGAGCTCCCGGCCGAGCGGGTGATGCTGGAGACGAAGGCCGAGGCGCTCGATGCCGGCGGCGTGACGCTCGCGGACGGCACGCGGATCGCGGCGCGGCGGGTGATCGACTGCCGCCCCTTCAAGCCGTCCGAGGCGCTCGCCGGGGGGTGGCAGGTGTTCCTCGGCCAGCATTTCCGCTGCGACAAGCCCCACGGCCTCACCCGCCCGGTCATCATGGACGCCGAGGTCGACCAGGTCGCCCCCCACGGCAACGGCGAAGCCTACCGTTTCGTCTATGTCCTGCCCCTTTCGCAAGACGAGGTCTTCGTCGAGGACACCTACTATGCCGACCAGCCGAAGATGGACGCGGGCGTGCTCAAGGGCCGGGTCGCCGCCTATGCCAAGGCGCATGGGTGGACGGGCGAGGTGATCGACCAGGAGGCGGGCATCCTCCCCGTGATCTCGGGCGGGGACTTCGATGCCGCGCTCGCCGAGGTCAGCATCCCCGGCGTCGCGCTGGCGGGGGCGCGCGGGGGCTTCTCGCATCCGCTGACCAGCTACACCCTGCCCTTCGCGGTCGAGAACGCGCTCGCCATCGCCCGGCTGCTGGCGCGGCGCCCCGACGTGACGGGGCAGGAGCTCGCCGCTTTCTGCCGCCGCCGGGCCAAGCGCCACTGGCGCAGCACCGCCTATTACCGGATGCTCAGCCGGATGCTGTTCGAGGCGGCGGAGCCCGGCAAGCGCGTGGTGGTGTTCGAGCATTTCTACGCCCTGCGCGGCGCGCTGGTCGAACGCTTCTACGCAGGCCGATCGACCTGGCCCGATCGGCTGCGCATCCTCACGGGCAAGCCGCCCGTAGCTATCCCGCGCGCCATCCGCGCGCTGTTTTCTTCAGGCAAGCCATTGAACACGGAGACCCCGGCATGAACGCCGATGCGAAGCTCAACCTTTCAGGGGCGAAGGGCGTGAACCCTGCCCTCGCCGCACGCTACGACGGCCGCACCGCCTGCGTCATCGGCTCGGGCTTCGGCGGGCTCGCGCTCGCGATCCGGCTGCAATCGGCGGGCATCGCGACGACGGTCATCGAGAGCCGCGACAAGCCGGGCGGGCGCGCCTATTTCTGGGAGCGCGACGGTTTCACCTTCGATGCCGGCCCCACGGTCATCACCGATCCCGCCTGCCTTCAGGAGCTGTGGCAGTTGACCGGCCACGACATCGCCGAGGATGTCGAGCTGATGAAGGTCATGCCATTCTACCGCCTCAACTGGCCCGACGGCACCAATTTCGACTATTCGAACGACGAGGCGCAATTGAACGCCGAGATCGCCAAGCTGAACCCGGCGGACGTCGCGGGCTATGCGCGCTTCCTCGAATATTCGGAGCGCGTCTACAAGGAAGGCTACCTGAAGCTCGGCACCAAGCCCTTCCTCGACTTCAAATCGATGCTCAAGGCCGCGCCCGCGCTGATCAAGGAGCAGGCGTGGCGGAGCGTGTACGGCATGGTCGCAAGCTATGTCGAGAACGAGAAGCTGCGCGAGGCTTTGAGCTTCCACACGCTGCTGGTCGGCGGCAACCCGATGAACACCTCCTCGATCTACGCCCTGATCCACAAGCTGGAGAAGGACGGCGGCGTGTGGTGGGCGCGCGGCGGCACCAACCGGCTGGTCGCGGGGATGGTGCGCCACTTCGAGCGGCTGGGCGGCACGATCCGCATCGGCGATCCGGTGGTGCAGGTCCACACATTGGGCACCCGCGCGACCGAGGTCGAGACGAAGAGCGGCTTCCGCCAGCGCTTCGACGCGGTCGCCTCGAACGCGGACATCATGCATTCCTACAAGGACCTGCTGTCGGGTTCCGAGCGCGGGCGCAGCATGGCGAAGTCGCTGAACCGCAAGAGCTTCTCGCCAAGCCTCTTCGTGGTGCATTTCGGGCTGGAGGGCACTTGGCCCGGCATCCCGCACCACATGATCCTGTTCGCCAAGCGTTACAAGGGCCTGCTCGACGACATCTACAAGAACGGCGTGGTGCCGGAGGATTTCGCGATCTACCTCCACCACCCGACCGTCAGCGATCCCAGCATGGCGCCGGCGGGCAAGAGCACCTTCTACGCGCTCGTCCCCGTCAGCCACATGGGCAAGATGCCGCTCGACTGGGACGAGGTCGGCCCGCGCCTCGAAAAGATGATCCTCGACGAATTGGGCCGCCGCCTGATCCCCGACATCCACAGCCGCATCGTCACCAAGTTCAGCTATGCTCCCAAGGACTTCAAGGCCGATCTGAACGCCCACATGGGCAGCGCCTTCAGCTTGGAGCCCGTGCTGTGGCAGAGCGCCTGGCTGCGCGGCCACAACCGCGACGACGTGATCGACAACTACTACCTCGTCGGCGCCGGCACCCACCCGGGCGCGGGCATCCCGGGCGTGGTGGGGAGCGCGAAGGCGACGGCCGGCCTGATGCTGGAGGACCTGGCGAAGGTGGGCGCATGAGGGGCCTCCCCGGAACGGGGAGGGGGACCATGCGCAGCATGGTGGAGGGGCACCCCGCGTGATTTCCGGCCCGCGCGACACGGTGAAGCGTGCGCGCAAGCTACGCAGCGAGATGTCGCTGCCCGAAACGATCCTCTGGCGGGAATTGCGCAAGCGGCCCGGGGGCCACAAGTTCAGGCGGCAGCACCCGGCAGGCCTGTTCGTGCTCGATTTCTACTGTGCCAAGGCGCGGCTCGATATCGAGGTGGATGGCTGGGTGCACGACAATCCGGCGCGCGCACAACAGGATCGAGACCGGTCCCATTTTTTGCGCTCTCAGGGGATTGCGACAACGCGTATCCCGGCACAAAGGGTGCTCGAAAACGTGGAAGCTGTCGTTAGGCGGATTGTCGTGATTTGTGACGAACGAATTGAGAAACTGGTGGTGCCCCTCCACCATGCTTCGCATGGTCCCCCTCCCCGTGCCGGGGAGGATCGGTCGTGAAACGCCTCGCCGTCTATTGCGGCTCGGCCTCGCCCGAGGATCCGCGTTACGTCCAGCTCGCCTATGATGTCGGCGCGGAGCTTGCCCGCCGAGGCATCGGGCTCGTCTATGGCGGAGGCAAGCTTGGCCTCATGGGCGCGGTCGCCAAGGGGGCCAAGGAAGCAGGCGGCCATGTCATCGGCATCATCCCCGAAGCGCTGGTCAAGGCCGAAGTCGCCAACCATGAGTGCGATGAACTCGTCACCGTCAGCGGGATGCACGAGAGGAAGCAGCGTTTCACCGACCTCTCCGATGGCTTCGTCACCATCCCCGGCGGGGTGGGCACGATGGACGAGCTGTGGGAGGCGATCAGCTGGGCGCAGCTGGGCTATCACACCAAGCCCGTCGGCCTGCTCAACGCCTTCGGCTTCTACGACGATCTGCTCGCCTTCTACGCGACCATGGCCAAGGTCGGCTTCGTGCGGCCCGCGCATCAGAACATCCTGATCGCCGCAGACACGATCACCGATCTGCTCGCCAAGATGCAGGCCTATCAGCCCCACACCCCGATCTTCCGCATGAAGGCCGAGGAGCTCTAGGCACCCTGATGGCGGTCGATGCCAACACCCGCGCAGCGCTGGTCGAGCACGCGCGCCTGTCGATCAAGAAGGGGTCGCAGAGCTTCTCGGCGGCCGCCCGGCTGTTCGACAAGGAGACCCGCGAGCGCGCCTGGTTGCTCTACGCCTGGTGCCGCCGGGCGGACGACATTGCCGACAATCAGGACATGGGCGGCGAATTGGGCGACCAGTCGGACCTCACCGAGCGCCTCGCCCTGATCCGCCGCCTGACTGCGCTGGCCTTCGCGGGCGAGCCGACCGGCGACCCGGCCTTCGACGCATTGGGCGTGGTGGCGGCAGAAGTCGGCCTCACCCCGCAGATGGCCGAGGACGTGATCGCCGGCTTCCAATTGGACGCCGAGGACTGGCGCCCGCGCACGGAAGGCGACATGCTGCGCTACTGCTACCATGTCGCGGGCGCGGTGGGCGTGATGATGGCGGTGGTGATGGGCGTCTCTCCGCAAGACCAGGAGACGCTCGACCGCGCCAACGACCTCGGCCTCGCCTTCCAGCTCTCCAACATCGCGCGCGACATCGTCGAGGATGACGCGGCGGGGCGCTGCTATCTGCCGATCGAATGGCTGGTCGAGCAGGATATCGAGCCCGGCCAGCATACCAAGCCGCACCACCGGCAGGAACTCGCCGAAATGGCCGCGCGGCTCGTCGCCCTCGTCGAGAAGCACGAGGCGGCGGCGCGGGTGGGCGCGGCGAAGCTCCCCTTCCGCAGCCGCTGGGCGGTGCTCTCCGCCGCGCGCATCTACGGCGCGATAGGCAGGAAGGTCCGCGCGCGCGGGCCCGAGGCGTGGAACTCCCGCACCTACGTGCCGCGCGCGGAGAAGGCGCTCTATGGGGTGCGCGCCTTCCTCTCGGCAGTGCTCAACCGCGAGAAGATGCCCGAGGGCGGGATCGACTGGGGGATTGCGGATTACCGGCCACGCTGAGCCCGTCTCCGTTCGCCTCGAGCGAAGTCGAGAGGCCGCTCGAGGTGTCTCGACTGCGCTCGACACGAACGGGGGGCGGGGCTAACCAGCGCCCATGAAGACCTTCACGCTTACCGCCCTCGCCCTCACGGCAGCAGCGCCGCTCGCCGCCGCGCCCTCGCCCGAGCACGCCGCCGTCATCGCTGCGGTCGACGGCTTCTTCGTCGCCCTGCGCAGCGACGACAAGGCCGCGCTCGCCCGCGAGATGGACCCGCAGGGCCTGATTACCATTCACCACCGCATGAACCCGGCCGCGCCGAAGATCATCTTCGTGCCGGTCGCCGATCACCTGCGCAACTGGCTCACATCCGCACCCGATGTCGACGAGCGGATGCGGTACGATAGAGTGCTGGTCGATGGCGACATGGCGCAGGTGTGGGGCCCCTACCGCTTTATCGCGGGCGGCAGGACCACGCATTGCGGGGTCAATTCGCTGAGCCTCGTGCGGGGCGAAAGTGGCTGGAAGGTCGCCAACACCAGCTTTTCCATGGTCCCGCCCGACCAATGCGAGGCACTCGGCGCGCCGGAGGTTCCTGCGCAATGATCACCAAGCTCCTGATCGCCAACCGCGGCGAGATCGCCTGCCGGATCATGCGCACGGCGCGCGCGATGGGGATCGCGACCGTCGCGGTCTATTCCGATGCCGATGCCAAGGCGCTGCATGTGCGCTCCGCCGACGAGGCGGTGCATATCGGCCCCTCGCCCGCTGCCGAAAGCTATCTTGTCGGTGCCAAGATCATCGCGGCGGCAAAGCAGACGGGCGCGGATGCGATCCATCCGGGCTACGGCTTCCTCTCGGAGAACGCCGACTTCGCGCAGGCGGTGATCGACGCAGGGCTGATCTGGGTCGGCCCAAAGCCCGCCAGCATCCGCGCGATGGGCCTGAAGGACGCGGCCAAGCAGTTGATGCGCGCAGCCGGCGTGCCGGTGACGCCGGGCTATGACGGCTCGGACCAGTCGGTCGAGCGGCTGACCAAGGAGGCCGAAGCGATCGGCTACCCCGTCCTCATCAAGGCCGTCGCGGGTGGCGGCGGCAAGGGGATGCGCAAGGTCGATGCCCCCGCCGATTTCGCCGCCGCGCTCGAAAGCTGCCGCCGCGAGGCCAGGGCCTCCTTCGGCAATGACGAAGTGCTGCTCGAAAAGTGGATCACCTCGCCCCGCCATATCGAGGTGCAGGTGTTCGGCGATGCCCATGGCAATGTCGTCCACCTGTTCGAGCGCGACTGCTCGCTCCAGCGCCGCCACCAGAAGGTGATCGAGGAAGCCCCCGCTCCAGGCATGGACGCGGCCACCCGTGAAGCGATCTGCGCCGCCGCCGTGCGCGCCGCCAAGGCGGTCGATTACGAGGGCGCAGGCACGATCGAATTCATCGCCGACGCGAGCGAAGGCCTGCGCGCCGACCGCATCTTCTTCATGGAGATGAACACCCGCCTTCAGGTCGAACATCCTGTCACCGAGGAGATCACCGGGGTCGATCTGGTGGAGTGGCAGTTGCGCGTGGCGAGCGGCGAGGCGATCCCGCAGAAGCAGGAAGACCTCGCGATCAATGGCCACGCCATCGAAGCGCGGCTCTATGCCGAGGACCCGGCGAAGGGCTTCCTGCCGAGCACCGGCACGCTCGAGATGTTTGCCATCGACGACGGGTATGCCCGGATCGAGACCGGCGTCGCGCAGGGCGATGCGATCTCGCCCTTCTACGATCCCATGATCGCCAAGATTGTCACCCATGCCGAGAGCCGCGAACAGGCGATCTGGCGCATGGAGGATTGCCTCAGCGAGCAGCTCGTCTTCCCGGTCAGGACCAACGCACCGTTCCTGCTGCGCGCGCTGCGGTCGGAAGAGTTCATGGCGGCCCGGCTCGATACCGGTCTGATTGGGCGCAATCCGGAATGGGCCGATGCCGTGTCGCCGTCGCAGGCCGCGCGCGATCAGGCAGCACAGGCGATGCTGCACCGGGAGACCGCTGATGCTGCGGTGAGAACGCCGGGCTTCCGCCTCAACGCGCCTGCCCGGAGCGAGGTCGCGATGATGCTCGGCAACGCGGTCGTGACGGGCGACGCCGCGCGGCCCCCTGCCGGGGTTCTGCAATACGACGATGGCGAGACCGTGTGGCTGAACGAGGCAGGCGAGACCTTCGCGCTGCGCCCCTTCGCGGCGCGTGGCACCGGCCAGGCCTCCGCCGCCGACGGTGCGATCATCGCGCCGATGCCGGGCAAGGTCATCGCGGTCGATGTCGCCGAGGGTCAGTCGGTCACCGCCGGGCAGCGGCTCATGGTGCTCGAGGCGATGAAGATGGAGCACGCCCTTGCCGCGCCTTTCGATGGCAGGGTCGAGGGGCTGGCCGTCAGCGCCGGCGGGCAGGTGCAGGTCGAAGCGGTGCTCTGCCGGGTGGTGCCCGAATGATCCTCCCCTTCAGGGGAGGGGGACCACCGAAGGTGGTGGAGGGGCGGGCCACGCCGCACCCTCGCTCGCCCCTCCACCATTCTGTGCATGGTCCCCCTCCCCCAGTGGGGGAGGGTTGATGAACTGGGCCAAGGAACTCGAAGAATTGCGCGCCCGCGAGGCGCTCGCCGAAGAGATGGGCGGCGCCGACAAGGTTGCGCGGCAGCACTCTCGCGGGAAGATGGACGCCCGCGCGCGGCTCGCCGCCTTGTGCGACGAAGGCTCCTTCCGGGAGATCGGCAAGATTGCGGGCAGCGCCAAATATGACGCCAATGGCGACCTTGCGCACGTCACCCCCGCCCCCTTCCTGTTCGGCAAGGCCCTCATCAATGGCCGTCCGGTGGTCGCCACGGCTGATGATTTCACCATCCGCGGCGGCGCGGCGGATGCGGGGATTTCGCGCAAGATGGTGCAGGCCGAGATGATGGCGCACCAGCTCAAGCTCCCGATCATCCGCATGATCGACGGCACCGGGGGCGGCGGCAGCGTGAAAACGCTCGAACAGATCGGAGCGACCTATATCCCCGCCGTGCCCGGCTGGGGCGATGTGGTGACCAATCTCGACACGGTGCCGGTGGTCGCGCTGGCGCTGGGGCCGACAGCGGGCCTCGGCGCGGCGCGGACGGTGGCGAGCCACTATTCGATCATGGTGAAGGGCCTCTCGCAGATCTTCGCAGCGGGCCCGGCGGTGGTCGACGGCCTCGGCGATGCCTACCGGGGCGATGCCGCCAACCACGAGGAGGCGAAGGAAGCGCTCGGCGGCAGCGCGATCCACACCCGTAACGGCGTGGTGGATGACGAAGTCGCCAGCGAGGCCGAAGCCTTCGCCCGCGCGCGGCATTTCCTCGGCTTCATGCCCGAATATGTCGGCCAGCCCGCGCCGCGCACGGCTTGCGATGATCCTGCGGACCGGCGCGAGGAGGCGCTGCTCTCCCTCGTCCCGCGCGAGGAGAAGCAGGTCTACTCGATGCGCCGCTGTCTCGACATGGTGTTCGATGCCGGCACCGTGTTCGAGATCGGCCGCCACTGGGGCCGCGCGGCGATCACCGCATTGGCGCGGCTCGACGGCTGGCCGGTGTTCGTCATCGCCAGCGATCCCAGCTATCTCGGCGGCTCGTGGGAGGCGAAAACCAGCGAGAAGGTCGAGCGCTTCGTGCGCCTCGCCGACCAGTTTCGCCTGCCGATCGTCCACCTCGTCGACAACCCCGGTTTCATGATCGGGCGCGAGGCGGAGATGGCGGGCACGATCCGCTACGGCGTCAATGCGATGAACGCGATCTACCGCGCCACCGTGCCACTCGCGAGCGTGGTGCTCCGCCGCGCCTATGGCATCGCGGGGAGCGCCATGAGCAATGCCGACCGGTATCAATACCGCTATTGCTGGCCGAGCGGCGACTGGGGGAGCCTGCCGATCGCGGGCGGGCTGGAGGTCGCCTACAAGGCCGAGCTGGAAGCCTCGGACGATCCCGCCGCGCTGCTGGAAGAGATTCGCGCCCGCCTCGCCAGGGTCACCTCGCCCTTCCGCTCGGCCGAACGCTTCAACGTCGAGGACATTATCGACCCGCGCGACACACGGCCCCTGCTGTGCGAGTTCGCGGGGCTGGCGTGGCGCAGGCTGGGGGCGGAGACCTAGTCCTCCGCCACCGGCGGGCCGAACAGGCGCCCGCGCTCGGAATAGAGCACCAGCGCGAGGCACGCGAGCGCCGAGAACAGCAGCGCCGCCGCCAGAGGCCGAGCGGTGCCGTCATAGGCAAAGCCGATCCCCGCCCCCAGCGCCGCCCCGATCCCGCCGCGCGCGAAGCTCTGCGCCGAGCTCGCCGCGCCCGCGATGTGGCGGAAAGGCTGCATCGCGATCGAGCCGAAGTTCGCCCCGATGAAGCCCAGAAGGCTCATGTTGGCCGCCATCAGCGGAACGAAGACAGCGAGGCTCTCGTCCGGCTGCCAGGCGTAGTAGAGCTGCGCCGCCGCCACGAGGATGAAGGCGAGGATCGCGCTGTGGCTCACCCGCCGGGCGCCGAAGCGCTCGACGATCCGCGAATTCGACCAGTTGGCAATCGCCATCGCCACCGCGCACAGCGCGAAGATCAGCGGGAAGCGCTCGCCCGCGCCGAAGGCCTCGCCGATCAGTTGCTGGGCGGAATTGATGAAACCGAACAGCGCGCCGAACACCAGCGCTCCGCCGAACACGTAGCCCGCCGTCGCCCGCGAGGCGAGCGCGCTGCCCATGTCCCGCGCCAGCGGCGCGAGGCGGATCGGGTGGCGGTCCTCCTCGTGCAGGGTCTCGGGCAGGCGGGCGTAGATCCAGCCGGTCATCGCCACGCCCGCCGCCGCCATGCCGACGAAGATGAAGCGCCAGTCGCCCAGCACGAGCAGGATCGCCTGCCCGATGCTGGGGGCGATGGCGGGGACGACCATGAAGATCACGAAGATGAGGCTCATCAGCCGCGCCATGCGGTCCCCGCCCACCCGGTCGCGGATGATCGCCGGGGGAAGCGCGATGATCCCTGCGGCGAAGAAGCCCTGGAAGCCGCGCAGGGCGACGAGCGTCCAGTAATCCTGCACCACCGCGCAGATCAGCGACAGGACGACATAGACCGCCAGCGCCACGAACAGCACCGGGCGCCGCCCGTAGCGGTCGGCGAAGGCGCCGGGCACCAGCGAACCGATCCCGCCCGCAAACAGATACACGCCGACGATCAGCTGGCGCTGGTTGCCCGCCGCGCCCAGATCGCTGCCGACCTGCTCGAGCGCGGGCAGCACGGCATCGATACCGAAGGCATTCAATGCCATCAGCATCGCCATCATCCACATCAGCTCGCGCTCGCCGAGCGGCTTGCGCGCGGCGGGGCGTCCGGGCGTGACAGAGGCGGGGGAGCTGACCATCACGGTGCCCTTGCCCGCGCGCTCACCCGATGACAAAAGTTCATTTCGCATCTGCACAATATGGTGCGCGGGCCGGATCGTTCCAGCAAAAGGTTCCTTCGTGCGCCCCAAGGTTCTATTCGTGCGCCATGGCAAGCGCCGCGCCGCCCGAGGACGATGAAGAGGCCGCCTTCGGTCTCAGGAAGATCATCCATGTCGACATGGACGCCTTCTTCGCGAGCGTCGAGCAGCGCGACAATCCGGAGCTTCGGGGCAAGCCGGTGGCGGTCGGCGGGGCGGGCGGGCGCGGGGTCGTCGCCGCCGCGAGCTACGAGGCGCGCAAATTCGGGGTGCGGAGCGCCATGCCCTCGGTCACCGCCAGGCGGCTGTGCCCCGACCTCATCTTCGTGAAGAGCCGCTTCGATGCCTACAAGGAAGCCAGCCGCCAGATTCGCCGGGTGTTCGAACACTACACGAGCGTGATCGAGCCGCTGAGCCTCGACGAGGCCTATCTCGACGTCACCGACGACCGCCTCGGCATCGGCAGTGCGACGCGCATCGCCGAGCTAATCCGGCAGGAAATCCGCGCCAAGACGCGGCTGACCGCGAGCGCGGGGGTGAGCTACAACAAGTTCCTCGCCAAGCTCGCCAGCGACCAGAACAAGCCCGATGGCCTGTGCGTGATCCGCCCCGGCGAGGGCGCGGGCTTCGTCGCCGGGCTGCCGGTGCGCCGCTTCCACGGGGTCGGCCCGCGCGCCGAGGCGCGGATGCAGGCGCTGGGCATCGCCACAGGCGCGGATCTCGCGGCGAAGGACATCGCCTTCCTGCGCCAGCACTTCGGCAGCATGGGCGATTATCTCTACCGCGCGGCGCGGGGCATTGACCTCAGGCCCGTGCGCGCGCACCGGATCAGGAAATCGGTGGGCGGAGAACGCACCTTCTCCGAGGACATCGGCAGCGGCGCCGCCTTGCGCGACACGCTCGAGACCATCATCGACATCGTCTGGGAGCGGATCGAGGCCGCCGGGGCCAATGGCCCGCCGGTCCGCGGGCGGACGGTGACGCTCAAGCTCAAGTTCACCGATTTCCGGATCATCACGCGGGCCGCCTCGCTCGACCGCTACGTCAGCGGCAAGGCGGAATTCGGCCGAATCGCCCGGGGCTTGCTGGAGGCGGAGCTGCCCTTGCCCAAGCCGATCCGGCTGATGGGCCTCACCCTGTCGGCGCTGGAGGGTGTGGAGGCGGAGCGACCGGCAAGGGACGAGGCGCAGCTGCGGCTGCTGTAGCTGGCCCGAGGCCCTCATCAACCCGTTCGTGTCGAGCGAAGTCGAGACACCTTGTGCAAGGGGGCCTCTCGACTTCGCTCGAGGCGAACGGGATGCGGTGCCGTGCCTGCAAGCCAGACGGACGAGGCTCAGCTCAGCCCACCCCCCGCCCCCGCCACGCGGCGATGCGGGTGCGGGTGTGGCGGCCGAGCGGCTCGGGCAGCGAATGCGGCGGGAAGAAGCGTGCTTCCACCACCTCGCGGCCGTCGGGGCGCGGCTGGCGGTCGCACACGCCGGCGAAGATGTGCGCGGTGTGGGGGGAGCCCGACAGCACCTCCTCGATCACCGCGACGCGCTCCATCCGGGCAAGATCGATGCCCAGTTCCTCGCGTATCTCGCGCCGCGCGCATTCGAGCGGGTCCTCGCCGCGTTTCAATCCGCCGCCGGGCAGCGCCCAGACCGGCGGGCCGTAGGAATGCTTGAGCAGCAGCACATCGCCGCTGAGGTTGGTGACGATCACGCTGACCCCGGCGATCGGCGCCTTGCGCCAGCCCCGCCAGCGATGGCGCAGCCGCGCGGCGAGCGGCAGCAGCGCGCGGTGGAGCGATGCGGGCAGCAGGTTCGGCATCGGCTCGGCTCAGGCGAAGGCGGTGACCGGAATGCCGCGCGCGCGGGCGGCCTTCATCAGGCGTGCGACCGGCAGGTCGTTTGCGCCCCTTACCGCCGCCTCGAACACCGCGCGCTTGTCCGCCGCCCCGCCGAGCGTGAACAGCAGCGCATCGGTATCGACGAGCGCGGGGATGGTCAGCGTGATGCGGTCGAAGGGCGCATGGGCGGGCAAGGGATCGGGGGTCAGGCGGCGCACCGCCCGGGCATCGCCGATCTGCGGATCGGTGTTGGGGAACAGCGAGGCGATGTGCCCGTCCGGTCCCATGCCGAGCCAGGTGAGCGCGAAATGCGGCGGATCGGCATCCTCGGCGAGCGCGACCACATCGGCGCCCTCGGGCGCAAGCAGCGCGCGGATCTTCCCCGTGTTCGAGGCCTCATGATCCTCGGGCACGATGCGGTCATCGTTCGGCCAGACCGCGCGGCCGATCCACTCCACCTCGCCGGTGGCGATCAGCGCCGAGAGGATGGGGAACGGGGTCGATCCGCCCGGGATGGTCACGGCGCCCGGAGCAACCAGGCGCCCCGCGAGCCAATCGGCGATGGCATCGACGCCCGCGCCCTCGATGATCGTGATGTCGGCCATGGCCTCGTGCATAGCAAACGGGCCGCTCCCGGCAACGGGAGCGGCCCGCGCGAGATCACTGTGCGTCGACGTGACGCTCGTTCAGGAACGAGCTCAACATCCACACGCGCTCTTCGGCGAAGTCGGTCCAGTCGTCGAGCAGACCGTCGGTGGCGTTGTCGCCCGCTTCCTCGGCGAGTTCCTTGAGCTTCTTGAGGCGAGTGATGACCTTGACGTTGTCGTCGCGCAGCTCGTTGATCATGTCCTCGGCCTTCAGCGCGGTGCTGTCCTGGTCCTTGATCTGGCTGTGCTTCGACACCGAGCCGACCGAGGTCAGCGTATCGCCGCCCTGCTTGCGCACGCGCTCGCCGATCACGTCGATCTGGCCCTGGATCTGGTCCGCCTGCTCGTCGAACAGCAGGTGCAGGTCGCGGAAGTGGCGACCGATGACGTGCCAGTGGAAGTTCTTGGTCTTGATGTAGAGCGCGAAGTGATCGGCAAGCAGGCCGTTGAGCTCGTCGATCAGCGCGGCCTTCGAATTGTCCTTGGTGTCTGCCATTACAGGTCTCCGTCAGGGGGTTGTTGAGAGGGTTCTTGATTCGCCGATATATCGTGGTTTGCGGGCCGCACGAACATGGGTTGGGGTCGCAAAAATCATGCTGTCCGTGATCGGCGGCGGCGATCAGACGGGCGCAAAGCGCGCGTCGAGCCCGACGAAGAGGCCCGCCACCAGCAGCAACGCGGCGAGCACGCGGCGCAGGGGGCGCAGAGGCCAGCGGGCGAGCCCCCCGGCGCCGAGCGCCCAGCCGACCGTCACCGCCCCTGCCCCGCCGAGCGCCCCGCCCAGTCCCGCTGCGACCGGCGCACCGCTCCATGCAGCAAGCGCGACGATGCCGAAGCGCGCGCCGTCGCCGATCTGGCGGGCGAGGAGGACGATCAGCACCGGGAACAGCGACCGCGTCGGCTCGCGCGGGGGCCTTGGCGCGAGGGGCCAGGCGAGCTCCACCGCCGCCGCCACGAGCGCGAAGGCGACGAGCATCTGCCGCGCCCGGCCCGGCAGCAGCGCGGCGAAAGCGGCGCCCGCCCAGGCCATCGCGGCAGCGGCAAGGCAGGCAGAGAGGATCGCCACCACAAGCAGCGCCCCGCTGCGCCCCAGCGCATCGGCCCAATGCGCCACCATCCACTGATCGCGCCCGCCGCTCGCCAGCGCGAGGACAAGCAGGAAGGCGAGCAGGAAGCCGTCCACCCGCGTGCCCGGCCTCAGGCCGTCCAGGGCCCGGTGATCGCCAGCGTCATGGCGGGCGAATAGACGTTGACGAACAGCCACTTGCCGTCGGGCGAGAAACACCCGCCGGCCAGCTCCGTCTGCGCCTTCAGCAGCGCGAGGGTGTAGGCGCGCCCGTCCGGGGTGATGCCGCGGATATGGTTCTCCTTCACCTCGGTGTACTGGTCCTCGCACACGATCAGGTGGCCGCTGGGGGCGACGGTGAGGTTGTCGCCGAAGTTGAACTGCTCGGTGCTCTCGCTCTCGAAGAACAGCTCGATGGTGTCGGGCTTGCCGGCCACCCCGGGGGAAAGCCTGAAGATCTGGCCGAGCTGCTTTGCCCCGCCGCTGGTGCAGCAGGCATAGACCTCGGCCTGCCCGCGCTTGATCCCCATGTGGAGCCCCTCGCCCCGCGCCACCAGCGCCGCGCCCTTGGCCGCGGCGCGCAGGCGCAGATCGTCCTGCGGGGCTTCGACATCGTCGCAATCGATCCACGAGACCCGGTAGGGCTTGCCCACCGGCATGGCGGGAGAGGTCCAGTTGCGGGTGTCCGCCAGCCCCTCGATCACCATCGCCTGCAACCGCCCGCCCTCGGCCAGCTTGCCGGGGGTGCGGGGGAGGAAGCGGTAGAGCACCGAATCGTCGCGGTCCTCGGTCATGTAGACGATGCCGGTAGCCGGATCGACGCAGGCGGCTTCATGGTTGAAGCGGCCCATCGCCTTCAGAGGCACCGGATCGACGAGGCCGCGCGCGCTCGCCGGAACCTCGAAGACCCAGCCGTGGTTCTGCTCGAGCCCCTCGCCGTAGCGCTGGCCGGGGCCGGTCGGCGCCTCCTCGCAGCTCAGCCAGCTGCCCCACGGGGTGACTCCGCCCGAACAGTTGCGGATCGTGCCCCCAAGGCTGCGGAACTGGCGCTTCACCGCAAGGCTCGCCGCGTCGAGGACGATGGTGGTGGTGCCGCCGGGCACTAAGACGCCGTCCTTCCTTCCGAAGCCCTTGGCAATCGGCCCGCCCGCGTCGTGCTGCGGCTGGAGCTCGTGGTTGCGCACCAGCGCCAGCTCGCCCCTGCCGAGGTCGAAGCAGCCCATCCCGTCGGCGCGGTCGGGCACGGTGCCGCCGTCGTCCATCCGGTCGCCGAGGCGCGAGAGGACGCGGTAGGTGAAGCCCTCGGGCAGGTCGATCAGCCCGGCCGGATCGGGCCGCAAGGGGCCGTATCCGGCGAAGCTGCCCGGCTTCGCCGGCGCGCGGGCAAGGCGGCCCTCGCCCGAGGTCATGCAGCCACTGGCGGCGAGCCCGGCAAAGGCGGAGGCGGTGGCGCCGAGGAAACGGCGGCGGTCGGGCGTGGGGAAGCGCTGGATCATGCCTGCGCCTCTAACGACCTTCGCCGAGCGCCGCCAGCACCTCGTCCCAGCGCACGAATTTGAAGTTCTGCGCGCGCGGGGCGTTCATCCCGTCCTGGGCGATGAACAGGCCGCCGGGAAAATCGGGGCCGAAGGCGCGGTTGTCGAGCTCGATCCCGTCGGTCTCCTCGACACTGCCGAAGGTGCCCGCAGCGATGCGGAAGCGGCCGACCGGCGTCATGCCCGGCAGGCGGAACAGCGCATAGGCGTTGTCCCCTTGCGAGGAGGCGACGAGGTAGCCGCCGTCGGCGCCCTCGGGCGCGAGCGCAAGGCCCTCGACATCGGCGACCAGCATCTTGTTGTCGACGCGCGCCACCATGCGCTTGGCGCCGCTGGTCATGTCGATCGCCCAGATCCCGGCGTCCTCCTCGCCGATGTAGAGCGTGCCCGTGCGCGGGTCGGCGACGCAGCCTTCGACCTGGGTCGGCACCTTGGCGAGCACGGTGGTCTGGCCGCTGGCATCGAATGCGCCATCGGCCTCAAGGATGCGGGTCCGATAGATGATACCCTCCTTGGGCGCGCTGAAGGCGATCACGCCGTCACTTCCCGCAGGCTTGACGAGGCAGATGCCGTAGCCCTCACCCGGGCCGACTGCGATCCTGCCCGCCTCGCTCAGCGTGCCCGTGGCCGGGTCAAGGAGGGCGATGAACAGCCGCACCATCGCAAGGTCGCTGCGGTCGCTTGCCACCACCAGCACGCGGCCATCGGCAAGGTCGACAAGATCGACATTGTTGAGGCCGGGCCCGGCGAGGAAGCTCTTCTGCGCGCCCTTCAGATCGTAGACGTAGAGCCCGCCCTTCTTGTCGGTGCCGACGATGAGGCTGGCGGCGGGATCGGCCGGATTGCGCCAGATCGCCGGGTCATCGGCGGCATCCTCGCGCGCGGTGCCGACCGGCGGGGTCTCGGCGACGGCGGTGACGGTCACGGCCGGATCGCCGGTGATCGCCGGCACCGTGGCGCAGGCGGCGGTCAGCCCGAGCGCGACGGGCGCGAGGCCGCGAAGGGATCGAATCATGTGTAACGGGCCCCCGTGGAGTTGCGTCGCCGCCGCCTAGGCATGGCGCATGACAGAAAGACGACACGCCGCATCGGACGGCTGGCACCGCGCGCGCGATGCGCCTAGCCTTGCGGCAAGGACCAACAGGGAGAGGAACGGGCGATGCGGATCGAGGCGGGCATGGCGGCGGTGGTCACCGGCGGGGCAAGCGGGCTCGGCAAGGCGAGCGCGGCGGCCTTCGCGGCAGCGGGCATGAAGGTCGCAATCTTCGACATCAACGACGAAGCGGGCGAGGCGCACGCGCGCGACATCGGCGGGACCTTCCACCATGTCGACATCATGGACGAGGCCAGCGTCGAGGCAGGTTTCGCCGCCGCGCGCGCCGCGCACGGGCAGGAGCGCGTGACGCTCCACTGCGCGATGGCGTCGCGCCGCGGCAAGACGGTCGGCTGGGACAAGGAGGCCGGCGCCTACAAGCGCCTTTCCACCGAGGACTATGCCTTCGGAGCCGAGGGCATTCTCATCGCAAGCTACCGGGTGGCGAGCATCTCGGCGCTGGGCATGGCCAACGCCGATCCGGTCAATGACGATGGCGAGCGGGGCTGCATCATCCTCACCGCCAGCGTCGCGGCGCAGGACGGGCAGATCGGGCAGGTGATCTATGGCAGCTGCAAGGCCGGGGTGAACGGCCTCGTCCTGCCGATGGCGCGCGATCTGATGGACCTCGGCATCCGGGTCAATTCGGTGATGCCGGGGATCTTCGCCACCCCGCTGATGCTGGGAATGAAGGACCGCAATCCCGCCATGTGGGCGCAATTGAACGCCAGCGTGCCCTTCCCCAAGCGCCTCGGCGAGCCCGAGGAGTTCGCCTCGCTGGTGCTCGAGATCGCGCGCAACAGCTACATCAACGGACACCAGTTCCGGCTGGACGGGGCGATCCGGATGCCGCCGAAATAGCGCACGCCGATGGGCGGACATAGCTGGCGCGATCACGCGCCAGGGCGGTGCCGGCACCGCCCCGGGGTGCGCCCGGACCTCGGAATTCCGACTTCTGTATCTAAGAATATTCTAAGGTTCATACCCTTGATGAAAGTAAATATGCAATAGTTGCATTTGTCTCCCGCGTGCAACACCAATGAAACAATGAGGTGCGCGCACAAACATTGGGAATTGTGCGATGTTCCCGTTCGTCTATTGGCTTTTGTTGCTATGCAACAGGCGCAGCGGAAACAATAGAACGGCCGGGCACAGCACGCAGGCGGAACGATCCCACCTCTCTTTCAGGAGCGTTCCATATGACCATTCGTTTTGCTTTCGCCGCTCCGGCGCTGACCCTGGGATGTGCCCTGTCGGCCCCCGCGCTCGCACAGGGACCGCAAAGCGCCGCGATCGATGCTGCGGCCACCAACATCGTGGTGACGGGTGCGGGCAAGAGCACCGGGGGCGATATCGCCACTCTCGACCTGACCAGCCCCGCCGCAGCCGCCAGCACTGCGGCGATTCCGGTCGGCAACGGAGCGGGCGCTGTCGATATCGGCGTGTCGAGCGTCGTCGCGGTGGCCGCTGCGGCAGCGGCGCAGGGCGCACCGCCAGCGCGCGACGAGCGGTTCTCCGTGGTGCTCAACCAGGACAGCTTCTTCGGCTTCTACCCCACCTTCAACGGCCTCATCCCGGTGAGCGAGAAGGTCGATTTCAGCTTCTACGGCATCATGTGGACGACCTCGGACTTCTCGAGCGCGACCGGCTTCGGCTCTGACCTGTGGACCGAGTTCGGCATCGGTGCGAACTTCTATGCCGCCGACGGCAAGCTCCAGATCAAGCCGCAGGTCGGCATCACCAACGGCGCGCTGCTGTCGCGCGGCAATCTCGGCCGCGGGCCGCGCAACACCACCACCACCCTCAATGGCGGCAACACCTTCGACGGCATCGTGCCCAGCCTCACCGTCAACTACAGCGACGACAAGTTCGAGGGCGAGTTCTACGCCGGCTACTACGCCGCGCTGCGCAACCGCTCCGAGAACGTCGGGGCGCTCGACTTCCTGCACACCTGGATCAACGCGGGCTACAAGTTCTCGAAGAACTTCTCGGCCGGCGGACACATAGAGTTCCTCGCCAACACCCGCGTCGACCTGCCGCGCGCGCGCGCCCCGAACGTCTACCAGTGGTTCGGACCCTATGTGCAGTTCTCCGCCAAGAACGGCTTCTTCGCCCGCTTCACCGGCGGCGTCGAGGAAGGTGGCGGCGCGGGCGGCAACCGGGGCGATTTCTACAAGCTCGCGGTCGGATTGTCGTTCTGACCCACTGACCCTGCGGCGCTGAAGGGGCGCTGTCGCCGGACATCGGCGGCAGCGCCCTTTTGCATGGGCATGAGGCGGACTGCGGCGGGGCGACAGACGCCTACGCAAAATCAAATATATCTATCTGCGACGTGTTGCAGCAATGTCACGCAACAAGATGATAATTTGCAGCGCTTCCACATTCACTTTGTGCGCGCAGCAGAGCTGGATGATCTTGCGGCCCGACGTGACGGGGACCCGATTCTATCGGAGAAGAAATCCTGCACGCCGCGCAGGTGGAACGATCCAAACCTCTTCATGGAGCGTTCCTTATGTTCATTCGTCTCGCCCCGGCCCTCTCGGTCGCCGCGCTCGCCACCTGCCTTGCCACTCCCGCTCTCGCGGCCGAGACAGACGCCGCGATTCCCGGCCCGGTCGATGCCACGGCGAACCCCGCCGACGGCGCGGAGGATACCGCCGCAGCGCCGCTCATCCGCGCGATCCCGCCGATCGATTACGACAAGGCCGCCCGCGCAGAGGACGCGGAGCCCGCCTTCACCGTCTCCGGTTCGGCGACGATCACCACCGACTACCGCTTCCGCGGGGTCTCGCAGAGCGACAACGGCTTTGCCGTGCAGGGCGGCCTCACCGTCTCGCACACCAGCGGCGCCTATGTCGGCCTGTGGGCCTCGAACCTCGCCGGCTGGGGCACCTTCGGCGGCCCCAATCTCGAGCTCGACCTGATCGGCGGCTTCAAGTTCCCGGTCGGGCAGGGCACCGCCGACGTCGGCCTCGTGTGGTACATGTACCCGGGCGGCGCGGCGACCACCGACTTTGCCGAGATCTACGCGAAGCTCTCGGGCGCTGTCGGACCGGTCTCGCTGACCGCCGGCGTCGCCTATGCGCCGCCGCAGGAAGCGCTCGGCAACGTCTACCCGACCGGCGCGCGCTTCGTCGCCGGCCGGCCGCGCAAGCCCGGCGATACCGAGCCCAACCTCTACCTCACCGGCGATGCGGTCTATGCCATCACCGACACGCCGGTGAGCCTCAAAGCGCATATCGGCTATTCGGACGGCAACCCGGGCCTCGGTCCCAACGGCACCAGCGTGGCCCCGACCGGCACCTATTTCGACTGGCTGCTCGGGGTCGACGTCACCCCGATCGAGCACCTCACCTTCTCGCTGGCCTATGTCGATACCGACATCAGCCGGGCGCAAAGCGCCTACCTGCTGCCCAACTTCGCGGCGCTCGACGGGGATTCGATCGCGGGCGCCACGGTGGTCTTCTCGGTCACCGCTGCGTTCTGATCGGCACCCGATCCATCGGGAGGGGCGCTCCGCCAGCCGGCGGGGCGCCCCTTTTCATTTGCCCCGCGCACCGATAGGTTTCGCTTCGCACACCCGAAAGGGGGCGAAGGGAGAGGGACGATCATGCGCATGGCAACACTCGCGGCGGCCACCGCCGCGCTGGCTCTTATGGCAGCGGCGGGGGCGGCGGCCGCCCCGCGCTATGCGGCGAGCATCACCCGCACCACCTACGGCATCCCCCATATCCAGGCAAAGGACTGGCGCGGCGTCGGCTACGGCGTCGCCTATGCCTATGCCGAGGACAATGTCTGCATGCTTGCCGAGGAATTCGCCACGGTCGCGGGCGAACGCTCGCGCTTCTGGGGCCCCGAAGGCACGGCGACGCTCGGCTTCGACACGGTCGACAACCTCTCCTCGGACGTGTTCTTCCGCGCCGTGGTGGATCTTGCGGCCCTGCGCGCAGGGATACCGAAGCAGCCCGCGCGCGTGCAGCAGCTCGTCGAAGGCTATGTCGCGGGCTACAACCGCTTCCTGAGGGACAAGGGCGATGCCGGCCTCCCCGCCGAATGCCGGGGCAAGCCCTGGGTGCGCCCGATCACGGCCGACGATTTCCTGCGGCTGAACGAGAAGCAGATCCTGCTGGCAAGTTCGCTCAACCTCGCCGCCCCCATCGCCAACGCCGCGCCCCCGGGCAAGGCGGCGCCCAAGGTGTCCCTCACCCTGCCCGATCCCAGGGAACTCGGCGTCGGCAGCAACGGCTGGGCGTTCGGCGGCGATGCGACCGCGAACGGGCGCGGCATGGTGATCGGCAACCCGCACTTCCCGTGGAAGGGCCCGAGCCGCTTCTGGCAGATGCATATCACCGGCCCCGACGGCTACAACGCGATGGGCGTCGGCATCGCCGGCACGCCGATCGTGACGCTGGGCTTCAACAAGGACGTCGCCTGGACCCACACCGTCACCGCCGCGCGGCACTTCACGCTGTTCCAGCTCGCGCTCGATCCGGCCGATCCGACCCGCTACATGATCGACGGGCAGAGCGAGGCGATGACCCCGGTGACCGTCACCGTGCCGATGCCCGATGGCGCCGCGCCGGTCACCCGCACGCTCTACACCACCCGCTTCGGCCCGGTCTTCACCGTGCCTGCGCGCGGCATCGCCTGGAGCGCGCAGACCGCTTTCGCCCTCAAGGACGCGAACCGCGGCAACCAGCGCGGGCTGGAGGCATGGCTGCGCATCGGCACGGCGAAGAACGTGGGCGAGGTGAAGACGGCGGTGAGCGAGACGCTCGGCATTCCCTGGGTCAACACCATCGCCGCCGACCGCTACGGCGACGCGCTCCATGCCGACGTCACCGCCGTCCCGAACGTATCGGCCGACAAGGCCAAGGCCTGCGCGACGCCGCTCTCGGGCCTGTTCGCCGAGCTTGCGGTGCTGCTCGACGGGAGCAAATCGGCCTGCGACTGGGACAATGCCCCCGGCACGCCCGCACCCGGCCTGATGCCCGCGAGCGACCAGGCGGCGACCACCGTGAGGAGCTGGCTCACCAACTCCAATGACAGCTACTGGATCAGCAACCCCGCCATGCCGCACCCGCGCTTGTCGCCGGTGCTGGGCGCGTGGGGCACGCCGCTGTCCTTGCGCACGCGGTCTAACTTTCTCGAGACCCCCGCAGCGCTCGGCGGGGGCAAGCTCGACCATGCACGGGCCGAAGCGCTCGCCTTCGCCAACAAGAGCCTCGCCGCCGACATGGCGGTGGAGCCGCTGCTGGCGCTGTGCGGCGGGGCTGCGGCGGGAAGCCCGGCGGCGCGCGGGTGCGCGGCGCTCACCGGGTGGGATCGCCGCTTCGAGAACGCAAGCCGCGGCGCGGCGCTGTTCCGCGCCTTCTGGAGCCGCGCGGCGCGGGTGCCGGGCCTGTGGAGCATACCCTTCGACCCCGCCGATCCGGTCAACACCCCCCGCGACCTTGCCACAGGCAAGGTGGGCGACAAGCTGCTCGCCGCGCTCGGCGAGGCGGTGGAGGAATTGGACAAGGCCGGGATCGCGCTGGGCGCCCCGTGGGGCGAGGTGCAGCGCTTCATGTCCGGCAACGCGGCGATACCGGTCCACGGCGGCCCCGGCGCGGCGGGCGTGCTCAACGTGATGGAATCGCTGCCCGCCCCCGCCGGCCTCGCCCCGCGCCACGGGACGAGCTACATCCAGGTGGTCGGCTTCGATGCGAAGGGGCCGGTGGCGGACGCGATCCTCAGCTATTCGCAGTCCACCGATCCCGCCTCGCCCCACCACGCCGACCAGACCCGCGCCTATGCCGAGAAGCGCTGGGCGCGCCTGCCCTTCACCCCGGCCGAGATCAGGGCGCAGGCGATCGGCAAGACCCGGCGCATCGCGGAGTGACCCTGCCGCAGGCGCTCGCCTTCGACGTATTCGGCACGGTGGTCGATTGGCGCACCGGCATCGCTCGGCAATCGGCCGGCTTCCTCGCCGAGGTGGGCCTCGGCGCACGCGATCCTGCCGCCTTCGCCGACGCGTGGCGCGCGCAATACCTCGCGGCGATGGCAGGGATGAGAGCATCGGGCCGCGCCTTCGTGCCGCTCGATGTGCTCCACCGCGAGATGCTCGAGACGGCCCTTCGCGATTGGGGCATCGATCCGGCTGCGTGCAAGGAGACGCTGCTCGCCGAGTGGACCCGCGCCTGGCACCGGCTCGATCCCTGGCCCGACGCGGTCGAGGGCCTGACCCGGCTCAAGGTGCGCTTTCCGATCGTCACCCTGTCGAACGGCAACGTCGCGCTGCTGATGAACATGGCCCGCCGCGCGGGCCTGCCGTGGGACGCGATCCTCGGCGCGGAGGTGAGCGGGGTCTACAAGCCCGATCCCCGCGCTTATCTCGCCACCGCCGAACTGCTGCAAATGGAGCCGGGCGCGCTGTGCCTCGTCGCCGCGCACCACAGCGATCTCGCCGCCGCGCGCGCCTCGGGGCTACTTGCCGCCCATGTCGCGCGCCCGCACGAATATGGCGGCGCCCCGGCGCCCGACGCGCATCACAGGCAGGCATGGGACTGGTCGGCGACGAGCCTCACCGACCTCGCAGACCAGCTCGGCTGCTGAGCTGAGGCCGCCGCCGGGACGAGGCGGTCATGGCGGGCTCATGCCAGCGGCAGGCGCAGGGTGGCGATGGTTCCGCCGCCGGGTGCATCGCCAAGGACGAAGCTGCCGCGCTGCTGCACGGCAAAGTCGCGCACGATGCTCAGCCCCAGACCCGCCCCGCCCGTGTCGCGGTTGCGCGAGCCTTCGCCGCGTTCGAAAGGGCGCATCAGCCGCTCGCGCTCGGCAGCCGGAATGCCCGGCCCTGCATCCTCGACCGAGATCAGCACATCGGTTCCCGCCAGCGCGGTCGTGACCGTCCCGCCGCCGGCATAGGCGATGGCGTTGCGCAGGAGGTTCTCGATCGCCCGGCGCAGGGCCGGTTCCGGCACGCGCACCTGCGCATCCGCGCCGGGCGCCAGACGGAGGCCCCGCGTTCCGGCATTCATCTCCTCGACGATCAGTGCAAGGACGGAGCGCACATCGACGAGCGCGGCAGGCGCGGCGGCATCGCGGGCGAAGTCGAGCACCTCGCCGATCATCGCCTGCATCCGCTCGACATCGTGGACCATCCGCGACCGTTGCGGTTCCGGCACGCCCTCGATGCGAAGGCGCAGGCCCGTCAGCGGGGTGCGCAGATCGTGCGCGATGGCGGTGAGCATCCGGGCGCGCTCGCTCGCCTCGTCGGCGAGGCGTTGCTGCATCGCGGCGATTGCAGCCGCGGCCTCGCGCAGTTCGCGCGGCCCCTCCTGCGGGATCGGCGCAGCAGCATTGCCGAGCGCCCCCGCCAGCGCCCGGAAGGGGCGCGTCAGCCGCCGGGCATAGAACCACGCCAGCGGCGTCAGCAGCAGCAGGCTGACGAACAGCGCGATGAGAATGCTGCGTTGCCATCCGCCCAGAAACGGCAAGGCAGGCTGCACCACCAGCCAGCGACCGTCGGCCTGCCTGAGGCTCGCCGCATAGGCCGGCAGCGGCAGATCGAGCAGCACGTGGCGAAAGGCCCCGGTCGCAGCGCCGGCTTCGACCACCTGAAGCTTCGCCGTATCGCGCTCGCGCAAGACAATTGTGCCGGGCAGCCCCTTGCCGAACATCCGCTCCGCCTCTGCCCTCGGCATGGTGCGGACACTGAGCGCGACCGATGGTGCCGCATCGAGCCGGGTCGCACGCACATCCCGGGCAGGTCTGCCGATTTCGGCGGCCAGCAGGTTTTCGATCAAGGGGATGCGTGGCCCATCGGGCGGTGCGGCGGCGATGCGCCGTTCGAAGCCGGGCGCCGGCGCGCGCAGCGCCATGATCGCCTCGGATGCAACGGTCCGCGTTGCCGGGGGCGGCGGCGCGGCGAGCACGATGACGGCCGTCGCCGCGACGCTGAGCGCTGCGACCGCGATGCCGAACCCGCCGATCGAAACCAGGGCGCTGGGCGTGCGCTTCACAGGCGCTGGACCGCCGGGAGGAACCGGTAACCGGCGCCGCGCACGGTCTCGATCAGCGGGGCCGGATCGGCATTGGCGAGCTTGCGGCGAAGCCGGCTCACGGCGATGTCGATGGCGCGGTCGTAGGGGGCGGCATCGACCCCGCGCGCCAGATCGAGCAGCACGTCGCGCGAGAGGATGCGTCCGGGCCGCCGGGCGAAAGCGGCGAGCAGCGCGTGCTCGCCCTCGGTCAGCACCAGCGCGCGGCCGGCGGGATCGCGCAGGTGCCGCTGCTCGATGTCGAACCGCCACCCGGCGAAAGTCAGCGCGTCGCCGCTGCCGCCGGACTGTGCCGCTCGCTCGGCCACCGGTCGGCGCAGCAGTGCGCGCACCCTAGCCAGCAACTCGCGCGGCTCGAAGGGCTTGGTCATGTAGTCCCACGCGCCGACCTCCAGCCCGACGATCCGGTCGGTCACCGCATCGAGCGCGCTCAGCATCAGGATCGGCGTGCCGCCGGCGCCGAGCCGTCGGCACAGCGACAGCCCGTCCTCGCCCGGCATCATCACGTCGAGCACGATGAGATCCGCAGGCGCTGCCGCCAGGGCACGGTCGCACGCCGCGGCGTTCTCGGCTGCCTGCACGGCAAAGCCATGCATCCCCAGGAAATCGGCGATCGCATCGCGGATGCTCGCATCGTCATCGACCACGAGGATGGTCGGCAGGGAATCGGTCCGGGAAGTCATGGCAGCAGCAGATAGCCGGGCTTTGTAGCATTACCGTATCACGGTCCGATACAAGCGCGCCATCCGGTCGATACGCAAGGCTGCTTGTGTCCCCGCCAGGTTTGCGAACTTGGAGGAACCCGGTGACAGGAAAGTGGTTTGGCCTTGCTGCAGGGCTATTGGCGAGCACAGCGCCCGGCGCGCTGGCGGCGCAATCGGCCGAGGAGACCGACGCGCCGCCCGCGGCGCGCGAGGCACGCGATGCACAGGCCGGCGCAGCGCCGGCCGCGCCGCCCAAGCGCGTCATCTACGGCGCCGATGGCAAGCCGCTGCCGCCCGAACTCGCCCGGCAGGTCGAGGAGCGGCTGAAGGATCAGTTGCCCCCCGCTGGTAGCCCCGGCGCCAGCGGCGCGCAGCCATCGGTCCGGGTGCAGACCATCGACGGCAAGCCGCTGCCGCCCGAGCTTGCCCGCAAACTGCTCGAACAATATGGCGACGCGCTCCCCCCCGAGGCGCGCCAGGCTGCGCTCGAGGCGGCCGGCGCGGCGCCTGCGGCCGACGGGGCGCCCGCCGGCGGCGGGGCGGAGGCGGCAAAGGATGCGCCGCCCAGGTCCGACGGCATCGTCGTTTCCGGCGAGCGCCCGCGCGGGTCGGTGAACAGCGACATCCCGCCCGAACGCAGCTTCAGCCAGCTCGATATCCGCGCGTTCGGGGCGGAGAACATCGGCGCGCTCTTGGACACCATCGCCCCCCAGACCGCCAGCAACCGCGGCCGGGGTGACGCCCCGCCGGTGACGCTGCTCAACGGGCGGCGCGTGTCCGATTTTTCCGAGATCGCGCGCATCCCCTCCGAAGCGATCGAGCGGATGGAGATTTTCCCGGAGGAACTGGCGCTGCAATATGGCTACCGTGCGGACCAGAAGGTGGTGAACATCGTCACCTTCCCCCGCTATCGGGCCCGCGTCGGTCAGGCCGGCCTGCTCCTCCCGAGCGAAGGTGGGCGCGAGACCGGCAGCGCCAATGCCGATTACCTCAGGATCGCGGGCGACACGCGCATCGCGCTGGGGGCGACCTATTCGCGCGCCGACCGCCTGCTCGAAAGCGAGCGCGATGTCGAGCAGTTCGCGGGCGCGCCCGAGCTGGGCAGGGTGCGGACCCTGCTGCCCGACAACGAGCGCTTCGGCGTCAACGGCGTTCTGAGCGGCCATGTGTTCAAGGATGTCGCGGCAACCCTCAACGGCCGTGTCGACGTCAGCCGCAACGACAGCCTGCTCGGCCTTGCCGGGGACCGCATCCTGCGGCGCGACAGCGATCAGACCCTGGTCCATGTCGGCACCACCTTCGGCGGACGGTGGGGGCGCTGGCAGTGGACGGCGCTCGGCAATTTCGACCGGACCGAGGGCGAGGTGCTGACCGATGCCGCACGTGCGCTGTCCCCGCGCGACGCGGCGCTATCGACCGACACGGTGTTCAATGCCGACCTCCTCGCGTCCGGGCCGCTCGCCACGCTGCCGGCGGGACCGCTGTCGGCGAGCGTGCGGGTCGGAGGCGAATTCCGCGATTTCACGGGCCGGGCGAGCTTCGGCGGCACCACCACGCTGGCCGATCTGTCCCGCGACCGTGGGGGCGTGCAGGCAGACGTCTCCATCCCGCTCGCCAGCAGCACCGCGGAAAAGGCGTCGCCCATCGGGAACCTGACGGTGAATGCCAATGTCGCTTACGACCGGCTGTCGGATGCGGGGACGCTGTGGACCTATGGCTACGGCCTCAACTGGGCGCCGTCCAAGGCCATCGGCCTTGTCGCCTCGTTCACCCGCGAAGAGGGCGCGCCGAGCCTTGAACAGCTGGGTGGTCCGGTGGTGGTCACGCCCAACCTGCGCACCTTCGACTTCGTCCGCCGCGAGGTGGTCGACCTGACCCGCATCACCGGCGGCAACCCCGGCCTTGTCAACGACGATCGCCGACTGCTCCGCCTCGGCGTGACGCTGCGGCCGCTCGCCAGGACCGACTTCAGCATCAGCGCCGATTACGTGCGCAGCCGCACCGACAACGCGATCGCGCCGTTCCCGATCGTCACCTCGCAGATCGCGGCCGCTTTCCCCGAGCGGTTCACCCGCGATGCTGCGGGCCGCTTGCAGCAGATCGACGCGCGCGCGGTCAACTTTGCCGAGGCGCGCCAGCAGGAGCTGCGCTGGGGCGTCAATTTCACCCGGCCGCTCGGCAAGGTGCCCGAATATCTGCGCGACGCGCGGGTCAAGGTCGTGACCAGCGAAGCCGAGGTGAAGCGGCTGTTCCCCAATGCCGCGCTGATCCGCCCAGAGCCCGGCAGCGCGACCGCGCAGGGTGCGGCTAACCTCACCAGCCGCGTTTACGTGAGCCTCTACCACAACTGGGTTCTGGAGGACGACATCGCCTTGCGCCGCGGCGGGCCGCGGCTCGATCTGCTGGATGGCGGCGCGGTCGATTTCCTCGGCGGCCGGCGGCGGCACGAAGTCGACTTCCAGGCCGGGGCCTTCAAGGGCGGCTGGGGCGCGCGGCTATCGGCCAACTGGCGCAGCGCGACCGCCGTGCGCGATCCGGCGCAGCCGGCCAGCGACCTGCGGTTTGACGATTATGCGATCGTCAGTCTCAACCTGTTCGCCAACCTTTCCGAAGCCATCGGGGGAAAACAGCCGCCGCAATGGCTGAGAGGCGCGCGCGTGTCGCTGGGGGTCACAAACCTGTTCAA
Source organism: Erythrobacter sp. WG (assembly GCF_026586795.1). Taxonomy (GTDB): domain Bacteria; phylum Pseudomonadota; class Alphaproteobacteria; order Sphingomonadales; family Sphingomonadaceae; genus Erythrobacter. The sequence continues at coordinate 68,204 of NZ_JAPFGY010000012.1, forward strand.
CACCCGGCCCAAGGTGCGCGGCGCGGCCGGCGCGGTGCCGCTGAGCTACCAGCCGGCCTATCTCGACCCGCTGGGCCGCATCTTCAGCTTCAGCCTGCGCAAGATGTTCTGACCGCCCGCGCCCGCCGGCGATCGCGCTCTTCCCCACCCGTTCTCGTTAAAGGAAACACCATGCACACGTTCATCAGGGCAGCTGCCGCCCTTGCCATCGTGCTGTCCGCCCCCGCTCCTGCCGCACCGCCGCAAGCGGACAAGGTCCGCGCGTTTCTCGGCGAGCAGGGCTTCACCGCCTTCAAGCTCACCAAACTGCCGACCGGCCATGAAACGATCACCGTCACCGTCAACGGCCAGTCCGGCACCTTCGTGCTCGATTCCGGCGCCGGCCGGACCGTGGTGCGGCACGACCGGCTGGCGAAGTTCGGCCTCGCACCGGCGACCGGCACGCAGGAAGGCGCGGGCGCGGGCGGCGGCATCGCGATCACGAGCCATCCGATCACCAGCTTCGCTCTCGATGGCCGGGCCGTCCCGCTTCCGGCCGTCTACGCAACCAATCTCGACAGCGTCGCCACGCGCCTCAAGGCGGCCACGGGCGTCGAGATCGACGGGGTCGTGGGGCAGGACGTGCTCAGCGGCTACGCGGCCATCATCAACATCGGATCGAGCGAACTCTACCTCAAGCTTCCCGCAAACCGAGACCAACCCCAAGGAACAAGCAAATGATCAAACGCCCACTCGCCATCCTTATGGCCATCGGCATCGCGGCCTCTGCCGCATTGGGGCACAGCGTCGCCGCAGCATCGGCCAGCGCGCCGACGCTCGGAGACTGGCTTGCCCGCGACAGTGCTTTGAGGGCAAGCAGCGCCGGCGCCCCGCAAGGCGACAGGCTCAAGGCCTTGCATCAGGACATCGTCCGGGCGCTGGTGGCTGCCCAGGCGGCCGATGAAGCCGATCGCGCGGCAGGCCGTGCGCCCGCGTCGTGCAAGCCGAAGACGGGCTCCAGCCAGCTGACGGCCGACGACATCGGCAAGTGGCTGCGCACCAGGCCGCCCGCCGAGCACCGGCTGCCGCTCGCCGACATCATGAAGACATTCCTGCGCGAACGTCTGCAGTGCCAATGAGGTGATCCATCCGCTGGCGCGGCCGGCAATCGGGCGCGCCGGCGCGGTTGCGGCCAGCCGCCGGACGAAGCGACGTGCCTCGAGAGGGTCGGATGTGCCCAACGCAATGCTCATAGGACGACTACATTTGCAGACGGCAGGCTTTCTTCGCCGAAAATGATACCGGGCTCCGCGGCGCAGGAGATAGCCGTGCTGGCCGATGTCAGCGGACCCCCGGGCCGAATGCGTTCGGCAAGTGAGAAGCCGCGTGAGAAGCTATGGGTGAAGGCGAGCGCATTACCGCCTACTGAATGGCGGTCTTCTGCGGGTTTTTCAGGATTATGGAGCGGGTGAAGGGAAGCCAACCGTCGACACAATGTCCTGATAGATAGTATTAATTTTTGTACCACGGCTTTCAATGGCCCCCAGGTGAGCCCCTGTATGAGCCGGATGCCTGTGGAAAACGTGGGACAATGTGGGTCAGATTTGAACTCACGGCCTTCCAATCAGGTTCGAATGATTGAAGATCTGAAAATGTATAATTATTTCAGTGATATATTGATCAGTTCATCTGATCCGATTGGTCAGTCAGATTTGATTGAGAAGATGCCGAGCGCACATTGCGACATTTTCTATATTAATTTCATAGCAACACCATGGCGCCCGGTCGCGTAGGGTGTGCTCACTGTTCCCAACTGCGGGTCCGGTTTCGATGCCTCTGACGCTTTCAGCTAGGAGCTCAAAGACATTTGCCCAGAACGGAGCCTCCGGCAGGCTGGGTTGCAAAACCTGGATCGGGTTCTGGCGGCTTAACGGCACACAATTTGTCAGCCATTGGCCGCCTGCCGAATGGATCGCTTGCGGGGTGCGCGCCACAGCAGCCCGATCAGCCAGACGAGAACGGCGGTTCCCGCCCCAGACTTGGTCGTTCCCGGTGCCGGAGTTGATTGTCTGGATTAGCCAGAAACCGCCATTCCGGCTTTAGGATCGCGCTCATGGCTGGAAGTGGGTGGGGAGCGGAATGGCCCCTCATTTAGGCATTGGCACATGTGTAACTGGGGGTCTGAAGTTCAAGGCGGTACCCAGCATCGTGCCGGTGATTACGAAATGCACTGGCATCCCCGGCTCAGCATGTCCCTACTGGTCGCGGTGCGCAGTGACCGCTTGTGAGAGCTGCGGCAGGGGCAGTTAGCGCTCGACCTGCGGCCCGGCATCCAGCAGCGCTTGCGCTGCCAGGCTGACACGAACAAGCGCGCTATGGGCGGCGAGTAGAACGGCAAGGCGTGAGCGCAGGGATCATCCTCTCAAAGAGAACCGCACTCTGTTCTATCGAAGTCCGTCGCTTGCCGGCCGCGTTGTCAGGCACCGGCCTGCCGCGATCCGGCCAGGAACGGTGAGCGCAGGGGCTGCGGAGAGGTCCACTTCCAGAATGCGAGCGCGCCGAACGCCAGTGCCAGCACGGCGAGGTTCGCCAGCGCTCCGGCGTAATCGGCCAATGTCCCGCCCATCTGGTTGAGCCCCACCATCACTTCCAGCCCCGGTGTGGTGGGGAACAGGCGAGCCAACCACACTAGCGGCTGTGGGGTTGCGGCCGCAGGCCAGGTCAGGCCCGACAGGAAGAACAGCGGCAGCGAGATGCCGAGGCCCAGCTGCAGAGGCCGCTCGCGGGTGCGGAACAAGCTGGCCAGCAGCAGCACCAGCGCAGCAGTGGCGGCGACGAACAGGCTTGCCCCTGCCAGCACCTGCCACAGGGGCGCAGCGCCGCGCGGATAGTCCTGCCACCAGAACACGAAGCCTGCAAACCAGCACACCTGCGCCATGGCAATCGTGCTGGCGGCCAGCCCCAGCCCGGCGAACTGCGCCGGTGTCACACTGAGCGGCGCGCCGAGCCTTTCCCTCGCAGTCCCCGCCAGCAGCGCAAGGCCAAGCAGCAGCGACTGGTGCACGATGATGAAGGCGACCCCGGGAAACACCGCCGCGCCATAGCCTTCGCGGGTGTTGAACAGCGGGCGAGTGACGAGGTTCAGAGCAGGCGGCGCGGCCGGGCCAGCGGCGCGGGCCTGATCGAAGGCCGCCTCGCGCGCGGTGCTGGCGAGCGCCGCCCCGATTCCGGTGAGGGCACTCGAGGAGCGCAGCAGATGCGCCCCGCTCCCCACCAGCATCACCTCGCCGCTGCGCCCCTCAGCGATGGCGCGGGCATAGCCTTCGGGGATGATCACGGCAGCACTTGCCTTGTCCGCCGCCAGCCAGCTCTCCGCCTCGCGCGCCGAGGTGAGGCTTGCCACCAGTTGCACCTGACTGACGGAGGCGGTGCGGCGCACCAGATCGCGGCTTGCCCCGCTGCGATCGAGATCGACCACCACCACCGGCGCATCGACCACCAGCTCGCCCGAATAGGCGCTGGGATAGAGCACAGCGTAGAGGATCGGCGCGCCGAACAGCAGTAGGGCCGCCGCGCGATCAGCGAAGATTGCAGCGAACACCGCGCGGAAAGCCGCCCACATCAGCGCCTCCCCCAATCTTGCGGACGCTCAGCCGCGCGCAAATAGAGCCACATGCCGGGCACCGCCGTGACGACCGCGATGAGGCCAAGCGGCATCAGCGGCGCTGCGGCGGCTGCCGCAGGCGCACCGGTGATCCAGTCCATCGCCAGCAACCGCGCGAAGTGGGTAAAGGGCAGCACCTCCGCCCATACCCGCGCAAATCCGCTTGCCTGATCGACCGGAAAGATGGCGCCTGCAAAGGCAAAGGACGCGCCGGCATAAAGCCCGGTCAGCGACAGACTCTGGCTCATGCAGCGGGTGAGGCCGAGCAGTAGCAGCGAGACCCCCGCATAGGCGGCGAACATGGCGAAATAGCCCGCCATCAGCAACAGTGGCCCGCCTGCCATCGCCCAGCCGCGAAAGCCTGCCAGATAGGCCGTCATCATCGCTCCCCATGCCATGAAGGCCAGCACATAAAGCGCGGCTTTGCCTGCCAGCGCTGCGCGATCGGGCTGCCACGCGGCAACCGTCGCATCGCGCAATTCGCGCCCGAAAGCGCTCACCACCGCCAGCATGAACAGGATATGCAACAGCGCCGGATGCAGTAGGCTCACCAATTGCTGTTCCTGACTGGCGGGCGCGTTAAAGGCGATCACCGATGTCACCTTGACCGGCGCTGGCCTCACGCTGCCCGGCGGCGAGACTGCGGCGATCTGCTCGACCGCCTCGCGCGCATTGGCCGCGGCGATGATCGCGGCCATGTCGCGCTGGATGGTCGAGGAGGCCGCCGAATGCGCTGCGTTGACGTAGAGCGTGATCTGGCCCTGCCCCGCAAAGGCGCGCCGGGTTGCCTCGGGCGGGACCAGCACGATCGCCTCGACCGCGCCGGCGCGGGCAAGGGCTTCGGCCTCGCCCATGTCGGTGACGGTGGAGGCGAGCCGCAGCCCCGGTGCGCCCTCGATGCGGATCGCGATGTCGCGCGACAGGGCGCTGCGCTCGGCATCGACCAGCGCCACCGGCAGATCGCGCACCACCCCGGCGGACAATTGCCACGCAATCAACCCGCACAGGACCAAGGGTAGCCAGGTCAGCAGCGCCAGATCCCACGGGTTGCGCGCCAGGAACGCAGCCTCGCGCCGGAAACTCTTCCCGAGGCGCCGCGCGAAGCTCATTGCGGCCAGTCGAACAGGACCGACATGCCAGGTCGCAGGCCCTTGATCGGCTTGACCGGTGCGAGGCGCACTTCGAAGCCCTTGATGTCGAACCCGCTCGATTGGCGGGTTGCGCGCCACGTGGCGTAATCGCCCGCAGGCGCCATGAAAGTAACGCGGAAACGCGCGCTGGCACCCTTGAGCGCCGGAATGGTGCCGGTGACTTCGCTGCCCGGCGCAATCCCGGCCAGCTGATTTTCGCGCAGGGTCAGCGTGACCCAAGTGCGCTGTATCTCGGTCACGTACATGATAGGAAATCCCGCGCCGACGAGTTCGCCCGGCTGTGCCAGCCTGCGGCCGACTTCGCCCCTGGCGGGCGCGAACACCGTCGTTTCAGCCAGCGCGGCAGCGACTTCGGCGGCGGCACCGCGTGCCTGACTGGCCTGTGCTTCGGCAGCGCGCCTGTCTTCGCGGCGGGCCCCTTCGCGCGCCGTGTCATATTGTGCACGCGCCGCGCGGGCTGCTTGATCGGCTGCGATCAAGTTGGTGCGCGCCTCGTCGCGCTTTTGGCCCGGCACCACGCCCTCTTCAGCCAGCCGGTTGATCCGCTCGAAGGTCACGCGCGCCAGATCGGCCGCAGCCGCCGCGCGCAGCCATTGCGCTTCAGCGGCGGCGATCTCGGTGGCCCGGGAGCCCGCCTCGGCTTTGCTGGCCTGCGCTTCGGCTGCGTCGACCACGGCGCTGACCTGCGCCTCTTTGGCGCGCGCTTCGGGGCTGTCGATGGTGGCGAGCAATTGCCCTGCTTCGACCATCTGCCCTTCCTCGACATGGATCTGCGCGAGTCTGCCGGTGACCTTGCTGGCGACCCGCAATTCGCGCGCATCGACCAGCCCCTGCACCTGATCGGGCGCAGGCCGCCAAGCGAGCCACAGGCCCAGCGCCAAGACCCCAACGACGGCCAGAGCCAGAGCCAACGTGACGGAAAACTTGCGGCCCGCTTGCGCCGATGAGTCGTTCATTGGCCGCCTCCAGCTGCCACGAGATAATCAGGCAACCGCTCCATCTGGCCGCTCGATTCCATCAGACTGATCAGGGCATCGACATATTCATAGGCCGCCAGCGCCTGCTCGACCCGCGCGCTGGCAGCGACGAGCTCGGCGTCGGTGACATCACGGCTGGTGCCCTGCAATTCGCGGAAGGACAGTCGCGCGACCCGCAGCGATTCGTCCGCAGCTGCAATGCTGCGGGCATAGAGTGCGTGCCGCCTTCGCGCGGTTTCCGCCCGGCTGTGCGCGATCCTCACGCCCGCTTCGATCTGGTTGCGCGCCTCGCGCGCCCCTGCGCTCGCCTGCGCCTCTGTCTCACGCGCGGCGGACAGCTGGCTGCGGCGACCCAGTCCGCTGGCAAGCTTGAACTTGATCCCCACACCCATGATGAAATCGGGGTCGGTCAGCAGCGTGTTCTGACGATCGAGATTGTATTGCGCGAGCGCATAGACGTTCGGGCGCAGCTGCGCGGCTTCCGACTTTACGCCTGCGCCTGCCAGCGTGACGCTCGCATCCAGGCGCCTGATCGCGGGATGGTTGGCGAGGGCCGAATCGACAAATGCCTCGACCGGCGGCAGCGCAGCCTCGCGCACGGCCAGCGGTGTTGCCAGCTTTGTCGGTGCCTCCAGACGCAACAGACTCATGACGGCAATCTCGGCGGCAGCGAGATCGCCATCAGCCTTTTCAAATTCGCGCTTTGCCTGCTCAAGGGCGGCCTCAGCCTGCAACCGCTGAGCGCGGGCGATCTGCTGCTCTCGTTCAAGCGCGCGGGCATCGGCGACCAGCTGCTCCATCCGCACTACAACATCGCGACGCACGTCGCGCGCCTCGGCTGCGAGTTGCCGCGCGAAATAGGCGCGCGCGACCTGTGCCAGCCCCTTGGCAGTCGTCTCGGTCCGGGCAGCTTCCTCGATGGCGAGTTTGCTCGCCGCACCAGTGCGAGCCGCGTCCATCTGGCCGCCGGCATAGATCGGCATGGTCGCGGTGATGATCGGGCGACGCACCAGTTCGCGGATGCGGAATTGCAGCGGGTCAACCAGTCCGAAAGCCGCACCGACATCCGCGAGCGGGCCGAGCGGGAGGAACAGCGTCTTCTGGAAGTCGAGCAGCTGGGCTTCGATTTCGACTTCGGGCCGCCCGATGGTGCGGGTCGCCTTGTAGCGCAAGGCCGCAGCGCGCACGGCGGCATCGGCGGCCTCAATCTCGTCGGATTGCTCGAGATAGCGCTGCTGTGCCTCGTCGTATGTCAGCATGCCGGGGCTGTCGGCCAGAGCGGCAGAGCTCGCTGTGCCGACAATCACCCACAACGCCAATCGCCACCACCCTGCCATTGCATACCCCTGAGCATTCTTAATGCCGGCTTGCCAAATCACCGCTGCAAATCTGCTTGCCGAGAGCCGTTGCGCAAGGCGAAGGCAGGCTTGTCGCGCCACCATGTCCTGCGACGCCTGGCCCCTTTGGTCATATCAGATTTCCTTTGCAGGTCGACACTGCGAAAGGGCCCGGGCCGAGGCGCGATCCGGGTACAGATGGCGGCCGAAGCACAGGCACCATGCCTGACCGTCAGGGCGCCTGACCCAGAGCCAGTCATTCCTGCTTGCCAAATGGAGCGGCTGGGTCTGCAAGATGCCGGCATTCCCGAAAGTCTGCAGTCGGCCCCTTCACCCGGTCTGCTTTCAGTCATTCCCGGTGAAAGACAGTCGCGCCCAGACCCCGCGATCAGCCGGTCCCCGGCAGGCCCAGAATTCGCGCTCGGCCGGATTGCAGACCACCACGGCATTGGTGGTCGCGCCCGATTGGTCCTCGGCAAACCGGTTGATGCTGAGCCATCCGTCCCCGCGATCCGCGAACAACGCCTTGAGACTTGCGAGCGTGTGCTGGCCAGAGGCCGCCAGCAAGGCCTCGGCCCGCGCCATGCGCGCGTGCGTGCTCGGCGAAAGGTCGGTTTCGCGGGCGATGTTGGCGGGGAAGAGACAGTGGTTGGCACGGGCCAGCGGGCCGCTGTCGGTTGATCGCAGGAATGCGGATTGCGGCGTTCGCTCCCACTCCACCGCGCCATGGCTGCCGCCGATCCAATAGGAATGGGCGCCGGCCACGGGCGCGTGCTCCACGATCGCGCTGGCCGCCGCCAGCGTCGGCTGCGCCAGTGCGCGGTGCAGCACCGACAGGTAGGGCACGCCCACCTGCGCGCCGCGGGTCTTGAGATTGGTGGTGCCGACCGCGACCCCGTGGGCGTTCATGCCCATCAGGGTCTGACACCCGGCGCAGGTCACTGTCCACGTTTCCGGGCCGTCATCAGGCAGGCGGTGGAGCGCGATGACATAGTCGACATCCGGCCCGTTGAGGTCCCAGGTCTGGCCCTGCAGCGCGGTGCCCGTGGCGGTGATGGCAGGCGGCAGCAGCGCAGCGGTGCACCCTTCATCTTCCACCACCAGCGGATCGCCCGGTAGAACAATAATGTCGCGCACGTCGGTCATGTTGGCGGTGGTGAACAGCACCACGGGATCGATCCCCGCTCCCTCGGCAATCCCGCAATGCTCGGCATGGCCGGCCGGATCGAAGGCGCGCGCCGCTTCGAGGCAGGCTGCGCCCGACGCAAACAGGGGCTCGGTGCCGGTGTGCCCGCGCTCGTCAAGATAGGTCTCCACCGCAGCGATCCGGTCAGCCACGAAGGCGCCGATGAGGTCGCGGAAATGCTGGCCATACTGGCGCCCCATCGCCTCGGGAGTGCCGCGCACGGTGAATTGCGGCAGGTCGAGCATCGGCGGTGGTGATACCGGCGCGGTCAAAGGGCGTGCGCCGCCAAATCGAACCCCGGATCGCCCGGCAGCAACAGCGAACTGCCCGAACCGGGCCCCGGACCCTGCACTGTGCCCTTGGGACCGGACAGGCGATAATCCTTCACCGATTGGGTCATTATCGCCAGCGTGTCACGCAGCATGGCCTCGTCCACGCCGCGGGTGATGAACACCATGCGGGTGCGGCGGTCGTCGGACGGCCAGGCGTCCAGCATCACTGGCGGGTGGAAGATCTGCTGGACACCGTGCAGCACCATCGGCTTGTCGAGATCGGCGATGTTGACGATCCCCTTGACCCGCAGCACGTCCGGCCCCTTGAGCATCATCAGGGTGTGCAGCCAGAAATCGAACGCCTCGGCATCGAGCGGTTCGTCGAAGGTCAGGCACACGGCATGAATCCGGTCATCATGACGGTTGATGTCGTGGTGGTCATGGTCATGGTCATGGTCATGATGGTGGTGGTGATCGTGACCTTGCGCATAGGCCTCGGCATTGAGCCAGCGCTGCACGTCGTGAGACTTGGTCTCGGGGTTCCACAGCCCGACATCAAGCAGCCGCGCAGGCTCCACCACGCCGCCCAGCGTGCGGATGATCGGGGCGGCGGGATTGAGCGCGCGCAGCCGGGCCTCGATCGCCGCGATGTCCTCGGCGCTGGCGAGATCGGTCTTGGTCAGCAGCAACCGGTCCGCGACCGCCGCCTGCTTGCGCGATTCCTCCTGGGTATCGAGCGTCGCCATCCCGTTGACGGCATCGACCGCCGTCACCACTCCATCGATGCGATAGAGCGTCACCAGCCGCTCGTCGGTCATCAGCGTGTGGAGGATCGGGGCGGGGTCAGCAAGGCCCGTGGTCTCGATCACCACCCGGTCAAACCAGCACATCCCGCCCCGGGCAAAGCGCCAGGGTGCATCGCGCAAGGTGCGCACCAGATCGCCCCTGATCGTGCAGCACAGGCACCCGCTCGACATTTCGACCACCACATCCTCCTGGCTCACGCTCATGAGATCATGGTCGATCCCAACCGCGCCGAATTCGTTGATGATCACCAGCGTCTTGGCCAGCGCCGGATCGCGCACGAGGTGGTTGAGGATCGTGGTCTTGCCCGCGCCGAGAAAGCCGGTGAGCAAAGTGACGGGGATTTGCGATTGATGTGCGAAAAGGGCGCTCATGCGGGGGCCTTTCAGGCGCTGACCGGTACAGCTGACCGGGGCGCGCTGCGGGGATGATCGGGGCTGAGATAGTCGTGCCGACTTTATGTTATACTATATCATTATTCCGCAGCGAGCCAAGCCCTGATCAGCCCGAATTTCAGGACGGCGTGCGTGCCTCGGGCATCGCTGTCAGGCGGCCCTCGACATGGCGGGCAAAGGCTTCCACCGCACCGGTCATCCGCGCCGAGGTGAGCAGGCAGATCGCCGCTTCGGGCACTGCCGGCCAACTCGCGTCCACCACCGCCAGATCGGGCGGCAGACGGCGCTCCGGCAAGATGCTCCACCCCAGCCCTGCGCGCACCGCCGCAATCTGCCCGGTCTCGCTGGGCGAGGCATAGACGACATCGGGGATGTGCCCGGCTTGTGCCAGCGCCTCAAGCGCCCTTGCACGATAGACGCAAGGGGCAGGAGCGAGCACCAGCGGCACGGTCTGACCATGCGTGATCGCTTGCGCCCGGGGCGGGCCGACCCAGCACAGCGCCTCGCGCCGCAGCAGCCGCGCGCCTGCCATGATCCGTTCGGGGTCCTGCTTGATGAGGATGAGATCGAAGGCCCCTTCCTCGAACTGCTGGGTCAGATGCAGCGTCAGATCGCAGCGCACATGCAGCCGCACGCGCGGATGCGCGGCGGCGAAATCAGCAAGGATTGCGGGCAAGTCGGCACTGGCGATGTCCTCCGGGCAGCCGAGGCGCACGTCGCCAGCGACATCCTCCTCCTCGCGAAAGCGCGCCGCGAGCGCGGCGGCGGCATCGACCACCGCCTGCGCATGGGGAACCAACCGCTCGCCCGCGGCGGTCAGCACGACCTGCCGCGTGGTCCGTTCGAACAGGGTCACGCCGAGCATCGTCTCCAGCCGCCGCACCTGCGCCGAGATCGCCGACTGGCTGCGGTGAACGCGCGCGGCGGTGCGGGTGAAGCTGCCGGTTTCGGCCAGATCGAGAAAGGTCTCAAGCAGCGGCACATCGAGCGGGAGCATGGGCCAAAGAGTGCGGGGATGAGCTGTAACAATCAAGCCGATTAATCATCGACATTGATAAATCGGTGCAGTTTTTTGCGTTTCCCCGGCAAAACTGACCGCGTCTATATGCGTCCCTGCTTGGAAACGGTTCCAGGCATCCTTCCAACCCTGCCTGCCCGCCTGCCCGCCTGCCCCTGATCACCGCACACCGCGCCGCCTGACGGGCCCTCGCCCGTCAGCACGCACGCCTGCGCGCCGGGGCATGTCCGGGCACCCTGATACAAAGGATGTGCACTATGACCGCTCTTGCCCGCACCCGCCCGCTGATCGCCGCGCTGGCTCTGCCGCTGATCGCGCTGGCGAGCCCCTCGCTGGCCAAGCCCGCCAAGTCTGCCGCGCCCGTTGCCGCCGCGCCCGCACAGCCCTGCATCAGCGAACGCGAAGTGGTCGATGCGCAGAAGGCCTGGGGCGAGGGCATCGTCGCGATCGGCAAGACCTACCGCGAGGGCGGGGACTACACTGCCGCTGCGGCCGCCCACATCAACCGCTTCTATGGCTATGACCTCAGCCTGGTGCTGTTCAAGCCGACCCTCGCCTCGGTCGACCAGTTCCGCACCTCGTTCGATTCGGCCCTGTCCTATTTCGTCGGCGGCAACCCCTCCTTCCCAGAGGACAAGGGCTTCGCGATCAAGCCGTGGACCAAGGTGCGCTGGAAGAACTACGGGATCGTCAACAACAGCTGCAACATGGCCGTCGCCATGGGCAACTACTGGTTCACCCCGGCCGATGGCGGCGCGGATACGAAGGTTGAATACAGCTTCGCCTATGTGCGCGGGGAGCAGGGTGACCTCAAGATCGTCGTTCACCATTCGTCGGTGCCGTTCAACCCGAACTGAGCCGCGCGGCCAATCAACCATGGGGGCACTTCCATGATCTTCACTTCTTGTATCGGGGGGCTGCACCATGGCTGTTGACGCCCTGTTCCAGCCGGTTGTGCTGTTCTTCCTGCTCGGCTCGCTGGCGGCCTTCGCCCGGTCCGACCTTGCCGTGCCCGAGGCCGTGGCCAAGACCATCGCGCTCTATCTGATGATGTCGATCGGCCTGCGCGGCGGGGGGGAGGTGGCGCATAGCGGCCTCACCGGCGCCATGCTGATTGCCGGGGGCTGCGGGCTGGCTTTGAGCTTCCTGCTGCCGCTACCCGCCTTCTGGGCGCTGCGCACCCTGGGCCGGCTCGACCGCACCAATGCCGCTGCCGTTGCGGCGCATTACGGATCGGTCAGCGTCGTCACCTTCGCCGCCGGGTCCGAAGTGCTGCGCGCCATCGGCATGGCGCCGGCGGGCTTCATGGTCGCGGTGTTGGCGCTGATGGAAACCCCGGCGGTGCTCACCGGTCTGCTGCTCGCCAAGCGGGGGCAGGGTGATGCCCTCGCCGCGCGCGGGGGGCTGCTTCACGAGACTTTCTTCAACGGATCGGTGGTGCTGCTGGTCGGCAGTTTCATCATCGGCGTGATCGCGGGTGAGAAGGGCTTTGCCCCGATCGCTCCGGTCTTCGACACGCTGTTCAAGGGGATGCTGTGCATTTTCCTGCTCGACATGGGGCTCGTCGCAGCACGGCGGCTGATGGATCGGCGCGCCCTTTCGCTGCGCACCGCTGCACTGGCCATCGCCCTGCCTGTCGCCAACGGGACGCTCGGCGCATCGCTCGGCGTTGTCGCCGGGCTCGATGCAGGATCGGCGGCGGCGCTTGCCATTCTGGCGGGCAGCGCAAGCTATATCGCGGTGCCCGCAGTGATGCGCCTTGCCTTGCCCGAGGCCAATCCGGGGCTCTATCTGGGCATGAGCCTGGCCGTCACCTTCCCCTTCAACCTGACCATCGGCATCCCCTATTACGCCTGGGTTGCCAGCCAATTGCACGGGATGATCTGACATGACCGAAACCATCATCCGCCGCCGCGTCGAAGTGCTGGCCGACGAGCCGCTGATCCCCGCGATCGAGCGGATCGCCGCCAGCGCAGGGATTGAGCACTACACCCTGCTGCCGACCCTAGGCGGCATGGGCCACTCAGGGCGCTGGCGCGACGACCAGATCTCCGGGGCGACCGCCAAGGTGATGTTCATGGCTGTGACCAGCGAGGAGGGGACAGACCGGCTGACCGACCTGCTCAGTCCGCTGCTCGCCACCCATCACCTGATCCTGCTGGTCAGCAATGTTGAAGTGATCCGCCCGCAACGCTTTGACTGACCGACATGAAGACCTGAGCGCCGCGGGCCGTCACGCCATGGCGCTCAGGGCTGCGGCACAGCCGGGTTGCCCGCATCGTACTTCTTGAACCAGGCGAGGATCGCCGCCGCCTTGGCCGCGCTTTGCGATGGCCGCGCGGCGATCCCGCCGTGGCTGGCGCCCGGCACCTTTACCAGCGCGGTCGGCACGCCGCGCAGCCGCAGCGCGGTGTAAAATTGCTCCGCCTCGCTCACCGGGGTGCGGTAATCCTCGGAACCCACCACCACCAGCGTCGGCGTGGTGACATTGCCGACCAGCGAGAGCGGGGATTGCTTCCAGTAGAGATCCGGGTTCTCCCAGGGCTGCGCACCCAGCCAATAGCGCCCGAAGAAGGCCGGATTGTCCGCGGTCAGGACCTGCGTCGTCCAGTTGATTACCGGCTTCTGCGTCACCGCCGCCTTGAACCGGCCCGTCTTGCCGACGATCCAGCTGGTCAGCACCCCGCCGCCCGATCCGCCCGTGACGAACAGCGCGTCAGGGTCAGCCACGCCTTCGGCAATCGCGGCATCGACGATGCTGATGAGATCGTCATAGTCATTGCCGGGATAGGCCTTGTCGATGCGGTTGGCGAAATCCTCGCCATAGGAGGTCGAGCCGCGCGGATTGGCCGAGAGGACGGCATAGCCGGCTGCGGCGAACAGCTGATTGTCGCTGGCGAAGTGCGGGCCATAGGCGGCGAAGGGCCCGCCGTGGATTTCGAGGATGAGCGGCACGCGCTGACCCGGGGTGTAGCCGGGCGGCAAGGTCAGCCAGCCTTCGATCGGCAGGCCGTCATGGCTCGATCTGGCGGTGATCTTGCGCACCGCGCCCATCGTCTTGACTGCCTTCAGCGCAGCGTTGAGATCGGTCAGCGCACGGGACTTGCCGCCACCCGCCGCCAGCATCAACTCTGCCGGAAAGGTCGGCGCGCCGCCGGTGAAGGCCAGCGCATCCGTCGCCGCGACCGAAAAGCTGCCCCCGGTATAGGGCCGATCGAACCCGCCGCCCGTCAGCCCCTGAACAACATCGCGGATCGTGCCGTCGAGCCCGATCCGCGCCACCCGCGTCTCGCCGCTGATGTCGTATTGGGCATAGATGCCCTTGCCATCGGCATCCCACGCGATCCCCGCCGGGCTGAAGCCCCAGTCCGCCGTCAGATTGCGTAAAGCACTGCCATCGGGGGCCATCACGTAGAGATCATCGTCCTCGTAAGCCCGCCCGGCATCGTCGAAGCCGAGGAACGCGATCAGCGTGCCATCGGGCGAGACCGCCGGGCTGTGATCGGGGCCGTTGCGGCTGGTCAGCGCGCGCATCTGCCCGCTGGCGATATCGAGCGCGTGGATCTCGCCATCGACGGGATCGCTCTGCCAGTCAGGCTTGCGATTGGCGCCGAAAAACAGCGTCTTGCCGTCCTTCGAAAAGGCGAGCTCGCCGCCGTCGTGATACTCGCCAAAGGTCAGCTGCCGCGCTGCGCCGCCGGTGGCGGGGATCATGAACAGCTTTTCGAACCCCGGCTTCAAATAGCCCGCCCCGTCGGCGCGGTAGGCGAGCAGGTCATAGACCTCCAGCGGCTCGGCCCACTGGGCGCCTTCTGGCTTGCCATCGGGGGCCTTGCCGAGCTTCAGCCCCTCGCCCTCGACCAGCATGGAATAGGCGATCTGCGTGCCATCGGGCGACCAGGTGATGCCGGAGGGACTATTGGGCAGGCCCGTCAGCCGCACCGTCTCGCCGCCCTTCACCCACTTGACCCACAGCTGCGCGCCCCCGGCTGCGGTCGCAACATAGGCCAGCCGCGTGCCATCGGGTGACCAGCGCGGGGCAAAGGCATCGCCCTCGCCGCTGGTGCCAGCCAAGGGGAGCTGTTCGCCGGTGCGGGTGTCGACCAACCAGATGGAACGGCGGGCGCGGTCGGTCATGATGTCATTGCTCACCCGGACATAGGCGATGGCCGTGCCATCCGGGCTGATCTGCGGGTCGCTTGCCATCGACAGATCGAACAGATCCTTCGTGGTGAAGCGGGCCTCGGGTCCGGCGGTGGGGGCGCCAGCCTCCTGCGCCAGCGCCCCATGCGCCCAGCCCGCCATCAGCGCGGCTGCTGCCAGAAGTCCTGCCCTCATTGACTTTTCCCTTTCATCCCGGCTTGCCTTGCCATCCTGTGCGGTATCAGCGCGAGGCCGCGGCGTAACGCACCGAGACCTTGCCCCAATCAACCACCTGCCACCACCCGTCGAGATAGTCGCCGCGGCGGTTCTGCCACTTGAGGTAATAGGCGTGCTCCCACACGTCATTGCCCAGAAGCGGCACACCCTTGACTTCGGCTGCGTCCATCAGCGGGTTGTCCTGATTGGGGGTCGAGGTGATCGCGAGCTTGCCGTCCGCGCCCACGATCAGCCACACCCAGCCCGATCCGAACCGCGCTGTGCCGGCCGCCTTGAACGCTGCCTTGAACTTGTCCATTCCCCCGAACTGCGCGTCGATGGCAGCCGCGAGCTGGGGCGAGATCGCGCCCGGCTGCCCTACCGGCGCCATGGTTTGCCAGAAGAAGGTGTGGTTCCAGTGCCCGCCAGCATTGTTGCGGATCGCCGCCGGGAGCGTGCCCGCGCGCGCCACCAGCTGTTCGAGCGGCACCCCTGCGAGCGCCGGATCGGCTGCAACCGCCTTGTTGAGGTTGTCGACATAGGCCTGATGATGCTTGCCGTGGTGGATCCGCATCGTCTCGGCATCGATCACCGGCTCGAGCGCCTCGGGAGCATAGGGCAAGGGCGCGAGCGTGAAGGCGGCGGGCGCAGGCGCAGCAGTCTGCGCCTCGGCGGCGGGTGCCAGCCACAGCGGAGCCATTGCCGCTGCCAGCGCTGCACAGGTCAGCAGCACAGATCGCACTTGGGTCATCGGATCATTCCTTCCTTCGGCACATTATCTCAGCCCGCGATTTGCAAGCAGCGCGTCCGCATTGGGGAGACGGCCGCGAAACGCGATATAACTTTCAGCAGGATCGCGCGTATTTCCCTTTGCCAGCACCTCGCGCCGCAGCTTTGCCGCCAGCGCCGGATCGAACAGATTGCCGGTCTCCTTGAAGGCCTCGAACCCGTCGGCATCCATCGCCTCGGCCCAGCTGTAGGCGTAATAGCCCGCCGAATAGCCGCCATCGAAGATGTGGCTGAAATGCGCGAGGCGGTGGCGCATCCCCACCGCCCCCGGCACGCCCAACGCGGCAAGGCGCTGCTTCTCCCACAGGGTCGCATCGAAGCCTTCGGGCACGGCTGTCATCCGGTGCAGTTCCATGTCGAGGATCGCCGAGGAGATCTGCTGCACCGTCAGGAAACCCTGATTGAAAGTGCGCGATTCGAGGAGGGCGGCCAGCATCGGTTCGGGGATCGGCTCGCCCGCGGCATTCTTGGCATGGGCGCGCAGGATCGAAGGCTCGCTGATCCAGTGCTCGTGGATCTGCGAGGGCAGTTCGACAAAGTCGCGCGTGACCGACGTGCCCGACAGGCTGGGATAGCGCACCTGGCTGAACAGCCCGTGCAGCGCATGGCCGAATTCGTGGAACAGCGTGGTCGCATCATCAAGGCTGATCTCGGCCCGCTCGCCCGGCGCAGGCGGGGTGAAGTTGCAATTGTTCACCACCACCGCCTTGTAGCCCAAGAGTTCGCTCTGATCGCGCAAGCTGTTCATCCACGCGCCGGGCCGCTTCGTCGGGCGCGCGAACCAATCGGCAAAGAACAGGCCGACCACGGTGCCATCGGCCTCGCGGATCTCCCAGGCCTTCACCCCTTCGGCATAGACAGGCAGATCGGGGCGGGCCACGAACTGGATGCCATAGAGTCGCCCGGTGGTCTCCATCAGCGCGGCCACCATCCCATCGAGCGGGAAGTATTGCTTCAGCTCGGCCTCATCGAGATTGTAGCGCCGGGCGCGTTCCTTCTCGGCATAGTAGCGCCAGTCCCACGCTTCGATCGTGGTGATGCCGTCGGCCGCTGCCAGCTTTTCGAGTGCAGCCTGCTCTTCCCTCGCGCGTTCGAGCGAAGGGCGATAGATCTGCATCAGCAGGTCCATCGCCGCATCCGGGGTCTTGGCCATGCTGTCTTCAAGCACGAAATCGGCATGGGTCTTGGCGCCCATCAGCCCGGCACGCTCGATCCTGAGTTCCAGCATCCTGCGGATGATCGCAGCGGTGTTGTTGTCATTGGCATTGGCCCCGCGATTGTCGAAGGCCTTGAACACCTTCTCGCGCGCGGCGCGGTTGGTGGCGGTGGTGAGGAACGGCTCGACCGCCGAGCGGGTCGCGGTGATGAGATAACCCTGCTGGCCAGCGGCCTCGGCAGCCTTGGCGGCGGCGGCTTTGGCGCTGGCGGGAATGCCGGCCATCTCGGCCTCGGTCAGGATCACGCTGCTCGCCTTCTGGTCAGCCAGCAGCTTTTGCCCGAAGGCAACG
Organism: Erythrobacter sp. WG; assembly: GCF_026586795.1. Lineage (GTDB taxonomy): Bacteria > Pseudomonadota > Alphaproteobacteria > Sphingomonadales > Sphingomonadaceae > Erythrobacter. The sequence goes on from NZ_JAPFGY010000012.1 coordinate 85,643, forward strand.
CCCAGTCTGGACATCTCGGCATTGATTTCGGCCACCCGCGCGCGCTGTTCGGGGCCAAGCGCTGCGCCCGCGCGCACGAAGCGGCGGTGGGTTTCTTCGAGCAGGCGGGTCTGTTCGGGGGTGAGGCCAAGGCTCGCGCGCTGGCGATGGACCGCATCGACCCGCGCAAACAGCGCCGGATCGAGCATTATGGCGTTGCTGAAATCGGTCAGCATTGCCGAGATCGGCTCTTCCGCAGCCTGGATCTCCGGCGTCGCATCCGCGCCCGCGACATTGAAGAAGGCTGCGGAAATCGCCTGATAGCGCAGTCCCGCCCGCTCCAGCGCCTCGATCGTGTTGGCAAAGGTCGGGGCGCTGCGCACCCGGGTGATCGCCGCAATCTCGGCGCGCGCCTCAGCCAGCGCCTCGGTCAGGGCTGGCTCGTAATCGGCCGGCTGGATAGTGCCATAGGGCGGAACGCCCTGCGGATCGGTGATCCAGTTGCCCAGCAAGGGGTTGGCACGCGCCGGGGCGCTGGCGGTGGTCTGGGCATGCGCGGTCATGGTGGGCACAGCTAGCGCGAGGGTGCTGGCCGCGGCAAGGATCAGGTGACGCATGAGGATGTTTCCTTGTTTGGATGAGTGAGGCGAAGTGGGTGAGCTCGCAGGGCCTTACAGCCGCCAGCGCAGCGAAAGTCGCAGGTCGCGGCCCGCCATCGGGGCGAAATCCTTGAGCAGGCTGGCATGGCGGCGGGCTTCGACGTCGAACAGGTTGGTCGCCTGAAGCGACAGGTTGAGGCCGGGGAAGCGCTCGACAAAGGGCTGCCAGTCGAGGCTGAGATTGACCAGCGTGAAGGCATCGGTCGGCGTCTCCAGCGTGACGATCCGGCGCTGGGCGAAAACATGCTCGACCTCGGCCCGAGCCGTGACGGTGCTCGCAGCCGCGGCGATATCGGCAAGGATGCGGGCGGGGGGGATGCGCGGCGCGGGGCCCTCACCGGTGATGTTGACCCGCACCAGATCGGCGACCAGCGAGGTGCTGATGTCGAACGGCCCGGCCGTGCCAAGCTCGGCCCCCGCATCCAGTTCCAGCCCCCACAGCCGCGCCCGATCGCTGACAAAGCGGAATTCGGGCAGGCCTTCGTTGAGGTTGCCGGTTTCGATCTGGTAGATGAAGTTGGAAAAGCGCGTGGCATAGGCGCTCAGCTCCAGCCGCCAGCCATCGCCCTTGCCGCGCAGCCCGATCTCACCCCCCGTGCCGCGCTCGATCGCGAGCGTGGGATCGCCGATCTCGAAGGCCTGAGTGCCGACATGGGGGCCATTGGCGAGCAGTTCCTCGGCCGCCGGGGGGCGCGCGGTGGTCGACAGCGTGCCGACCAGCCGCCAGTCCCCGGCCACCCGCCACACCGCGCCAAGCGAGCCGGAGACTTTGCTGAAGCTGCGGTCGAAGTTGCGGGTGGGCGAAGTGATCCGGCGATGATCGTAGCGCAGCCCGGCCTCGATCCGCAGCGGCCCGGCTTCGAGTTCCTGTACCGCGAACAGGCCGAATTCCTCGGTCAGGTTGGGCGGGACGAAGGCCTCCTCGCCAATCGCCGAGAAATCGCGGCGCACGAATTGCCCGCCGAGTGCGCCGCTCCAGCTCCCCTGCCGGGCCTGCACCGCCTCAACCCGCACCTCGAGGCCCTTGTTGGCGAAGCGGGTACCGGCATCGTCGGGGTCCGCGCCGCCTTCGACATGGGCATAATCGGCATAGCCGCCGCGCAGGTTGAGCCGCTCGAAGAAGCCGCCGCCCAGCCCGATGCTGCCGCGCAGATCGAACCGGGTCTGGCGCGCATCGAGGAATACCTCCTCGGGCGCCCCGCCGCCGGTGAGATCGAAGCGCGGGGGCACGGCATATTCGGTTTCGAGATGGCTGATCGCCGCGCCGAGCGTGTCTTCGCCCGAAATCCACGCGATCCCGGCCGTGGCGATCTGCTGGCTCGCGTCGCTGTTGGGGATGCGCCCGCGCCGCTGCGCCAGCGCGCGCACCGCCGGATCGGGGCTGGCCGCCGCGCGGGCGCGCAGAGTGGGCGAAAGGATGAAGCCGCCGGTTCTGAGGTCGCCGGTGTCGAGCCAATTGCCGCCCACCCGCAATGCGATCTCGGGCGCAAGGCGCGCGGTGATCCCGGCGGCCAGGTTGCGCTCCTTGGCCGCAGTCGCGGCCCCCGCGACGATGTCTGCCGCAACCGGCGCATCCGGAACGCTGGTCGGCACCCGGCCATCGAGCACGTTGACCACGCCCCCGATCGCCGAAGGGCCAAAGCGCAGCGCGGCAGGCCCGCGCACCACCTCGATCCGCTCGGCGGTCAGCGGGTCGATCGCCACAGCATGATCGGCCGAGGTGTTGGAGACGTCGAACGCCCCGATCCCGTCGGTCAGCACCCGCACTCGTTCCCCCGTCAGCCCGCGCAGCACCGGACGCGAGGCATTGGGGCCGAAGGTCGCGGCCGACACGCCGGGGACGCGGGTGATGGTATCGCCGATCTGCGGGCGGGCGCTGCGCAGCAGATCGGCGCCCTGAAGGATCGTCACCGGCGAGGCGACGTCGATCCGCTCGCGTGCGATGGTGGTGGAAACGACGATCTCGCTGACAGCGTCGTCGCTCCCCGGCCGGGGTTGTTCGCCCTCAACCTCAACCTCTGCCTCGGGAGCAGTGTCGGCGAGCGCGGGCGTGCCGCCCAGTATTGTCCCGACGAGCCACAGGGCACCCAGTCCCGCCATCCTGCGCGCCGCCATCGGATCAGGCCGGCATCGCGAGCAGTTGCAGGAATTCGGCGCGGGTTACCGGATTGTCGCGGAACTCGCCCAGCATCCGGGAAGTGGTCATCTGCACCCCCGGCTTCTTGATCCCGCGGGTGGTCATGCACTGATGCGCGGCCTGAATCACCACCGCCACCCCGCGCGGGCAGAGCGCGTCGTTGATCGCATCGGCAATCTGGCCGGTCAGCGTTTCCTGGATCTGAAGCCGCTTGGCGTAGGCTTCGACCACCCGCGCCAGCTTGGAAATGCCGACCACGCGCCCGGCGGGCAGATAGGCAACATGCACCTTGCCGATGATCGGCACCATGTGATGCTCGCAATGCGATTCAAGCCGGATATCCCGCAGCATCACGATTTCATCATAGTGGTTGGTTTCCTCGAATGTGGTCTCCAGCATCAGGCGGGGGTCTTCGTCATAACCGCCGAAGAACTCCTCATAGGAGCGCACCACCCGGTCGGGCGTGCCGAGCAGGCCCTCGCGGTCCGGATCGTCGCCTGCCCATTCGATCAGGCAGCGCACGGCCTCCTCAGCCTCTTTCCGGGTGCGGCGACGGATGCGGGAAATGGGTTCGGGAGCGTTCATGGACTGGCTTTCGGGAGAGTGAAGAAAAACGGCTCGACGTGATGATATAAAATCACATAAAGGGAAAGCGCTATTCGTCGGATTGTTCCGGCCTCTCATCGACAGGCTGGCCGCCGACCTGAAGGACCATCAATGCGCGATCTGGTGTTTCACAATACGCTCGGCGGCGAGCGGCAGAGCTTTCGTCCGGCCGATCCGGGCCATGTGACGATCTATGTCTGCGGGCCGACTGTCTATGATTATGCCCACCTCGGCAATGCCCGGCCCGCGGTCGTGTTCGACGTGCTGGTGCGCCTCCTGCGGCGCCGGTTTGCCCGTGTGACCTATGCGCGCAATATCACCGACATCGACGATAAGATCAACGCGCGCGCAGCGCAGATGGGCGTGTCGATCGACACTATCACTGCCCGCTTTGCCGACGCCTATGCCGAGGACATGGCCGCAATCGGCTGCGCTTCGCCAGATGTGACCCCGCGCGTCACCGAGCATGTGCCTGAGATCATCGACTTCATCGCTCGCCTGATCGCGCGCGGCCACGCCTATGCGGCCGAGAGCCATGTGCTGTTCCACGTGCCCTCCTTTGCCGAATATGGCCGTCTGTCGGGCCGCTCGCTCGAAGACATGATCGCAGGCGCGCGGGTTGAAGTCGCCCCGTTCAAGCGCCATCCGGCGGACTTCGTGCTGTGGAAGCCTTCCGGCCCTGACCTCCCTGGCTGGGATAGCCCGTGGGGGCGCGGGCGACCGGGCTGGCACATCGAATGCTCGGCCATGATCGAAAGCCATCTCGGACACTCGATCGACATTCATGGCGGCGGGGCGGACCTGATCTTCCCGCACCACGAGAACGAAATCGCGCAGGGCACCGCCGCCCATAACGGGGCGTGCTATGCCGGGCTGTGGATGCACAACGGCATGGTCACGGTTGAAGGCCAGAAGATGGCCAAGTCTGCGGGCAACATGCTGACCGTGCGCGAGGCGCTTGACCGCTATCCGGCCGAGGCCTTGCGGCTGGTGCTGCTGTCGGCCCACTACCGCCAGCCGGTCGACTGGTCGCAGACCGCGGCCGAACGCGCGGTGGCGACGCTTGACCGGCTTTATGGCCTGCTTGGCGATGCCGGGGATGAGGCGATCGAGGCCGATCCTTCCGATCTTGCCGCAATCGAAGCGGCGCTGACGGATGATCTCGCCTTCCCCCGCGCGCTCGCCGCGCTGGCACAGCTGGCGACGGGGATCCGGCAAGCGGCCGATCCGCTCCGGCGGCGGCAATTGCAGGCGGCCCTGCGGGCAGGCGGCGATATGCTCGGGCTGCTCAACAATCCCGAAGAATGGCGCGAGCAGCGCGCCCGCATGGCCGCAGCCGCGCCGCGCGATCCCCCCGACCACGCCCGGATCGAGGCCGCGATCGCCGCGCGCAACGCCGCCCGCGCGCGCCGCGACTGGGCGGCCGCCGATGCGATCCGCGCCGAGCTGACCGCGCTTGGCGTGACCCTCACCGATCAGTCTGACACCACCACATGGACCCGCCAATGACCCCCGAGAGCCTGCATTTTGCCGTGCGCGAAAACGCCCCGATGATCGAGCTGGGCGATCAGCTCGCCCCGCGCTTCGATGCTGCCGGACTGATCCCGGTGATCACCTGCGAGGCGGAGACGGGCGCGGTGCTGATGCTCGGCCACATGAGCCCCGAGGCGCTGCGCCTGACGCTCACGACCGGCGAGGTGCATTATTTCTCCCGCACCCGCAAGGCGCTGTGGCGCAAGGGCGAACACAGCGGCTTTGTGCATCGGCTGGTCGAACTCAGGGTCGATGATGATCAGGACTGCCTGCTCGCCCGCGTCGCGCTGGAAGGGCCGGGATCGTGCCATGTCGGCTTCTATTCGTGCTTCTACCGCGCGGTTGACCGCGATGCGCTCGCCCCCGATGCCATCGTGCCGCTGCGCCGGATCGAAGACGAGGCTGCCTTCGATGCCGAAACGGTCTATGCGGGCCTGCCCAATCCGACCCTCATCTGAAACCGGGAACCTAAGATCGTGGCGCTGCTGACCTATCTCACCACCAATCACTTCGATTTCGGCGCGATCGCCAAGCTTGCCCCGGAGGCGGCGCGGTTTGGCATCACGCGCCCGCTCATCGCCACCGACGCAGGCGTGCGCGCGGCGGGGCTGCTCGACAAGGTGCTGGAGGCGCTGGGGCCGGTGGAGGCGGTGACAGTCTATGACCAGACCCCCGGCAACCCGACCGAGCGGGCGGTGCTGGAAGCGCTGGCGCTTTACGAGAGCGAGGGGTGCAACGGGGTGATCTGCCTTGGCGGCGGATCACCGATGGATCTGGGCAAGGCTGTCGCGCTGCTGGCGCGCTGCGGCGGGCCGCTGGCGCAGTATGATCCGCTCGCCGGCGGGCGCGGCAAGGCGACCGACATCGCCCCGCTGATCGCCATTCCCACTACCTCGGGCACGGGAAGCGAGGTCTCGCTCGGCTTTGTCATCATCATGGAGGACGGGCGCAAGCTGACCTTTGCCAGCCCGCTGTTCATCCCCAAGGTGGCGATCTGCGACCCTGACCTGACGCTCGGCCTGCCCGCGATGCTGACCGCGGCGACCGGGATGGACGCGATCACCCACTGCATCGAGGCCTTCCTCACCCCCACCGTCAACCCGCCTGCCGAGGGCGTGGCGCTCGATGGGCTGCGGCGGGGCTGGCGCCATATCGAGCGGGCGGTGGCCGACGGCGCTGATCGGGAAGCGCGCTGGGAGATGATGATGGCTTCGACCGAGGGCGCCTATGCCTTCGTCAAGGGACTGGGCGCGGTCCATGCGATGAGCCATGCCGCCGGGCGGATCGAGGCGCTGCGGCTCCACCACGGCACGCTGAATGCGCTGTTCCTGCCGGCCGTGCTGCGCTTCAACGCGGCGGCCTGCGGCGAGAAATATGCCCGGCTGCGCGAAGCGATGGGCCTTGGCGCCGGGGCGGATCTGGCCGATGCCGTGGCGACGATGAACCAGCGGATCGGGATCCCTTCCGGCCTTGCGGCGATGGGCGTTACCGACGATCACATGCCGGGCATTGTCGAATATGCCCAGAAGGACCTGGCGGCCCTGTCCAACCCAGTGCGCGCCGGGGCCGACGACTACGCGGCGATGGTGGCTGCGACGATGTAGCAGGCCTCAGGCCGGGCCTTTGCCGGTTTCGTCGCAGGCCTGGCAGATCCCGGTGACTTCCATGACCTTGCGCAGCGCCCGGAAATGCGCCGCTCTGGTCTGGACATCGACAGCCTCCTCGATTGCGCTGGCCTCGACCGCCTCAACCGCGCCGCAGCCTTCGCACATGAGCAGGACCCCGCCCGCGCCTGCCGCCGGGTCCGCGAGGCAATAGGCCTGCCGGCTTTCCACCCGTCGCACCACGGCGCAGTCCATCAGCACATCAAGCACGCGGTACACACTGTTGGGCGCGACCGTCTTGCCGAGTGCGCTGCCAAGCCTGGCGGCGATCTCGTAGGCGCCAAGCGGCTGGGCAGAGCCGGCAATCTCGCGCAGAACGGCTTCGCGGAAAGGGGTGAGGCAGGTGCCGTGAGCAGCGAACTGCGCAGCCGCTCGCGCGCGCTGCTGCTCCCAGGCTTCTCCTATTTCAAGGTCAACGCCTTGATAACCCGAAAGATTCGCCATTGAGCCCGATCCGTTTGGTGCCGGGGCAACCAAGCCTTCGGGGTAAACCATTACCCGCAGACCGGCTGCGCCTTGGGCAGATTACTTTGCAATCAGTGATATGTCACGATATAACACAACGTGATCGTAGTGACCGTTCTTGCAGGATTTTTTGCTGTTGCTGCTATGTCTGGGTGCAACCTGCGATTTCTGGGCAGAAGCGAGATGGAGATGTGCATGAAGAATGCTCTTAAGGCCGGCGCCTTTCTGGCAGCCACGATGGCGCTCGTCGCAGCACCTGTGATCGCCGAAGCATGCACCCGTGCAGTCTATCAGGGGCCTGAAGGCCGCGTCCTCACCGGGCGCAGCATGGACTGGAAAATGCCGATGGTCAGCAACCTGTGGGCCTTCCCGCGCGGGATCGCGCGCGACGGGGCTGCGGGCCCGCGTTCGGTGCGATGGAATGCGAAGTACGGGAGCCTTGCTGTCTCGGGCTATGACATCGCCACGGCTGATGGGATGAACGAGGCAGGACTGGTGGTGAACCTGCTTTGGGAAGTCGAAGCAACCTATCCCGAGGACGACGGCAAGACGCCGATGATCTCGCTTTCGGTTTTCCCGCAATACCTGCTTGATCGCTACGCCAGCGTGGCTGAAGCGGTTGCCGATCTTGCGGCCAATCCGGTGCTGGTGCAAGGCGGCGAAGTCCCGGTTGGCCCCCCGGGCAAAGCCGCGACGGTGCATGTCTCGATCTCCGATGCAAGCGGCGACAGCGCCATCATCGAATTCGTCAAGGGCAAGATGGTCGTGCATCACAGCCGCGAATATCAGGTGATGACGAACGAACCGACGTTCGAGCGCCAGCTGGCCATCCGTGAATATTGGAAAGGTGTTAACCCGCGCGAATTCCTACCCGGAACGGTGCGTGCCACCGATCGTTTCGTGCGGGCGAGCTTCTATATCAACGCGGTGGAACAGACCGCTGATCCGCGCCGCGCGGCGGCTTCGGTGTTCAGCGTGATCCGGCACGTCTCGGTGCCCTGGGGCTTTTCGATTGCCGATGCGCCCAATCTCTCAACGACACGTTGGCGGGTGGTGGCTGACCATAAGGACCGGCGCTACTATGTCGAATCCGTGAACTCGCCGAGCGTGTTCTGGGTGGATCTCGACAAGCTGGACTTCAGGCCAAGCGCACGGGTGAAGAAGCTCGACCTCGGTATGGACATGGAGCGGGTGCTGTCGGGCGAGACGTCGGCGCAATTCACGCCTGCCGATGCTTTCCGTTTTCAGCCGGCTGATTGAGGCGCAGCCCTTGCTCTGGCCAGAAAGGCGAAGAATGGGGCCTCGTCGGTGGCAAGTCCCAGCCGCCGGAAGCCCCCACTCCGCTTTCGGGAGCGGGCAGGAGGCGTGGACATGATTGTAACGGGCCGGGATGACGGTTGGGGCGCAATCGGTTTGAGTGCAGAATTCCGGCCTTTCCCAGGCGTCGCCCCATAGCTGACTGGCCGGTATTGGCGAAGACAGTCACTCGGCATACCGTCTGGGAGCGACTGCAAAGTCCCAGAGCCGGCAATTCAGACGTGACGGTGCCCTGCACGGGGCAATCCCGAGGCTAATACCAAAGCGCATTGATCATGACCCATGCGCCCATTGCCGCATGCCGATGGACATGATGCGCCACGGCTGATTGACGAGGTTGTTCCAGGCGAAGCAGCAGTGGTCGACGAT
>NZ_JAPFGY010000013.1:0-42500 GCF_026586795.1 Erythrobacter sp. WG
CACCACAGCAGCGCGCTCGCCGCCAGCCAGGCCAGGAACCACGGCCATGCCGGCCCGCGCCGCTTGGGCGCCGGGCGGGCCGTGGGCGCGGTCTGCTCCGCCGCCCAGCGCGCGGTGGCCGTGCGGGTCTCGCTGGCGCGCACCGTCGCCAGCGAACCGGAGGCAAGGACAGGCACAGCGTAGCTCTCCTCCCCCTCGCGCCCCGGCTGGACGATGGTGTGGACCCCCGCCACGCGCGGCCAACAGGCGGCACACCCAGCCGGCCCCGCCCGCGGATCGACGGCCAGCGCGACTGCACGCCCTGCCGGATCGCGAACGCTCAGGCGGTCGCCTACACCCGCTACGAATCGACCACCTGGACCTTCCGCCACATCTCGGGGACCGAGGCATCGGTCACGGTCGGGGGGCGGCTGCGGGTGACGGCGGCGGAAGGGCTGCGGGCTGCGGTGCTGGCCGACATGGGGCTTGCGGTCGTGTCCGAATGGATGTTCGGCCGCGAGATCGCGAGCGGCGCGGTGGTGCGCCTGCTGCCGGAGTGGTCGCTGCCCTCGATCGACCTGTGGGCATTGTTCCCGAGCGGGCGGCTGGCGAGCGCCAAGGCGCGCGCCTTTGCCGATTATGTCGCAGGGGTTATGCGGGAGGCCTCCTGATCGGGCGTTTCGGGCGCGGCGCGGCTGAGGCACCATGCGGTCGCGAAGGCCACCCCGAGAATCATCGCCCCGCCCCCCGCCTGTGCCAGCGACACCGGCTCGGCGTAGAACAGGAGGCCGCCCAAGGCGGTCAGCAGCGAGATGAGCGGGAAGGTGGTCGCTGCCACGCCTGCGGTGACGCGGTGCAGCCCGTGAATGAAGAGCACGGTCGCGACCGCGTGGATCAGGATGCCCGACACGACCAGCGGTGCCAGCACCGTGAGCGATGCGAAGCGCGGCAGTTCGGCGAGCGGCCACAGCGGCGCCGAGAGCCCGACGGTTACCACCGCGACGGTCTGCACCGCCACGGCGAGCGCGATCGGCTCGGCCGTCTGTGCGAAGCGCCGGGTCGCCACGGTATCGAGCGCCGCGGCGCCGACGCCTCCCAGCGTCAGGAGAATGCGCGCCAGCGATGCCTCGTCCCCCGGCCCGGCGGCTTGCGTCACGAGCACCACGCCCAAGGTCGCCACCGCCGACGAGGCCATGGTCAGCCCCGATGGACGCTCGCCCAGCAGCGGCCAGGCGAGCAGCACCACCAGCACCGTCTCGAAGGCGAACAGCAATCCGCTGAGGCTGACCGGGATCAGCGCGAGGCCTGCAAAGGTCAGCATATAGGCGAGGCCCGGCTGGAGCACGCCGGGCCAGGCGCAGCGCCATATCCGGCCGCGCGGCATACGGCCGAGCAGCGCCGCCGCGATCCAGCTGACGATGGTGGCCGAGAGCACCTGCACGAACACCACGGGAAGCGGGGGCAGGGTCTCGACCGCCTGCTTCGACACGAGCACGCCCACTGCCACCGCCAGCGCAGCGGCGATGATCGCGGCGAGCGCGCCGAGGCGGCTGTCGCGCTTCACCCAGCGTAGAACGGGTAGTCGATATACCCGTCCCCGCCCCCGCTGTAGATACGCGCGGCGTTCAAGGGGTTCATCGGCAGGTCCTCGCCTAGGCGGCGCGGCAGATCGGGGTTGGCGATGAACAGCCGCCCGAAGGAAGCCGCGTCGATCTCGCCCGCCTCCAGCGCTGCCCGCGCGCGGGGGCCGGTGTAGCTGCCGTTGGCGATGTAATTGCCGCCGAAGGCCTTGCGGACCACCTGCGGATCGACGATCCGGTCGAAGGGATCGCCGCGCGGGTCGCTCGGCTCGACGCAGTGGAGATAGGCCAAGCCGCGCTTGCCGAGCTGCTCGGCAAGGTAGCCGAACAGCGGTGCGGGGTTGCTGTCGCTCATGCCGTTGATGGTGAGCGAGGGCGAAAGGCGGATGCCCACCCGGTCCGCGCCCCAGACGCTGACGACCGCGTCGGTCACTTCCAGCGTCAGCCTGGTGCGGTTCTCGATCGAGCCGCCATACCGGTCGGTGCGGTGGTTGGTCCCGTCCCGCAGGAACTGGTCGAGCAGGTAGGCATTGGCGCTGTGCACCTCGACCCCGTCGAACCCGGCGGCCTTGGCATTGATCGCGGCGTGGCGGTAATCCCCGACGATGCCGGGGATCTCGCCGGTCTCCAACGCGCGGGGGACCACGAAGTCCTGCGGGCCTTCGTCAGTGAAGGCGTGGCCCTGGAGCCCCACCGCACTCGGCGCAACCGGCAGCCCGCCGCCGGGCTGAAGCGAAGGGTGCGACAGCCGCCCGACGTGCCACAGCTGGAGCATCATCCGGCCCCCGGCGGCGTGAACGGCGCTCGTCACCCCGCGCCAGCCTTCGACCTGCTTGTCGGAATGGATCCCCGGCGCGCCCGCATAGCCCTTGCCCTGCGGCGAGATGTGGGTCGCCTCGGAAATGATCATCCCGGCGGTCGAACGCTGAGTGTAATGGGTCTGCTGGAGTTCGTGGGGCGCGTCGTCGGCATTGGCGCGGGTGCGCGTCAGCGGGGCCATGACGATGCGGTTGGGCGCTTCGATAGCCCCGTAGCGGATCGGCTGGAACAGGGGGTCGTGGGTCATTGCTGGGCTCCTCCGGCAGCAGGTGAGGCGGGCGCCGGGCGGTTCATGGCGACGGCGACGATAAGACCGAGTGTGGCAAGCGCGGCCCCGGCGATTTCGAAAAAGTGAGGTGCCGTGCCGCTCGGAAGGCTGGCGAGCGCCAAAGTCAGCACCGGGACGATGGCGGGGAACAGCCCGGCCCTCGACGCGCCGAGCCGCCGGACCGCGACACCATAGGCGATCACCGCGATGGCGCCGGCGGCAAGGCCCTGGACCGCCACTTGTGCCAGCAGCGTGGCGGGGGGCAGCGCCGCGATGCGGCCGAAGTCGCCCGCGATCAGCATGGCGGGGATGACGAGCAGCGCGGACAGGGTCGAGACGGCGGCGGTTACCGCCAGCGGACCAAGCTCCCAGCGCTTGATGAGGATGGTGAAGCCGGTCCAGCCGAGTCCGGCAGCGACGAACATGAGGTCGCCGATCCACACCATGCCGCCGCCCATCGCGTCGGCTTGGCTGGCAATGACGATCAGGCCGGCGACGATCAGTGCGGTGCCGGCGAGTTTGGCCGGGCCGGAGCGCTCCTTAGGTGCCCAGCGCATTCTGCGACAGCGCGAAGGTCGCATAGAGGTTCGGCACGAAGCCGAGCTGGCCCTTGAGCGCGTCGAACAGGCCCTGGTTTGCGGGGCTGACAGTGTCGCGGGTCGGAACGGTGAAGCTGGTCATGGGACGATCCTTTGTTGGCCCGGCGGGATGCCGTGGCCCACAAGTGCCCTGACCCGGCCCGGACCGGCAGACCGCCCGTGGCGATAGCTTCTATGCCTCCGGGGAATGGCCGGAGGCGGCGTCCGTCGCCGCGGCGCCCGGGAAAGCGGTTTGACAGGCCCGCTGGAGATCGTGCGCGCCCGCGCGGCCGATGGCGATGCGGCGGAACTGGCCGGGGGTCAGCCCCGTCATCTTCTTGAACGCGGCATTGAAATGGGCCTGGTTCGCAAAGCCACAGGCAAGCGCCACCTCGACCAGCGGCACATCGCGCTGCCCGAGGTGTGCGCGGGCGCGGTCGATCCGCATCCTCAGCACGAACTGGTAGGGCGTGACCCCGATATCGCGCTTCATCACCCGGCACAGATGGCCGACCGACATCTCCGCCACCCGCGCCAGATCGAGCACGTCGATCGGCTGGTCGATGTTGTCGCCCACGAAGCGTTCGAGCTCGTCCAGCTTGCGGCGGGTGATGTGGATCCGGCCGGGCGCGGCTGCCCGGTGCGGCGGATCGGACGGGGGGCTGCCGGCGTTGACGCAGGCGATGAAGCTCTTGAGCAGCCCGTCATGGGGAAGCGGCGTTTCGGGGCCGGGCGTGCGCAGGCCATCGGCAAGGTAGCCCGCCACCGCCACAAGATTGTCGCTCGCAAGGCCGATCACCTCGCGAAAGGTGTGGGCGGCGTCCCCTTCTAAGATCGCGGGCAGCGAGGCATCGCAAACGAAGATCGGCACCACCCTGTGCGGGACGGGCGGTAGGCGCAGGTCCTCGTCCCCGTCGAGGCGCAGGATCGAGACCGTTCCGCCCGGCAGCGCCAGCGTCGTCTCGCCAGCGCCACCGAGCCGCTGCGTGATGACGGCGCGGCGGGCGGCGAGGATCAGCCAGCCCCGCGTCCCGGCAGACACGCCATTCGTCCCTGCAGGGGTCGGCCAGCACGCCAGCGCATCGCCGCGTGCAAGCAGCATCCTGACTGTCAATCCGTCCGCGAAATCGTGCTGCATGGTGACCGATCCCTTTGACCCCGTCACCAGCCTACCCGGTCGCGCACGGCAGCGCGTCCATCATCCTATCGGCTTACACGATCCGATCACCGCCGTGGCCGCGCACCGTCGCCTGATACTGCGAAGGCGACATCCCGCACGACTTCCTGAAGGCCGCTGAGAAGTGCTGAAGCGAAGAGAATTCAAGCAGGTGCGAAAGCTCGGTGATCGAGATCGATGTCTCGCGCATGAGCGCCTTCGACCGTTCGATTTTTCGCTCGATGATCCACCGATAGGGCGGCATCCCGAACTCGACCTTGAACACGCGCATGAAGTGCGGGACCGACAGGCCGCTGACGGCGGAAAGCTCCGAAAGCGCGAACTGACTGTAAAGGTTGGCTTCGATGTAGTCCGCCACCTGCTTCATCCGCGCGCGCTGGGGGCGTGCGTCTGCCAGTTGCGGCACCTTGCGGCGATTGATGTTCGACCATGAATGCAGCAGCTCGGCGGCGACGGCATAGCCGACCGAATCCGCCAGCAGGCGGTTCGTGGGCAGGTTGTCCTTCAGCAGCACCGCCCGGCGCGCGACTTTCACAAGGCCCGGCGCGGGGGCGTTCCTGGGGTCGATGAACTCCACCGCACCGCGCCGGAAATCATCGCCCAGTGCCTGTTCGAACAGCGTCTCGGACACCAATATGCGCGCGAACTGGCAGGTCTCCGCGCGGTAGCGGATCGCATAGTCGACCCCGCCCAGTCCCAGATTGGCGGTGCCTGGCGTGCCCCATGCCGCGTAGCTTGTCGAGCCGTGCTGGTTCTCTACCCAGATGCGGCCCGACAGATGCACGCAGACCAGCAGCATCTTGTCCGGAAGGCAGGCCATTACCTCGCTCAGTTCCTCGCGATCGAGGAAGCCGTGGCTGACGATCACCTCGCCGGTGACGCCGATCGTGTCGCTCGCGCCGTAGAGGCCCGGCCAGCGGAGTTCAGGTAATCCCATGCCCCGTCACATCCCCGTCCCGATGCGCCCCCGGGGCCGAGGATGCATCATATCGCGCCCAGAAACGCAACCGGTTTACCCCCAGATCGGCGATCTCCGCAGCGATGGCGGGGATATCCAGCAAAACCGTCGCTGCGAGGTCGCTTTGCCCGGAGACGATGTAAAGCAGCCGGCGATCGCGCGGACCGATGCTCTGCTGGAAGATCCCGGCTGCGCAGCACGCGGACAGAAATGCCTGATCGGCCGCCTCGTAGAAGCGCAGTTCGTCGGCGCCGATACCCGGTTTGAGGGTTACCGTGGCGAGCCAGTTGTTGCAGGCCGTCTCGCCTTCATTCGCCAATCCGCCATCGATGCGCTTGCCCATGTCGGCACCTCGCTTGCCATGAGCGCCTCTGGCACGCCGAGGCACCCCGCGTCTTTCGCGTTCCCGGCATCGTCGCGCGGCGCCGGCGGCCTGCCGCCTAGCGTCACCCAGGCCTGCGCGTCAGTCGGCCGGGCCGGCAGCGGGCACGCCTGCGCTTTCGCCCACGGGCAGGGTCCACCACGGCCCCCCATCCCTTTGCGCCCGCTGCACGCCTGTCAGGAGCAGGCAGCGCATGAAGGTCGGGTCGAACATCATCGCGTTGCGTTTGGGGCACCTGGGGCCGAAATTGACGGGGCCGGGGGCGGCGATCCCCTCCGCGGTGCTGAGATGGATGGGCCCAAGCGGGTTCTGGAGCCTGAGCGACGCGATCGACCCGACCTCGAGCTCGTTGACCATAAGGTCATAGGCGCGCAGCGCCTGCGGCTCGGCGCTCTTGACCGCGTCGACAGCGGGATCCTTCTCCCGGGTCGTCGGGCCATTTCGCAGCACGTAGAGCCCGGGCAGCGCCGCCGCGCGGGCGCGAAGCGCCATGAGGCGTTTGCGCGCGGCAAGCTCCTCCTGCATCACGGATGCGAGCGCCGCCTTGGCCGCCTCGACCTGCGCCGATGCTTCCTCGATCCGCGTGCCCAGCGCGAGCCGCTCGGGCGCGGCGCGCTTCGTACCCGGCGCGTCGCGCCGGGCGAGCAGCTCGGCAAGCTGCGCCTCCAATCCGATCACCACGCCCTGCTGCTGGATCAGCTTGTCCGAGGCGCTGACAAAGGCATCGAGCGCGGGGGCCAGATTGACCGCCTGCGCCGCCTTGGCGCCGACATACTCGGCGAACACCGACCGCCGCACGCCGCCGTCGAACAGCGTGTTGGGCGCAGGGTCGTCAGCGCTGCGCCCCGTTTCGCTGTTCACGACCCGCATCTGCTGGTGGAACACCGGCATCGCCGCCGAGGCGAGGCTGGCCGCCAGCAGACAGCGCGATGCGCGGGCGATCGACAGGTCCTCGCCGGCGCGATCCTGGCGGATCTCGCGGAGCATCTCGTTGACGTCGACCTGCTTGAACTGTCCGTCGGAGGCATCGACGAACCCGATCAGGGCGTCGACCCGCGCGGTATCCACTCCCCGGTAAAGCTCCGCGATGAAGCTCGTCTTCGGCTTGCCCAGCCTGTCCGTGTCGAAAACCTCGGTGAGGTGCCGGCGCAGCGGGTTCGTGCCCGCAACCGAACCCTTGAAGACGGCGCGCACGAAGCCGGTGTTGTCGACAAGGTCGCTCTCCCTGGCGGGAAGGTAGCTCTTGACCAGCTGGCCCAGCGCGGCCGTCCGCAGGTCCTTGGTGCGGCCGGGATCGAGCACGATCATCAGCAGGCTTGCCTGCAAGCCGCCGGTGCTCACTCCGGTGATGGTGCGGATATCCAAGGCATCGAGCTTCGCGAAGTCGATCGCGTCCGGAACGATGTTGCCCGCCGCATCATGGCACGGCAGCGCGCCGCCGTGCCGGTCGGTAACGATGTCGCGCGGACAGGCCAGCCCGAGAAACAGGCCCGCGCCGTAAGCGCCCCACTGTCCGCCGCCCGACAGCAGCAGGATGTTGCGGGGCGGTTCGGCCACAAGGCCCAGCCCGCCCGCCGTGCCCGTGAGGGGCGGCGCGAAGAGATCGTCGATCGCCTTGACGGCGGTGGCATTGGCGGAGCCGGTCGAAGGCGTGGCCTGAGTGAGGATCGCGCCCGGAAGGCCAGGGTCGCGTTCGATGCTCTGGATGACCGAGCCCAGCGACATCGGCTTGGCGAAATCGTCGAACCCGGCGCATCCGACATCCTGCCCCCCGCGCGTCGACATGCAGCCGCTCAGCGCCGCCGCCGCCAACATCGCAATCGTGGTCTTCATCCGCCGCATGGAATGCCCCCCTGTTCCCCTCGCGTCGCCGGTTGTTTTGCCACCCGCACCGCGCGATGCAAGCACAACACATTCCTTGGACGGCGCGCATGGAATTGGTGCAATAGAGGCGCACGCCGCCAGCAGTCGGCGCACATGGGGGGACATACAGATGCCGAGTACGACGCTCGAAACTTTCGCCGCCTGGTCGAACTACCATCTCACCATTGGCGACCAGCCCGGTCCCGGACAGCCGCCGGCAATGACCGTCAAGCAGCAGCGCCGGCTGCACTGTGCCGATGTTGCGGATCTCGCGGTCGAGGAGACGATGAGCCAGACGTCGGCACTGCTGATGGAGGCGCTGCACGATATCGCCAAGATGCGCAGCGAGCAGGGCCCGCTCAACCCGGTCCCCGGGCCGTTTGCCTCGGGCGTGGTGGGGCGCGGCTGGAGCTTCGCGCCGCTGATCGGCACGCCGACCTCGCAGATCGTCGCCGACGGGCTCAGCTGGTTCAGGATGCTGCCCGACGAACTGCGCCCCGCGCAGGGCCCCGCGCGGGGCGCCACGCTGTGCGTGTGCGGCGGGGGCACGCGGCTGCGCGAACTGGTGACCTGGGCCGAGCGCGAGGGCCATTCGATCATCACCAGCGGCACCCATCTCGGGCCGACCATCGCCGGCGGCTTCGGCACGGCCAGCCACGGATCGCGGCTCGGCCACGGCGGCTTGCAGAACCTCGTGCGGGGGATGCACATCGTCACGGGCGAGGGGGACCACGTGTTCCTCCAGCACCCCGACTTCCCCGTGCTGGGCGACGCCGCCATCGCGAGCCTGGTCGCCGAAGTGCGCGCTGACGGCGGGCCTGCGCGCCCCGTCGCCTGCCGCGCGATCACCGATGCGGCGCATTTCGAGAACGCGCTGGTGCACCTCGGCTGCATGGGGATCGTGAGCGCGGTCGTGGTCGAACTGACGCCCAAGGAAGACCTTGCGGTGATGGCGTGGAAGCATCCGATCGACGCGGCATGGCTCGAACGGATCGCCAAGGGCGATTTCCAGGGGATCGCCGACCAGATGAACGCCGACGGCCGCGAGCCCTTGTTCTACGAGCTGACGATCGATCCGCAACCGGGCCCGGACAGCCGGGGCGGGGGCGGGGAGGCCGGGTCGGAGCTGGCGACGCACCTCCTCTACTTCGCGGCAGAGGGCACCGCGCCCCTGTCGATGCCCGGGCGCCGCCCGGTTCCGGCCGATGCCGTCGTCTCTCTCGCCAAGAACCTCTTCGCGCTGTCGCCGGACAAGGGGCCGCACGACTTCCTCGGCGACCCCCTCGAGGGCGATCCCGATCCCGACATCCTCGCCGCGCTCCGGACCCTCCTGCAAGGCGCCTCGAGCATCTTCGAGGAATACCTCGCGCAGGGCGGATTTGCCGCTCCGGCGCAGCCCTTCGACCCGGCGCAGGCGATCAGGCGCGGCAGCTGGGGCGAGATCCACGGCGACGAGATCACCGGCGCGGTTCCCGGCGCGCTCTACAACGCGTCCTTCGCCATTCCCCTCGCCGACGTGCCGGCAGCGGTCCCGGCCATCCGCAAGGCGGTCGCCGGACTGAGCCCCAGCTTCGTGTTCACGCTGCGGTTCCTCAAGAATCCGGCGGGCAGTCTCGCCTTCACCCGCTTTCCCGAATGCGCGGTGATCGAGATCGACGGTCTGTCGCCGCTCATCTGCGACATCGTGCTCGCGGTGTTCCGCAAGCTCGGCCCGGTCGATCCGCGCCTTGAGCGCGGCCTGCAGAAGCTCAGGGACACCCTGCCCACCGCCGCGTCGCTGGTGCGCAAGGCGCTCGATGCGGCAGGGATCGAGCATTCGCTGCACTGGGCGAAGCTGGGCGGTCTCGACGCGGCCAAGGTCGCCGCCGATTTCGGCCCGCGCCCGGACCAGCCCTCGAAGATCGCTGCCTGGCAGGCCACGCGCGAGACCCTGCTGCGCGATCCTGTGGCGCGCGATATGTTCCGCAACGGCGCAGCGGTCCGCTACGGTCTGGTGCCCGGCCTGCCGGGCGAAGATCTGCCGGCCTGAGAGAGGCCTGGTCGGCCATGACAGCGATGCCGCCGCTTCCTCACCGGGTCGCGGACGGCAGCGTCTCCGATCAGATCCCTGCCCGCAGCGCTGCGGGCGGTGCTTGCGGCAAGGAAGCGGTCAGTCAGAGAGGAAGGTGGCGGAGACGGAGGGATACTCGCCCTGCGTGTTGCGCTGATGCAAAAACAGTGACTTAGGCAATCGGAACCTACTGAGATTGTAGCAAAGATTGTAGCATTGGGACCCCATCTTTGGTCTGCTCACGGCAATCTCTGCAAGAAAGCCGACATCCTACTTTCAGTCAGGGCATTGACAGTTCTCGCCCCAGAGGCAGTCGTTCGCGATCGTCAACGAAGACGTCTGCTTCCGCCGAAAGCCGCCGTGCCGCTTTTGGGATTGCGCACGGGCGCTGCTTATGACTGCAGATGGGTGGGGAGCTGCCGGACCAATTTGGAGCGCATGACGGGAATTGCTGCCGTAGATCGCAGCCTTGGCAATGCGTCGCTGCTCGACAAGACCGCCCTGCATGATGCCTCGTTCAAGCCGGATGGGGCTTCGAACAGCGTGGCCACGCTGTTGCGACACAAAGCTAGAACAACTCGATCTTCGGAGCGGCCGAGGCGGCCGGTCCGCCCGCTGATGCGAAGCGCGCGTGAACGAGTCTCTGGCTTTCCATGACATAGTTTTGCTGCTGCTCTTCGAGCAGGTCTGCAACGCTGCGCGACGGGCCGGCGCCTTGGTATGAACAGACCGCGAGCTTCCCGAGTTCCCCAAGGGCACACCCTACCTGCTCCAG
This sequence comes from Erythrobacter sp. WG, assembly GCF_026586795.1. Taxonomy (GTDB): domain Bacteria; phylum Pseudomonadota; class Alphaproteobacteria; order Sphingomonadales; family Sphingomonadaceae; genus Erythrobacter. The sequence goes on from NZ_JAPFGY010000013.1 coordinate 10,430, forward strand.
GCGTTGGCGTGTCACATCCTCGAACTGTAGTCGCCCGAGCATGTCGGAGAGGGTGCATACGATCTCGCTGTGCCCGGCTTCCATGACTTGCATGAGTTCTGAAAGTCGGGCGCTGACCGTGGCGGCATCATCCTGCGCGCGTTCCAAGTCGCGGACAAGATTGAGGACATCATCTCGATGCCCGCCTTCGCGAGTCGGCAGGGCAGCAACGATCTGTGTTTGCATTCGGTCGGCGAAGAAGTTGATGCTGGCGCTAACCTCGCGCGCGCCATCGGCGGTCTGCGTGGCAAGTGCCCGCATCTCGGTCGCGATCAAACCGAAGGCCGCCCCCATTTCACCGTGGCGGTGGGCTTCCACCGACGCGTTGATGGCAAGGAAGAACGCCTTGTCGGCGACCTGAGAGATCACGTCGAGCGCGCTGCGCAGCTCCTGAAACTCATGCGCCAGAGACTGGAGCCCGGCATAGTTTTCGGTGATCGTGCGGTCCCGCTCGGCCAGCATTCCACCCAGCTGGCTGATGATTGCTCCCGGCACCTTGAGGACATCGCGCATCGTTTCCACGCCCGCAAGCGAGTGACCGATGCGCTCACGCTGCCCGATCGAGAGGCGGTTGATGGCCTCTACCTGCGTGACCACCGCCGTCACGCCTACGGCAACATCCTGCTGCACGCCTTCTATCTGGCCGCGCAGGGTCTCAAGGAAGGTCTGTGCCGCGGCCAAGTCCCTGCGCGTGCGCTCCGGCAGCTCGTCTCGGTGCAGCACTGCCACGTTGCTGGCGATCTTCTGCCAATCGCTGGCACGACGCTTAAACGGTCCAAAGATGGGCGCGGGCGCGGGCCGCTGCCTTTGCCCGAGCACGAAAGCACAGCCTGCGGCGATCATTATCCCGACAATCGCTCCATCGCCTGCTGCCGTCGCTCCCAGACCAGCGCTCGCAAGCAGCAGCATGCCCACGAACCATGGAACCGGGCGAGGAGGGCGTTCGAAAGCCATGGCGCTAAAGCTCCGTCCCGGTCAGGCAGCGGCGGGGAGCACTTGCCGGATCACACCCAGAAGGTCAGGACCGGATAGCGGCTTCACCAGCCAGCCGGTTGCGCCGAGGCTGCGGCTTTCATCGCGCTTGGCCTGATCGCTCTCAGTGGTGAGGGTCAGGATCGGGATGAAGCGGCAGGACGGCAAGGCACGGGCAGCGCGGATGAATTCCAGCCCGCCCATGTTCGGCATGTTAATGTCGGTAATGATTAAATGCGGCCGCAGCCCCCCTTGCAGGATCGCGAGCGCCTGGCTGCCGTCGCTGGCGGACTCGACAGTGAAGCCGTTCATTTCCAGCGTCGCCCGAAGGCTCATGATCATCGTCGGGGAATCGTCCACGATCAGGATTGTCTTGCTCACTGATGATGCTCCTTCTTGGCGCGAGGCCCTTGCCGACGCGGGGCGACGCGCAAACCTAGACCGAGCGACGCGTATGGATCGCCAGCGATACGCTCAGCATGATCACGTAGCGGCCGCAGCCTTGCGACGGCGGCGTGGGGCGCGGGCCGCTTTCTGAGGAGGCGCTTCGGGCGGGAGCGGGACGGGAGCGGGCAGCGCCGCATCGAGCCATAGCCCCAGAGCGGGATCGGCCGGGCGCGCGACAATCTGCGGGGCGAGAGCCATGAGACATTGCAGCACCGCCGCATGCAGCCCGGCGCAGGCGGCAAGATTGGCCTCGCGCGCCCGGCCCGTCACCAGCCATTCGGCCAGATCATGCGCCTCTTCGACCGTGCAATGGCCCTCGAGCACCGCGCAGGCTCTGTCCAATCGCATCGGCATCACAGCATCTCCTTCAGATTGAGCACCAGCAGCACCCGCCCGTCGCCCAGCACAGCAGTGCCAGAAAAGCCGCTCATGTTGGCGAGGATCCCGGAGAAGGGCTTGAGGATGATGTCCATGCTGGTGCCGAAATCGTCGACCACCAGTCCCACCATGGCATCACCAAGCCGCAGGATCAGCACGGATTCCAGAGGGGGGTGATGCGGCTCCATGCCCAGCATTGCCCGAAGGCGCACCAGCGGGATGACCGTATCGCGCAGCACTATCGCCTCGGCGGCCTTGAGGCGGCGGATCGCAGCGGGATCGGCGCGCACTGTCTCAACCACGAGGTCCATCGGCACGCCATAGGCCTGCCCGGCAAGATCGATGGTCAGCACCCGCGTCACCGCCATCGACAGAGGCAGCCGCAGGCGCACGGTGGTGCCCTCGCCGTGCTGGCTGCGCAAGGTCACCTCGCCGCCCAGCCGTTCGACGACGCTGCGCACCGCGTCCATCCCCACCCCGCGTCCCGACAGGTCGGAGATAGTCTCGGCGGTCGAGAAGCCGGGGAGGAACACCAGCTGCACGGCCTGTTCGTCGGTCAGCTGCGCGGCGCGTTCGGCATCGATCAGCCCGCGCTCGATCGCCTTGGCACGCACGCGGCTCGGATCGACCCCGCGGCCATCGTCGCTCACGGCGATCACCACGCTGTCGCCTTCCTGCGAGGCGACCAGCCGCACCGTCGCGACCTCGGGCTTGCCGGCTGCACGCCGCGCCGCTCCGCTCTCGATCCCGTGATCAAGGCTGTTGCGCAGGATGTGGGTGAGCGGTTCGGCAAGCGCCTCGATCACGTTCTTGTCGGCCTCGGTTGTCTCCCCCTCGACCACCAGCTGAACCCGCTTGTCCTGCTTGCGGGCGATATCGCGCACCAGCCGGGGGAAGCGCTTGAACAGGTCGGAAACGGGCATCATGCGGATACCCATGACCGCGCCCTGCATCTGCCGGGTGATCCGATCGATGACTGCGTACTTGTCCTTGATCTCGCGGGCGAGCTCGCGGCTGCCGAAGCGGTTCTCGGCATCGCGGGCGAGGAAGGGGAGTGCGTTCTTGGCGACCACAAGTTCGCCCACGAGGTTCATCAGCATATCGATCCGCCCCTGTTCGACCCTGAGGGTGCGCTCGGCGGTATCGGGGCGGGAGGGGCCTGCGATCGGGGCGGCATCGCCCGGCGTGTCGGCGACGACGGCGGCGGCGTCATCGGCGGGCGGGCCGGGTGCCAGCAACGCCGCGACGGCGACGGCAAGGGCCTCTGCGTCGGGTGCATCGCCAAACGGCACGGGACGGCCGAGCGCTGCGCACAGGTTGCGCAAGGTCGCCGCGATATCGTCCACCTGCCCCGCGCGGGCAGGCTCGGCGAGGGCGCGGCGCTGGGCCTCGACCAGTTCGGCGGCGAGTGGCGGGAGCGCGGCGGCGGCGGGCCCGGCGGCGGCGGGTGAGGGCGCCACCTCGTCCAGCAGGCCGATAGTCACCGCATCGGGCATGTAGCGGAAGTGCTCCTCCACCGCCTCGACCGGGGCGCAGGAGGCAAGGCGGATGCGCAGGTTGCAGACGTAGGGATCGAACAGCGGCGCAGCGGGCCAGTCCTCGCGCGGGGCGATGGCGAACCACACCAGGCCGGGCAGCGTCCGGGCGACATGCAGCGGGTCCTCGCCGCTGAAGAAGCAGGTGGCATCGGGGCAATACTCCACCGTCACCAGCGGGCCATCCTGTCCACCGGCGTCACGGATCGCGGCGACTTGCGCCTCGGCCCAGTCATGGCGGATGCGCCCGCCAGCCGCCGCGGCAGGCTGCGCGGGACCGTCGGTCTGCTCCAGCCGCAGACGGTAAGCCCCGGCAAAGCGCCGTGCGATCTCCATTGCCGTGGGCGGCAATGCGCCGCCCTGCTGGAACAGCCCGATCCACTGGCCGACATGGTCCAGCCCCTCGAGCAGTTCGTCGGCCGCCGCACCGTCCATCCGCACCCGGCCTTCACGCATCGCGCCGAGCAGGTCCTCGCCCGCATGGACGAGATGCACCAGCGCAGGCAGATCAAACAGGCCGGCCGCCCCCTTGATCGAATGCACGGCGCGGAACAGGGCGTTGATCGCCCCCTGATCGCCGGGATCGCGTTCCAGCGCCAGCAGGGCGTCCCCGGCCTCTTCCAGCAGAGCGCGGCTTTCCTCGACAAAACTCGCAGCAAGTGCGGCCTGTTCTGCCCCGACCTGCAGCGTGGGCGGCGGGGACGGGGATTGGGGCGGCTTCAGCGGCATGGCACACCTGTCATCAGTTGGACCGTGGCAATGAAACGGTCCGGATCGATCGGCTTGGGAAGGTAGAAATTTGTCCCCGCCCGATAGGCGCGCGCGATATCCTCACCCGCCTGTTCGGTGCTGAGCATTACCGCCGGGATCGCGCACAGCTCCGGCCGGCGGCGCGCCTCGGCAAGGAAGGTGTAGCCGTCCATCTTCTGCATGTTGATGTCGACCACGAACAGGTCGAAGCGCTCCTCAAGCGCCTGTTCTAGCGCTTCGAGCCCGTTTATCGCCTCGGCGACGGCAAATCCCGCAGGGGTTAGCAGGCTGGTGCAGAACAGGCGCACGGTCAGGCTGTCGTCAATCACCAGCACCCGACGCGGTGACGGGTTGGCGGCAGCATCGGCGGGCGCATCGGCAAGCAACTGGGGCATCGTCGTCATGGCAGCGGCCTTTGGTGAACGAGGGCTTCGGGGAACTTGCGGGGGCTGAACAGGGCGGACACGCGGCTCATGCTCTCCGAATGGCCGAGCGCGATGAAGCCGCCTGGGTTGAGCGCATCATAGAACAGGTCGGCCGCCCGGCGGCGCGACAGGTCGTCGAAATAGATCAGGAGGTTGCGGCAGAAGATCACGTCGATCCGCCGCATCCGCGCCATCGCCAACGGGTCCGAGACGTTGATCAGGCCGAAATCGACCGATTCACGCAGATCGGCGATCACCTGCCAGCGATCATCGCCGACCGGGCGAAAATAGCCGTCGCGGATGCGCGGGGTGACGCGGTGCATGCTGCGCGCGCCGTAAATGCCCTCACGTGCCTCGGCGAGAGCGCGGCTGTCGATGTCGGAAGCGATGATCTCGATATCGAAATCGCTTGCCCTTGACCAGTTCTCTAGCACCGCGATCGCGATCGAATAGGGCTCCTCCCCGGTCGAACAGGGGATCGACCAGATGCGGATGCGATCACGGCGCGGGTCCTTGCGGTCGGCGATCTCGTTGAGCATGTGCCGGGTCAGGCAGTCGAGCTGGTAATCCTCGCGGAAGAAATAGGTCTCGTTGACCGTCATCGCGTTGATCAGCGCCTGCATTTCGGCGCCGTCGTGCTCGAACTTCACCAGCGAGAGATATTCGCGCAAGGATGCGCAGCCGGTCGCCGCGATCCGTTCTTGAAGGCGCTTGTCGATGAAGTAGCGGCGGCTGGCATCGAGGCTGATGCCGGTCTTGCGATAGAAGAAGTCGCAGAACGCGATTACGTCCTCGACCACCAGGGCCGGTTCGGCGCCCTGGTTTGCGCGCAGGGGGGACGAGGTGGCCACGCCTAGGCGTCGTCGAAACGGCGCAGCGCGATCTCGATCGCGAATTGCAGCTGCGGCTCGCCCGCAAAGCGCGCCGCCATGGCGCAGAGGGCAGCGCGCGCGCCGGCTGCGATCGATCCGCCCAGCGCCTCTGCAATATGGGCGCAGACATTGGCGTCGCCTTCCCGCTCGGCAAGGGCGATAAGCCATGCGGCAGCCTCGGGTGCGGGAAGATCGGCGGCGAGCAGCACCGCGAAGCTGCGGATGTCGGGATCGACCTCCCGACCGAGGGTATCGAGCAGTGCGGCGGCGTGATCGGGCATGGCGGCAAGCGTTTCGAGCGCGCCGTTGCGCAGCGCGGGGTCGGGATGGGACAGCAGGCCCGCCGCAGCTTCGGCGGCGGCGCGGGTGCTGATCGCCGCGAGGGCGAGGAACGCGGCCTGCCGGACGCTGGCATCGGTCTCGCCATGGAGCAGGTCGGCGAGACGCGCTGGGCCGCCGGGATCGCCGACGAAGACCTGCACCGCCTGCCGGCGCAGCCCCGGGTCGGGATCGACGAGGCTGGCGACGGTCACCATGTGGGCGGGTGCTTCGGCACTGCGGCTTCCGGCTTTCAGCAGGCCCATGACGCGGCTCCCCCTGTCGTGGCCCGCGCAAGGCTGCGGATGCGCGCCTGCGCCACCCGTTCGAGCCGCGCGGCGATGGCATGGCCGGGGAGCACCTCGCTGGCCCCACCGCACTCGACCAGCGCGCGCGGCATGCCGTAGACGACGCAGCTCTCCTCGCTCTCGGCGATGGTGTAGCCGCCGCGCCGTTTGAGCTCCGCCAGTTCCGCCGCGCCGTCATCGCCCATGCCGGTCAGCTGCACGCCAATCAGCGAATCCGCAGTGACGGTCTTGAGCGCGCTTTCGACCAGCCGGCTGACGCTGGGATGCCAGGTATGCGCGCGCGAGGACGGGACCATTGTCGCCACCAGCCGCTCGTCGCGCGCTTGCACGATCATGTCTGCATCGCCGCGCGCAAGATAGATCGTCCCCGCCTCGAGCACGGTATGGCGCCGCACTTCCTCGACCCGCATGGCGCAGCACTGGTCGAGCCGCTGGGCGAAGTGGCGGGTGACGCTGGCGGGCATATGCTGACAGACCAGCACCGGCATCGGATAATCGCCCGCGAGCGCGGAAAGAATCTCCTCCAGCACCGCCGGCCCGCCGGTCGATGCGCCGATCAGAGTCAGCGCCTCGTTGCCCGGGCCATAGCCCCCGGCACGCGCACGCGGTTGGACCGGCGCGCGCATGATCGCGTCGCGCCGCGCGGCGAGCCGCTGGCGCAGGCCGGTTGCGCGCCGGATCCGCGCGCCCGCCGCCGCCGTTACCTTGGCGATGATCACGTCCTCCTGCTCGCGCAAGCCCGTCGAGACCGTGCCGCCCGGCTTGTGCATGAAGTCCACCGCCCCGAGCGCGATCGCCTCAAGCGTTGCAAGCGCGCCTTCCTCGGTCAGCGAAGAGATCATCACCACCGGGCGCGGCATCTCCGCCATGATCCGGCTGAGGCAGGTGAGCCCATCCATTTCGGGCATGTTGATATCCAGCGTGACGACATCGGGCGCATCCGCCGCGATCCGCACCAGCGCCTCCGCCCCGGTCCGGGCAGTCGTGACCGTGCAGCCGCCGCGCGTCAGAATGTCGCCGATCTGTCGGCGCATCAGGGCGGAATCGTCGACCACCAGAACCTTCATGCTGTGCGTCCCCTTGCGTCAGGTCCGTTCAGGCCGCTGCGGCGACCGGATCGATCGCAAGCAGTTTCTCGGTATCGAGCAACAGGATCATCCGGCGCGCCTCGGTCAGGTTGGCGACGCGGCGGATCATCCGACGGTTGGCATCAGTGGTCTCGGGCGCGGGCTTGATGAAGCGGTGGTCGATGCGCATGACCTCCGCCACGGAATCGACGATGAAGCCGGTCTGCACCCCGTCCATGGTGAACACCACGATGCGCTGGCGATCATGGTCCTCGCACGGCGGCAGGCCGAAGCGCGCGCGCTGATCGACCAGCGGGATCACCTCGCCGCGCAGGTTCATCACGCCGCGAATGCAATTCTCAGTGCGCGGCACCCGGGCGAGATCGTCGGGAACGCGGACGATCTCCTGCACCGCGGCGATATTGACCCCGAATTCCTCGCTCTCGAGGCGGAACACCACGAATTGTTCCTGCCGCCGCGTTTCGGCGGCGGTGCGGTTGGCGGGGCCGGTCATTGGCACATTCCTTCGGGCGAGGTGATCCTGCGCGCTCTCGAGCGCATGCGCGATCGCGGGCTGATCGAACATCGCCTCGGCCGAGAGGATCGAGACGAGCCGCCGACCTCCGTCGAGGCGGCAGATGGCGGTGATTTCTGCAAGATTGCGGTCAGCGGCGAGCATCGCGGGCACCGCATCGATGCCGCTCTGGCGCACCCGCAGGACTTCGTTGACCTTGTCGAGCAACAACCCGACCAGCAGGCCCTCGCCCACGGAGACGACCGCGACCCGGTCCTGTTCGCAGGCGGTGCCCTCAGGCAGGCCGAACAGGCCGCGCAGACTGACCACCGGGAGCAGGCGATCGCGCAGGGCGATCAAGCCAACCACGCTCGCGGCCGCCTTGGGGACCGCAGTAATGCGCTCGGGACACTGCACGATCTCGCGCACCGACTGGATCGGCAGGGCATATTCCTGCCCGGCGACCTCGAAGCTGACGAGCTGGATTTCGGGGTCGGATGCGATGTCGGCGCCAGTGTCGCAGGCACTTCGCAGCGTCGCTACCCCGGTATCATGCGCGGCGAACCCGTCATGCGTCGTCGGCCCGCTTCCGGCGAGTGCGGCATATTCCTGCTCGATCAGCCGGGCGCTATCGAGCACCATTACAAGGCCCAGCGCGCCTTCATCCTTGATCACGCCCTGAAGCAAGTCGGAGCGGATGGTCTTTTCGGCCTCTTCGCCATCCTCGATCCGCGCGGCATCGACCGCGATGACGCTGATGACCCGGTCGACGACGATGCCGATCGGCTGGGCGTGATCGAGCACCACCACGCGGGTCGCATCGTCGGGCGCGGCCGGTTCGCTGCCGAACAAGCTGCGGGCGGCGACTACGGGCAGCACCGTGCCCCGCAGATTGGCGAGCCCCTCCAGACTCGGCGGCGCCAGCGGCACGCGCACCACCTCGGGCATTCGGATGATTTCCTTCACCTCCTGCAGCGCCACGCCGAATATCTCTCCGGCCACGGTGAAGACCGTGAACTGGCGCTGGCGGGCGGGGCTGACCGCTTCGGCGGAAGTGTCGACGGGCGGGGTAACTTCGCCGGCCGCAGTGTCCGGCACGATCCGGGTATGTTTCATCGGGGAGCCTCCCTGTGGCGGGCTGGATTAGGGGCCCGCGATCAGGCGGCGGATTGCAGCTCGTCGGCCATCGAGGCGACATCCTCGATCGCGACGGCGAGATCCTCGGCCCCTTCGCTCTGCTGCTTGGCGGCGCTGGCGGCTTGGGCAGCGGCCTGATCGGCCTGGGTCGCGGCGGCGGCGATCTGGTCGATCCCGGTCTGAACCTCGATGACCTGGCGCAGCATCTCGCCCGTGCTCTCCTGGATCGCCCGGTTCCCGCTCAGCACCTCGTTCATGTCCTCGGTGACCCGGGCGAGCGCCACGGTGATCGCCTTGTTTGTCTCCACCTCGTCGAGCGCCGCGCGGCTGATCGTGTCGAGATCCGCCGCGACATTGGCGATCTGTTCCTGAATGGTGCGCACCAGATCCTTGATCCGGTCGGCGTTTTCGGAGGATTCCTCGGCAAGGTTGCGGATGTCGTTGCTGACCACCGCAAACCCCTGACCAAACTCGCCCGCGCGCGCCGCCTCGACCGAACCGTTGACCGCGAGCATGTTGGTCTTGATCCCGACCGTGGTGATCGCCTCGACGATCTTGTCGATCCGGCGCGAGACCTGTCCTAGCTGGCTTACCTGCCCGCGCAATTCGGCATTGCTGTCGACCGAGCTGGCGACGCCTTCGATCATCTGCTCGACAGCGCCGCGGCTGCGCGCGATCAGTTCGGACACCGCCTCGCCGCGTTCCAGCCCGGTGGTGGCGGCATCGCTCGAAAGCTGCGCGCCCTTGCGGATCTGTTCGATCGCCGCGCCCGACTGGTTGGCGGCCGCCGCAGCGGTGCGTGCGCCGCCCGCGATCTGGTCGATGGCGACGAGAATCTGGCTCGCCGAACGGTTGATCTCCTCGACCGCCGCCGACAACTCCTCGGCTGCTGAAGCCACTTCCTCGGCGCTCTTGCGCACGTCGGTGGAGTTCTTCATTTCCTCGGCGACGTCTGACAGGTTCTGCGCGGTGACATCGCATTCGCGCAGCGCCGAGGCCTGCTGGTCGAGTGTGGCGACGACCTCCTCGCACGCCGCCGATTGCTCGGCCGCCGCGCTCGAGATCGCCTCGGAGCCCTTTTGCGCCTCGATCACCGCGGTTTGCGATTCCGCGCTCAACCGGGCGATTGTTTCCGCGCCGGTCAGGATCACGTCCATGTCGCCCTGCAGCTGGGCCAGTTGTTCGGTGACCTCGGCGCCTTTCCCGGCCTCGCTGCGGGCCGCTTCGGCCGAGGTGAGAATGCCGGCGGCGATCGCTTGCACCTCGGCCTGGATCTGGCCGACCAGCAGTTGGATTTCCGAGGCGCTCTTCTCCGAGGTTTCCGCAAGGGTGCGCACTTCGTCGGCGACCACGGCAAAGCCCTTGCCATGCTCGCCCGCCCGCGCCGCCTCGATCGCGGCGTTGAGCGCGAGCAGGTTGGTCTGATCGGCAATCCGCGCGACTGCCTTGACGATCTCGCCGATATTAGTCGCCTGCGCCTCGAGATCGCTGACGGTCTTGACGGACGTGGTTTGGCGCTCGGCGGCGGTCCTGAGAGCTGTTACCGAACCCTCGATACGGCTGCGGTTCTCTACCAACAGGGCCTGAAGCGCGCGGGTGCGTTCGAGCGAGGCCTCGGCGGCGCTGCGGCTGTCGCCGACCAGCGCGCTGATAGCGGAAACATTGTGGAGCGACTGCTGCGAGGCGCTGGCCGACTGCTCGGCCCCGGCGGCGATCTGTGCCATCGCCGACTGGAGTAGCTCAAGCGCCTGCGTCGCCTCGGCCACGCCGCCAGCGAACTGGGTGCTGGCCGCAGAAATGCGCTCGGCAGCCTGCTGCTGGCGGGCATAGGTGCGTGCGGCACGCTTGCGGGCATCGGCCTCGCGGGCGGATACCGCCTCGTCGGCCTTCGGTTTGCCGCGCGACTTGGCCGCGAGGGCCCGGTCGGCCAGCATCCCGTCCGGTGCCGTGCTGCCGTTGAGATTTTCCTTTTTGACAAGCGCCATCGTCGAACTCCCGAAACCTGTCCGGCCCGATGACTGACCTGAAGTAGGTCGCTCTCGCCCGACATGGCCGGGTTTAGGACTGCTTTGCGTAGCAATCGTGGGGATAGGAATGGGTGTCTCTGCGGAGATCGCACATTAGCCCGGCTCAACCACAATTGCCGGATGCTCAGCGCGGGTGTGCGTTCCCGGCAATCAATTCCGACGAAAAGCAGAGTCCCGATGTGCGCTGGTTTCGTCGGAGGCCGGGCAGGACCGGCAGAACGATAGCATAAGCAGCTCATCCGCGCCCCATCAGCGCGCTGCGGCTTTCATGAGGTTCCAGTTCGCAACCGAAGGTCCGGCATGGGGTCGCTTGCTGAATTTCGGCTTTTGGCAGAACCCCTGTCGAAGCTGACCGACCGGTATTGGCGAATCCAGTCATTCGGTATGTCGATTGAGAACGGCGGTTAAGTCCCACGTTTGGCCGCACCCGGTTGATGAGCGACCCGATGAAATTGCCAGTCGGCCATTCGTTTCACCGCTATAGCCGGAGCCAGCGTTCATCGATCTCGCGCAAGTGGCCCGCGCCATAAGGTGGGGGAAGCTCCCTGATGGGGATAACCTCGGCGTCGAGGTATCTCATGGCACGTATTTGCTCGTCGGCCTCTGATCCGCTCCCTGGTCCAGACGCTGATGAGGCAGCCTCCACTTCGACAAGCCATGCCCGGACCGCCCGCTCCATGTCCTCGCGCTCCGCACGCGCGTCACCCGCATGAAGTCCAGATGCACCTTTGGCTGGTTCCGCTTGCCCCGTGCCTCTTCGATCCGCCGGTTGCAGAATTCGTTGTGCATAGTGGCAAGGGCCTTGGCGCGGCCCTCTGTGACGTCGCCAAGGCTGCGGACATGCTCACGTATACCCCCGAAGGCAGGCCGGGCATCGACTGGGATGCTCCGGCGGAAGGCTCTGCCCCCGCCGGTAGAGGTGCTTTGCAACCCGTTGCATCGAGTTCGGCTTGGATTGTTTTGTAGCAGGCATTGTGGCAACCGTAGCCACCGCAAGTGGCGGTTTTCTAGGCTTTTCTGCTAGATCAATGCCTTGCGGGGCCGGTGGCGGAGACGGAGGGATTCGAACCCTCGGTACCCTGATAGAGTACGGTTCCTTAGCAGGGAACTGGTTTCAGCCACTCACCCACGTCTCCGGGCACAACGCTTGGCTGCGAGGGCGGCGCTATAGTCGGCCCTTGGGCCAGCGGCAAGCCGGGTCCGACAAAAAAGCGGGCGGGCACCGGGCGGACGCCGCGCCGGGTGCATGGTTCGGCACCGGTTCAGCCTTGCCGCCATAGGCAGCAGCCAACGCTTCGTCGCAATTCCGATTCGCTCCGGCGACGAGCGGTTGCACGGCGCGGGCGCAGGGATTCTCCTCGATGCGCATAAAACCGGGGCTGACCGATGCTGCGAGAGGCTGCATGATGAACCTGATGAAAGCCCGTATCCCCGATTGGCGCCGCAGGCTCGCCGGCCTTGCGATGGGGGCCTGCGCGGCCCTGTCGCTCGGCGGGCCGCTGGCGGCACAGGATCTCGAGAAGGTCGATCCGGACGCGGCGATGCGCGAGGGCGGGATCGATGCGGACCTGTCGAACCCGCGCCCCCCGGCGCCGCTGCCCGCCCCGGTGCCCGAGCCTGCTCCGTCGCCCGTTCCCGCGACACCCGCCCCGGTCGATCCGACCGCCAACTGGAGCGAGTATTCGCCCGCCGCGACCGCCGCCCCTGCGGCAACGCCCGCCGCCGCCGCCACCTCCGACACCTATGGCGAGGACGATCTCATCGGCGCGGCCGAAGGCGTGTTCGGCAAGGGCGCCGAAGGGCTCGCCAAGCTGATCGAGGATCTGCTCAAGAAGCAGGGCCGCCCCAACGGCTACATCGTCGGGCGCGAGGCGGGCGGAGCCTTCATCATCGGCGCACGCTACGGCTCGGGGACGCTCCACCACAAGGTCGAAGGACAGCGCCGGGTGTACTGGACCGGGCCCTCGGTGGGCTTCGATGCCGGAGCCAACGCGGGCAACACCTTCGTGCTGGTCTACAACCTGTTCGACACCGAGGACCTGTTCAACCGCTTCCCCGCGGGCGAGGGGCAGGCCTATCTCGTGGGCGGCCTCAACGCGAGCTACATGCGGCGCGGCGACGTGGTGCTGATCCCGATCCGGGTCGGCGCGGGGCTCAGGCTCGGGATCAACGCGGGCTACATGAAATTCTCGCGCGAACAGAAATGGGTGCCGTTCTGATCGGCTGACGGCGAAAAACGCGGTTGCCGAGCGGCGGGCGGCGCGTCATGGCCCGCTCTATCATGCTCGAACGACTCAGCCCCCAGGCGCCCGATGCGCTGCTCGCCCTGATCCGCCTCCACGCTGCCGATCCGCGGCCCGACACGATCGATCTCGGCGTCGGCGTGTATCGCACCGAGGATGGCGCGACCCCGGTGTTCGCCGCGATCAAGGCGGCCGAGCAGAAGCTTCTCGAGACACAGGACAGCAAGTCCTACCTCGGACCCGAAGGGGACATGGGCTTCGTCAATGCGCTGATGCCCTACATCTTCGGCGCCGCCGCGCCGACCATGGGCGGGCGGGTGCAGGGGATGCAGACCCCGGGCGGCACCGGCGCGGTGCGTCTCGCGCTGGCGATGGCGGGCAAGGCCGGGGTCAGGCGCGTCCACATGGGCGTGCCGTCCTGGCCCAACCACGCGCAGATCCTCGCCGATCTGGGCATCGAGCCCGCCCCCTTCGATCACGCGAAGCCTGACGGCACCGCCAATCTCGAGGCGGTGCTTGCCGCGATCGAAGGCGCGGGCGCGGACGAGGCGGTGCTGCTCCACGCCTGCTGCCACAACCCGACAGGCATCGACTACACCGCCGACCAGTGGGCCGCGATTGCCGAGGCTTTCTCGCGGAGCGGCACCTTCCCGATCATCGATTCCGCCTACCAGGGCCTCGGCCACGGGATGGAGGAGGACGCGGCCGGGATGCGCGCCGTCCTGGCGCAGGTGCCCGAGGCCTTCGTCGCGCACAGCTGCGACAAGAACTTCGGCCAGTACCGGGACCGGGTCGGCGCCTTCTACGTCATGGCCAAGGAGCCGGGCGATCTCGAAACCGCTTTCTCGAACGCCAATGCGCTGGCCCGCGCGGCGTGGTCGATGCCGCCCGACCACGGCGGCGCGGCGGTGCGGATCGTGCTGCGCGACGTCGATCTGACCCGCCAGTGGCTCGCCGAGCTCGACACCATGCGCGCCCGGATGCGCGGGGTGCGCGACGCGCTCGCAGCGGCGGGCACGGCGGGGCGGATCGACCTCACCCCGCTCGGGGCGCAGAACGGGCTGTTCTCGATGCTGCCGATCACCAAGGAGGAGGTCGCCAAGCTACGCGAGGAGCACGGCATCTACATGGCGGCCTCAGGCCGCATCAATATCGCCGGGCTGACCAAGGCGAACCTGCCCAAGTTCATCGCCGCGCTGGCGGCGGTCGCGCAGTAGGGCACGCCGATGCTCGACCGCCAGCCCGTGCTGGAGGACGAGCACGTCCGGCTGCGCCCCCTGCGTGCCGCCGACTGGGAGGCGCTGTTCGCGGTCGCCTCGGACCCGCTGGTCTGGGAGCAGCACCCCGCGCACGACCGGTGGAAGGAGGAGGTGTTCCGCCCCTTCTTCGCGGATGCGCTCGCCAACAGGGGCGCGCTGATCGCTTCGGACGCGAAGACCGGCGCGGTGATCGGCTCCTCGCGCTTTCAGGGGCTGGAGGAAGCGGACGGCGGCTCGGTCGAGATCGGCTGGACCTTCCTCGCCCGCTCGCACTGGGGCGGCACCTACAACTACGCGATGAAGCGCCTGATGCTCGCCCACGCCCTCGCCAGCGTCGCCGAGGTGCGGTTCCTCGTGGGCGCCACCAACACCCGCTCGCGCCGCGCACTGGAGAAGATTGGCGCGGTCCTCACCCAGAGGCGCGAGGACCGGGTGATGGCCGATGGGGCGGTGATCGAGCACCTCACCTACGCGATCACGCGCGAGAGCTTCGCGAGCGGGCCGCTGGCCGGCTGACGGGGCAGCGCGCCGGCCAACACGGCCCCGCACACCGGATCACAACGGGAACAAAGCGCGCTTATTCTCCCTGCCTTGGCCCCACGATAATCCTCGCGCGAATCGCAATCGGGAGAGCCGCCATGGCCAAGCGCAAATCCGCCATCGACCACCTCAACAGCGGGCGGGAGCCGCATATCGTCCACATGATCCCGCCCGGTGCGCCCGGCTTCCGCGAGGCGGCGGGGGGCGCGATGGTGGTGTCCTCGCCCGCCGAGGTCGATGCGCTGGTGCGACGGTTGCGACCAGGGGAGGTGGCGACGCTCGACACGGTGCGCGCGGCGCTCGCGCGGCGTCATGGCGTCGCGGTCGCCTGCCCGGTGTCGACCGCGATCTTCCTCAACATGGCCGCCCGCGCCGCCGAGGAGCGCCGGATCATGGGCGTGCCCGACGAAGAGCTCACTCCGTGGTGGCGGGTGCTGAAGAAAGGCGGGTTCCTCAACCCCAAGTTCCCGGGCGGCACCGCAGCCCAGCAGGCGCTGCTCGAGGCCGAGGGCGTGCGCGTCTCGCCGCTCCGGCGGCAACCGGCAGTGTTCGACTTTGCCGAACGCGCGCCCACCGAGCCGCTCGAGGAGCGACCCTGAGCCCCACTCATTCCGCCGCTTGGCTAAGGGCGATGCGGTTGCCTTCGCTGTTGGCGATCTCGGCGACGAAGCCGGCCGCGCCGATGTCCTTCTTCGGATAGAGCACGTCGCCGCCCGCAGCTTTGGCGCGGGCGATCACGGCGTCGATATCCCGGACATCGAAGTAGAGGATCGCGCCGTCCCGGGTGGGCTTGTAGACATCCCCCTTGGCGAGCGCCCCGCTCGCGCCCGGACGCCCATCGGCGCGGGGGAAGAAGGCCATGTCGTAGCCGTCGACCATCCGCCGCTCGA
Source organism: Erythrobacter sp. WG (assembly GCF_026586795.1). Taxonomy (GTDB): domain Bacteria; phylum Pseudomonadota; class Alphaproteobacteria; order Sphingomonadales; family Sphingomonadaceae; genus Erythrobacter. The sequence continues at coordinate 26,151 of NZ_JAPFGY010000013.1, forward strand.
GCGTCACCGCGAAGACCGCCTCGTAGAAGCGGACCGCGCGGTCCAGGTCGGCGACGGGGATCTCGAAATGGACGACGGGGTTGATCGTATCGGACGGGGTCATGGCCGGGGCTCCTTCGGCGCCGGGGGCGTCGGCGGGCGCGGGCTGGCACGCGGCGACCAGCAACGCGCCCGCGATCCCGCACGCTCGCATCGCTTCACCGCAGTCCGGCGAGGCTCTGCATCCGCTTCAGGTAGCGCGCCAGCACGTCGATCTCGAGGTTGACCATGTCCCCCTTGGCCAGATCGCCGAGGGTGGTCACGGCCGCGGTGTGAGGGATGATGTTGAGCAGGAAATCGCAGGTCCCGTCGGGCCGGTCGCGCACATCGTTGACGGTCAGCGAGACGCCGTTGACGGTGATCGAGCCCTTCTCGGCGATGAAGGGGCTCATCTCCGCGCGCGCCCGGATCGCGACGTGCCAGCTGTCGCCGTCGCGGGCGACCTTCACCACCTCGCCCACCGAATCGACGTGGCCGGTGACGATGTGCCCGCCGAGCTCGTCGCCCAATCGCAGCGAGGGCTCGATGTTGAGCCGCGCGCCCGCCTCCCACATCCCCGCCACGGTGCGGCTGACGGTTTCGTGGCTGCAATCGACCTCGAACCATGCGTCCCCGGCGCTGCCGCCGCGCTCGACCACGGTGAGGCACACGCCCGAGCAGGCGATCGAGGCGCCGATGTCGATCCGCGCCGGATCGAGCGGGGCCGCGATGCGCAGGCGCAGGTCGCCGCGCTGTTCGGCGGCGGCGATGGTGCCGATGGCGGTGACGATGCCGGTGAACATGGGCGGGGGTTCCTGAAGGGAGTTATCGCATTCGCAGATAGGCTGCGAAGCTGTCGCTGCCAAGCTGGCGGCGCTGCGTAGCGGCCCAGCGGCCATGCGCCTGCGCCAGCCCCGCGAGGCGCAGCGCGCCGAGCGCCCGCTTGCCTTCGCCGATCAGAATGGGGGCGGTGTAGAGGTGGAGCTCGTCGACGAGGTCGTCCGCGAGGAAGGCGGCCGCCGTTTCGGCCCCGCCTTCGACGTAGAGGTACTGCACGCCGTCGAGGCTCGCGATCGCCGCGGGCGAGCCGAGCGTGGTCGCCCCCTCCGGGGACGGACCGCGGGTGAGCACCACGCGCTGCGGGGAGCGGCCCTCAAGGCCCGGCAGGCGCACGTCGAGGCGCGGCGCGTCGGCGCGCCAGGTGCCGCCGCCCACCAGGATCGCGTCGTGCTGCGCGCGCTGCGCGTGGACATGGGCGCGCGCGGCCTCGCCGGTGATCCAGCGGCTGGTCCCGTCGGCGAGCGCGATGCAGCCGTCCAGCGAGGTCGCGAGCTTGAGCGTCACCCACGGGCGCCCGGCCCGCTGGCGGGTGAGGAAGCCGGCAAGACTGGCGGCCGACGCGGGATCGTCGAGCAGGCTGACGGCGATCCCGGCGTCTTCGAGCCGGGCGATGCCTGCGCCGCAGGTGCGCGGGTCGGGATCGCGCTGGCCGATGACGACACGGGCCGGGCGGGCGGCGGCGACGAGGTCCGCGCAGGCCGGCCCGCGCGCGCTCGCATGGGCGCAGGGTTCGAGCGTGACGTAGAGCGTGGCTCCGGCGAGCGCATCGGGCGCAAGGCCGGCAAGGGCGACCGCCTCGGCATGGGGCCGCCCGCCAGCCTGCGTCCATCCGCGCGCGATCACCCGGCCCTCGCACACCACAAGCGCCGCGACACCGGGATTGGGCCGGGAAAGCGGGCGCGCGCGTATGGCGAGCCGCGCGGCGGCCGCCATCCAGTCGCGGTCGGTGGGGACGGCGTGCGCGGCTATTGCCGGGCGCCCTGCTCGGCAAGGCGGCGGGCGTTGTCCTCCAGCGCCTGCCGCTTCTTTGCCTCGGCGGCGGCGCGTTCGGCCTCGGCCTCGCGCTCCATGCTCTCGACGTCGAGCCCGGTGGCGGCGCCCAGCGCCTTGTACATCTTGCGCTTCTCGGCCTGGATGCGCGCGGCCTCGGCCTCGCGCAGGTCCTTGATCTCCTGGTTGGCGCGGTTCTCGGCCATGATCTCGGCGTCGCTGCGCCCGTCCTCCAGCGTGGTGATATACTCGATCCGGGGCCGCTCGGGCGGAGCGTAGTATTGCTGGTCGAGCGCCCAGGCGAGGATGCCGGCGACCGGCAGCACCGAGAGCGCGAGGATCGGCCAGCGATAGGGGACGGGGCGCCGGATGTAGTCCCAGAGATCGGCAAGGCCGGGAGCGGGATTGAAGCGCGACTTGGCGAGCGAGGAGCGGGGCATGGCGGCAATATAGGGCGCGCGGCGGCGATGGGGAAGGGCGGTGCGGCGGGGGGAGGGGCGAGGGGGGAGGGGGCGAGGGTGCGGGGCGAAAGTGCGGGGGAGGGTGAGGAGGGAGCCTCGCTGCGCTCGGTGCCCACCCCTTGCCCCTCCCGCAGGCGGGAGGGGGATGGCCGGTGCCAGGGACGCCTCCCCTCCGCCTGCCGGAGCGGGCGCGGTGCTGTTCTAGCCGAAGCTCGCGTAGAGCGAGCGACCATGTTCCTTGAGCCACCTGTCCGCCGCCGCGATCTCGCCTTCGAAGATGCGGGCGAGCAGCGCGTGGAAGGCGGGGGAATGGTCGAAGTGGACGAGGTGCGCGACTTCGTGCGCGACCACCGAGCGGCGCACGTGGTCGGGGGCCTGCACCAGGCGCCAGTTGATGCGGATGCGGCTCTTGTCCGAGCACGAGCCCCAGCGCCGCTGGGCGCGGGTAAGCGCGATCGGCACGGGGGCGAGCCCGGCGGCGGCGCAGTAGTCGTGCATATCGGCCTCGGCGAGCGCGAGCGCCTCGGCCTCGAGCCAGCGGCGTATGCGCGTCTCGATCCCCGCCTCGGGTCCGCCGATCCGCAGGGCGTCGCCCTCGCGCGCGGGGCGGCGGGGCGCGCGGGCATCCCAGGCGATCCGCAGGCTCCGGCCCCGGTAGCGCACCTCTCCCCCCGGCCCGGGCGCGGCGCGGCGGGGGAGCCGGGCGAGCTGTTCGGCGAGCCAGCCGGCCCGCGCATGGGCGAAGGCGATCGCCTCGCGCCCCTCGGCCCAGGCGGGCAGGGTGATGCGCACCTCGCTGCCGTCGGGCGCGAGTCGCAGGGTGAGGCGCCGGGCAGTCTTCATCCGCTTGAGCACGATCGGCACCTGCCGCCCGCCAAGCTCGATTTCCGGTTCGAGCGCGTGCCGGAGCGAGGCGCCGCGCAGCCAGTCGATCATGTCCCGGCCTCCTCGCTCTCCCGATCCCAGCCGCGCCGGGGGGCGGGCCAGTGGGTGACGTGGTGCTCCATGGGGCCGGCATTTACCTCGCTCACCACCCGGCCCACCACCGACACCCCGGCCCGGCGCACCGCATCGCGGTCGCCCGAGATCAGGTAATGCCAGCCGGGCAGCGGGCGACCCTCGTTCCTGAGGCGGTAGGCGCAGGTCGCGGGCAGCCAGCCCACCTGCTCGACGATCCGCAAGGTCAGCCGCAGGCAATCGGGGACGAAGGCCTTGCGATTGCGATAGTCCGAGCATTGCGCCGTGCGCGTGTCGAGCAGGCGGCAGGCGATGTTGGTGTCGACCACCTCGCCGGTATCCTCGTCCTCGAGCTTATGCAGGCAGCAGCGCCCGCAGCCGTCGCACAGCGCCTCCCATTCGGGCCTTGTGAGCTCGCCCAGGGGCAGCTCCCAGAAGCGCGCCCTCAGCTCACCCATCGCTTGAGTTCCGCCGCGACCGCATCGGCGCCCTTGTCGGTCGGCAGAGTCGCGATCGGCGCGCCGTCGGGGCCGAACAGGAAGACGATGCGCGAATGGTCGACAAGGTAGCCGCCGCCCGGCTGCGCCTCGCCCTTGCCATAGGCGACGGCGAAAGCCTTGGCGGCCGCCGCGATCTGTTCGGGCGTGCCGGTCAGGCCGACCATGTCGGGCGAGAAGGCGGCGGCGAATTCGCCGACCACCTTGGGCGTGTCACGCTCGGGATCGACCGAGATGAAGATCGGCACGATCTTCTCCGCCGCTGCCGGGTCGGTCGTGCCGAGGCGCTTCAGCCCCTGCGCGATGCGCTGCACGTCGGTCGGGCAGACGTCGGGGCAGAAGGTGTAGCCGAAATAGACCACCCGGTACTTGCCCGAAAAATCGCCCCAGCGCACCGTCTGACCCTGGCTGCCGGTCAGGGTGAAGTCCCCGCCGATCCGCGCCCCGGCGAGCGGCGGCTCGGGCTTGGCCGGGGCGTCGCTCCCGCACCCCGCCAGGACCAAGGCGGCGGCGACGGCGATCCCCAAAGCGAAGGGGCGTGCGGGCGAAGGCTTGTTGATGCGGTTCATGCTCTGCTAACTGGCTCACTGCGAGGGCGCATCGGCGTGTCGCTTGCGCCCTCTCACCCGGCAAGGTGTGACAGGTAATGCGAAAGGATCAAACCGTGGGCCGAGTTGTTTTGCGCAAGTTAGGGACTGTCGGCGCGATTGCCAGCGCCCTTGCGCTGGCCATGCCCGCCGCCGCGCAGTTCCAGTCGGAAGGGTACAAGTTCCTCGAGGCGGTCAAGGACCGCAAGGGCGAGGATGCCACCGATATGCTCAACAAGCCGGGCAACCAGCTCATCAACAGCCGCGACATCACCAGCGGCGACACCGGCCTGCACATCGCCGTCGCCCGCAGCGACGGGCTGTGGGTGCGCTTCCTGCTCCAGCGCGGGGCCGATCCCAACATCCGCAACAAGCGCGGCATCGCCCCGCTCCAGCTCGCCACCTCGCTCGGCTTCGTCGAGGGGGTCGAGGCGCTGATCGGCGGCGGGGCCAACATCAACGTCGCCGACCAGACCGGCGAGACCCCGCTGATCGCGGCGGTCCACGCGCGCAACGTGCCGCTGGTGCGGCTGCTGCTGGCGCGCGGCGCCGATCCCGACCGCAACGACAATTCGGGCCGCTCGGCGCGCGACTACATGAAGCTGATCGGCGCGGCGAACACGCTGCTCAAGGCCGAATTCGACGCCGCCGACAAGAAGCGCGCCGAAGCGGGAACCAAGAAAGACTACGGGCCTTCGTTCTGACATGACCGACCATGCCGACATGACTCTCGACGAGCTGCGCCTCGCGCTCGCCCCGGACATCGCGGCGAGCGCGATCTTCGACGGGTGGAATGCGACCGCGCTCACCGCCGCGGCCGAGATGGCCGGGGTCGACCCGGACATCGCCAAGCTCGCCTTCCCCGGCGCGCGGCCGATGGACATGATCGAAGCATGGATCGCTTCCGTGGACGCGGCGATGGAGGCCGAATGGCCGGCCGAGCGGCTGGCGGCGCTCAAGATCCGCGAGCGGATCCGCACCCTCGTCGCCTTCCGGCTGGAAGCGGTCGAGAACATCGACGAGGCGGTGCGCCGGGCGCTCGCCGTCATGGCCCAGCCGCAGAATGCGGCCAAGGGGCTGAGGCTCGGCTGGCGCTCGGCGGACATCATGTGGCGCCTCGCCGGGGACACCGCGACCGATTACAACCACTACACCAAGCGCGCGATTCTCGCCGGGATCTACTCGGCGACGCTCGCGGTGTTCGTCAATGACGACAGCGAGGGCAAGGCCGACACCTACGCCTTCCTCGATCGCCGCATCGACGGGGTGATGAAGTTCGAGAAGGCCAAGGCGCAGTTCCTGAACAAGGACCGCGAGCTGCCGAGCCTGACGCGCTTCCTCGGCCGGCTGCGCTACCCGGCGCGGTAGGCGCCCACCGTCACGCCAGCGCAAGCTGAGGCCTCGGGCGTCGAGCGCTGCGCCCGGAGCCATTGGGTCCCCGCTTTCGCCGGGGTGACGAGAAACACAGGCGCGATCGTCTCTATCCGTGCAAAAGCCGCCACATCGTGGTGCGCCCGCCCCCGCTCTTCCCTATTGCCTCTCCCGGATTCGGAGCGCATTTTGCGGGGCCGGGGTCAGGACATTGGCGGGAAGGACAAATTTCGATGGCGGGTTCGCTCAACAAGGTCATGCTGATCGGCAATCTGGGCGCCGATCCGGAAATCCGCACCTTCAACAACGGCGGCAAGGTCGCCAACCTGCGGATCGCGACGTCCGAGCAATGGAAGGATCGCCAGACCGGTGAGCGCAAGGAAAAGACCGAGTGGCACACCGTCGCGATCTTCTCCGAGGGCCTCGTCGGGGTGGTCGAGCGCTATCTCAAGAAGGGCAGCAAGGTCTTCGTCGAGGGCAAGCTCCAGACCCGCAAGTGGCAGGACCAGAACGGTCAGGACCGCTATTCGACCGAAATCGTCATCCAGGGCATGGGCGGCACGCTGACCATGCTTGACGGCGCGGGCGGCGGTGGCGGTGGCGGTGGCGGCGGCATGGGTGGCGGCGGCGGCGGCTATGGCGGCGGCGGACGATCGGGCGGCAGCTGGGATCAGGGCGGTGCCGGTAGCGGCGGCGGTTCGGGCGGAGGCGGCGGCTTCGGCGGCGGCGGCTACGACGATCTCGACGACGATATTCCGTTCTGACGGGATCGGCCGTTCCGATCGCTTTGGCAGCGACGCATTCACCCAAGGCCCCGCGAGCGATTGCGGGGCCTTTCTCGTTGAAGTCGGGTCGGGATGTAAAAACAGTTTGACATTTGTCCGGAAATGTAAAAACCTTTGAACATCGTTCTCGGTTGTTCGGGGTTTGCATGATGACACATCGCATGAAGTTCTGGCTGTTCGGCGGCCTCACCCTCGCCGCGGTCATTGCCGCAGGCACGCTGTTCGGGCGGATGTTGCCGGCCACAGGCGGCAGCGATCAGCCGTTCCGCGTCTATCCGGTGGTGCTCGCCCTCTATGCCGCGGTTCTGGGCGTGGCCTGGCTGTGGTGGAAGCGGACCGACGATCTCCAGCAGCAGGGGCAGTTGATCAGCTGGTACTGGGGCGGAAGCTGCGGGGCGCTGGCGATGCTGGCCTACCTGATGACCTTCCTCGGCCGCACGAGCGACATCACGCTCGGCGCCTTCTACATGGTGATGGCCCAGGTGGTCGGCTTTGTGGCCGTGTGGCTGATCTGGGTGGTGCGGGGACGGGGGCACGCCGAGTGAGGAACTGCCTGCGCGAGATGCGCAAGGCCCGCGGTCTCAATCAGGCCGAGCTTGCCGAGCGGCTGGAGATCTCGCGCCAGACGGTCATCGCCATCGAGGCCGACAGGTACGATCCCTCGCTGCCGATGGCCTATCGCATGGCGGCCTTCTTCGCGGTGCCGGTGGAAGCCTTGTTCTTCAACCCGTGGAAGGCGGATTGAGCAGTGCGGGGCACCCTGCGCCAAGCCTTACCAGGCTGGCCTCGGGGCTGCCCAGGCCCCCGCCAGCCCCCGCTTGACCGGACCTACACCCCTGCCAGACCCCCGCCAGACCCACGTCAGGACGATGTTTCACGTGGAACATCGCGCCTCAAGATTCGGGCCTAATCCTTCTTCAGACCTGCCAGCAGATTGGCCAGCGGCCCCAGCTGTTCGCCCTCCGCCACGATCCCCGCCGCCGCCCGCGCCGCATCGGCATCGGGCCCCTCGGCATAGGGATCGATCGCCAGGCCGAGGGTCTGCGCCACCGCCTCGCCAAGATCGAACATCTCGCCCGAATAGGCGATCTCGTCGCAATCGTCGGCTTCGAGTTCGATCTCCTCGTCCTCGGTGGCAGGACGTTGATGTTCCTCGACGAATCGGAGGTCGACAGGCTCGTCGATGGTGACCGGGAAGTCCTCGCCCGAAATGGCGCAGGGCTGCATGACCCGGGCCGCCAGCCGCCCGGTGGCGCGGATCGCGCGGGGCTTCTGCTCGAGGGCGACGGTCGCGACGAGGCTCTCCACCGCGCCGAGCCCGAACCTTTCCGCGAGCGCGGCGCGCTCGGCGGGCGAGGCCTCGATCACCACCGGCCCTGCCGGCAGCGGCCGCGCCCGGACCATGCGGGAAAGCTCGGAAGGGGGCAGGGAGGGGGTCACCAGATGGCACTCGCGGACAGCATCTCGGCGTCGGAGAAACGCTTCAGGCGGTTGAAAAGTTTCATCAATCGCTCGGCCACCGCGCGCGCGGCGGCGGCCTCCTCGGCACCCTCGGCGAAGGTCACGTTGCGCGCCACGGCGGCGGTCAGCCGCTCAAGGTCGCCCTCGTTGAACGCCACCCGATAGGCGCCGAGCCGTCCGCCCAGCACGCTCATCAGCTTGCCGATCCGCTTGCCGACGACGACGTCGTTGACCCCGAATTCCCTGAGCTGCCCGTCCATATCCTCGACGAACAATTCGGCCAGAAGAGCGCTTTCCGCGCGCAAATCAGAGGCTTCCAGCCGCACCATCACCGCGCTCAGGACCGCGCTGATCATGTCGAAGCGGCCCGCAACCGAATCCGCGACCCGGGCGGTCGCATAGTAATCGGCATCGCGCGCCAGCTCGATCACGCGGTGCCACAAAGGGCGCACGCCCTCGCGCGGGTCCGGGGCGGTGCCGAGCAGGCGGGAGAGAAGGGACATGATGTCAGAGCCTTTCGCAATCAGAACGCCATACCGCCGCCGCGGCACGCCTTGCGGTCACTACGCCGAGGCACCCGCGCCGGATGCGTTCAAGCGCGGTTCAACCCGCTGCCGCCAACCGCTTTGCCGATATGGTGCGTTGCAAGCTTGCGCCTAGACCCTTAAAGCACCTCGCCCAAGGGACAAGTGCGCAGCACCGCGCGCAAGCAACGAAAGCGAACACGGATTGGCGCAGATGAAGGCTGACAGGCACGGGGCACGCGCAACGGATCGCGCCGCAGGATGGCGTGGCGGCGCGCTGCTGCTCGGCGCGGCGGCACTGGTGCTGCCGGGCTGCTCGGCGATCCAGGAATCGCGCGGCTATATCGTGGACCCCACGCTCACCTCGCTGGTGCAGCCGCAGATCGACAACAAGCAGTCGGTCGAAAGCACGCTGGGCCGCCCGACCTTCGTCAGCCAGTTCGGCAATCCCACCTGGTACTATGTCTCCAGCATCACCGGCCAGCGGCCCTTCAGCCGCCCGAAGATCCGCCAGCACTCTGTGCTCGCGGTGCAGTTCGATGCGGCGGGACGGGTTGCCAAGGTCGATCGGTCGGGCATCGAGAACGTGGTGTTCCTCGATCCGAACGGGAACAAGACCCCGACGCTCGGGCGCGAGCGCGGGTTCCTCGAGGATCTGTTCGGCAATATCGGCCAGGTCGGCGGCGCGGGCCTGCCGGGCGGCGCCGGTGCCCCTGGTAGCGGACCGAACGGGCAATAGCGCCCGCGCTTGATCCCGGCGCGACGCGCGCCATATCTGCGCGCATGACAAGCGATCCCTCGGCCCACGGCTCAAGTTTTCACGGCCTCGTGCAATGGCACGGCACCACCATCATCGGCGTCCGCCGGAACGGCACCACCGTCATCGCCGGTGACGGGCAGGTGTCGATGGGCAACACCGTGATGAAGCCCAACGCACGCAAGGTTCGCCGCATCGGCGACGGCAGCGTGATAGCCGGCTTCGCCGGTGCGACGGCCGATGCCTTCACCCTGTTCGAACGGCTCGAGAAGAAGCTCGAGCAGTATTCCGGCCAGCTGATGCGCGCGAGCGTGGAGCTTGCGAAGGACTGGCGCACCGACAAGTACCTGCGCAATCTCGAGGCGCTGATGATCGTCGCCGACAGGGACACGCTGCTGGTGCTGACCGGCAATGGCGACGTGCTCGAGCCGGTGGGCGAGATCGCCGCAATCGGCTCGGGCGGCAACTTCGCCCTCGCCGCCGCGCGGGCGATCGCCGACTACGAGCAGGATGCCGAGACCATCGCGAGGAAGGCGATGGCGGTGGCCGCCGAAATCTGCGTCTTCACCAATGGCAACCTGACGGTCGAGACCGTTTAACCCAGCTCCGTTCGTGCCGAGCGAAGTCGCGACACCGACGCAATGGCCTCTCGACTTCGCTCGAGGCGAACGAAAAATTCGGATACTTCTCATATGGACAACCTCACCCCCAAGGCGATCGTCGCCGCATTGGACGAACACATCATCGGCCAGGCCGAGGCCAAGCGCGCGGTCGCGGTGGCGCTGCGCAACCGCTGGCGGCGTCAGCGTTTGGGCGCCGACCTGCGCGACGAGGTGACGCCCAAGAACATCCTGATGATCGGGCCGACGGGCTGCGGGAAGACCGAGATCAGCCGGCGGCTGGCAAAGCTCGCCGAGGCCCCGTTCATCAAGGTCGAGGCGACCAAGTTCACCGAGGTCGGCTATGTCGGCCGCGACGTCGAGCAGATCGCCCGCGACCTCGTCGAGGAGGCGATCCGGCTCGAGAAGGAGCGCCGCCGCGAGAAGGTGCGCGAGGCCGCCAGCCAGGCGGCGATGGACCGGCTCCTGAACGCGCTGGTGGGCGAGAACGCCTCCGAGGCGACCCGCGAGAGCTTTCGCCAGCGGATCGTCCAGAACGCCATGAACGATGTCGAGGTCGAGATCGAGGTGCGCGACACCCCTGCCGCGCCCTTCGATATGGGTCAGATGGGCGGCCAGATCGGGATGATCGACCTCTCGGACATGATGGGCAAGGCCCTGGGTCGGAAGAACACACGCCGCCAGAAGCTGCGCGTGCCCGATGCCTGGGACCGGCTCGTCGACGAGGAGGCCGACAAGCGGCTGGACCAGGACGATGTCGCGCGCGCGGCGCTCCAGAATGCCGAGACCAATGGGATCGTGTTCTTGGACGAGATCGACAAGATCGCCGTGTCCGATGTGCGCGGCGGAAGTGTCAGCCGCGAGGGCGTGCAGCGCGACCTCCTGCCGCTCATCGAGGGGACGACGGTCGCGACCAAGTACGGGCCGATGAAGACCGACCATGTGCTGTTCATCGCCAGCGGCGCGTTTCATGTGGCGAAGCCTTCCGATATGCTGCCCGAGTTGCAGGGCCGCCTGCCAATCCGGGTGGAGCTGCGCGCGCTCACCGAAGCGGATTTCGTGCGCATCCTTTCGGAAACGCGCGCCAATCTCGTGGCGCAATACAAGGCGCTGCTGGGAACGGAGCAGGTCACGCTCGATTTCGCCGATGATGCGATCCCCGCGATCGCGCGGATCGCGGCGCAGGTGAATGCCGGGGTCGAGAACATCGGTGCACGGCGCTTGCAGACGGTGATGGAGCGGCTGCTCGAGGAGATCAGCTTCGAGGCCGAGGATCACGTCGGCGAGACGATTACCATCGATGCTGCCTATGTGGAGGCGCGGCTGGCGGGCCTCGCCGGCAACACCGACCTTTCCAAATACATCCTGTGATGGGCGGTCCGGTCGGCGACCTCGCGGGGATGCTGGCCGCGATGGCGCCGGTGCTCGACAAGTGTCGCTGGACCTTCGCCCTGGTCGAGGGCGATCCGCCCGCCGATGCCTTCGCGTTGATCCACGAGGATGAGGGCACGACCGCGATCGTGCCGGAGGAGCACGGCGCATTCGGCCGGATCACCCTGACGGTGCACTCGGCGCTCGAGGGCGTCGGGCTGACTGCAGCGGTAGCGACGGCGCTCGCGGCGCGCGGGATCGCCTGCAATGTCGTGGCGGGGTTCCATCACGATCACCTGTTCGTGCCGTGGGAGCGGCGCAGCGAGGCGCTGGAGCGCTTGCGCGAACTCGCGCAAGCCGCGGCCGCTGGCGGGAGCCCCTCGGCTGCGCCTTCGGGGTCCACCACCCCCAACCCCCTCCTCTGAAGAGGAGGGGGCTCTCACGGCTCACTCGCCCAGCAGGTGCTTCTTCCAGAAGACGAGCTGCGCGAGGAACGAATAGTCCTGGTTCGCCTTCTTGGCGAAACCGTGGCCTTCGTCGGCGGCGACGAGGTGCCAAGCCTCCCCGCCACGCCCGCGGATCGCGGCGACCATCTGATCGGCCTCCGATTTCGGCACGCGCGGATCGTTGGCGCCGGTGATGACGAACATCGGCTTCGTGATCTCGTTCACCCGGGTGAGCGGGCTGATCTCCGTCAGCTTCTTGCGCTGCTTGGGGTCCCGTTCGTCGCCATATTCGACCCGTCGCAGGTCCTGCCGGTAGGGATTGGTGTTTTCCAGGAAGCTCACGAAGTTGCTGATCGCGACGGTGCATTGGGTCGCGGTGAGCTTGTCCTTCAGTTGGACGGCTGCGGCATAGCACATATAGCCGCCATATGAGCCGCCGGTGAGGCCGATCTTGGCCGGGTCGACGCCCTGGTCCTTCCTCACCGCGTCGATCAGCGCGGCCATGTCCTTGACCGAATCCTCGCGCTTGAAGGGTCCGTTGTCGAGGCTGACGAAGGTCTTCCCGTAGCCGGTCGAGCCGCGCACGTTGGGGTAGAAGAGACCGATGCCAAGTTCGTTGAGATAGTAGTTGCCGCGCCCCTGGAAGCCGGCGGTGCTCTGCCCCTCAGGCCCGCCGTGGACCGAGACGATCAGCGGGCGCTTGCCCGGGAACTTGGCGGGATCGGGGAGATACAGGAGGCCCGAGACCTCGAGCCCGTCGAAGCTCCTGGTGGTGACGATCCGCGGCTCGACATTGACACCCGCATCCAAGCCGCCCGTCTCGCTCTGCGTCCAGCGGGTCAGCTGCATGGTCTTGGGGTCAAGCGACCACACGTCGGCCGCGCTCTTGGCGCTGCTGAACGAGAAGCCGATTTCCCCCCACGGCGCATATTCAAGGCCGCCGATCTGCCCGGCCGGGAGGGCATCGACCCTGGTTACCCTGCCGCTCGCCACGTCGAGCAGGCGCAGCCGGTCGGAGCCCGCCTCGTTGACCACGTAGGCGATGGTGGTGCCATCGGGGGAGATGTCGAAGCCGTCGACGTCCCAGCTCTCCTTCGTCACCGGGGTGAACTTGCCGGTGGCCGGGTCGAGTCGGCCGAGGCGCTGGAAGTCCGAGCCCTGATCGCTCGTCACCCAGACGGCGCCGTTCGGGGCAATCCTGAGGCCGCCATAGGCGATCTCGGCCCTCGGATCACCGATCGGCGTCATCGCGCCGGAGGCAAGGTCGAGCCGGTAGAGGTCGACGTCCTGCACCGAGTTGTAGTCGGCAACGAAGGCCTGCGTCTTGTCGGGTGCGAAGCCGATGATGGCCCAGCCGCCGCCCTTGCTTTCGTGCACCATGCGCGTCGAGGCGGGATCGCGGGGGTCCATGACGTAGAGGTCCGAATCCACCCCGTTGCGGCGGGTCGAGCTGAAGCCGACGAGCTGGCCGTCGTTGCTCCAGGCGCCCGGCTGGTTGCGGCTCTTGCCGTCGGTGAGGAGAGTGAGGCGGCCGTCCTTCAGCGTATGGAGCTGGTAGTACTCGTCCCCGCCGCGATCCTTGGTGACGAGGATCACGTCGCCTTTCACCGGCGCATAGGAGCCCGAGACCGGCTCGGCCTCGAAGCTGATCTGGCTGCGCGCGCCCATCGGCTGGGCGACGCGGTGCAACTGGGCGACGTTGCCGAAGCGGGTGCTGATCAGCACCGCGCGGGTGGTCTGGTCCCAGCCGGCGAAGCCCGCCCCGCGCGCCTCGAGATAGGGCCGCGCCCTCTCGGCGAGGGTGAGCGGGATCGCCGGCATCTGCTCGGCGGTCAGCGCCGCGGGGAGCGGCACGGTCGGCACGGGAGCGGGCGCGGCGGGCACCGGGGCCGGTGCGGGCGCGCTCTGGGCAAAGGCGGGAAGGGCGGCGCCGGCAAGCAGCACGCCGGCGAGGGTGGAACGAAGCATGCGGATATGTCTCCCCTGGATGGCGCCCGGCCCGCAAAGGATGGTGCGGCGGGCGCTGCCCGGCGATCTCGCAATTGATCGCACGGGCACGCCAGCGTAGCTTCGACCAAGGGCCGAGCCAAGTCTGCCAACCGCGTGTCCGGAGGGAATGCGATCATGCCGAGCGGTCGCTGTCACTGCGGTTCCGTCGTCTATGCCTTCGATGGCGAGCCGGTCCGCGCCTAAATCTGCCAATGCAGCGACTGCGCGCGCTGCGCGGGGGCGCATGCGGTCGGCTGGCTGGCGGTGAGAACTGAGGGCTTCCGCTTCTGCGGCGCCTGCGGGCGGGGCTGACCTACGTCAACGAGGATGTGCTGCCGGGGATCGTCGACATCCAGATCGCCACCCTCGACGAGCCCGACGCCTTTCCGCCGCGCGAGCTGATCCAGTGTGCCGACGCGCCCGCATGGGCCGCGACGCTGCATGAGCTGCCCCGCTTCGCGCGCTTTCCGCCCGGCTGAAGCCTATTCGGCGGCTTCGGCCTCGACGTCGTCCTCGCGCCGCTCGTTGGCCTGCCGCGCCCACATCTCGGCATAGAGCCCCCCGCGCTTGAGCAGCGCCGCATGGTCGCCGCTCTCCGCCAGACGCCCGTGGTCGAGGACGAGGATGTTGTCGGCATCGGCGATGGTCGAAAGGCGGTGCGCGATGGCGAGCGTGGTGCGGCCAGCGGCGATTCGTCTGAGGGTCGCAAGGATCTCCTGCTCGGTGCGCGTGTCGAGCGCACTCGTGGCCTCGTCGAGCAACAGGATCGGAGGGTTCTTGACGAGCGTGCGGGCGATCGCGACGCGCTGCTTTTCGCCGCCCGAAAGCTTCAGGCCGCGCTCGCCCACCATGGTCTCGTATCGTTCCGGAAGGCGGTCGATCAGCGGGGTGAGAGCGGCATCGCGCGCGGCTTCTTCGACACGGGCCTGGTCGGCGCCCTCGCAGCCATAGGCGATGTTGTAGGCGAGGCTTTCGTTGAACAGCACCGAATCCTGCGGAACGATGCCGATTGCCGCGCGAAGGGATACCTGCGTGACCGAAGCGATATCCTCGCCGCCGACCAGCACGCGCCCGGAGAGAGGATCGTAGAAGCGGAACAAGAGCCGCCCGATGGTGCTCTTGCCTGCGCCCGAGGGGCCGACGATGGCGGTGGTGCTGCCGGCGGGCACCTCGAAGCTCAGACCGTCCAAAATGATCCGCCCCGGATCATAGCCGAAGGTCACGTTGTCGAAGACGACGGTCGGCTTCTTCACGATCAGCGCGGGCGCGCCGGGCCGGTCCTCGACCTCGATCGCGGTGTCGATCAGGCGGAACATCTCGGCCATGTCGATGAGGCCCTGGCGGATGGTGCGATAGACCCAGCCGAGCACGTCCAGCGGGCGGAACAGCTGGATGAGGTAGGTGTTGACCAGCACAAGGTCGCCAACCGTCAGCGTGCCCTCGCTCCACCCCCAAACGGTATAGGCCATCGCGCCCGCCACCAGCGCGTTGGTGATCGCGCCTTGTGCCATGTTGAGCAGGCCGACCGAATTCTCGGACTTGATCGCCGCCTCGGCATAGGCGCGGGCAGCCTGGCTGTAGCGGGCCTCCTCGCGCTTCTCCGCGCCGAAGTATTTCACCGTCTCGTAGTTGAGGAGCGAATCGACCGCGCGGTGCAGCGCCTTCCCGTCGAGATCGTTCATCTCGCGCCTGAGCTTCGTGCGCCATTCGGTGATCGCGCGCGTGACCCAGACATAGGCGACGACGGTCAGCGCGGTCGCGGCGACGAGCTCGATGCCGAAGTTGATGTAGAAGATCACGCCCACTGCGATCAGCTCGATGATGGTCGGGGCGATGTTGAAGAGGAGGAAGTAGAGCATCTGGTCAATGCTCTTGGTCCCGCGCTCGATGATCTTGGTGACCTCGCCGGTGCGCCGCGCGAGATGGAACCTGAGGCTGAGGCGGTGGAGGCGGTGGAACACGTCCTCGGCAAGGTGCAGCGTCGCGACCTGGCCGACTCGCTCGAAGGCGATGTTGCGAAGGTTGTCGAAGGCGACCGAGGTGAAGCGCCCCAGCGCATAGGCTGCGACGAGGGCGAGCGCGACCACCACGCCTTCACGGCCCGTCCCCGACATCGCGTCGACCGCGCCCTTGTAGGCGAAGGGCAGGGCGAGCGTCACCGCCTTGCCCGCGAGCACCAGCGTCATGGCAATGACGATGCGGGTGCGCAGGCCCGGATTGTCCTTTGGCCAAAGATAGGGGAGAAACCGCTTCAGGGTTGGCCAGCTCTCCACATCACGCGCGCGAGTTTTTTTAATGGTTTGATCGGCTGGCGTGGTGGCGGTGTCTGGCGGCATCGCCGCAATGTGGGCGCGGGGGCCGCGCCCCGCAAGGCGCGCCGGTCAGAAGCGGGGCGAATAGGAATGGCCGCGCCGCGCTTCGCGAAGCGCGCGCTCGACGTCGGCGGGCACGTCGAACAGGATCTGCTGCCGCCCGAAATCGATCGCCACACGGTCGAACAGCGCGAGGTGCTGCATCCCGAGCGAAAGCACCGGTCGGTCTTGCAGTCCGAGTGCGGCGAAGGCGGGCGCGTCGGCGAAGGTCAGGGGCACTTCGGTCAGCGACAGCCCCTTGATGGTGAGCGATCGCACGAAGGCGAGCTGACCGACGATATCGACGCCGTTGACATCGGTGGTG
>NZ_JAPFGY010000013.1:45000-91118 GCF_026586795.1 Erythrobacter sp. WG
TTAAGGAAACTGCCGGTGATAAGCCGGAGGAAGGTGGGGATGACGTCAAGTCCTCATGGCCCTTACAGGCTGGGCTACACACGTGCTACAATGGCATCTACAGTGGGCAGCTATTCCGCAAGGATGCGCTAATCTCCAAAAGATGTCTCAGTTCGGATTGTCCTCTGCAACTCGAGGGCATGAAGGCGGAATCGCTAGTAATCGCGGATCAGCATGCCGCGGTGAATACGTTCCCAGGCCTTGTACACACCGCCCGTCACACCATGGGAGTTGGATTCACCCGAAGGCAGTGCGCTAACCGCAAGGAGGCAGCTGACCACGGTGGGTTCAGCGACTGGGGTGAAGTCGTAACAAGGTAGCCGTAGGGGAACCTGCGGCTGGATCACCTCCTTTCTAAGGATACTTGCGAAAGCGCCGATGCTAGCCATCGGAAGTACTTCGCAGTCTTCCAAAGAACATTGCCGTCGTCCTCATGTCCTTTCATCAATCGGAATACAGCCTGCAGGCATGGAATGTTCCATGGTAGCGGGTTGTGTGCCTTCGCCGGCTCACGCCCTCGCGGCAGCCTGTTCCTTCGGGGATGGCGGCCGGTCGCAGTGGAGTGGGCCTGTAGCTCAGTTGGTTAGAGCGCACCCCTGATAAGGGTGAGGTCAGAGGTTCAAATCCTCTCAGGCCCACCATTGTCTGCGCGGGGCCTTAGCTCAGCTGGGAGAGCGGTTGCTTTGCAAGCATCAGGTCATCGGTTCGATCCCGATAGGCTCCACCAGGCACATCAAATTCCGATAGATGAAACGAAACCAGATCCTGCTTCCGCAGGTCAGGCGATCGTGCTGATTAGTCAGCGTCGCCGATCTTTGACATTGTGAATGGGTTTTTAAATCGATGCCGTGGCGCATGGATTGTAACGCGCAAGCTTTCGGGCTTGTGGCATACGATCGTGCATCACAAATCAATCAAATTGATTATCTGGCTGAGATAATTCTCCCACCATCTTCAAGCGTCCGGCTTTTATGCAGGCCTGACGTTGATGGTGTGGATTCTCAAGCGTGAGGTAAGAGCATTTGGTGGATGCCTTGGCATGTACAGGCGATGAAGGACGTGGCACGCTGCGATAAGCGTCGGGGAGTTGTGAGCAAACTTTGATCCGGCGATTTCCGAATGGGGAAACCCACCTTCACCATTTCTTCCAGTTGGCTTTCGGGCCGCCTGGGCGAGGTGGATAAGGTATCACCGAGCTGAATATATAGGCTTGGTGAAGCGAACCCGGGGAACTGAAACATCTCAGTACCCGGAGGAAAAGACATCAACAGAGATTCCCGTAGTAGTGGCGAGCGAACCGGGACTAGGCCAGTGCCTTCTTTTCAACTAGCAGAACACTCTGGAAAGTGTGACCATAGCGGGTGACAGTCCCGTATGCGAAAGTGATGAAGAAGGACTTGAGTAGGGCGGGACACGTGTAATCCTGTCTGAACATAGGGGGACCACCCTCTAAGCCTAAATACTCGTACATGACCGATAGCGAACACAGTACCGTGAGGGAAAGGTGAAAAGCACCCCGATTAGGGGAGTGAAACAGTACCTGAAACCGGATGCTTACAAGCAGTTGGAGCTCCATAGGGAGTGACAGCGTACCTCTTGCATAATGGGTCAGTGACTTAATCTAGCATGCGAGCTTAAGCCGTTAGGTGTAGGCGAAGCGAAAGCGAGTCTGAATAGGGCGACTGAGTATGTTGGATTAGACCCGAAACCCGGCGATCTAGGCATGAGCAGATTGAAGGTGCGGTAACACGCACTGGAGGATCGAACCGTTGCATGTTGAAAAATGCTCGGATGACTTGTGTTTAGGGGTGAAAGGCCAATCAAGCCGGGAAATAGCTGGTTCTCCGCGAAATCTATTGAGGTAGAGCGTCAGATGTATGCCGATGGGGGTAGAGCACTGGATGGGCTAGGGCTGCGCGAGCGGTACCAAACCTAACCAAACTCCGAATACCATCGAGTCTTGTCTGGCAGACAGACGGCGGGTGCTAAGGTCCGTCGTCAAAAGGGAAACAGCCCTAACCTACAGCTAAGGTCCCCAAGTCATATCTAAGTGGGAAAGCATGTGGGAATCCCAAAACAACCAGGAGGTTGGCTTAGAAGCAGCCATCCTTTAAAGAAAGCGTAACAGCTCACTGGTCTAAGTAAGGGTTCCTGCGGCGAAGATGTAACGGGGCTAAAGATATGCACCGAAGCTTAGGGTTGCAGTTTACTGCAGCGGTAGCGGAGCGTTCCGTAGGCGAGTGAAGGAGAAGGGTAACCGACTCTGGACGTATCGGAAGTGCGAATGCTGACATGAGTAGCGACTAACAGGGTGAGATACCCTGTCGCCGAAAGACCAAGGGTTCCTACGCAATGCTAATCAGCGTAGGGTGAGCCGGCCCCTAAGACGAGCCCGAAGGGGGTAGTCGATGGGAACCACGTTAATATTCGTGGGCCTGGTGGTGTGTGACGGATCTCGTAAATTGTCCTTCCTTATTGGATTGGTTGGGCAGTGAAGAGGTTCCAGGAAATAGCCCCACCGTATAGACCGTACCCGAAACCGACACAGGTGGTCAGGTAGAGTATACCAAGGCGCTTGAGAGAAGTATCCTGAAGGAACTCGGCAAATTGCCTCCGTACCTTCGGAAGAAGGAGGCCCCATCTTAAGGCAACTTTTGGTGGGGGGCACAGGCCAGGGGGTAGCGACTGTTTATCAAAAACACAGGACTCTGCTAAGTCGGCTTCAAGACGACGTATAGGGTCTGACGCCTGCCCGGTGCTCGAAGGTTAAGAGGAGGAGTGCAAGCTCCGAATTGAAGCCCGAGTAAACGGCGGCCGTAACTATAACGGTCCTAAGGTAGCGAAATTCCTTGTCGGGTAAGTTCCGACCTGCACGAATGGCGTAACGACTTCCCCACTGTCTCCAGGATATGCTCAGCGAAATTGAATTCTCCGTGAAGATGCGGAGTACCCGCGGTTAGACGGAAAGACCCCGTGCACCTTTACTGCAGCTTCAGAGTGGCATTAGGAAAGAGTTGTGTAGCATAGGTGGGAGGCTTTGAAGCACCGGCGCCAGCTGGTGTGGAGCCATAGGTGAAATACCACCCTGCTGTTTTCTGATGTCTAACCACGCACCGTTATCCGGTGCTGGGACCCTCTGTGGCGGGTAGTTTGACTGGGGCGGTCGCCTCCTAAAGAGTAACGGAGGCGCGCGATGGTAGGCTCAGGACGGTTGGAAACCGTCTGTTAGAGTGCAATGGCATAAGCCTGCCTGACTGCGAGACTGACGAGTCGAGCAGAGACGAAAGTCGGTCATAGTGATCCGGTGGTCCCTCGTGGAAGGGCCATCGCTCAACGGATAAAAGGTACGCCGGGGATAACAGGCTGATGATTCCCAAGAGCTCATATCGACGGAATCGTTTGGCACCTCGATGTCGGCTCATCACATCCTGGGGCTGGAGCAGGTCCCAAGGGTTTGGCTGTTCGCCAATTAAAGTGGTACGTGAGCTGGGTTCAGAACGTCGCGAGACAGTTTGGTCCCTATCTGCCGTGGGCGTCGATACTTGAAAGGAGTTGCCCCTAGTACGAGAGGACCGGGGTGAACGTGCCTCTGGTGTACCTGTCATCCTGCCAAGGGTGCCGCAGGGTAGCTATGCACGGACGGGATAACCGCTGAAAGCATCTAAGCGGGAAGCCTCCCTTGAGATTAGGTATCTTTGAACCGTGATAGACCATCACGTTGATAGGCCGGGTGTGGAAGTGCAGTAATGTATGGAGCTAACCGGTCCTAATAGTTCATATCGCGCTTGAGAGTCTGCACTATCAACGTCAGCCCTGCCTCGGCAGTGCGCGTTGGTGGAGAAAACTCCAGCCAGATACGCCTTCAAACCACTCTCTTGAGTGTGCATCGATTTGAAACCCGCATCCACTGGTCCCATTGCTTGGTGGCCATAGCGTCTGTGACCCACCCGATCCCATCTCGAACTCGGCCGTGAAACCAGACAGCGCCGATGGTACTAACGCTCAAGCGTTGGAAGAGTAGGTCGTCGCCAGGCATTGCGACCAGTGGGAGCGGGGTTGACCCATTCACAAGTCAACAGGGCTGAGCCGCAAGGGCGGCCCTTTTGGCGTCTGTGGTGCCCTCGGGTGCCATAAGCGCTTCCCTCGCTGGTAACAGCTTCCGAGGGGTGGGCCTCGGACCCGCAGGGTCCGCAAGGCCGGCTTGGCCGCCCGCAGCGATGCGACCACAGGTCGTGTGAGCGAGGAAAGCCAACAAAAACGGTATCGCGGGATGGAGCAGCCCGGTAGCTCGTCAGGCTCATAACCTGAAGGTCGTTGGTTCAAATCCAACTCCCGCAACCACCGTTCAAAACCCATCACAGATCGACGATCGAACGCCCGTAGCCTCGCTGCCGGGCGCTTTTGACGTATCCGGAAGTGCAGCTCTGACGCCGAGCCAGGAGAGTGTTCCGGATAAGCACGAATCAGCCTTAGGCCTCAGTGGCGCAGCTTCAGCCGCATGGCTTCAGGCGACCCGAGGGCATACCGGTCAGGCATCGCTCCAGTAAAGCCGCATGGGATTATCCACAAGGAGGCGCTGCTGCAGGGCGGCCGTAGGCGCGATCTGCGGGATGATGTCCACGAGGTGCCCGTCGTCGGGAACGACGTCCTGCATATTGGGATGGGGCCAATCCGTGCCCCACAGGCACCGCTCGGGATAATCAGATACTAACGGTGCCACGCTTCGGACGAAACTCTCCCAAGGAGGCCCGGCAGGGTCCAGCCGGTCCGGACAGGTCGCCTTGAACCAGATGTCCTCGCGGCTCTCGAGCAGCCGGCGGAAGGCCTTCATGTCCGCTCCGTCCGGTCCCTGCGTCACGTCGGGGCGGCCCATGTGATCGACGACGAGCGGCACCGGAATCGCGTCGATGAACCCACGCAGATCCTCGAGGATATCGGCTTCGAAATAGATCACCACGTGCCATCCTCTGGGCAGGCGCCGCGCCAATTCGAGGAAACGGTCCCGCGGCGCATCATCGACCAGACGCTTCAGGAAATTGAACCGCACGCCCCGGATGCCGCCTGCGTGCAAGGCGTGGAGATCCGCCTCGCCAATCGCGGGGTCGACCACCGCCACCCCGCGCGCGCGGCCTTTGGAGCGGGCGATCGCATCCAGCGTCGCGGCATTGTCGGTCCCGTGGCAGCTCGCCTGGACGATGACATTGCGCGCGAAGCCGAGATGATCGCGCAAGGCGAAGAGCAGATCGGGACCAGCATCGGCGGGCAGGTACTTCGCCTTGGGGCTGAAGGGAAAGCGCGCGGCCGGGCCGAACACATGGCAATGGGCGTCAACCGCGCCGGGGGGCGGCACATAGCGTGGCTTGGACGGATTTCCGTGCCAACTGACGGTGCGACCTTCATCCGCGACGTTCATGCGAAGATCAATCCGTCCATCAGTTTTCGCGCCGTCCGCAGCAACGCCGCGCTGATCACCGAGCCGTCCTCTGCGACCTCGAGCATACAGCTGATCTCGCCGGTCGGGTGCTCGACCGACAGCAGCTTGGCGGGACCCTCGGGAACGACGGCGACGGCAGCCGCCGGCGAGCCGGGGAACAGGCAGGCGGTCGCCACGCTGACCGCGCCGAGGACGCCGATCGCGGCGTGCGCGCGGTGCGGGATGAAGCTGCGCACGGTGACCACTCCACCATGACGCGGGGGCGCCACCAGCATCATCTTGGGCACGGACTTCTCGCGCACGTCGCCGAGGTTCATGAGGGGACCGACCGCGAGCCGGATCGCCTCGATCCGCGCCTTCAGCTCCTCCGCGCCGTCGAGCCAGTCGCGGTCCTCGTAACCGGTGATGCCAAGATCTGCCGCCTGCATCACCACGCAGGGCATTCCGTTGTCGATGAGGGTCACGCAAATGCCCTCGACCACGTCCACCGCGCGGCCCGTGGGCAGCAGCGCGCCGCAGGACGATCCGGCCGTGTCGCGGAATTCGAGGGCGACGGGAGCGTGGGTCCCAGGCACCCCGTCGATCCGCGCCTCGCCCGCATAGCGCACCGTGCCGCCGGGCGTGCTGACCGTCGCAACCGCGTGCTGCCCGGTGTTCTCCATCCAGATCGCGACGCGGGTCTCCTCGCCTTGGGCGGCGACCAGCCCGCGCTCGATCGCGAACGGGCCCACCCCGGCGAGGATGTTGCCGCAGTTCTGTGCGTCGGTGACGATCGCCTGATCGACGGACACCTGGAGGAACAGGTAATCGACATCGATTCCCGGCCGGCTCGAGCGGGACACGACCGCGACCTTGCTGGTCAGCGGATCGCCCCCGCCCATGCCGTCGATCTGGAGCGGGTCGGGGCTGCCCAGCGCGGAAAGCAGGAAGGCATCGCGCGCCGCCGGATCGGCGGGAAGATCCTCCTTGAGGAAGTAGCCGCCCTTCGACGTCCCGCCGCGCATCCACATGCAGCGGATCGCGCGCGTGGCCTCAGACATACCTGAGGCCCAGCGCCGCCAGCCTCTCGCGCATCTTGTACATGTCCAGCCCCAGCTCGCCCGCAGCAAGGCGGGCGCGCTTGTCGCTCTCGTTCGCCTCGCGTGCCTGTGCGGCGGCGAGCACCTCGGCGGCCTTTTCGCGCTTCACCACGCACACGCCGTCGTCGTCGGCGACGATGACATCGCCCGCCTCGATCGCGGCGCCGGCGCACACCACCGGCACATTCACGTTGCCGAGCGAGGCCTTGATTGTGCCTTGTGCGAAGACCGCTTTCGACCAGACCGGAAAGCTCATCTCGGTGAGATCGCGTACGTCGCGCACGCCCGCATCGATCACTAGTCCGCGGCAACCGCGCGCCTGCGCGCTGGTGGCCAGCAGATCGCCGAAATAGCCGTCCTCGCAAGGCGAGGTGGGGGCGAGCACGAGGATGTCGCCGGGCTGGAGCTGCTCGATCGCGACGTGGACCATCCAGTTGTCGCCCGGCGGGGCTGAGATCGTCACCGCGCTCCCCGCGATCCGCGCACCCGCATAGATCGGCCGCATATAGCTCGCGAGCAGGCCGGTGCGCCCTTGTGCCTCGTGCACGGTCGCGACCCCGCAGGCGGCGAGGGCGTCGATGACGGCGGTGGGGGCGCGTGGGATGTGCTGGATGACGACGCCCGGCATGAGGTGCTCCTGGAATGGAGCGCCGACCATGCGCCCGGGCTGCGTGGGCTTGCCAATCCGAAGTTGGCGCGGGGTATAGAAATTTGCTAATCGTCACCCATGGCCGAGCGCCCCGTCAATGTCCGCCACTTTGCCGCGCTGGCCGCGACGGTGCGCCACGGCAGCCTCAGCCGGGCGGCGCGGGCGGTGAACCTTTCGCAGCCCGCGCTGACCCAGGCCATCAACGGCCTCGAAGCGAGCCTCGGCGTCGCGCTCTTCGCGCGCGGCCCGCAGGGCATGGCCCCGACCGAGCCGGCGCTCCTCCTCGCCCCCCGTGCCGAGGCGGCGATCGCCCACATCGGCAGCCCGCGCGTCACCGGCACGCAGCTGCGCGCCTTCCTCGCGGTGGTGCGGGCCGGCAGCTACGCCGCCGCCGCCGAGGCGACGGGGATCGCCCCGGCATCGCTCCACCGCGCGGTGGCCGACCTGTCGGTGGCGCTCGGCCAGCGGCTGATCGACCGGCGCGGGCGCAGTCTCGCGCTCACCCCGGCGGGCGAGCGGCGCGCGCGCGGCTTCGGCCTCGCCATGGCGGAGCTGCGCGCGGGTCTTGCAGAGGTCGCGGCCTGGCAGGGCAAGGCAGGCGAGCGGATCGCCATCGGCGCGATGCCGCTGAGCCGCGCCCGCTGGCTCCCCGAGGCGATCGCCCGCTTCGCCGCCGCGCACCCGCAGGTCGACATCGCGGTGCACGAGGGCAGCTTCGCCGAACTGGTCGGCCCGTTGCGCGACGGCGACATCGACATGACGCTGGGCGCACTGCGCGAGGACACGCTGGCGCCCGACCTGACCCAGACCGCCGTCTTCGAGGATCGCCCGGCGCTGATCATGCGCGCGGGGCACCCGCTCTTGGCGCAGCAAGGCGACCGCACCGAAGCGCTGTTCGCCTACCCCTGGCTGATGCCCGCGCGCGAGACGCCGCTGCGGCGCCAGTGGGAGCAGATGGTGCGCGCGCTCGGTCGCGAGGTGCCGCACGTGCGTATCGAGTGCGGATCGGTGATCATGATCCGCCAATTGCTGCTGGCAGGCGACGGGCTCACCCTGCTTTCGCCCGATCAGGTGGCGGTCGAGCTCGCCTCGGGCGTGCTTAGCGCATTGCCCCCGCCGGTGCCGGTGCGGCGCACCATCGGGATCACCACCCGCACCGACTGGCGGCCCACGAGGGCGCAGGCGGCGTTCCTTGCGCTGCTCCACGAACTGGGGCGGCAGATCGCATGAACATTCGCAAAATCCGATAGCCCCGCCGCGCAATCGATTGGGCAGCAAAGCGGGCTTTCGACAATCATCCGCAGCGATGAAACAGGCCTGCGCCGTGATCGGATTCGGGGAAGCCGGGTCCACTTTTGCCGCCTCTGGGGGGTGGCTGGGGCGTGCCAAGGGGTGGGATAAGGCCCCGCAAAGGCGGGCTGGCGTGGGTCTGGCAGGGGCCAAAACGGGGCTGGAAATGGCTGCGAGCGCGGCCGAGGCGCTCGCCGATGCGCCGTTGGTGCTCTCGCTGGTGACCGCCGATCAGGCGCTGGCGGCGGCCGAGGCCTATGCCCCGCTGCTGGCGCGGCACGCGCTGTGGTGCGACGGCAATTCGGTCGCGCCGGACACCAAGCGGGCGGCGGCGCGCGCGGTCGAGGCTGCGGGCGGGCGCTATGTCGACATGGCGATCATGGCGCCGGTCCAGCCTGCCGGCCTCGCGGTGCCGATCCTGCTGTCGGGGGCCCATGCCGCCGCTGCCATGCCGTTGCTCCGCGATCTCGGCTTTGCCAACCTGCGGGTCGTCGGCGCTGACGTGGGCCGGGCGAGCGCGATCAAGATGATCCGTTCGGTGATGGTCAAGGGGCTCGAGGCACTGTCCGACGAGATGATCGCGGCGGCGGACGCAGCCGGGGTCGCCGAGGAGGTGCTCGCCTCGCTCGATGCGAGCAGCGATGGGCGCCCATGGCGCGAGCGGGTCGCCTACAACCGCGAGCGGATGTCCACCCACGGCACGCGGCGCGCGGCCGAGATGGAGCAGGCGGCGCTCACCCTGCGCGCGCTCGGCGTCGCACCGCTGATGACCGAGGGCACCGTTGCCCGGCAGCGGGCCGCCGCCCGGGAAAGGCTGCCGGCATGACGATGGTGATCGACTGCCACGGCCACTACACCGTGCTGCCCGCCGCGCACGATGCCTGGCGCGAGGCGCAGAAGGCCGCCTTCAAGACAGGCACGCCGTGTCCGCCCTATCCCGACATCAGCGACGACGAGATCCGCGCAACGATCGAGGCCAACCAGCTGCGCCTGTTGAAGGAGCGCGGCGCGGACATGACGATCTTCTCCCCGCGCGCCTCGGCGATGGCCCCGCACGTCGGCGACCAGAGCGTCGCGGTACCCTGGGCGCGGGCCTGCAACGATCTGATCGCGCGCGTGGTCGGCCTCTATCCGGAAACCTTCGCGGGCGTGTGTATGCTGCCGCAATCGCCCGAGGCGGACATGGCGAGCTCCATCGCCGAGCTGGACCGATGCGTCACCGAACTCGGGTTCGTCGGCTGCAACCTCAATCCCGATCCGGGCGGCGGGCATTTCAAGCACCCGCCGCTGACCGATCCCTACTGGTTCGGCTTCTACGAGAAGATGGTGGAGCTCGACGTCCCGGCGATGATCCACGTCTCGGGCAGCTGCAATCCGGCGATGCACGCGACCGGCGGCTATTACATCGCCGCCGACACGATCGCCTTCATGCAGCTGCTCGAGGGCGACCTGTTCAGCCGCTTCCCCACCTTGCGCTTCATCATCCCGCATGGCGGCGGCGCGGTGCCCTATCATTGGGGGCGCTACCGGGGGCTGGCGGATATGTTGAAGAAGCCGCCGCTCGACGCGCATCTGATGAACAACATCTTCTTCGATACCTGCGTCTACCACCAGCCGGGCATCGACCTCCTCGCCGAGGTGATCGACACCAGGAACATCCTGTTCGGCAGCGAGATGGTGGGCGCGGTGCGCGGGATCGATCCGACCACCGGGCACTATTTCGACGACACCAAGCGGTACATCGACGCGCTCGCCATCGGGGAGGAGGAGCGGCACATGATCTTCGAAGGCAATGCAAGGCGCGTGTTCCCGCGGCTCGACGCGCGGCTCAGGGAGCGCGGGCTGTGAGCACCTGGCCGAAGAACGCCTGGTATGCCGCCGCCTGGGATCACGAGGTGGGCGCAGGGCTGCTCGCGCGCACCATCTGCGATACGCCGGTGGTGCTCTACCGCACGCTGGCAGGCGAGCCGGTGGCGCTCCACGATGCGTGCCCGCACCGGCTGCTGCCGCTGTCGATGGGCTTTCGCGAGGGGGATTCGGTCCGCTGCCGCTATCACGGGCTGAAGCTCGGCGCGGACGGGGTGGCCGAGGAAATGCCGCTCAGGAACGCGTCCGTAAACCGCAAGGTCTGCACCCGCACCTACCCGCTGGTCGACCGGCACCGGCTGGTGTGGATCTGGCTGGGCGATGCCGACAAGGCCGATCCGGCGCTGATCCCCGACCTGTGGCCGTGCAGCACCGACGGCTGGGTGTTCGACGGCGGATATTACCGCGTCGCCTGCGATTACCGGCTGCTGATCGACAACCTCATGGACCTCACCCACGAGACCTGGGTCCACCAGACCTCGATCGGGCAGAAGGAAATCGTCGAGCACCCGCTCGAAACCGTCGTCGAAGGCGACAGGGTGCTGGTCAAGCGCTGGATGCCCGAGATCGACCCGCCGCCCTTCTGGCGCAATGCGCTGGGCAAGCCGGGGAAGGTGGATCGCTGGCAGATCTGCGAATTCGTCGCGCCGTCCAACGTCATCATCGATGTCGGCGTGGCGCCGGTCGAGGACGGGGCGACGCTGGAGGATCACGACACCGGCGCGCGCGCCTTCGTGATCGATTGCATGACGCCGGAGACCGCGACCTCTTGCCACTATTTCTGGGGCATGAGCCGCCATTTCGGGCAGGACGACCGGGGCCTCACCGGGCGGCTCCAGGCCGGGCAGGCGGGGGTGTTCTTCGAGGATGTCGAAGTGCTGGAGGCGCAGCAACGCTCGATCGAGGCCAACCCGCACCTCAAGATGACGGCCTACGAGATCGACAGCGGCGGGGTGAAGTCGCGGCTGATCATCCAGCGCATGATCCGGAGCGAACAGGCGCCATGACCCGCGACATCCACGAATATCTCGCCGAGTTCGAGGACATCCCGGGCACCCGTGTCTTCACCGCCGCGCGGGCGCGGAAAGGCTACCACGTCAACCAGTTCGCGATGAGCCTGATGAAGCCCGAGAACCGCGCCCGCTTCAAGGCGGACGAGCGCGCCTATCTCGATGAGTGGCCCATCACTGAAGAGGCCAAGGCCGCCATCGCTGCACGCGATTACAACGCGCTGCTCGACATGGGGGGCAACATCTACTTCCTCTCCAAGATCTTCTCGACCGACGGCATCGCCTTCGCCGAGGCGGTCAGCACCATGACGGACATGAGCTGGCCCGAATACCGCCAGATGATGCTCGACGGCGGGCGCCCGCCCGAGGGCAACCGCTCGATCCGGGAGGGCAACTGACATGGCGCGCATCACCGCCGGCGTGGGATCGAGCCATGTGCCGCTGCTCGGCGTGGCGGTCGATCAGGGCAAGACGGGGGACGACTACTTCGGGCCGATCTTCGCCGGGTACGAATGGACCAGGGCGTGGGAAGCGAGTGAAAAACCCGACGTCGTGATCCTCGTCTACAACGATCACGCCTCGGCCTTCGATATGCGCTTCATCCCGACCTTCGCCATCGGCTGCGGGGAGCGCTACAGGCCCGCTGACGAAGGCTGGGGCCCGCGCCCTGTGCCGGACGTGGAGGGCCACCCGGACCTCGCCTGGCACATCGCGCAGAGCCTGATCCTCGACGAATTCGACATGACCATCATCAACGAGATGGATGTCGACCATGGCCTGACCGTGCCGCTCTCGATGATGTTCGGCCAGCCTGCCGCATGGCCCGTGAAGGTCGTGCCGCTGGCGGTCAATGTCGTCACCTACCCCGTCCCCTCGGGCAACCGCTGCTGGGCGCTGGGCGAAGCGATCGCGCGGGCGGTCTCCAGCTTCCCCGAGGAGATCAACGTGCAGATCTGGGGCACCGGCGGGATGAGCCACCAGCTCCAGGGGCCGCGTGCCGGGCTTCTCAATCGCGCATGGGACAACCGCTTCCTCGACCTGCTCGAGGCCGAGGGCGACGCCGCCCGGCACATCCCGCACATCGAATACCTGCGCGAGACGGGGAGCGAGGGCATCGAGATGGTGATGTGGCTGATCATGCGCGGTGCCCTGGGCCCGCGCGTGCGCCGGCTCCACCGCCATTACCACATCCCGTGCAGCAACACGGCCATCGGCCACATCGTACTGGAACCCGCACCATGAGAATTGCCCTCGCCGGCGCCGGCGCCTTCGGAGAGAAGCACCTCGACGGCCTCAAGCTGATCGACGGCGTGGAGATCGTCTCGATCATCAGCCGCCGCGCCGAACAGGCCGCCGCCGTCGCCGCCAAGTACGGCGCGCGCCATTCGGGCACCGACCTCGCCGAGGCGCTCGCGCGCGACGATGTCGACGCGGTGATCCTGTGCACGCCCACGCAGATGCACGCCGCGCAGGCCATCGCTTGCATGGAGGCGGGCAAGCACGTGCAGGTCGAAATTCCGCTGGCCGACAGCTGGGCGGATTCGCAGGCGGTGCTCGCCAAGCAGCAGGAAACCGGCCTTGTCTGCATGGTCGGCCACACGCGGCGCTTCAATCCCTCGCACCAGTATGTCCATAACCGCATCAAGGCGGGCGAATTCAACGTCCAGCAGATGGACGTGCAGACCTATTTCTTCCGTCGCCAGAACATGAACGCCAAGGGCGAGCCGCGCAGCTGGACCGATCACCTGCTGTGGCATCACGCGGCGCACACGGTGGACCTGTTCGCCTATCAGGCCGGCCGGATCGTCAAGGCCAATGTGATCGAGGGGCCGCACCATCCCGAGCTCGGCATCGCGATGGATATGTCGATCCAGCTCAAGGCCGAGAGCGGGGCGATCTGCACCCTGTCGCTGTCCTTCAACAACGACGGCCCGCTCGGCACCTTCTTCCGCTACATCGGCGACACCGCGACCTATATCGCGCGCTACGACGATCTGGTCGACGGTCGCGAGAACCCGATCGACGTGAGCGGGGTCGATGTCAGCATGAACGGCATCGAGCTGCAGGACCGCGAATTCATCGCCGCGATCCGCGAGGGGCGCGAGCCCAATGCCTCGGTCGCCAAGGTGCTCGATTGCTACCGGGTGCTGGGCGAGCTCGAACAGCAACTCGGCAGATGAAGACCGAGGTCGCGATCATCGGCGCGGGGCCGGCCGGGCTCCTGCTCGGCCACCTGCTCAGGGCCGAGGGGATCGAGTGCGTGATCCTCGAAAGGGCAAGCGCCGACTACGTGCTCGGTCGCATCCGCGCAGGCGTGCTCGAACGCACCACCACCGACCTCATGCACCGGCTGGGGATCGACGAGCGGCTGAAGAAGGAGGGCCTGCTCGAGGAGGGCTTCTGCCTCGCCGACGGGGAACGCCTGATCCGCATCGACACCCTCGCGCTCACCGGCAAACACGTGACGGTCTACGGCCAGACCGAGGTGACGCGCGACCTGATGGGAGCCGCGCCCGAACGCGGGCTCGATATCGTCTACGAGGCCGAGGACGTGACCCTGCACGACGTCGACAGCGATGCGCCCTACGTCACCTATGCGAAGGACGGGCGCACCCACCGGATCGACGCGCGCTTCATCGCCGGGTGCGACGGCTATCACGGCGCCTCGCGCAGGGCCGTTCCGGCGAGCGCCGGGCGGAGCTTCGAGCGGGTCCATCCCTTCGGCTGGCTCGGCATCCTTGCCGACGTGCCGCCGTGCCATGACGAGCTGATCTACGCCAACCACGCAAACGGCTTCGCGCTCGCCTCGATGCGGTCGAAGACACGCAGCCGCTACTACATCGACGTGCCGCTGACCGAGCGGGTGGAAGACTGGCCCGACGAGCGACTGTGGGACGAGCTCGCGCTGCGGCTCGGCCCCGAGGCCGCCGCGCGCATCACCCGCGGCCCGGCGATCGAGAAGAGCATCGCGCCCTTGCGCTCCTTCGTGTTCGAGCCGATGCGCCACGGCAGCCTGTTCCTCGCCGGGGACGCGGCGCATATCGTCCCGCCGACCGGCGCGAAGGGGCTGAACCTCGCCGCCTCGGACGTCGCCTACCTTTCGGACGCGCTGATCGGCTTCTTCCGGCGCGGCTGCAACGAGGGGATCGGGGACTATTCGGCCAAGGCGCTCGCGCGGGTGTGGAAGTGCGAGCGGTTCAGCTGGGCGCTCACCAAGCTGATGCACCGCTTCCCCGACGACGGCCCCTTCGAGCGGCGGATGCAGGTGGCGGAGCTGGACTATATCGCCAGCAGCCCCGCCGCCCAGACCGCGATCGCGGAGAATTACGTCGGCATCCCGCTCTGACGCCAAGGCGGCGTCAGAAGCGGTTCAGCAGGTTCTCGCACCATTCCTGACGGCCCGAACGCGGCGCCGGGGCGAGGCCCTTGCCGACGGCAAGATCGGCGATGGCGCTCAGCGTGGTGCCGGGGGCGTGGATCATCCGCCCCAGATCGCCCTGCCATCCGGCATAGCGCTCGGCCCGGAAATCCTCGAGCCGCCCGTCCTCGATGATCGCTGCGGCCCGCAGCAGCGCGCGGGCGATGGTGTCGACCCCGCCGATATGGCCGTGGAACAGGTCGGCCGCGTCGATTGACTGGCGGCGCACCTTGGCATCGAAATTGAACCCGCCGTTGCCGAGCCCGCCTGCGCGCAGGATTTCCAGCATGGCGAGGGTCAATTCCTCGACCGAGTTGGGAAACTGGTCGGTGTCCCAGCCATTCTGCGGATCGCCCCGGTTGGCGTCGATCGAGCCGAGGATGCCGAGCGCCCGCGCCATCGCGATCTCGTGTTCGAAGGTGTGGCCCGACAGCGTCGCGTGGTTCGCCTCGATGTTGACCTTGACCTCGTTCTCGAGCCCGAAGCGCTTGAGGAAGGCGAACACGCTCTGGGTGTCGAAATCGTACTGGTGCTTGGTCGGCTCGTGGGGCTTGGGCTCGATCAGGATCGTTCCGGCAAAGCCGATGCGGTGCTTGTGATCGACCACGAGGCTGAGGAAGCGGCCGAAATTCTCCTGCTCGATGCCGATTTCGGTGTTGAGGATGCTGTCATAGCCCTCGCGCCCGCCCCACAATACGTAGTTCGCCCCGCCGAGCCGGTGCGTCGCCTCCAGCGCGTCGCGCACCTGGCTGGCGGCCCAGGCAAAGACCTCGGGATCGGGATTGGTCGCGGCGCCGGCCATGTAGCGCGGGTGGCTGAACAGGTTGGCGGTGCCCCACAGCAGCTTGCGGCCATGGCGGGCCTGCAACTCCTCGAGGTGATCGACCGCTTCGGCAAAGCTCCTGCGGAAGTCGCCGATGGTGTTGGCTTCGGCCATCACGTCGACGTCGTGGAAGCAGTAGAAGGGCAGGTCGAGCTTTGCGACGAAGGCGAGCGCCGCTTCGCGCTTGGCGGCGGCGTTGGCGGCGTCCATCGCGCCCTTGAGCCACGGGCGATCGAAGGTGCCCGCGCCGAACACGTCGCTGCCCGGCCAGCAGAAGGTGTGCCACATGCACACCGCAAAGCGCAGGTGGTCCTCCATCCGCTTGCCCAGCACCACGCGGTTCTTGTCATACCAGCGATAGGCGAGGTCGTTGTCGCTGTCCGGCCCCTCGAAGCGGACGGGGGCGAAATCGGCGAAATAGTCGGCGGACATGGGGCTTTCCTCTCAGACGGTCTTGATGGCGGCATAGGCGGCCCGGAAGCGGGCGAGCTTGGGCGCGAGGCGCTCGGCAAGGGCAGGGTCGGGGGTGATGCTGTGCTCGACCGGTGGGGCGATGCAGATGTCGGCAGGCGCGGCGCCGGTCGCCGCGATCTGCGCCAGCCGCGCAGCGCCCAGTGCCGGCCCGACTTCGCCGCCTGCGAGATAATCGAGCCGCACGCCCAGCGCCGCAGCGATGATCGTGCCCCAGAAATGCGAGCGAGCCCCGCCGCCGATCACGGCCAGCCGCTCGATCCGGGTGCCCGCCGCCGTGAGCGCGGCGAGGCCGTCGGCATGGGCGAAGGCGACGCCCTCCAGCACGGTGGCAGCGATCCGGCCGGGGCTGCTGTCGAAGCCTAGTCCCAGCAAGGCGCCGCGCACGGCGGGATCATTGTGCGGGGTGCGCTCGCCCGACAGGTAGGGGAGGAACAGCTCATCCCCCCGGCCCGCTCCCTCGGCCTCGGCGGCGGCGATGAGGTCAGCCGGGGCGAGGCCCATCATCGCCCCCGCCCAGTCGAGGCACGATGCGGCGGACAGGTGCACGCTCATCTGGTGCCACATGCCCGGCAGGCAGTGGCAAAAGGCATGGACGGCCCCGGCCGGATTGGCGCGCAGCTGGTTGGTGGCGACGAAGATCACCCCCGAAGTGCCGAGCGAAAGCAGCGCCTCGCCATCGCGCACCACGCCGACGCCCGCGGCCCCAGCCGCGTTGTCGCCCGCGCCGCCTGCCACGGGTACCCGGCCCATGCCCCAGCGCGCGGCCACCTCGGCGCGCAGCGTCCCGCCGATGTCGGTGCCTTCGACGAGGTGCGGCATGTGCGAACGATCGAGGCCGGTGGCAGCAAGCAGGCGGTCGGACCAGCAGCGTCCCGCGACATCCAGCCACAGGGTGCCCGCGCTGTCGGACATGTCGCTGACGGCCTCGCCGGTCATCAGCAGGCGCAGATAGTCCTTGGGCAGCAACACCTTGCGCGTCGCCGCGAAAATGCGGGGTTCGTGCGCGCGCACCCAGGCGAGCTTGGGGGCGGTGAAGCCGGGCATCGCGATATTGGCCGCCACTTCGCGCAGATCGGGCACCGCGGCTTCGAGCGCGGCACATTCCGCTGACGAGCGTCCGTCATTCCACAGGATCGCGGCACGCAAGGGCCGGTGATCCGCACCCAGCAGGGTCGCCCCATGCATCTGCCCGGCCAGCCCGATCGCCTTGACCTGTGCGCGCAGATCCCCCGGCAATTGCAGCACCGCCGCCTCGGTCGCCGCCCACCAATCGTCTGGGTCCTGCTCCGACCACAGCGGCTGCGGCCGGGACACGGTGAGCGGGGCGCTGGCCTGCGCCGCGACCGCTCCGTCATCGCCGATCAGGACCGCCTTGACGCCCGATGTCCCGAGATCGATCCCGAGATACACGGCGCTTACCCGCGCGCATCCTCTAGGATCAACTCGGCGGCGCGCTCGGCGACGGCGATGGCCGGGCCGTTGGTGTTGCCCGAGACCGGCGTCGGCATGATCGAACAGTCGACCACCCGCACCCCGCCGAGGCCGTGGACCCGGCACCGCGCGTCGACCACCGAGGTCGCAGGGTCGGTCCCCATCGAACAGGTGCCCGTGCCGTGCAGGCCGCATTCGGTCATCTTGCGCACCTCGGCGACGAGCGCCTCCTCGTCCTGCACCTCGGCGCCCGGCATCCGCTCCGCGCCGATGAAGGGCGCGAGCGCGGGCATGGCGGCGAGGCGGCGGAACAGCTGGAACAGTTCGAGCGCCTTGGTCTGGTCGTAAGGATCGCTCCACATCTTCGGGTCGACCACCGGCGCATCGCGGTGGCTGGGCGAGACGAGGGTGACCGTGCCGCGGCTGCGCGGACGCAGGTGATAGCCCGAGAAGGTCAGCCCCGGCCGGTCGGTGAGCGGGCTGCCGGGCCGCTCGGCCATCTCGTTGATGGTGCGCATCGCGAAGGGCGCGGCGGCGACCTGGAATTCGGGCCAGTGCTCCAGACCCTCGGTCGAGACCAGCCCGGTGATCGGCATCCCCACCCGCGCGAGCGGACCGCTGCGGGTCAGGAAATAGCGCAAAGCATTGCGATAAAGCCGCCAGCCGAGAAATTCGCGGTTGTTGCCGGGGTCGTTGTGGAGATCGAAGGACACGCCCATCTTCTGGTGATCGGCGAAATTCTGCCCCACCGCCGCATTCTCGTGGACGACCGGGATGCCGAGCCTTTGCAGCTCCGCTCCCGGTCCGATGCCCGACAGCTGGAGCAGCTGCGGCGAGCCGTAAACCCCGGCGCTGACGATCACTTCGCCCGCTTCGATGACCTCCTCGGCGCCGCCACGCTCGCACACCACGCCGGTGACCCGGCCCTCGGCGATGGTCAAGCGGGTGACGACGGCGGGGTGGATGACGGTGAGGTTGGGGCGGTGGCGGATCGGTTCGACGAAGGCTTTATAGGTCGACTGGCGCTGGCCCTTGCGGTCGACGGTGTATTGCGACCGGCCCGCGCCGGTGATGCCCGGTGTGGTGATGTCATCGACCCACGGCATCCCGCCTTGCGCGAAGGCGCCCGCCAGCGCATCGAACACCGGGCCGCGATAGTCTGACGGCGTGATCTGCTGTTCGCCGTCGCGCCCGCGCCCGGGGTGCGCGCCGGGCGCGCGGTAGCTTTCGACGCGGGCGATGCAGCGTGCCATCTCGTCCCAGCCCCAGCCAGCCAGGCCCATCGCCGCCCAGCCATCGTAATCGCCGGGCATGCCGGGCAGATACCAGGTGCCGTTGATCGCCGAAGACCCGCCGAGGCCCCGGCCATAGGCATGCATCTCCTTGCGCCGCCCGGGCTGCTGCGCGACCGGGAAGGCGCGGAAATAGGCCGGGTTGCCCATGATCTTCACGAAGCCGCCGGCCATCAGGATGAAGGGATGATCGTTGCGCCCGCCGTCCTCGATCAGCAGCACCTGGCGGCGCGGGTCGGCGCTCAGCCGGTTGGCGAGCACGCAGCCAGCAGAGCCAGCGCCAACGATGATGTAATCGAACCGGGCCAAGCCCCTCTCCCTTGGACACGATCGCCGAAAATGGAACCGTTGTTTTGATTTTTTGAACACCACGGTTGACCGGCTGTCAAGCACCAATTAGAAAGTGCGTTCTAATAATGACGGGAGAATGCGATGCTGCCGGTTGAACGGATCATCGGGGAGGAAGGCCTCTCCGCAACGCCTGACGGGCTGCGCCTGGCGATGCGCCTGCCGTGGTATCGCTCGCTGCCGTTCTCGACCATCGAGGTGGGCGGGGTCACGATCGACGGCGCGCCGGTGGACCTTGCCGAGGCGCGTGTCGAATTCGACGGCGCGGTGTGGCCGCTCGGCGAGCTGGGCGAGCAGACCAATGCCTTCTGGTTCGTGCGCGACAGCGCCTTCCTGCACATCCCCGGCGTTGCGGCCACGCCCGGCAGCGAGCACGAGGTCGCGCTGACCCTGTTCGTCAGCCCGCCCTACATTCCCGGCATGAAGCGCCACAACCTGCAGACGCAGACGCTGCGCGTCGCCTGAGGAGAGACCCCGCCATGAACATCGCCACCACCCAAGTCGCCGCCACCGGCCCGCAGACCGGCGTCACGCTCTATTCCTTCACCAACCCCTGGCTGACCCGCAAGTTCGACCTCAAGGACCTGCTTCACGAGGTCGCCCGGCGCGGGATGGGGCCGAACATCGAGATCATCGGCTTCCAGAGCTTCCGCGAGTTTCCCGATGTCTCGGACGCCTTCGCCGAGGACTTCCGGCGGATGGTCGCCGAGGCCGGGCTCAACCCGGTGTCCTGCGCGATCAATTCCGACCGCTTCCTGAAGCCCGGACAGCAGCCGATCGACGATGCCGCGCTGGTCGAATACCACAAGCGCCAGCTGCGCTCGGCCAAGAAGATGGGCTTCAGTCTGGTGCGCTACCAGTTCGCCCTGCCGGTCCACCTCCTCCCCGAAATCGCGCCCTATGCCGAGGCGCTCGATATCCGCATGGGGGTGGAGGTCCACGCACCGATGTGGGCCGGGCACCCGGCGGTGCAGGCCTATGGCGAGATGTACGAGAAGCTCGACACGCCCTACCTCGGCTGGATTCCCGATTTCGGGGGCACCGCCAGCCGGATCCCGGAATCCATGCTGAATGCAGCTCGCGCGACCGGGGCGAAGGAAAGCCTGATCGATAAGCTCAAGGAGGTCTGGGTCGAACCGGGGATGAGCCACGAGAAGGCCGGGCGCCTGCGCGAATGGGGGCTGGCCGAGGGGCACGAACCCGACCACATCCAGGCCGCGGGCCTCGCCTTCTTTATCCTCTCCAACCACGACCCCAAGAGCTGGGCGGCGCTGGTCGATCGCACCATCCACATTCACGGCAAGTTCTACGGCATGGGCGATGACGGGCGCGAGGAGGCGATCGACTACGAGACGATCCTGCCGCTGTTCCGCGACGGGGGGTTCACCGGCACGCTGGTCAGCGAGTGGGAAGGGCACGCCTACCTGTCGGACGACGGGTTCGACCAGGTCGAGAAGCACCAGGCGATGTGCCGCCGGATCTTCGCGGGGCACTGATCCGGATCGCACACGCCGCAGGGCGCGGACCTTCCCGGTCCGCGCCCTTTTTGCTGCCGGGCGATCAGGACACCGCGTGCGGGTTTGCGGCTTCGGGCGTCGGCCCGGGATGCGGCAGCGGGGGCGCCTTGTGCTCCTCCATCCGGAAGGTGCTGACCAGCCACGCCATCGCCCCGCCGGCGACCACGATCAGCGCCAGCACGAACAGCGCGAGCGCTTCGACCTTGTCCTGCGGCATCTGTTCGACCGGCAGGCCGACCGGGAAGGCGATCAGGCCGAGGAACGATCCCGCCAGCAGCGCCACCGCGCCGCTGCCCAGTTGCAGGCCGATGAACATGAAGCTCGACACGGTGCCCTGCGCCGGCCGCCCGGTGTTGCGGGCGTGCTCGTCGCCGATGTCGTAGGTGACGACGTTGAACGGCACGACGTAGAGCCCGTAGGCGAGCCCGCCGA
Organism: Erythrobacter sp. WG; assembly: GCF_026586795.1. Lineage (GTDB taxonomy): Bacteria > Pseudomonadota > Alphaproteobacteria > Sphingomonadales > Sphingomonadaceae > Erythrobacter. The sequence goes on from NZ_JAPFGY010000013.1 coordinate 66,103, forward strand.
GGAACCGCAGGCCCGCGATCAGCGCACCGATCGCCGCCGTGCCCGCCGCCGGGGCGAGCCCGCCGAGCGGGAGCAGCACCGCCAGCGCCTGCACCCCGAAGAAGGCCGCAAGGCCGATCACCATCGCCTGGCGCGTCGAGAACAGCTTGAGGAACAGCGGCGCCAGCAGCATCGCCAGCAGCGATCCCACCGTCGCCGCCATCAGCAGGCGCGGTGTCCAGCTGGGGTCGAGCTGCCAGAAATAGGTCGCAAGGTGCAGCGACAGCTGGTTGATGACCGAGTTCACGAACAGCACCAGGAAGGCGACCAGCAGCAGCTTGCCGACATTGGGGGTGATCCGCACCGCGCGCACCAGGCTGGCGAGCACCGCGATCGGGCCCACGCCGGTCCTATCGTCCGGCTGGGGCGGCGGCTCGTTCGCCTCGATCGCCCGCGCGCGGCGGTAGGTGCCGAGCGCGCCGGCGATCATCAGAACGCCGGCAAGCCCCGCGACGAACAGGCCGAAGCCGGGGTAGGGCGCGGGGTTGAGCTGCGGCTTGGGAAACCCCGGCGCGGCGACGAAGAACACCCCGAAGGCGACCGCCGGGACGGAGAGGATCACCAGCTGGTTGCCGATGTTGCGCAGCACCGCGACGCTGCGGCGTTCGGCGGTGTCGGCGGTCAGTTCGCCGCCCAAGGCATAGGCGGGCACCGTCCACAGCGAGATCCCGCAGCGCGCGAGCAGGCCCCAGCCGAGCAGCCAGGCGAAGATCTGCATCTGCGTCATTCCCGCAGGCGGCGCGAAGACCATCGCGATGCCGATGGTGAAGGGCACAATGGCAGCGAACATCAGCGTGTGCCGCCGCCCGAGCGGGGCGCCGCGCATCCGGTCCGATACCGCGCCGATCCACGGATCGACGATCGTGTCGAAGACGATGATGATCGCGATGGCGATGCCGATCAGCCCGCCCGACAGCCCGACGACCTGCGCGTAGAAGAACAGCACGAAGGCGTCCCAGGCGAAGGATTTGACCAGTTCCGGCATGGCGCAGACCATCCACGCCAGCTTCTGCAGCCAGCTCAGGCGCTGCGGGACCCCAGCGGTGGGCGCCATGGCCTCATCTCCCTCCCTCGGCACGCCCGTTCATGCGGGCACGCCGTTAATTAGAAGGAGCACTCTAATTGGCGGCGGGGCGTTGTCAATCGCCTCGCAGGTAGGCGAGGGTCATGCGCGCGAGTTCGCGCTTCATCAGGTTCCAGTCGTAGGCGTGGGCGGATTCGTCCGTCGAGCCGAGGCTGAGCTGCCGGGCGAGGGTGGCGAAGATCACGTGGTAGCCGGTCTGCACCTTGACGAGGTGATCCTCCGCATCGGTGCCGCCGAATTCGTCGGCATGGGCGAGCATCGCCTGCGTGGCGTCCCGCTCGGCGCGCAGCGCGTGCTCCTTGCCGGGCGCGGCGACCAGTGGATCGACCGCGGCCCGGTCCATCGTCATGCGCAGCAGCGGCGCGTGCTTGCGCAGGACCTCGGCATAGCCTTCGACATAGCCGTAGAGGAAGCTGCGCAGGTCCGTGCACTCGGCGCGCAGGCTGTCGACAAGCGCGGTCTCCTCGGCGGCGAGGGCCTCGAGCGCCTCGGCGATCACCCCGCGCACGAGGTTGTCCTTGCTCTCGAAGCGCAGGTAGATCGAGCCGATCGACACCTGCCCGCGGTCGGACACCTCCTGGAGGGTGAATTCCTCGTTGCCGCGCTCGAGCATCAGGTCGCGCGCGGCGCCGAGCATTCGCTTCAGGGAGGCGAGCGAGCGGCCCTGCTGCGGCTTGCGGCTGACATCGGCGACGGCGAAGGCCTTGCTTTTCTGCTTCTTGACGCTTCCCGGCATGGCAATCAGATCTTCCGTCACTCAGACCGCCAGCCTGAGGCAGGCCGCGGCGCGCGGAATGTGTGCAAGTGCGAAGGGACTGTCAAGGACGCGCGCCCTGCTGGTCCCGAGGTCAGGCCTGCGCCACCCGCGGGCGGCTCATCATCCCCATGAGCCCCGCCACCGCCGCTCCGCCGAGCGCGGCACACCCCGCGACGAGGAAAGCCCCCTGCATCGAGCCGACCTCGGCATCGAGCACGTGGACCAGCCGCGGCGATTGCGACTGGCCGAGGAAGAACGCGGCGGTCCACATCCCCATTCCGGTGCCGCGGTGGTGATAGTCGAACTTGCTCTGCGTCCAGTTGATGAGCGTCGGCACGGCCATGCCCGCCGCGGTCTGCTGGACGATCAGCGCCGCCGCCATCATCGCCGGCGTGCCCGCCACCCCCATCGCGGCAAGGCCCGCGCCCATCAAGGCGAGGAAGCTCGCGATTTGCACCGTGTAGCTGTGGTTCGACAGCAGCTTGAACAGCCCCGCGCCGGCGAGAATGAAGAACTGGGGGATGAAGATCAGCGCGGCGTAGGTCTGCGGTTCGGTGACGCCGACCTCGCGGAACACCAGCGCGCCGTTGATGATGAAGACGTAGTAGAGCATCGAGCAGAACAGCGTCACGCTCGCGATGATCGCGAGGTTCAGCGCCGGGAAGGGTGGCTTGGGCGCATCGATCTCAGCGGCGATGGCGACGCCCTTGGCGGCGGCCTGCTTGGGCTCGAACAGCCACACGAACATCATCGCCCAGATCGGGAAGGCGACGAGATAGACGAAGAACACCCCGTTCCACTGGACCGCGGTGGCATAGCCGACGATCAGCGCCACGAAGCCCGCCAGGAACGGCCCCAGCAGCCCTTGCAGGAACAGCCAGTTCTTGCGGCCCTTCTCGTCCCAGTAATCGCCGATCAGCGTGTTGACCACGGTCAGGATCCCGGCCTCGGACACGCCCAGCAGCAGGCGCGAATAGTAGATGTGGTCGAGGTCATTCAGCAGCAGCGGCGCCGCGCCGAACACCCCGTAAAGCGCAGTGCAGGCGAGCAGCAGCGGGCGCCTCCCGAAGCGGTCGACCAAGAGGCCGGCGAAGGGGGCAAGTATGGCCATCGCAAGGCCCGGCGCCCCGATCATTGCGGGCACCTTGGCCCGCGCATCGGGATCGTCGGCGAAGTGCTGGATCATCGCCGGGACCGCCGGTCCCATCGCGACGATGGCGATGATCGGCAGGAAGGCGGCGAGCACCACGATCACGCCCTGCGGCTTCAGGGTCAGATCCCTGAAGAAATTGGTCACTGCCTGCACGCCTCTCTCCCGGGAAACGACTCTCGTGATTATTAGAATTTGCGTTCGAGTTTATGGAGCACGGCGGCGTCGGTCAAGTGCTGACACGAAGCACCGGAGGGCACCGGCGCAACGATGCCGGGTTGACGGCGGGGCAAGGCATAAAATAGAATCGTGATTTCAAAATAACGAATGGGAGGGGCAGCGAGAATGCCACGCTTGCGAATGGGAATGATCGGCGGCGGGCCGGGTTCGTTCATCGGACCGGTCCACCGCATCGCCGCAGAGATGGACCGGGAGATCGAGCTGGTCGCCGGATGTTTCTCGAGCGATGCCGCGAAAAGCCGGGCTGCGGGCGAGAGCTACCGGATCGACCCCGCGCGCGCCTACCCGGACCTCGCGGCGATGTTCGCGGCCGAACGCGGGCGCGCGGACGGCATCGATTTCGTCGCCGTGGTCAGCCCCAATCACCACCACCTGCCTGCCGCAAGCGCGGCGCTGGCGGCGGGCTATCCGGTGATCAGCGACAAGCCCGCGACCGCCACCCTCGCCGAGGCGCGCGCGCTGGCAAGCGCGGTCGCAGCCGCCGGGCTCCCCTATGCGCTCACCCACACCTACACCGGCTACCCGCTGGTGCGCGAGGCGCGCGCGCGGATCGCAGGCGGGGCGCTCGGCACGGTGCGCAAGCTGGTGGTCGAATATCCGCAGGGCTGGCTCGCCGGGGAGGCCACGGGCAAGCAGGCCGAATGGCGCACCGATCCGGCCCGCTCGGGCCCGGGCGGCTGCATCGGCGACATCGGCACCCACGCCTTTCACCTCGCCGAGTTCGTGACCGGGCTGAAGGCGACCGCGCTGCTCGCCGACCTTGCGGCCGTGGTGCCGGGCCGGGCGGTCGACGACGATTGCACCGTCCTGCTGCGCTACGACAACGGCGCGCGCGGCGTGCTGCTCGCCAGCCAGATCGAGGTGGGCGAGATGAACGGCCTGCGCATCCGCGTCTATGGCGACAAGGGCGGCCTCCTGTGGCGGCAGGAGGTGCCGAACACGCTGACGCTCCACAGCGTCGATGGGCGCACCGAGATCGTCCACGCGGGCGGGCCGCAGCTCGGCCCCGACGCGGCCAGCCGCACCCGCACGCCGACGGGCCACCCCGAAGGCTATCTGGAAGCCTTCGCCAACCTCTACCGCGACTTCGCCGCAACCCTGCGCGGCGAGCCTGCCCCGCTGCTGCCGGGGATCGAGGATGCCCTGCGCGGCATGAGCTTCATCGACACCGCCGTGCGCGCCAGCCGGGACGAGGCCGGCTGGGTGCCCCTGACCATCTGAGAGGATTTGCCCACATGAAGACCATCAAGGGCCCTGCCATCTTCCTTGCCCAGTTCGCCGGCGACGCCGCTCCCTACAACAGCCTCGAGGCCATCGCCGACTGGGTAGCGGGGATGGGCTACAAGGGCATCCAGATACCCAGCTGGGACGCGCGCCTGTTCGATCTCGCGCTGGCGGCGGAAAGCCAGACCTATTGCGACGAGATCACCGGGATGCTTGCCGACAAGGGCCTCGCGATCACCGAGCTTTCGACGCATCTTCAGGGGCAACTCGTGGCAGTCCACCCCGCTTTCGACGCGCAGTTCGACGGCTTCGCCCCGCCCGAGGTTCACGGCAACCCCAAGGCGCGGCAGGAATGGGCGGTGGCCCAAGTCAAGAACGCCGCGATCGCCAGCCGGCGGCTCGGCCTCACCGCCCATGCGACCTTCTCGGGCGCGCTCGCCTGGCCCTATTTCTACCCCTGGCCTGCGCGCCCGGCGGGGCTGGTGGAGGACGCCTTCGACGAACTCGCCCGGCGCTGGAAGCCGATCCTCGACGTGTTCGACGATAACGGGGTCGATGCCGCATACGAGATCCACCCCGGCGAGGACCTCCACGACGGCGTGACCTTCGAGATGTTCCTCGAGCGGGTCGGCAACCACCCGCGCGCCAACATCCTCTACGATCCCAGCCACTTCGTGCTGCAACAGCTCGATTACCTTGCCTATCTCGACATCTACCACGAACGCATCAAGTGCTTCCACGTCAAGGACGCCGAGTTCCGCCCCAACGGGCGCAGCGGGGTCTATGGCGGCTACCAGTCGTGGGTCGATCGGCCCGGCCGGTTCCGCAGCCTCGGTGACGGTCAGGTCGATTTCCCGGCGATCTTCAGCAAGATGGCCGCCAACGATTTCGGCGGCTGGGCGGTGCTGGAGTGGGAATGCGCGCTCAAGCACCCCGAACAGGGCGCCGCAGAGGGCGCGCCCTTCATCGCCCGCCACATCATCCGCGTCACCGAACACGCCTTCGACGACTTCGCCGCGGGCGGCGCGGACCGCGCGCTCAACCGCAAGCTGATGGGCATCGACTGACGCCCGCCAGCTTCGACGCGCACAAAAAAGGCCGCCGGGGAGAGGGTCCGGCGGCCTTTTCCGTTGCTGCGTGGCCGACGCTTGTCAGGCGGCCAGCGCAAGCTCCTTGGAGGCGGTCATGGTCGGCACGAAGGGCAGGTAGGAGATGCGCTTGCGGACCGAGACCGTCACCTTGTGCGGGCCGGGCGCGAGATTAGCGCCGAGCACGGTGATCAGCGCCTTCTCGCCGAAGTTCCAGCGATTGTCGTAGCAGGTTTCCATCTCGTCGAGCGTGTAGGTCGTGCCCCGCACGGTGAAGCGCACCGCCTCGCGCGGGTAGCTTTCGCCGTCGACGGTGACGGCGATGTTCTCGACCATCGACAGGCCGAGGCCGCGGTAGTAGGGCAGGCGGGCTTCCAGCGCGAAGCCCCCTTCGACAGCGACGAGGCTGCCGGCGACGATCATCTTGTGGTCCATCATGGCGCTTGGTCTCCTCAGGCCGCGAGCGGGGTTTTCAGGGCGGGCGTCTCGGTCTCGCCGATCAGACGGGCGAGCATCACCTGCTGGCGCCGGACCTGCTCGACCGAATCCGGCTCCTCGGCGTCCTCGATCCAGCGGTTGCCTTCGTATTCGGAGCAGATGTAGCCCTCGTAGCCGCCCTGGTTCAGCACCCGCACGATCTCGTCGTAGGGGATGCTCTCGTCGACGTAGTCGGCGTTCACCTCATAGAACTTGCCGTGGATGTTGTGGATGCGCGGCATGTAGTCGAGCATCCGCTTGGGCTCGAACGCGGCGTTGTGGCGCAGGGTCTCGGCCATCGCGATCGCGGGCCCGGTACCGCCCAGTTCCTGCACGCCGAGGATCACATATTCCGACAGAACGCGGTCCTCGTAGGCCTTGACGATGTAGTCGGCGATGTCCTTGGGCACGCCGAGACGCATGAACTTCTCCTTCCACACGCGCGGGAAGGCGTGGAGGAACATCCCCATGTCGGGCAGGAAGCCCAGCGCATCCGAGCCCGATTTCTCGAAGGCTTCGGCATGGCGGATGATCCACGGGTGGTCGAAGTGCAGCGGGGCGTGGACCTCGATCAAAATCTTGATGCCCTTCTCCTCGGCATAGGGCGCGGCGGCGACCAGCACCTCAGGCGCGATCGAGACCAGCGCGCGGATATACTTCATGCCCAGAAGGGCGCCGAAGTCGATGTCCTTGCGCACGCTCGCGACCTGCTCCTCGAAGGGCATCGGGCGGCCTTTGTAGCGCTTGTAGTCGAGCATGAAATCGTGGCTGATCCCGATCCCACCGTAGCGCTTCATGCTGTCATGGAAGGCGGCGATGTCGGCATTGTCGACGCCGCATTCGGGCCAGCCCCAGAAGGACTGCTCGCCGATCACCTCGATCCCGTTGGCGCCGAGCTCGCACGAGATGCGGATGCAGTCGTCGCGGGTCAGGGTGCCGTCGAAGGTGTCGTTCTGGAAGGAATAGAGGCTCACGCCCCGCTTGATCTTGCTTGTCATTCTACCCTCTCCACGTGTGGGTTCTCGTCGGTCGGAGCCGGGATCGCTGGCGCGAATCCGGCTCCTGGGGCGGCGCCCTAATTAGAATTTACATTCTTATAGATCGGCCGGCGCGTCAACCCCTCAACCGCAGCTTGACAGAATTAGAATTATCATATTGATATAGCCTCGGGGCGAGGGGAGAGGACAGATGCTGCTGCAACGGCTGATCACGCTTGCCGCCTTGCCGGCGGCAACGCTGCTCGCGGCGTTCTTCGCCTTCGTCGGCGCGCACAAGGCCTTCTCGCCGCTCGCGGAGCTTGCGCAGCACCGGGTGTGGACCCTCGCCCTGCCGGAATGGGCAGGGCGCATCGTCGGCTGGAGCGAGCTGCTGCTGGCTGGCGGGCTGCTGGCGATCTGGCTGCCGGCGGGCCGGGGCCTCGCACGCGGCGCGGCGCTGCTGCTGATCGCCAACCAGCTCGTCGCGGCCCTCGTCCACGGCGCGCGCGGCGAGGTCGTTGCCCTTCCGCAGAACGCCGTGCTCGTCGGCCTGCTCGCGCTCGTCGCGCTCGCCGCACATCTTCGACAAGGACAGCACGCCTTGGGAGACACGCAATGACTGTCAGGAACACCTTGCTGGCCGCTGCCGCCGGCGTCGCCGTCATGGCGCTCGCACCGTCCGGCGCCGCCCTCGCCCAGAGCGCCGACCAGCGCGTCGCGGCGCTCGAGAGGGAGGTCGAGGCGCTGCGCCGCACCGCCGCCGCCGCGCAGGACCGCGCGCGGGTGGAGAACCTCTTCTCCCGCTACATGTACCTGCACAACGCCTTTCGCGACACCGACATCATCCCGCTGTGGGCCAAGAAAGGCACGCCCGACGTGCGCTCGCAATATTCGAACCTCGGCGTCTACACCGACTGGGACAAGATCATGTCCTACCACCAGGGCCGCCCCGCGCCGCGCGGCAAGCTGGTGATGCATTACGTCACCACCCCGGTCATCGAGATCGCCGGTGACGGCCAGACCGCCAAGGGCCTGTGGATCGTCAACGGCCTCGAATCCGGCCTCGTCGATCCCGAGCACGCCAAGACCATGCCGGCCTGGATGTTCGAGAAGGAGATGGTGGGCGGCAAGAAGGTGTGGATGCACAACGTCTATCTCAAATACGGCGTCGACTTCATCAAGCAGGACGGCGAGTGGAAGATCTGGCACTTCCACTGCTTCGAGGTCGCCCGCGCGCCCTACGGCATGGGCTGGATTCCCTTCGCGGCGGCCGCCCAGGACGATGCCTTCAACGTCGATCTCATGTACGTGGGCGAGGACGGCAAGCCGGTCTTCATGCCGCCGGTCGATGGCCCCGCGACGGTGCTGGGCAACATGTACCGCACCGACACGCCGCAGCGGCTCGAGGCGCGCCCGCCCGAGCCCTACCGCACCTTCAGCGAAACCTTCGCCTACTGATCCCCCGAACCGAAAGACCCAAGCGATGCCCTTCGAACTCAGCGTCAATCTCGAATACATGTTCCACGAAGCGGGCGAGCGGTTGAAAGACCGCATGGCGGCCGCGGCCGCTGCGGGGTTCCGCAAGGTGGAGATCTTCACCACCGCCAACCGCGACGTGCCGAGCCTCAAGGCGGCGCTGGCCGAGACCGGATGCGAACTGCTCGCCACCGTCACCGACCCGCGCATCGCGCTGGTGATGGCCGACCAGCACCACCGGTTCCGCGAGATGTTCGCCCAGGCGGCGGCCGAGGCGGCGGAACTGGGGGCGAGCAACATCGTGGTGCCTTCGGGCATTGCCGTGCCCTACATGAAGCGCCCGGCGCAGCTCGATATCGTGGCGGGGGCCATCGCCAGCGTGGTCGATATGGCGGCGGCGCATGGCCTCACCATCCTGCTCGAACCGGTCAACACCCGGGTCGATCACCCCGGCGTGCTGTTCGGGATGACCGAGGATGCCGTCGGCGTGATCGAACGGATCGGCAGCCCGCAGGTCAAGCTGCTCTACGACCTCTACCATTCGATCACCGAACGCGAGGACCCGCGCACGGTGTTGCCGAAGGTGGCGCATCTGGTTGGTCATATCCAGATCGCCGATGCGCCGGGGCGGGGCGAGCCGGGCACCGGTGCGATCGATTGGCCCGCGATGCTCGAACTGATCGCAAGCGTCGGCTACACCGGCCCGCTCGGCCTTGAACTGACCCCGACGGGCGCGGACACGGCAGCGGCGCTGGCGCATGTCCGCGCGCTCGCCGCCTGAGCCCGAGCGCACAACCGTCTCCTCACCTGGGGTGCCCGCGGGGCACCCCTTTTTGTTTCCTCAGTAGTCCTTGGCCTCTTCGAGCACCGGCAGCGTGACCTTGCCGGTCGCCGCCCATTCGGTGCCGCGCAGGATCAGCGTCTGGAGCGGCTGGAAGTGCAGGCTCACCTCGTCGTGGCCGAGCGTGATCGCAAACACCCGCCCCTTGCCGTAGTCCTGCACCCACAGCTGCGGATGATCGGCGTCGATCCCCTTCATCGCCTTGAGCTTCTCGGGCGTGTAGGCCTCCTTCGGATATTTGGGGCCGGTAAGCTTGGGATCATAGGCCGCCGCCGCGTCGTGCGCGGTGCCCAGCACCCGGATCTTCGCGTCGGGCGCGAAGGCCATGTTGGTGTACATATCGTCGTTGTAGGTCCACACGAACTCGCGCAGGCCCTGCGTGATCGGGTGGCCGCGGTCGATCAGCCGGACGGTGAAGGCCCCCGGCGGCGCGCGGCGGCTGGTGCCGGGCTCCATCACCGCGCCGATCAGCTTCTTGTATTCGGGGATGTCGCGGCCCCAGGTGAAGCTCGAATGGTAGGCGACCAGCCCGCCGCCCTCGCGCACATAGGCATAGAGCGCTTCGAAGGCTTGCGGCGACCAGATCTCCTGCACCGGATCGGCATAATTCCAGCGGCTCGAATAGTTGAGCAGCACGACGTCATAGGCCTCGAGCATTGCGAGCGTGCCGTGGTCGAAATCCTCCACCACCCGCACATCGAAGCGGCCGCCGTCCTGCATCAGCGTGCGCAGCATATTGTTCACGCCGGTCCAATCGTGCTCGTAGCTGTTGCGCCCCGAGATGATCAACACCTTCAGGCGCTTTTCCGCCGGGTTCACCGGGATCGCGACGCGCTGCACGGTTTCGGGCGGGCGATAGGGCACGGTGACGATCACCTGCGCGGCGGCGGTGCCGGCGGTGAGGATCAGGGCGGCGGCGATGGTCTTGCGCATCATGCGGCTCCTTCGAGGGTGAGGTGGATGTGCGGTGCCCGGGATGCGGCGGCGCGCGGCCAGGCGAGCACGATGCCGACCTGCGCGAGCAGCAGCGCGACCGTGCCGCCGTAATAGGTCCAGCGGATCGCCTCGCGCGCGGCATCGCTGACCGCGTCGGGCACGTAACCGCTCGCGGCGAGAACGAAGGCGACGCCCGCTGTGCCCAGGGCCATGCCGACCTTGGTCGAGAGGCTCACGCCCGCCGACAGCAACCCTTCGCGGCGCGAACCGTGGAGCGCCTCGTGGTGGTCGACCGCCTCGGCACACATGGTGAAGGCCGCGGTCGTCGTGATCGAGGTGGCAAGGCAGGCCGCCACATAGACCGCGAGGAACAGCGGCGGGGCGCCTTCGAGGAGCGGCAGCAGCGCAAACAGCGCCGCCGCCAGCCCGAGCGCGCCCGCGCTCCCCAGCCGGATGCCGGTCCGCGCGAGGATCGGCGGTGCGACGAAGGCAGAGAGCAGCAGGGTTCCCGCGACAGCCGGGAGCATGATCCCGATCATCCAGGGTGCGCGCATCACCTCGATCGCGAAATAGGCGGTGATCGCCATCATCCCGCCGAAGCGGATGAAGTAGGTGAAGCAGAACAAGAACGAGATGACCCATGCCCGGTTGCGCAGCATCCGCCCGATCTCCGGAAGGATCGGGAAACGCGCCGGCGCCTCGTCCACCACCCGTTCCCGGCAATTGCGGAACAGCGCGAGGATGCACAGCAGCGACAGCACGCCGAACATCGCCGCCGCGGCGAGATAGCCGTCCGGCTGCTTCTCGCCCCCGAAAGCCGTGAGGATCGGCTGCACCGCCGCCGTGCCCAGCACCACGCCGACCGAGGTCCCGAAGGAGCGCATCCCGCTGAGCTTCAGCCGCTCGTCCCGGTCCGCCGTCATCATCGGCATCATCGCCGTGTAGGGGATCGCGCCGAAGCTCATCAGGATGCCGAGCGCCTTGAAGGTGACGAAGGCATAGGCGAGCTGCGCGCCCTGGCTCCAGCCCTCGGGCACCGCGAAGACCGCGACCGAAAGCAGCGCATAAGGAAGCGCGGTGAACAGGAAATAGGGCCGGGTGCGCCCCCAGCGCGAGCGGGTGCGGTCGACCGCGATCCCCACCCCCATGTCGATCACCGCATCGAGCAGGCGCGCGACGAGGAAGATCGTGCCGACCGCCGCCGCCGGCAGGCCCACGACGTTGACATAGTAGAGCAGCAGGAAGCCGCTCGCCATGTTGTAGGGCAGGCTGTAGCCCATGTCGCCGAAGCCGTAGCTGAGCTTCTCGGACAGGCGCAGACGATCAGCGCTCATGGTCATTCTCTCTCCCATGTGCGGCACCGAGCGGCCTTGCCGGCCTGGATCGCCTGGCGGGCACCGGCCCGCTATTTGTTATCGTTCAATGGCTCCGGTCACGCCGGTGCGGCCACGAAGTCCGCCCCCGCTCCGTAGAAGCGCACGAGGCCGTCGCGGTCGTCGGCGGCCGTCACCATCACGCACAGCTGCACCCCGAAGCGCAGCGGCAGCGGGGCGGGCAGGGCGATCTCGGTGAGCTGGCGGTCGTTCTCCGGGCAGAAGGGGCGGAACGCGGGCGCGGGCTCGAAGGGCACCGGCACCGCGGGCGGCACCTGCATCCGCCCGGTCAGCTCGATCCGGTCCATGCCCCCGTGCTGCACCGTCATCCAGCCGATCGCGGCACCCTCGCCTGTCTCCCACAGGAGGCTCGCCGAGGCGAGCGCGAGCCGCTCGCCGCCCAGCTCCACGGTCGTCGGCAGCGGCCAGTGGAACCACACCGCCTTGCCCGCCCGCACGCAAAAGCTGGCGAAGAAACCGCGATAGAAGCCGCGCCCTTCGGACCATGCCGCATCGTCGACGATCCCGAGGTATTCGGGGCCGCATTCCTGCGCCACCACGGCGGCGGCCGGGACCCAGTGCCGGGCGATGACGGTCATGGCCTCACCCCCACGACGGGTCCTTGCCGGGCCGCCACTTGATCGAGCAGCCCGCGCTCGGCACCTGCGGCTGCGGGGCGGGCGCGCCCGCCAGCAGCGCGTCGGCGGCGCGGCGCATATCCTCGCCCGTCACGGCCACGTCGGTGCGCTGCGGCGGCGCGCCCGGCACCGGCGGATGCGGCAGGCGCGGACGGCTGGCGCAGAACTGCCCGGCGTAGAACAGCCTGCGGTCCGGGCCATAGAGGAAGAAGTCGGGCGTGCAGATCGCGTTGTAGGCGAGCGCGACGTCCTGGCTCTCGTCGTGGAGATAGGGGAAGGGCAGGTTCCGCTCGCGGGCGAAGGCCTGCATATGCGGGTAATCGTCCTCGGGAAATTCGTCGGGCCAATTGGACGAGATCGCGACGACCTCCACCCCCAGCGGGCGGTATTCGCGGGCGAAGGCGCTGAGGCCGTCGATCATGTGGAGCACGACCGGGCAGTGGTTGCAGATGAAGGCGACGAGCAGCGCCGGCGCGGCGAATTCGCGCAATGGGCGCATCGTGCCGTCGGTGTCCGGCAGGACGAAGTCGGGGGCCGGCTTTCCGTAATCCAGCTGCCGTGACCAGCGCAGCATCCCATCCCTCCCCTAGAAATAGAATTTGTATTCTGATAATCGCTTTTCTACACCAGCGCAAGAACAAGACGCGAGGAGAGGGTTCGGACCATGGACACAGCATCGCCAAGCGGCGGGTTGAGCCGGCGGCAGTTGATCGGCGGGGCGGCAATCCTTGCCGCCGTGATCGGCGTGCCGGTCGCGGCGCTGCGGGGCGATCTGTTATCGGGCGATTCGGCGCCGAGCGAGCGGCGCCGCGCGCTGCTGCGGCAGGTCAGCCAGATCGTCATCCCCGCCACCGACACCCCCGGCGCGGGCGATGTCGGCGCGGGCGACTTCGTGCTGCTGGCGCTCGATCACGGCCTCGAGAAATCGCGCGAGCCCCTGCCCGCGGATGCGCCCGCGGCCTTCGCCCGCCATGCCCGCAAGGACGGCTCGCTCGACCAGGCGACATGGCTGGAAGCGGAGCTCGATGCGCGCGCGGGCGGCGATTTCCTCGCCGCCGCCGCCGACCGGCAGGCGGGCCTTGTTGCCGCGCTCGATGCCGAGGCGTGGGGCGAGGGGGGCAAGGATCTCCCCTGGCGCACCGTCAAGGCGCTGATCCTCACCGGCTACTACACCAGCGAGGCAGGCGGTTCCGAGGAGCTCGCCTTCGAACTCGTGCCCGGCACCTTTGCGCCGGATGTTCCCGTCACCCCGCAGACCCGCGCTTTTTCGAGCGACTGGACCGCGGTGGATTTCGGCTGAGGGGCGGCAGACATGGATTTCGACGCGATCGTGGTGGGTTCGGGGATCACCGGCGGGTGGGCGGCCAAGGAACTGACCGAGGCCGGATTGAAGGTGCTGATGATCGAGCGGGGGCGCAACATCCGCCACCAGCAAGATTACGCGACCGAGCTCAAGACCCCCTGGGAAATGCCGTTCCGCGGCGAGGGCGACCAGGCGGCCTATGCGCGGGACTACCCGGTGCAGATGCTCAACCGCCACTTCAACGAGTACACGCAAGGCCACTTCGTCAAGGATTCGGAGAACCCCTACACAAAGGCCGAAGGCACCGATTTCAACTGGTTCCGCTCCTACCAGCTGGGCGGGCGCTCGCTGACCTGGGGGCGGCAGTCCTACCGCTGGTCGGACTACGATTTCGCGGCCAACAAGCGCGACGGGCACGGCACCGACTGGCCGATCCGCTACGCCGATCTCGCCCCGTGGTACGACAAGGTCGAGGAGTTCATCGGCGTCTCGGGCGCGGCCGAGGGCCTCGCGCAGCTGCCCGACGGGCGCTTCCAGCCGCCCATGGCGCTGAACCCGGTCGAGCGCCACGTGCGCGAGGTGATGAAGGCCAACTGGCCCGAACGCTGCCTGACCATCGGCCGCACCGCCAATCTGACGCAGGCCATCGGCGAACGCGGCACCTGCCAGAACCGCTCGATCTGCGCGCGCGGCTGTTCCTACGGCGCCTATTTCTCGACCCAGTCGAGCACGCTTCCGGCCGCGATGGCGACCGGGCGGCTGACGGTCGTCACCGATGCCGTGGTGGAGAAGGTCGACTATGACCCCGCCACCCGCCGCGTGACCGGGGTGCGCTATCTCGACCGCACCAGCAAGACCCGCAAGAGCGCAACCGCGCGCATGGTGTTCCTCAACGCCGGCGCCTTCAACTCGGTCCACCTGCTGCTCAATTCGGCGAGCGAGGCGATGCCCGGCGGGCTCGCCAATGCGAGCGGGGTGCTCGGCACGCACATCATGGATCACGCCAGCACCCTGTCGGCCATCGCGCTGATGCCGGGCTTCGAGGGGCGCACCACCACCGGCAACCGCCCGACCGGGGTGATCGTCGCGCGCTACCGCAACATGGAGGCGATGGACGGGGAGGGGCACACGCGCGGCTATTCCTACCAGGGCGGCGCCCTGCAGAGCACCTGGACGGCGGGCAAGCGCGATCCGGGCATCGGCGCCGATCTCAAGGCGAAGCTGCGCCAGCCGGGGATGTGGCGCATGGTGCTGGTCGCCTTTGCCGACTGCGTCCCGCGCGCGAGCAACCGCCTGACGCTCGATCCCAAGGCGGTCGATGCGGACGGCATCCCGCAGCTCAACATCGCCTTCGCCTTCGGCAAGGAGGAACGCGCCGCGCTTGCCCAGGCCAAGGCCGATGCGGCCGAGATGCTGACCAGGGCGGGTGGCAAGGTCATCATGGGCTTCGACCAGCCCGGTGCCGGCGGCAGCGCGATCCACGAGATGGGCGGCGCGCGCATGGGGCATGACCCGGCAACCTCGGTGCTGAACCGCTGGAGCCAGGCGCACGACATCCCCAACCTGTTCGTCACCGACGGGGCGCAGATGAGTTCCTCGGCCTGCCAGAACCCCTCGCTCACCTACATGGCGCTGACCGCGCGGGCCTGCGATGCGGCGGCCTCGATGCTGCGCGAGGGCAAGCTTTGACCCCTCACGCCAGCCCCGATGACGCCGCGCCGCCGCCGGCGCTGACGCCGCGCCAGAAGAACCTCGCGCTGATGACGCTGATCGTGGCGGTGGTGCTGGAGATCGTCGATCTCACCATCGTCAACACCGCGCTGCCGGCGATCACCACCGGCCTCGGCGCCTCGGCCGAGGCGGTGCAGTGGATCGTCGCGGGCTATGCGCTGAGCTTCGCGCTGCTGCTGATGGCGGGCGGGCGGCTGGGGGACGCGCTCGGCTACCGGCAGGTGTTCCTGCTGGGGGTGACGGGCTTCACCCTCGCCTCGGTCGCCTGCGGCCTTGCGCAGAGCCCGAGCCAGCTGGTGCTGGCGCGGCTCGCACAGGGCGCCTCGGGGGCGATCATGTCGCCGCAGGCGCTGGCGCTGATGCAGGTGCTGTTCACCCCGCTCGAGCGGGTGTCCAAGCTGGCGCTGTTCGGGCTGGTCGGCGGCCTCGCGGCGATTGCCGGGCCGGTGCTGGGCGGGCTGCTGATCGAGCTCGACCTCTTCGGCCTCGGCTGGCGGCTGATCTTCCTCATCAACCTGCCGGTGGGGATCTTCGCGCTGGTTTCGGGCTTCCTGTTCCTGCCCGACCGCCGGTCTGCGCGCGCGGGCGGGTTCGACGGGCAGGGGATCGTGCTGTTCGGCCTCGCCGTGCTGTGCCTGCTCTGGCCGCTGACCCGCGCCGAGCGCGGCTGGGGCATGGCCGAGCCGCTGCTGATGGCGCTGGCGGTGCCGCTCGCGGCGCTCACCTGGCGCCATGCCGGCGCACGGGTGCGAGCGGGCCGCGCGGCGGTGTTCGATCCCTCGCTGCTGGCGATCCGGCCGTTCCGGCTCGGCCTTGCGATCTCGACGACCTTCGCCACGGCGAGCGCCGGGTTCCTGCTGACCTTCGCCTTCGCGCTCCAGACCGAACGCGGGGAGAGCCCGCTCGCCACCGGGCTTCTGCATATGCCCTATGGCCTCGGCGCGATGCTCGGGATCGCGGTTCTGGGGCGCAACTTCCTGCCGCGCATCGGCAAGTGGGTGCTGGTGGCAGGCGGCGTCACGATGATGGCAAGCGTGCTGGTGATCCTCGCCGGGATCGGCCCGTGGGCCTGGCCTTGGACCCTGCTGGTCGCGCCGCTGGTGCTGGGCGGGACGGGCATGGGCTCGCTGTCGGGCTGCATCGCCCCGGTCACCCTCGCGCAGGTCGACAGGGACCATGCCGGCGCGGCGAGCGGGATGCTCAAGACCTCGCAGCAGATCGGCAGCGCGCTGGGGATCGCGCTCAACGGGAGCGTCTATTTCCTGCTCGCCGACGGCGGGGGCCTGCGACCCTCGCTGGGCGCGGGGCTGGTGACGGCGAGCCTGCTGGCGCTTGCCACGCTGCTCGCGCTGCGCCTGCCGGGCGTGATCTTCCGGCCCGAACCGGCGCTCGCCAAGGCGGCCTGAGCGGCGCTCAGGGCTGCGGCGGCGGCGCGTCGCCCAGCATCCCGATTGCCCCCAGCCAGCGGTGGAAGAGCGTGATCCAGTCCTCGCTCGCCTTGCCCGCCGTGCCTTGCGCCAGCCCGAAACCGTGACCGCCATTGGCGAGGAGGTGGAACTCGATCGGCGCGCCCGCCGCGCGGTAACTCTCGATCAGCGGCAGGCCCTTCTCGCGCTGGAGCAGGAAGTCGTCCGCCGCGATCAGCACGAACATCGGCGGGGCTTTGGCGGGGACGGTCATCGGCGCCATGCTGGGATAGATCGGTGCGGCGAAGGCGGGCGCGTCCGCGCCGCCCTTCTCGACCACCGAGCGGGTCAGGAACCCCCCGGCGGAGAAGCCCATGAAGCCGACGCGCTCCGGATCGACGCGGTAGGCGGCAGCATTGGCGCGCACATGGCGCAGCGCGGCAATCCCGTCGGCCAGCGCCGCATCCGGGGTGTTGCCCGGCGGCGCGAAGCTTGCCTTGCCGCCGTTGCGCACCGCGTTGTTCTCGTCACGGAACTGCATATTGTCGCGCGGGGTGGGCAGCACCCGGTACTTGAGCACGAAGGCGGCGATGCCGTGGTTCGCCAGCCAGCGGGCGACCTGCCAGCCTTCATGATCGATCGCGAGGCCCAGGAACCCGCCGCCCGGCGCGACGATCACCGCCGCGCCCGTCGATGGCCCGGCCGGCAGGACCGGCACCAGCGTCGGCCTGCTGACGTTGCGCACGCCGATCACCCCGTTCTGGGTCATCCACTGTTCGGTGTCGGTCGCGTCGGCGGCAACGCTGGGGAGAAACACCGCACCCGGCTGATGCGGCGGGGAAATCGCAACATAGTCGGCATGGAATTCTTGGCCGCTGACCGGCGCGGCTGAGATCGCGGCGGCCAGCAGGATGGTCATGGCGATACGCTTCACAGGGACGATCTCCTCTCTGTGCGGATGCTCCGGGCTGCTG
Source organism: Erythrobacter sp. WG (assembly GCF_026586795.1). GTDB lineage: Bacteria > Pseudomonadota > Alphaproteobacteria > Sphingomonadales > Sphingomonadaceae > Erythrobacter. The sequence continues at coordinate 83,817 of NZ_JAPFGY010000013.1, forward strand.
CCGGATTGACGCAAGGATAAAATTATAATTATTGTTCGGTAAAGTCCACAGCGCACCGGCACAGGAGAGGGGATGCGGGGCGCGATCCATGACGCGATGCGCGAGGATGCCGGGCTGGCATCGGCCCTGCGCGCACCGTTGCAGGGGCGCAGCCGCGAATCCTACGACCGGATGATGGCCGCCACCGAGGTTCTGCTGGGCGAGCGGGGCAGCGGCGACTTCACCCTGGGCGAGGTCAGCCGGCTCGCGCGGGTCTCGATCGGGTCGATCTACAACCGCTTCGAGAACAAGGAGGCGCTGCTCCATGCGGTGCAGCTGCGCGTGCTCGAGCGGGTCAACCGCGAGATGGGCGAGCGGATCGGGCAGGCAATCGCCACCCGCGCGTCGCTCGACCAGCTGGTGGAGCGCCTGATCGAGGCGATCGCCGAGACGCTGCGCGCCCATGCCGCACCGATGGCGGCACTGATGCGGATCGCCAGCGACGATCGGCAGGTCGCGGTCACCGGCAAGCGCTTCTATTCGCAGACGGTCGCAACCTACACGGCCGCGCTGCTGGCGTACCGCGAGGCGATGGGCCACCCCGATCCGGCGCGCGCCGTCGATAGCTCGTTCCGCATCCTCTACGCCGCGATCGCCCGCTACCTCGGCTTCGGCTCGGCGACGGATGCGGCGTGGGAGGGCGACTGGACGATGCTGAAGCAGGACCTCGCGTCGATGATCGCCGCCTTCTTCCGCTCCGCTCCCGCGCCGAAAGTGGAGACGCAAGGCGGGGTGTTGACAGGTGCGGGGGACCTCATTACTAGAACATAAATTCTGATATTAGTTTCATAGGATCCGCCAAAAAGGCGGACCGGATATTGGGGGAGTGATCATGAAACTCATCGCAAGCCTGCTCGCGTCCACTATACTGGTCGTCCCGGGCGTCGCTTTCGCGCAGGAAAAAACGGCCGAAGATGCCGAGCCCTACGATGGCACCATCGTCGTCACCGCGCAGAACCGTACGGAGAACGTGCAGGACGTGCCGATCGTCATCGACGTGGTTAGTGGCGAGCAGGTAAAGGATGCCGGCATTACCGATCTGGCCGGTATTCAGCGTCTCGCTCCGGTGCTCAACGTCACCGTCGACGGCGTCAACGCCCGCGTAGCGATCCGCGGTGTCGGCACGAACAGCAACGACGAAACCCAGGATCAGACCGTTGCCATCAACATCGACGGTGAATTCCTCAATCGCGGCGGGGTGCTGAATGCCTCTCTGTTCGACATGGAGCGCGTCGAAGTCCTTCGCGGCCCGCAGGGCACTCTCTACGGCCGCAACTCGACCGCCGGTGCCGTCAACTTCATCACCCGCAAGCCCGGCGACACTTTCAGCGCCAATGGCAGCATCAGCTACGGCAATTTCGATCACCTGATCGTGGAGGGGGGTGTCGATGTGCCGCTCGGGGACGTTGGCGGAATCCGGTTCGCGGGCCAATATTCCAAGCGCGACGGGTACAACTTCCACCCCAACTTCAACGCGCGCAGCCAGGATGATGACACCCTTGGCCTGCGTGCCTCGCTGCGGCTAGAGCCGGTCGAAGGCTTGACGATCAATGCCGCCATTGAACACGTCTACAGTGAGGTGGTGCCGCCGATCACCGCAACCTTCAACTTCCTGCTTCCGGGCAATACGCCTGGGGCAGGTTGCGGCGGGGTCCAGGGCTTCGTCGAGATCGCGCCGGCTGTTCCGGGCACGCAGTGCATTCCGCGCAACACCAACCGGCTCGAAGGTATCAACCGGCAGAGCTACAACGCGCCTTCGACTGGTCTGGGGCGTTTCGTCAACGATGCCTGGATTGGCCGTGGCCGCATTGCGTATGACTTCGGCGGTGTCACTGCCGCCTACCGCGTGGGTTACCGCACCACCGATCGTGGCGGACCGCTTACGCTCCAGCCCAACTACATCTTCAACAACTTCAGAGAGGATGTTGAGACCCAGAGCCACGAGTTCCTGCTGACCGGCGAGGAGACCGGCTTCAAGTGGCAGGCTGGTGCTTTCTATTTCAACGAGAAGCAGGACATCGAGCGCGGCCTTTACCGTGCTCCGCCGCCGCCCTTCCTGCTCGGACCCAACGGCGGCTACGTCAACTACTTCCTGCGCGACGTCAACTCGGACAGCTATGCCGTCTTCGGTCAAGCCGACGTCAGTCTGACAGATAAGCTCACCCTAGTTGTTGGGGGGCGGTACACGTCCGAGGATCGTGACGCCTTGTTCGTCAACTATCCGGGGGCGATCAACCAGCCCGCCAATCCGCTGTTCAACACCGGTCCGGTTCGTCCGACTGTGTTCCCAGCGCCGATCGTGAACCGGAATCTCGTCGCCGAGGATGAAGCCTTCACATGGACCGTGGGCCTCAATTATCAACCCGACGCGGATACGCTGGTTTACGGTCGGGTCGCGACCGGGTTCAAGGGCGGCGGCTTCGATGCCGTGGGCACCTACAATCCTGAAAAGAACACCGCCTATGAGGCTGGAGCGAAGTTCAATTTCGGCCCCAACGGTCAGAGCTTCGTCAACATTGCGGCGTTCTACTACGATTACACCGATCTGCAGGTGAACGTGCTGATCGACTCCGCGCTCGGCGGGCAGGTGTTCAACGCGGGTTCGGCCGAAATTTATGGCGCGGAACTCGACGCCCAGATTGCGATTGGGGAGAATGGCAGACTGCGCGGATCGATCAATTACGTCAACGCGTCCTACGGTTCGTTGCTGGCGTCGATCCCGGTCTTGTGTGTCAATCCCGGGTGCAGCGGAAACGGGTCAGCGGCAGTGGGTGACCTTGCAACCACACCGGGTCGGATCACACAGCCCGACCTTGGCAACAACACACCCCCCTACACGCCGGCCTGGACGCTCAATCTCGGCTACGATCACGATTTCAAGATTGGCGATATCGGGACGCTGACGGCCAGCATCTTCTCAGTGTTCAAGAGCGCCTATTTCACGGACATCTTCAACTACAACGACTCCCGTCAGGGATCCTTCACGCAGACCGATGCAAACCTCACGTTCCGCCCGACCGGCGGCCAATGGTTCATCCAGGCTTTCGTCCGGAACATCGAAAACGAGCGTCCCTTATCCTTCGCGGCCTTCGTCGTCGCGGGAGCGGATCGCATTTACAACTGGCAGTTCGCTCCGCCGCGCACTTACGGAATGCGTGTCGGCTTCGACTTCTGAACCTGACAGGCGGGGCCCCAGACCCCGACCGATCGCAAGGGGCCGGGCGGATCGCATCCGCCCGGCCCTTGCCGTTTGGCAGCCGACCTCACGCGACCCTCGGGCAAGACGGCGCCGCGCTTGCCAAACCCCGCATCGGTGATAGGGTGTTCTGGCAGAGCCCGGCCCCCGTGTGAGGGCGCGCCGCGCTTCCGCTTTCAACAGCCCGATTGTCGCCATCCGCGTCCGCAGCCTCGCTGCCGGACGATCCTGGTGCGCGGGCTCCGGACGACAGGAGGATCCAGCGATGAACGACGCCGCCGCCACCCCCCTTCTCACCGAGCGCTTCGACGATGCGCTCGCCTATGCCAGCCGGATCCACCGCCTCCAGGTGCGCAAAGGGAGCGGTGTGCCCTATGTCTCGCACCTCCTCGGCGTCGCGGCGATCGCGCTCGAGAACGGGGTGGACGAGGATCAGGCCATCGCCGCGCTGCTGCACGATGCGGTCGAGGACCAGGGCGGGCTTCCGCGCCTCGCGGACATCCGCGAGCGCTACGGCGAGGATGTCGCGGCGATGGTTGCCGACTGCACCGACGCGCACGGCGATCCCAAGCCCGCGTGGCGCCCGCGCAAGGAGGCCTATATCGCCAGCCTCGCGACAAAGCCCGCGCGCAGTCTCGCGGTGAGCCTTGCCGACAAGACCCACAACGCGGCCGCCATCAACGCCGACCTGCGCGCCCATGGCGCGGCGGTGTGGGCGCGCTTCACCGGCGGCAAGGACGGGAGCCTGTGGTATTACCGCGCGCTCTCCGACGCCTTCCGCGCGCACGCCCCCGGCACCGCCGCCGAACGCTTCGCCCGCGAGGTCGATGAGATGGAGGAACTGGCGGTCCGCGCCTGAGGCGCTTGCGGTTTACCCGGCGCGCACGGTGCGCAGGAAGCCGCGCACCTGGTCGCCGAGGTGGGCGGCCTGGGCTTCCAATTCGTTGGCGCTGGACAGCACCTGGCTGGCCGCCGCGCCGGTCGAGAGCGAGAGCTGGCGCACGTCCTCGATATGGCCTGCCACCTTTTCGGTGCCGCGCGCGGCAAGGTCGATGGACTGGGCCAGATCGCGGCCCGCGACCGATTGCTGGTCGACGGCGGTCGCGATCGAGACGGCGGTGGATTCGAGGTCCTTGACCTGCCCCGCGATGGCCCTGAGCGCCTTGACGGAGGCGCCCGTGGTCGATTGCATCGCGCGGATCTGCTCGGCGACCTTCTCGGTCGCGCGGCTGGTCTGCATGGCGAGTTCCTTGACCTCGCTGGCGACGACCGCAAAGCCGCGCCCCGCCTCGCCGCCGCGGGCGGCTTCGATCGAGGCGTTCAAGGCGAGCAGGTTGGTGCGCTGGGCGATGGTCTGGATCAGCTCGACGATCTGGCCGACTTCCTCCGCCGAGGCAGCAAGGGCGGAGATGGTCTCGTCCGCCTCGCCGGTGGCCTCGGAAGCGAGCCGCGCGAGTTCGCTCGAGGAGGCCGCCTGGCGGCTGATCTCGCTGATCGACAGGGCGAATTCGTCGCTCGCCGCGGCGGCCGCGGTGGCGCCGGCATTGGCTTCCTCCATCGAGGTCGCGACCTCGCCGGTGCGGCGGCTGGCTTCCTCGGCGCTCTGGGCCATGCGGGTGGCGGTGGTGTGGAGCTGGCTCGATGCCGCCGCCACGCCGCTCACCACGTCGCCGACCGTGCGTTCGAACTGGCGCGCGACCTCGTCGAGAAGCGCCGCCTTCTTCGCTTCGGCTTCCAGGCGCTCGCGCTCGCGGTCCTGCTGGAGTTGCAGCTCGAGCTCGGCCTTCTCCGAACGCTCGCGCGCCCAGGTCTCGAGCCGCTTGCTGGCGCGCTTGAACAGGTCGAGCGCGCGCACCATCGCGCCGATTTCGTCCTTGCGGTCAGCACCGGCGATGGCGAATTCGCGGTTGCCGTCGGCCAGCCGGGTCATCGCCTCGGTGATCTCGACGATCTTGCGCGAGAAATCGCGCGACAGGTAGGCAAGGCCGAGTACCAGCACGCCGCCGCCGACCACCGCGAGCACGCCGAGGATCATCACGAGGTCGAAGAAATAGCCGATGCCGGTCGCCTCCTGCGCTTCGCCGCGCGCGGCGATCGCGGCGGCAAGTTCGCGGCTGGCGGCGATCAGCGCATCGCCCTCGGCGGCGACGGTCGCGGCGGCGGCATTGGCATCGCCCCCGCTGCGCGCGGCATCGCCGGCGCGGTCGAAGGCGGTCTCGAAGCGGGTGATGGCGCTGCGCACCGTGGCGGCGCGGGGCGCAAGCTCGGGCGCCTCGGCCGCGAGCGCGGTTTCGATCGCGGCAAGCTGCGTCAGGACGGCGCTGCCCGCGCCGCGCTGCGCCTCGCGCAAGGGCCCGCTGGGGTCATAGAGCACCCGCACCGAATTGTAGCGCAGGTCCCCCGCCGCCGTCTGCAGCTGGCCTGCCGCCACCAGCGTCTCCTGCACGCGGGCCGAGGCGTTGTAGCGGGTCCACAGCTCCGTCAGACCGCCGCCCAGCACAACCACCATCAGGAGGCCGACGCCGAGGAAGGTGCCGAACACCGTGTTGATCTTGTGCGCAAGCGGCAGGTTGCGGAACCAGGTGATGCGTTCAAGCAGCGTGGCGCGCGGCGCGGCAAGGTCCGCCGCCGGGGCCGCGTCCTCGCCGAGCGCGAAATCGGCGCGCAGATCGCGCACGAAATCGGGCACGGCCTCCTCCTCGCGTCGCTCCTGAAGGCTCATCATGTTCATGCCGCTCATCCCCCGGGGCTCGTTCGCAAGCTTTTGTGAAGGATAATCCTTGCAAAAAGCTTGATGCTTACGGGGGTTTGCGGATCAGCCGGTGCGCACTCGGGAAAGGAAGGCCTGCACTTCGCCGCGCAGGGTGGCGGCCTGGTGTTCGAGACTGGTCGCGCTGTCCAGCACCTGCGCGGCGGCCGCCCCGGTCGAGAGCGACAGGTCGCGCACGGTCTCGACATGGACGGCGACCCTTTCGGTGCCGCGCGCGGCCAGATCGATGCTGCGGGCCAGATCGTGCCCGGCGACCGATTGCTGGTCGACGGCGCTGGCAATGGCGATGGCGGTGGTTTCCAGCTCCTCGATCTGCGCGGCGATGGTGCGCAGCACGGCGACGCTCGCATCGGTCGTGGACTGCATCGCGCGGATCTGTTCGGAAACCTGCTCGGTCGCGCGCGCGGTCTGGTTGGCGAGTTCCTTGACCTCGCTCGCCACCACCGCAAAGCCGCGCCCCGCCTCGCCGCCACGTGCGGCCTCGATGCTGGCGTTCAAGGCGAGCAGGTTGGTGCGCTGGGCAATGGTGCGGATCAGCTCGACGATCTGGCCGACTTCGCTGGCCGAATGCGAAAGCGCGCCGATGGTGCTGTCGGCCTGCCGCGCGGATTGCGTCGCCTCGCGGGCGAGCGCGGCGGAGGAGGCGGCCTGGCGGCTGATCTCGCCGATCGACATGGCGAACTCGTCGCTCGCCGCAGCCGCCGCGCTGGCGCCGAGATTGGCCTCCTGCATCGCCGCCGAAGCCTCGCCGGTGCGCGCGGCGGCATCCCCGGCGGTGGCGGACATCGCGGTGGCGGTCGATTGCAACTGGCCGGAGGCGGCAACCACCCCGGTGACGACCTCGCCGACGGTGCGTTCGAACTGGTCGGCGATGGCGCGGATCGCGCGCACCTGCTCGGCGCGCGCTTCCTCGGCGAGGGCCTGCTCTCGGCCCCGCGCCTCGAGCTCGGCGCGGGCCGCCTCGGCGCGTTCGCGGCTCAGTTTCTCGAGCCGCATCCCGGCGCGGTGGAACACCTCGGTGGCGCGGGCCATGGCGCCGATCTCGTCGGCGCGTTCCTTGCCGCTGATCGCGACGTCGCGTTCGCCCGCGGCGATCCGGGTCATCTGCCCCGCCATCGCGGAAAGCGTCGCGCCGACGCTGCGGTTGAAATAGCGCTGGGCCATGAGAGTGACGAGCGTCAGCAGCGTGGCAAGCGCGATCCACAAGGCAAGCAGCCGCCCGATCAGCGCCGCCTGCCGCGAACGCGCACGGCCGATCGTTATGACGACGCTCGCGATGATGGTCGGGATGCTGCCC
>NZ_JAPFGY010000014.1 GCF_026586795.1 Erythrobacter sp. WG
CTTCGCGGCCGGGAGCGCTGCGGCCGGGGCGGCGAAGCCCGCCAAGCTCGCGCCGCCGCTCACCCGGAAGCGCGCCACCAGCTCGCCGAGCCGCTGCGCCTCGGTCGACAGGCTGCGGGTCGCCGCCGTCGCCTCTTCGACCATCGCCGCGTTCTGCTGGGTCATCCGGTCGATCGTCCCGACCGCGACATTGACCTGCTCGAGATTGCTCGCCTGCGCTGCGGTGGTCTCGGCGATCGCCCCGACCTGCGCGGTCACCGACCCGACCTGGGCGACGATTTCCGCAAGCAACGTGCCGGTCTCCCCGACCAGGCTCACCCCGTCGCCGACGTGCGCTGTCGACTTGCCGATCAGCGCCTTGATGTCGCGCGCCGCATCGGCCGAGCGCTGGGCGAGCGCGCGGACCTCGTTGGCGACCACCGCAAAGCCCTTGCCCGCCTCGCCGGCGCGCGCCGCCTCGACCCCGGCGTTCAAGGCCAGGAGGTTGGTCTGGAAGGCGATCCCGTCGATCACGTCGATGATCTGGGTGATCTCGCGCGCCGATTGCTCGATCGCGCCCATCGCCTCGACCGCCTTGCCGACCACCGCCCCGCCTTCGGTGGCACGGGCATGGGTCTGGGCGATCGCGGCGCGCGCGGCGAGCGCGTTGTCGGCCGATTGCCGCGTGAGGTGGACCACCTCGCCGACCGAGGCGGCGGTCTCCTCGAGGCTCGCGGCCTGCTGTTCGTTGCGCAGCGCGAGGTCTTCCGAAGCCGCGCGGATCTCGTCCGAGCTGGTCTGCACTCCGCCCGCGGTCGCGCGGACCGCCTCGAGCATGGCCTCGAGCTTGGCGGTCGACTGGTTGAAGGCCTCCTGAAGCCGCAGGTGCTCGCCCGCGGGCATCCCGCTGATCCGATAGGTGAGATCGCCCTCGGCGAGCCGATCGAGCGCGCCGGCGAGCACTTCGACGACCCGGCCCGACTGATCGGCCTCGGCGTCCTTCACGCGCAGCGCATTGGTGCGGAAGGCGTCCATCGCCTTGGTCATGCGGCCCACGCAATCGGTGTGGTCGATGCGGCGGATCGGCGAGGTGAGGTCGCCCGCCGCAAGCCCTTCCATGCGCACGACAGTCTCGACGTAGGACCGGCAGACCAGTTCCTTGGCAAGGACCATCATCGCCGTCGCCGCTCCCAGCGTCATGACGGCGGCGATCATCGCGGTCGCCGGGCCGATCACCCCCCACAGCACCAGCGCGTTGCCGAGCAGGTTGACGAGGCCGAACAGCACGGTTGCCGCAATCAGAACGGTGAACTTGGTGCGGATCGGGGCGTGCTTGGTGAACCAGGTTAACATCGCAAAAATCCTCGGGAGACATGACCGACGGCGAAAGGGTAGAGGCGAGGGCTGAAGGCTGTTTTGCGCGGGCGTCTCGCAAATTCCCCTAGCCGCGCCGCGAGGCGATCAGGCCGCGCGCCGCTCTTGCGGGTGGGGGGCGGGAAGGGCGGGCGCGGCGTGCCACGCGCCGGGGGCAGGGCCGCCGCCGCCTGTCGCATCGCCGATGCGGAAGCCCGCAAAGGTCTGGGCGAGCTGGCGCGCCTCGTGGTTCAGGTTCTTGGTCGCCGCGTTGGTCTCCTCGACCATCGCGGCGTTCTGCTGGGTCATCCGGTCCATCGCCCCGATGGTTTCCGACACGCGGCGCAGCTGCACGCTCTGGTCGCTGACCGCCTCGGCGATGCGCGAGACCGCCTCGGTCACCTCGGCGACCCGGGCGTTGATCGTGGTCAGCGCGGTCCCGGTCTCGTTGACGAGGCCCACCCCGGTGGTGACGTGGATGCCGACCGCCTCGATCCGTTTCTTGATCTCGCTCGCCGCTTCGGTGGCGCGCATCGACAGGGCGCGCACCTCGGATGCGACCACCGAGAAGCCCTTGCCCGCCTCCCCGGCACGCGCGGCCTCGACCCCGGCGTTCAAGGCGAGGAGGTTGGTCTGGAAGGCGATGGTGTCGATCATCGCGGTGATCTCGGAAATCTCGACCGTCGCGGTCTCGATCTTGCCCATCGCCTGGATCGCGCGGGCGACCACCTCGCCGCCGCTCTCGGCCTCCTCGCGCGCGGTGCGCATCGCGCCGCTGACGCCGACCGCGAGGTTGGCATTCTCCTCGATGTTGGCCGACAGGCTCGCCATGGTGGTGGAGGAGAGCTGGAGCCGGCTCGCCTGCTCCTCGGACCGGCTGGCGAGATCGGTCATGGCGTGCTCGATCTCGCTCGAGGTCAGGTTGATCGCGCCGATGCTCTCGTTGACCGCGCCCATCGCCCCCGCGAGGCGTCCCAGCGCCTCGTTGAAGTTGGCGGCCAGCGTCTGGAAGGCGGGCGGCATGTCGGTGAGGCGCACGGTGAGGTCGGCATTGGCGAGCGCGGCGAGGTTGGCGCCGAGCCGGGCGACCGCCTCCTCGCGCTCGGCGACCGATTGCTGGCGCTCGCGCGCGGCGTCGCGGAAGACGAGCATCGCCTGCGCCATGTCGCCCAGTTCGTCGCTGCGGCCGGCGCCCGGGATGGGGGTCTCGTTGGCGCCGCGCGACAGCTCGGTCATGGCGCGGGTGAGCGCGACGATCGGCCCGGCGATCGAGCGGGTCAGCGCGCGGGCCAGCACCAGCGCGAGGCCGATGAGGAGCACCGCGCCGAGACCCAGGGCGATCCACGCCCACATGATCACTGCCGCCTGCCGCGCGCTCTGCTCGGCGATGGCGGCGTGCTGCGCATCGCGGATTTCGCGCAAGGGATTGACCGCGGCGCTGACCAGCACCTTCTTGCCTGCCGCGCGGATCGCCTCCTGCGCCGCGTCGCGCTGCCCCGCCTTGACGCGGGCGACATACTTGTCGCCCCAGTCGCGCCGCCACTTCAGGGTTTCTGCGCGGCTGGCGCGGACCTTCTCCGCAAGCGGCGAGCCGGCGAGCGCGCTTTCCAGTTCCGCCGAGGCCTTGTCGTAATCGTCACGGCCCTCATAGTAGGACTTGAGGTAGCTCGGATCGGCGGTGACCAGGAATCCGCGCAGCTGGCTGTTCTGGCGCAGCAGCGCCGTCTCCAAGGCGAGCACGTCGGCGAGGATTTCCTGGCTGGCGGTGTTCTTCGTGGTCACCGAGGAGATCATCGCAAGGCTTACCCCGCAGGCGATCATGACGGCGGCGGCGACGATGTTGAGTGTCATGAAGCCCAGAGCAAGGCGGCGGGGTATCTTCAGACGGTCAAGCACGGGTCGGTCCTCTCCTGGACAGGTCGGGCAAGCGGCTGGTCGAGCCGTTCGGAGCCTGCCGGATAGGCCCCGCGCTTTAACCCGGCGCGTTCCCGGCGCTCGGTAGTGCTACTATGGCGCGATCACCCGGGAACCGGCGCGGCCCTGCGCGGACGGCCTGCGCGCTTTCCCCTAGCTGCGGGTGGCAAGCTGTTGGGCCGCGCTGCCTATGGCCGCCGGCATGGCAGTTCCCGTTCCTTCCCGCACCGCCTGCGCGCCGCGATCCGTTCCGGCGGGCGGATTGCGTATCCAGCGCCAGCTCGGTCTCGAGGCCGTCAAGGCCGAGGCGCTCGGCAATCGCTTGGCCGCGCTGCTGATGCGCGTGCTGGCGCGGACCGTGCCGCGCGCCCCGGAGCTGGCGCGGCTGCTCGAGGCCTGGCCCGGCGATCTTGCCGCCGATGCGATGACCTTCCGCCTGTGCTCGGGGCTGCACGCACTCGCCCGCGGCGGGGGTGCGGCGGGGCTCGAGGTTCTCTACCGCGAGCGGGGCGAGGGCGCGGCGCTGCCCGATCCGGCCGCGCTCGAGAACGCGGTGCTCGCCGCGCTGTCGGATCACGCCGCGATGCTGGGCGCATGGATCGCGCATCCCACCCAGACCAACGAGGTCGCCCGCGTGGCCGGGCTGGTGGCGGTGCTGATGGCGCTCGATGCGCGCGCGGCGATGCCCTGCGAGGTGCTGGAGCTGGGCGCGAGCGCCGGGCTCAACCTCAACTTCCCGCACTACGCCTGCCGCATCGGGGCGCGCACCGTGCTGGCCGCGGACAGCCCGGTCATGCTCGCACCCGAGTGGCGCGGCGGCCTGCCGCCGGCCCACGAGGTGGCGGTGCGGCGCGCGATCGGGGTCGATCTCAACCCGCTCGACCCGGCGCGGCCCGGCGATTGCGCGCAGCTCGAGGCCTATGTCTGGCCGGGCGAGCCGGCGCGCAGCGCGCGGCTTGCCGCAGCCCTCGCGCTCGCCCGCCGGCATCCGCCCCGGGTCTGCGTCGGACAGGCGGGCGACTGGCTGACCCGCAGGCTCGCCGAGCCGCAGCCGGCCGGGGTGCGGCGGGTCGTGTTCCACTCGATGGTGCTGCAATATCTCGACCCCCTCGAACGGGCCGGGATCGCGGCGACGCTCGCCGCCGCCGGCAGCCGCGCGCGGCCCGAATGCCCGCTCGTCCACGTCGGCATGGAATGGCGCGCCGACCGGCAGGCGGTGGAGCTGATCGTCACGGTCTGGGACGGTGGCCCCGGCTCGGGCGAGGCGCGGCTCGCGGCGCATTGCCACCCCTATGGCGAATGGATCGACTGGCACGGCCTTGGCTGAGCCCTGCGGGTTCGCCCCTAGCGCTCAATCCCTAGGCCCCCCTTTCGCCTCCGCCAACCGGCCGGCCCCTATCCGGCAGGCCGCACACCAAGAAGCCGGACCGGACCGATGCCCCGGCGATGCGGGAGGAGCCAAGCCATGAAATTCAAGACCACGCTGCTGTTCTTTGCCGCCAGCGGCGCGATCGCCGCGCCTGCGCTCGCGGAGGACCGTGCGGCCGAGGACGCCGTGACCGAGGCGCCCGGCAAGACCGACGCCAAGCCTCCGGTCGAGATCTTCTCCACCGGCATGGCCAAGGGCCGCGACCGGCTCGACAGCGCCACCTCCACCAGCGCGCTGAAAGGCGACGACATCCAGCGCTTCGGCCCGCGCCCCCTGTCCGAGGTGCTGCGCACCATGGCCGGGATGCGCGTGGCGAGCGGCATCGGGGAAGGCAACAACAACTACACCGTGCGCGGCCTGCCGCTCGCCGCAGGGGGATCGAAATATATGCAGTTCCAAGAGGACGGCCTGCCGGTCCTCGAATTCGGCGACATCTTCAACGTCGCCACCGACGTCTATCTCAGAAACGATTTCACGGTAAGCGCGATCGAGACGATCCGCGGCGGATCGGCCTCGACCTTCGCCTCTAATTCGCCGGGGGGGATCGTCAACGTGATCTCGCGCACCGGCACCGAACAGGGCGGGCGCGCGCAGGTCACCCTCGGGCTCGGCTTCGACAGCAAGCGCCTCGATTTCGACTACGGGGCGAAGCTCGGCGAGAACACCCGCTTCTACATCGGCGGCTTCTACCGCGCGGGCGAAGGACCGCGGCGGATCGGCCTGACCGGCTGGCAGGGCGGGCAGATCAAGGCCAACATCACCCGCGAATTCGCCGGGGGCTACGTGCGTGCCTATCTCAAGTATCTCGACGACCGCTCGCCGACCTACGCGCCCTATTTCGTCAACATCACCGGCACCGACGCAAACCCGCGCTATCGCAGCTTCCCGGGCTTCGACCTGCGCTCGGACGCGGTGCTCTCGCCCAATCTCGGCCCGATCATCACGCTTGACGGCAACAACAACCCGGCCGCCTATTCGATCAACACCGGGCAGAGCGCGACCTCCAAATCCATCGGCATCGAAGCGCAGTTCGAGATCGGCGGCTGGACCGTCACCGAAAGGGCGCGCTACGCCAAGAACGGCGGCGATTTCAGCCGCACCTTCCCCAACCGCGCCGATACCGTGGCCGCCTTCGCCGCCTCGATCGGCGGGCCGGGCGCGACGGCGCGCTACGCCAGCGGTCCGAACACCGGCCAGCTGGTCCCCGCCGATGCCAACGGCAACGGCCTCCTCGCGCTTTACTTCACGTCCTACAATCAGGCCGCCGCGCTCGACAATTTCACCAACGACCTGCGCGCCAGCCGGGTGTGGGACGTGGGCGGGGGCAAGCTCACCACCACGGCGGGGCTCTACTACGCGGCGCAGGCCCTGTCATCGACCTGGCTGCACACATCGCAGGTCATCGATGCCGCCGGCGGGGGCCGGACCGCGATGGTCGACATCTTCAACGCCGCCGGCGTCGCCCAGACCCAGAACGGCTACTTCGCCTACGGACGCGGGGCGAGCAGCCTGTTCCGCCGCATCTTCGATGTCGATTACGATGTGCTCGCGCCCTACGGATCGATCAACTGGCACGTCGGCAAGCTCGCGATCGGCGGCAGCCTGCGCTACGACCGGGGCAGCGTCAGCGGCCAGCTGTTCGGTGCGGACCTCGGCGGCGGGCGCGTGGGCCTGGGCAGCTTCGACGTCAACCGCGACGGGGTGCTGGGCCCCGCGGAACGGCGGGTCGCCTCGATCCCGCTCGATCGCCCGGCGCCGGTCGACTACAAATATGGCTATCTCAACTATTCGGTCGGGGTGAACTACCGCGTCGCCGAGCCCTTTTCGGTCTTCGCCCGCTACAGCCTCGGCCACCGCGCGGCCGCCGATAAGGTGCTGTTCACCCCGGCGGTGAGCAGCGTCACCGGCCGGGTCCTCGATGCCGAGGACAAGGACGATACCGTTATCCAGGTCGAGGGCGGCTTCAAGTTCCGCAAGGACGGCATCACCATCAACGGCACGGTCTTTCATGTCGAGGCCGAGGATCAGAACGTGCTGAACGGCGCGGCGTCCTCGACCGACCGGACCTACAAGGCGGACGGGGTGGAGCTGGAAGGCACGATCACCCGCGGCGTCTTCAGCCTGATGGCGGCAGCGACCTGGACGAAGGCCGAAATCAGCGAGGACCGGGTCGGCGGGGTCTTCACCGGCAGCAACCCGCGCCACCAGCCCGATTGGGTGCTGGTCGCGGTGCCGCAGCTCGATTTCGGCAGCCTCGCGATGGGCGCGAACATCGTCACCATCACCGGCAGCTTCGCGCAGGATTCGAACCTGCTGCGGATGCCCGGCTTCACCCAGGTCGGCGCCTTCCTCGAATATGATCCCGCCAGCAACCTGCGGCTGACGGTGAGCGCGCAGAACCTGTTCGACACGCTCGGCATCTACGAGGTCAACCAGGCGAGCGTTCCGGCCAATGGCATCGGCTTTGCGCGCGCCGCCAACGGCCGGACGGTGCAGGCTTCGCTCGCGCTGTCGTTTTGATCTCCGGCGACAGGGCATGGGCAAGGGGACCGGCGCGCGCGCGCCGGTCCCTCTTTTCATGCGGCGGTGATCGCCCCGCCTGCCGGGGTCAGGCGGGTTGCGCGGTGCGGCAGGCGCTCAGGAACACGAGTTCGCGCAGCTGCGCATCCTCCGGCAGTTCGAGCCCGGAAAGATCGGCGATCCCGACGATCCGCTCGCGCGCGCCCGGCTCGGCCAGCGCGATGCGTTGGGTAAGGATGCGTTCGCGGGCGGCGAGCGAATAGAACGCCAGCACCACCGGCCGCATCGGGTCCTTGCGGTCCTCGTCGATGACCATCGCGATCCTGCCGCTTTCGAGCGTGACGAAGGAGCCGACCGGATAAAGGCCGATCGTCTCGATGAACATCCGTAGGATATCCTCGTCGAAGGCGCCCTTCTGGTCGCGCAGCGCCTCGACCGCGTGCGCCGGGTCGAGCGGCGCGCGGCCGGGCGTTCCCGCCAGCAGGAATTCGAAACTGTCGCAGATCGCCGCCATGCGTGCGATCATCGGGATGTCGTCCCCGGCGCGGCGCTGGGGGTAGCCCAGGCCGTCGATGCGCTCGTGATGGAACAGGCACGCATCGAGCACCGCACGCGGCAGGGTGTCGTCGTTCTGGAGCGCGCGGTAGCCGAGCAGCACGTGGCTTTGCCAGATCCGTTCATCGCGGGCGCGGTTCTCGCCGGCAAGGACCGGGTCGGCCTGCGGCAGGTAGTTGACCCCGATATCGAGCAGCAGCCCGGCGAGCCCGCATTCGCGCATCTCCTGCCCGGTGAGCTTCATGCGTCCCGCAAGCGCGATCATCAGCGCGCTGACCGACAGGGCGCGGCGGAACACCGCCTCGTTCTTGAGCTTGCAGCGCATCAGCCCGCTGAAGGCCTGCGGGTTGCGGCGCACCGAGGCGAGGATGTCGCCGACCACCGGTTCCACCTTGCGAATGTCGAGCGCCTTGCCGAGCCGCGCGTCGAGCTGGAGCCGGCCGAGCCGTTCGCGCCCCTGTTCGGCGATGCCGGCGGCGCGTTCGACCTCCTCGGCGAAGCTTGCCGGACGCGGCTCGGCAAGCTGGGCGACAGTGCGCCGCTTGATCGCGCCGATCCGCGCGGCTGCGGTGGAGGCGGGTGGCGCCGTGATGGCGGGCATGGGCGCGGGCGCGGTGCGCGCTGCGGCGAGATCGCGTCCCTTGCTGGTGTCGATCACCACGCCGCGCACCCGGCTGGCCCTGATCGCGGCCAGGCGGCTTTCGTCGGCGACCAGGAACTTCGCCTTCCAGAAGGGATGGTCGAACCAGTTGCCCTCGAAGCGGTGGACGAACATCCCGACCTCAAGGTCTTCGACGGGGATCTGTTTCAACATGATCTGGCCAGCTCCCGTTGTCCCCGCACGATGCTAGGCCTTCATCCCTAGTATCGGGCGCGCGGTCGGCTCCGGAACATCACGTAGGTGGGCGGCGCGAGGGCCTCACGGCGGCAGCGGCGCGACTATGCGCAAGCCCCTAGCGCCCACGCGCCGATTTGTTCGCCGCTGGCGCGCTACCCCGCTCGCCAGGCGCGCCGGTTCCCGGGTGCCCGTCCAATCGATGAGGCTGAGTGACGATGGCGAACGTACGAGTGCTGGTGGTCGACGATTCCGCGGCGATGCGCGCGCTGTTCTGCGACATTCTCGACAACGCCAAGGGTGTCGCGGTGTGCGGCACGGCCAAGAACGCCGAGGAGGCGCGTGCGCAGCTTGAGACGCTCAAGCCCGATGTGCTCACCCTCGATGTCGAGATGCCCGGCATGAGCGGGATGGAGTTTCTCGAGGAGATCATGGCGACCCGGCCCATGCCGGTCATCATGCTGTCCTCGATAACCCAGGCCGGCACCGGCACCGCGCGGCGCGCGCTTGAGCTGGGCGCGGTGCACTGCTTCCCCAAGCCGCTCCACACCTCGCGCGAGGAATTCGACGCGACGGTGCGCACGCTGGGCGACATCGTGCTGAAGGCGGCGGCGGGCGAATTGCAGCCCGGCGGGGTCGGGGCGGAGGCGGACGCGGCGGGCGGCGCGAAGTATCGCAGCGACGGGCGGATCGTCGCGCTCGCCTGCGGGGCGGCGGGGATCGAGACCGCGCGCCAGGTGCTCGCCGCCTATGACGCCGCCTGCCCGCCGACGGTGGTGCTGTTCGATGCCGATCAGGCCACGGTCGAGAACGCGATGCGGGCGATGCGCCATTCGCTGCCCTGCCAGCTCGAGGATGCGGTGGACGGCGTCAGCCTCGAGATCGGCAAGGTGTGGCTGGCGCACAACCCCACCCGCCACGTCATCGTCGAGGCCGGCGAGCCGCCGCGCCTGCGGCTTGTCGAGCGCGATCCCGTCAACGGCTGCCGCCCGTCCGCGGACCTGCTGTTCGGCAGCCTCGCGCGCACCGGCCTGCCGGCGCTCGGCGGGCTGCTGACGGGCGGCGGGACCGACGGGGTGCGCGGGCTCGGCATCCTTGCCGAGACCAAGGGCAAGGTGTTCGTCCAGCGTCCCGCCGACTACGCCCCGCGCGACCGCTACGATGCGGTGCGCGGGCAGGGGCTGGAGCTTGCCGATCTGCGGCAGGAGGCGATCCCCGACTGGATCCTGGAACAGACCAACGCGGAAGGCTGAACCCCCAGCGTCCGGCCGATCCGCCGGGCGAGCCTGCAAGATCGTGAAGATGTGTCCCGATGGCGACAGTGCGGGCAAAGTCGCGTCATCATCGAACTGCAATATTCGGGTCAACAAGCCGTAACAGATCGCCCCTAGCCGCCGGCCACACACAAAAGCCAATAAGGGGGCTACCTTGTCTTACTCGGAAACCGCTGGCTTGCGCCTGTCGCGCAAGGCCTTGATGCTTGCTGCCGTCGCCGCGATCCCGCACGCCGCCTTCGCAGCGGAAACCGCCGCCCCGCTCGCCGAGGCCGCCGCGACGGCGGATGCGGAGGCCGACGCGGACGCGGATGCAGCGCTCGAGGCGGAGCAGGGGCCCGAAATCGTCGTCGACGGCAAGCGCCCGATCGCCGAATCCGAAGCCGAGGCGCTGCGCGTCCAGCGCCTGTCCGACAACCTCGTGACCGTCGCCTCGGCGGACTCGGTGGGCCGCCTGCCCGACCAGAACATCGCCCAGGCCACCAGCCGCCTGCCCGGTCTCGCGGTCGAGCGCGACCAGGGCCAGGCGCGCTACATCTCGGTGCGCGGCGCGCCCAATTACTGGACCACGCTCTCCTTCGACGGGATCAACGTCGTCAGCCCCGAAGGCCGCGACGCGCGCTTCGATTCGGTGCCCTCGGCGATTGCCAAGATGATCGTCGTCTCCAAGGCGATCACCCCCGACATGCCGGGCGAGACCGTGGCCGGCAACGTCAACATCGTCACCCGCTCGGCCTTCGACTATCCGGGGCTGAAGGTGCTCGGCAAGGCGGGCTTCGGCAAGGCCGAACTCGGCAACCGCAACGAATATGAAGGCAGCCTCGTCCTCGCCGACCGTTTCGATGCGGGCAGCGCGGGCGAGATCGGCGTGCTGCTGTCGGGCAGCTATTTCGAACGCAACATGATCACCGACAATTTCGAGACCGACTTCCGCGTTCCCGTGCGGGGCGACGGCACGCGCATCGACCAGCGCCCCGGTTTCCAGAGCCGCTTCTGGCCGCGCGAGACCGAGAACAAGCTCTACCGCCTGACCCGCAAGAACTGGTCGGTCTCGGGCCGTCTCGACTGGCGACCCAACCCCGACAACGAGATCTCGCTGCGTTCGGTCTACACGATCTTCACTGACGACGAGGCGCGCGACAACTACATCTTCGACCTCGACGACCGGCAGGGCGACCTTGTCACCAGCACGGCGGCCTGCCCCACGCTCACCAACCCGACGCCGACCACCTCCGGCTATGCCGACACTTGCACCGGCAGCACCCCGCTGACCGGCACCGTCTACGGCATCGACATCAACCAGCGCTCGACGCTGCGTGCCTTCCGCCAGTCGATCTTCACCAACACCATCGAAGGCAAGCACACCTTCGGCGACAGCGGCGTGCGGTTCGAATGGCTGGGCAACTACACCCGCTCCAAGGACGACCGCTCGGTGGTCGGCGAGGCGCGCTGGGACAGCCCGGGCACGCGCACCCTGCGCCCGACGGTCGCCTACGACTTCACCGATCCGCAACTCGCCCGCGTCCGGCTGTTCACCACCACCCAGCTGGCGAGCCCGACCCGCTTCCAGGCCGGCACCCCGGTGACCGCGATCGACACCTTCACCAAGCCGCTCTCCTCGCTGCGCGTGGGCGATCTCGTCGACACCACCGAGGCCTACACCGCCCGCGCGATCCTCGCCTATGACACCGCGTTCCTCGGCGGCGATGCGACCTTCAAGGCGGGCTTCCAGTTCGACCAGCGCACCAAGGAATCGATCAACAACGAGATCGTGCTGAACACGCCGGCGCAATTCGCGGCGGTCAACCTGTCGACCGACTACAACCAGTTCGCGATCGACCTGCCGTTCCAGGGCAAGATCCCGCTCGGCTACACCTTCCGCTACTTCGACACCGCCCGGATGCGCGCGGCCACCGATGCCGCGCGCGCCAATTTCCCCTTCGTGCGTGTCAACGGCGGGCGCGACGACTTCGAAGTGCGCGAGACCATCTACGCGGGCTTCGTGATGGGCACGCTGCGCTGGGACTGGGGCAGCATCCTCGGCGGCGTGCGCGTCGAGCGGGTCGAGAATACCGGCACCGCGCTCGGCACGGTGGGAACCACCTTGCGGCCGATCGAGGCGGAAAACGCCAAGACGCTGTTCTTCCCGAGCCTCCACGTCAACTACAACGTCTCGGACAACGGCAAGCTGCGCCTCGGCTACACCACCGGCGCGGCGCGCGCGGATTATGACCAGCTGCGCCCCAACGTCACGATCGACGATTCCAACCGCACCATTTCGGGCGGCAACCCGGGCGTGCGGCCGGAGCGTTCGTGGGGCCTCGATGCCTATCTCGAATGGTACGTGGTGCCGCAGGGCTACCTGATGATCGGCGCCTACTACCGCAAGGTCCGCGACGTGCTCTACACCGAGCGGCGCAGCTTCAACTCCGATGCGCTGAACTTCGGCGGGGTCGACCGTTCGGACTACCAGTTCAGCGGCATCGCCAATGCCGGGCGTGGCCGCATCGTCGGGCTCGAGATGGCTGCCCAGCTCCAGCTCGAGCCGTGGACCGAGGATCTCGGCCTGCCCGCGTGGATGGGCGGCTTCGGGATCAGCGCTAACCTGACGCTGAACGAAAGCGAGGCGACCAAGCCGGCCGTGCTCAGCACCATCGCCACCGCGCCGAACGTTTTCCCGACGGTGCCCGCGCGCCAGGTCCGCCTGCCGGGCACCTCGGACTATGTCTACAACATCGGCGCCTATTACGAGAAATACGGCTTCTCGGCCCGCCTCCAGTACCAGAAGCGCAGCCTCTGGCTCGATGGCATCGCCAACGACGAGTTCGACGCGGGCGACACCTACTGGGCGGCCGACGACGAGCTCGATTTCTCGATGCGCTATGCGATCACGCCCAATGTCGAGGTCTATTTCGACGCCTCGAACCTGCTCGACCAGCCGGGCCGCCGCTTCTCCGAGCCCGGGAACCTCTTGAGCGCGCAGGGCGTGGCGACGCCGTTCCAGGACAACCTGACGATCGAGTGGGAGCGGTTCGGCCGCCGTTACACCGGGGGCGTGCGCGTCAGCTTCTGATTGCGGTGCGGTTCCGAGATCTGACGCAAGAACCGGCGGGGGCAGCGGTGCGCCCGCCGGTTTTGTGCCGCTGCTATTCGATCCGCGCGCGGAAGCGGATCGTGAAGCTGGGCTGCGCGGTCCCGCTGGTCGCTGCGGCCATCGTGCCGGTGGGTGCGATGCGGATGCCCGTGACCTGCCCGTCGAAGGTGCCGGTCGGGGTGTAGGTGAAATTGGTGGTGCCGCCGGGGGCTTGCGAGAAGGTCACGTTCGAACTGGCGAAGCTCAGCCCGCTTGCCGTGGCGCCGTTGGTGAAGGTCACCGGCGTGGTCACCGCATAGGCCATCTCCGCCGGCATGATGTCGACCACCACGACCGAGCTCGCATCGACGGCGCCTGCACCGACGTTGCGCACGGTGATGGCGTATTCCACCACTGCGCCGGGGATCAGCTTGGGATTGACCGTGCCGTTGACCGGGTCCGAGATCACCGCGCTGGTCTTCTCGATCTCCAGCAGCGCCATTGATCGGCGGGTGTTGGTGATGGTGCAGGTGATCTGATCGCCCGGGCGCAGGGTGATCGCGCCGCCGACCGTCGTCGGCAGGGGGGTGGTCGATCCCACCGTGGCATTGCTGCACGAAAGCGCAGCGGTGTAGTTGCCGAGCACAGTGGTGCCGGCTGCGACCTCGTCGACGGTGTAGCCCTGCGATGCGTTGACCAGCGTCAAGGTGGTGTCGCCGGTGCCGGAATTGATCGTTCCGCCCGAGCCGATGGTGGTCGAGGAGGCGATCACCGAGGCGCCGCTCATGATCCGCACCGTGAACTGGTCGGTGCCGAACCGCCGCCCGCCCGAGCCCAGGAGCTTCCTCACTCTGAGGCGCGGCGGCGCGCCGAGCGAGAAGGTGCATACGAGGCTCTCGCCGAACTCAAGCTGGCCGATGTTGAGGTTGGTGGTGGCGGTGTTGGTGGGCAGGGCAGGGCGCGTGGTGCCCGAGGTGTTGGTGCAGCCCAGGATCGAGGCATAGGCCGTCAGCGGATTGGCGCTCCCTCCCGTCATTGCGACCCGGAGCGTGATCGGGATCCCGGCAGCCATGTTGAGCGGGGCGGTGGAAAACGGCCCGGTGCCGGTGCCGCTGGTCGTCCCGCTGCTGACGGTCGCGCCAGTTCCGGTCGAGGCGATCTGGAAGGTGAACTGGTCGGCGGTGCTGAGCCGCGTGCCGAGGATCTGGGTCTGCAGCCGGATCGTCGCGAAGCGGATCGCGAACATCACCCCCTGAAGCCCGCCCGACTGGGTTTGCACCGTCACGCTGGTCGGGCTGTTGCTGCCGACGATATAGGCGCCGACCGTGCCGGGCGCGCCGGTGATGGTGACATTGCTGGTGCCCACGCCGCTGATCGGCGGCATGGTCGAACCCGAAATCGGCGGCACCGAATCGAGCAGCTGCCACGCGCCGCCATTGGTGGTGAAGCGCAGCGCCTCGCCATCGTTCGAGCTTTCGGCATCGGCGACCACGAAGGAATAGACCGTGACGCCGCCGCCCGCAGGCGGGGTGACGGCGATGTTGGTGATCGCGATCGTGCTGGTGCCGGACTGCGCGGAATAGAGCACCGGGCGGCCGGGAATGTTGAGGAAGGCCGAATTGCCCACCGCCGCGCCGACCCATGAAGGCGCGTCATCGGCAACATAGGCAGGATTGGTTCCCGTGACCCGCGCATTGAAGGTCAGGGTCGAACCGTCGGGGAGGGTGAAACTGAGGTTCTGCCCCGAAGCGCTGCGCGCGGTGGCATCGTTGTAATTGGCAAGGTTGAGCCAGCAATAGGTCTGCCAGCTTGCGGGCGCGGTGCCCTGATTGCCGGCGGGCGCGCAGTTCTGCGCCTGTGCCCCGGCACTCCACATCATCCCGCAGATCATCAGCAGCATCGCCATCAGGCGACGCAAGGAGGATCCTGTCCCGAACATTCCGGCGGGATAGCCGATCATGGTAAACAGCCGGTTAGCCAACCCCTTGCACGCTGCCTGGGCCATCGTCACCGCCCCAGCCCGAGGAAGCCGAAGGTGTCGGCATCGATCTTCACCCTGACCGCGGCGAAGACGCCCTTGTCGGTGTTGCGCGCGGCGCCGAAATCGCGGTCGCGGAAGCCTTCGATGTTGTAGCCGACGGTGAGCAGCACGCCCTTGGCCGCGACCACGCCGAGCGTCGGGCCATAGGCGAAGCGGGTCTCGCCGTCGGTGACGTTGGCGCGCACCGTTGCGCTCGCGCCCAGTTCGAACCGCTCGCCGATCCCGATCCGCCCGTCGGCGCCGACCAGCACCGAGCTTGCCTCGAAGTCCTCGCCCTCGAAGCGGTCGAGGCTGTAGCGCCCGCCGACGAACAGGGCGAGCTCATGGCGGCGCACTTCGGCACCGTCATCGTCAGCCCCGCGCGGGGAGAAATTGGCCGAGAGGCTGGCGACGAGCCGGCGCGAGGAGGCGTTGCCGTCGACGATCAGCGCGGTGCGCCCGGCGCCCTCGGCCTCGCCCGCCACCGCGCCGGTGACGCGGTCGCTGCGGAATTCGAGCCGGCCAAGCATCGCGAGCGGGCTGGCGTCGGGACGGTGCGCGAAGGCGAGGCTCGCGTCCATGATCTCGGTCGTCGCGCCGCCGGCGCTCGTCGCGCGGGTCCAGGTCGCGCCCGAGCCGACCAGGCTGCCTTCGCCAAGCTGGCGGATCGCGCCGAAGGTGACGCCCGTCCGGTCCGCGCTCTCGCCGTCGCGCAGCTCGCCGCGCAGGGCGAGGCTCCAGCGATCACGGCGCCAGGCCGCGCCGAGCGTTGCGGCGGTGAAATCCTCGAATTGCAGGCCGCCGGTCAGCTGCCCGCCGCTCGCCGGGGGCTGGGCGGGGTTGACGATGCCGCCCGCGCCCGGATTGCCGCCGATGGTGCGGTTGCCGTCGAGCGTCGCATCAATGGTCAGCGCCTTGGTCACCTGCAGCGTCTGGGCGATGCCGAAGGCGGCGAAGGTGCGGGTGCCGCTCTCTCCGATCCCGTCCTGGCCGAGGCTGGTGGCAAGCTTGCCCCCCTGCCACGGCACGACCTCGATCCCGCCGCGCAGCTGGCGCGCCTTGATCGTCTCGCCCTCGGACACCTCGTAGGTCGCGGCGAGCCGGACATCCTGGGTCAGCGCGTAGCGCACGCCCACCCGGTGGCGTGCCGGCAGGTCGAGGCTCTCCGCCTTGCCGAGCGCAACGGACGTGCCAGCCGACACCTCGAGCCGGTTGTCGAACAGCCGCTGGGTCGCCCCGGCCTCGAGCACGGTCGAGGAGGCGCTGCCGCCGTTCGCCAGCCGGTCGTCGAAATGCACGAGGCCGAGGCGCAGGTCGGTGTTCTTGCGGGTCAGCACGAACTGGCCCTGCGCCGCGCGGCGGCGCGCGGTGTCGGTGAGGCTCTCGTCCTGCCAGAGGCTGCCGACGAAGCTCAGCTGCTCGCTGAACAGGATGCGCCCGTCGGCGCCGATCTTGCGGCGGCCCTGCTCGGCGGCGTTCTGCTGGCCGATGCCGTAAGCGGCATCGACCTGGCGGGCATAGGCGATGAGATCGAGCTTGCCGGTCTGGTGCTGGGCTTCGACCAGCCAGCCCGTCGATTGTTCGCCCTCGCGGCGGCTCATGCCGAACTCGGCGCGGATTTCGGTGTTGTCGCCGATCCTGGCGAGCAGGTCGACCGCGCCCAGGTCGGTGCGCAGCGCCTCGCCCCGCTGATCCTCGAGCCCGGCGTCGGAGATCGCGGTCGCGCCGATCCGCAGGCGCCCGTCGGCGGTGGTCCAGTCGGCGCGCACCCCGGCGTTCAGCTCGGGCTCGCCGTTGTCGTCGGCCTCGAACTCGATGACGATGACCTGCGGGTTCAGGTTCTCGTCGCGGCTCAGCACGGGCGCGGCGAAGCGGATCGTGCCCGACAGCAGGTCGATGTCGTAATCGGTGAAGCGCACCAGTTCGCGCACCGAGACGATCAGTTCCGAACGGAAGCGGTCGCGCACCTCGATCGTCACGCGCTCGGAATTGGGCAGGATGCGGCGGCTGGCGAGGGTGTAGGGGCCGGTGATGCCCTGGCCCTGGATCTCCTGCCGGCGGAAGCGGCTGGAAATCCGCGCGGCAAAGCCCTGCGCCCGCAAGCCGCCCAGCCGTGCCTCGCCCTTCACCCCGGTCGCGGTGCGGTTGTAATTGGCGAGCCGGGTCTGATTGAAGGCGGTCTGGAAGTCGCCGTAGAGCGCGTAGAAGGTCGCCGTCTCGATCCGCACGTAGAGCTTGTCGCGGCTGGCGGCGTCGAACTGGCGGGCCGAGGCGTCGCCGAACACGGTGTAATAGGCCTGCGGATCGATCGCGCCGAGCACGTTGGTGTCGCTGCGCTGCTTCGCGCTGTCATAGGCGAGGGTGAGCAGGTATTTGCCGAGCACGCGGCCCTTGGCATAGAGCGCGACGCGCGCGTCGTCGCCCAGATCGCTGTCGAACTGGCCGGCGCGTTCCATGTTCTTCGCCACCGAACGCGCCCCGATGGTGCCTTCGCCGAGGCCGATGATGGTCCATTCCACCGCGCCCGGCTCGATCCACGCCTCGAGCTCCTGGCGGCGGGTGATCTCGCCGTCGTCGAAGGTGAAGCCCAGACGCAGCGCGCCGCTGACGAAGGTCGGGGCGAGCTCGATGCGGGCGATCCCCTCGCTGCCCTCGACGGTCCAGCGCGCGGCCATGGGCGCCATGCCGGTCAATTGATTGAGCTGCTGGCGGTCGATCTGCTCGGCGCTCTGGTAGGGCGCGTTGAGGGTGAAGCTGCCCGAGATGCCTTCGCGCAAGGGGCGGCCGTTGCGGTCGAGCACGCGGATCGCCAGCACCGGGCGGGTGCGGCCGTCGGCAACGAGGGTGGACTGAGCGGGCAGGAACTCGACCTTGGCGGGCGCGCGGGTGAAGAACACCTCGCGGGTGAAGGTCTTGGAGACCTCGCCGAAGGAGTTAAGGATCCGCGCCTCGAGCACGGTCTTGTCGGTGAGCAGCGGCACGGCGCGCCAGGTGCTGACGGAGAACACCCCGTCGGGGTTCTGAATTCCGTCGAAGGCGTTCGGGTTCACCGGCTTGCCGTCGACGAACAGCTGCACGCTCTGCCCGCCGCGATGGCGCACGGCGACCCGGATCGCGGGCGCGCGCGGGTTGGCATCGACGGCGGGGGCGATGAAGCCGTCCTCGCCATCGCCGAGCGCGACGAAATCGGTCACGGCAGGGGCGGGGGTGTTGGTGGGCGCCTTGGGCGCCTGCGCTGCGGGCGCAGCCTGCTCCCCGGCCGGCGCCTGAGCGGACGCGGGGGCGGACTTGGCCGGCGCGGGTTTGGCGGGCACGGCGCCCTGCGGCAGGACCGCGTGGAAATCGGCCACCACCAGGCTTCCGCCCTGGCCGATCGCGAAGCGCGAAGAGCTGCTTCCGGCGTTGCGGGTCGAACGCGAGCAGTCGACCAACCGCGCGCCGTCGGGCAGGGTCATGCGGGCGACCTGCACCACGTGGGTGCCGGGCACCACCCCCTCGAAGTGGTAGCGTCCGTCGGCATCAGTGACCGCGAAGCTGCCGTCCTCGAGCATCACCCGGACATTGCCGAGGCCGACGCGCTCCTTCTCGGGCAGGCGGCAGTCGCCCACCGTGACCCGGCCGATGATGGTCATCCGGTCGCCAATCCCGTCGCGTTCGATGTCGAGCGGAACGCTGGTGCGGGAGGTGCGGCCGAATGCGTCGCGGGCGAGGGCCTCGTTGAGGACGCGGCCCGAGGGGGCATCCGGGCGCACGCTCATCGCATAGGTGACGCGCACGCTGGCGGCGGCGGGGATATCGCCGAGCTTAAGGCTGAATTGGCGACCATCTGGTACAAAAGTAACCGCATCGGTTACTCTGCGGCCGTCGACGCGGATCGAATCCGGACGCACCCGGAGCCAGCGCGACGGGGTGTCCACCAGCGTCACCGCGCGGCGCAACCGCGCCGGATCGTCGTTGCGCACGATAATCGTGTAGAAAACGAGATCGCCCGGGCCAGCCCGGGTGCGCGAGGCGCTCTTGCTGATCGCGAGGTTCTGGCCGGGGTAATCCACCGGAATATCGACCTCGAAAGGTGTGGGATCGTCGAGCACGAAGACGTCGCCGAAGGATCCTTCGCGGATCACGTATTCCCTGCCGTCGGGCCTTCGCGCCTGCGCGATCACTGCGCGCGGCGCCTGGGAAGGGGCGGTGAAGGGCGCGGGCGGTTCGACCTGCAACCGGAAGCGGCCCTGGGTGGTGAGCGGGAACCAGAATTCGCCCGGTCCCATCGGCATCGTGCGCCCTGCCGCGTCGGTGATTGCCTGGCCGGTGACGACGCTCGACGGCCAGCGGGTCACGCCGTCCTCGGCAAAGACGGTCGCGGGCGCGCCGGTGTCGGCGCTGACCAGCGAAACGCGCGCTCCGTCCACGGGCGCGCCGGTTTCGCTGTCGAATACGACGCCGAACGGGTCGACGAGCACGGTGACGTCGGCGGTGACCATCACATCTTCGCTGCCCGGCCGCATGGCGGCGACGGTGATGCGCGAATCCGGGCCGACGCTGAGCCGGCAGTCCTCCTGCACGAGGGCCGGCGGAATGCGCATGGTGTCGATCACGCCGGCAAAGACGCCGCTGTCGGCCGCGGTCTCGAACACGGTGAGGGTTTCGCGGTCGCCTTCCTCGCTGGTCAGCACGACGGTGAGCGTTTCGATGGCCGCCGGATCGCGGTTCGCGCTGGCGGCGGACACCTCGAAGAACAGCGGTTCGCCCCCCCGCAGCTGCTCGGCCGGGGTGACGTTGACGGTGGAGACCGCAGCGACCGCCTGTCCGCGCGGGGCGAGGCTGGCGATGGCAGTGCTGCGCAGAAGCTGGATCGGTCCGGGCGCCACACCGCATTGCGGGGCGCGATAGACGATCTGCGAGCCGGACCCGTTGCCCCGGCGGTAAACCTTGATCGCGGGGGGGGCGACCGGGAGGGCGAGGACGTCGAAGATGACGGGGTTGCTCGAAACCCGCCGCGGCCCTCCGTCGGCATCCCAGCTGGCCTCGGCGATGTTGGTGACGGTGCGTATCGCAGGCCCGTCACCGGCCTGTGCGAAAGCCCCCTCCGCGGGCGCGCTGACACACAGCACTGCTGCGAGCAGTGCCGTGGCAAGGCGCCTCATGGAGGGGGCTACACGCAAGACCCTGTTTTCCAGATCAGTGCCTTAGCGGATCACGACCCGGAAGTAGGCGGAACGGGTCTGGCCCGCCGCCACGTCGGAGAGCGAGCCGGTGATGCGGTCGCGCCCGCCGGTGCCGCCGCCGGCCGCGAAGGTGCCGCCGGCGGTGCCGTTGGTGCAGGCCGCGTCCCCGTTCAGCAGGATCCCGAAGGCCGAAAGGTAGGTGACATCCGCCGGCAGGTCGTCGAGGATGGCGACGTTGGTGGCGGTGGCGGCGCCGGCGGCGTTGGCGACGGTGATGCAGTATTCGATCGTCGCGCCCGGGATCGCCTTGCGCCCGGCGCCCGTGCCGTTGACGGGATCGCTGATGATGCGGCTGGTCTTGGTGACGGTCAGGCTCGCGCCCGAGACCGTGTAGCGCCCCTGCGCCGAGAAGGCGCCGTCGTTCGCCGCATCGCTCACGCCCGCGCCGTCGAACAGCACGGTGTCGACCCCGGCGGTGTTGGCCCCGGCGGTTGCCTGGAGCCGAGCGCCGAGCGTGCCGGCGGTGCCCGCAGCGTGGGCCGCAGCGGTCAGCGCGACATCGAAGGTGTCGGCGTTGCGCGCGTTGATGCCGATGTCGGAGACGACCAGCACCGCCACCGTCGCGTCCTCGGCGACTTCGTCGAGGAAGGTGATCGGCCCGGCGGTCAGTTCGGCTGCATCGAGCTGGCGGTTGCCGTTGGTGTCGCGGAACACGCGGAAGTTGCCGATGTTGGCGGCGTTGCCGGTGCGCAGCGCGACCGTCAGGTTGAGGTCGGCGATGCTGTTCGAGGTGTTGGTCACGTCGAAGGCGAGCACGCGGTTGGTCTGGTTGGGCGCGACGGTGGTGTTGCCGACGCTGGTGACCGTAAGGTTGACGCGCTGGTCGACAGTGAAGGTGTCGCTCGCGGTCGCTGCGGACTGCGCCACACCGCTGACGTTGTAGTTGACGGTGACGGTGTTCTGGATGGTGTTGCCTGCCCTGGTCCCTGCGGCCATGGCAGGCGTGCTGGACATCGCGACGAGCGCAAGCGCGCTCACCGCCCCCAGCAGCTGCTTGGAGGTTCTCATTGGTCTGGTCCTGAGTGTGTGTCCCGCGTCAGGACTGCCGCCCGCGGGACGTGGCGGTTATCTTCCGCTTTCGATCAGCGGATGATGGCTGGATAGGTGACCCTGCCCGAGGCGCCCGGCGCGATCGTCGCGATCGTCCAGCGCACGTGGGTGACGTCGTCGTGGGTTGCGGGACGCATCGTGCCGTCCGGATTGGCGACGCTGAGCTTGGCGAGCACGCCCCAGGTCTTGCCGGCATCGACCGACACCTCGAGCGCGGGATCGGCATCGGGAGCGAGCCGCACGGCGCTGGGCAGCGGATTGGTGACCACGAAGTTCTTGACCGGCTGGGTGCCGTTGTTGGCATAGTCGGTGCCGAACATCAGCCGGTCGCCCGGCACGATGGTGTCCGGATCGGCGAGTTCGGTGCGCTGCTTGCCGTCCTTGTCGGTGACGGTCTTCACCACCTTGACGTCGCCCTTGAGGACGATCGGGCTGGGCGCGCCTTGCGCGGCAAGCGGCAGGACAGGTCCGGCGAGCGCCATGGCAGCAGCCAGGGCGAACATCATTTTGGGAAGCGATTTCATGATCTTTGCCCCTGTTTATCTGGTCTGTTCTGGTTCGATCAGTCGATGACGACGTTGAAGGAGACCGACCGGCGCGCACCTGCGGGCGCCGTGCCGAGATTTACAGTGACGCCGGACCCGCCCGAGACGGCGCCAGCATCGGCATCGGCCGCATCGCTGAGGGGATTGCCGTCGAGCCGGAGGCTGCCGGGGGCGTAGGTGGTGCCGGTCGGGATCGGGTCGGTGACGGTGAGGTTGCGGACCTCGCCGCTGCCGTCGACGCGGGCTTCGATGGTGAAGGTCGCGACCGTGCCCTTGACCGCGGAGGTGCCGCCGAAGGGATCGCGCAGGGTCACCGACTTGACGAGCTGCACCGTGGCCACGGCCGTGGTGAGCGCGCCGCGCGCCGTCGCCAGCGCGCTGGTCATCCCCGCGATCGCGTCGCCGCCGCCGGCACCGGCCTGGGCGAAGACCGTGCCCGGGGCGCCGCTGCCGGTGACGGCCTCGGCGGCAAGCGCGACGTCGCTGCGCTGCCCGTTGGCGACGGTCTGCGGCACGGTGACGAGCACGAAGACGGTGAGGCGCGCGTCGGGATCGAGCACCGGGGTGGTCTGCGGCGCGGTCAGGATCTGGTCGACGCCCTCGTCATAGACGCCGTTGTTGTTGCTATCGATGGCGATGCCGCGCACCGTGGTGTCGAAATTGTTGCCCGAGACCGAAGGATTGGCGGTCAGGCGGAAGGCTTCGGGGCCGTTGCCCTGGTTGGTGACCTCGAAGGTCAGCACCGCATTGCCCGGCGGCGCTGTCACCGGGCCGGAATCGCGCGAGGTCACGGTCACGTCGAGCAGCTCGTCGACGCGCACCGTCACCGTGTTCGAGGTGACGTTGCGGGAGCCGCCGGCCTCGTCGAAGCTGGCGTTGGCGGTGTTCTGGATCAGGGTCCCCGCGGTGACGCCGCCTGCCGCAGCCGGAGCCGATGCAAGGGCAAGGCCGCCGACGAAGGCGGGAGCGAGGATCGTGCTGAACGATGCGTAAAGGCGTGCGTGTGTTTTCATGCTCAGGAGATATACGCAGGAATGGTTAGCATTCGGTTAGCCACATCCTTTGACCGTATGTCTGCCTCGCTTCAGGGACGGACCGAGTGCCACCGGACCGTTGCCAGCGCGCGGGGTTGGCGGCAGGAGAGCGGGCGATGAACCCGATCTACCGCGACATGGGCACCACCATCTTCGAGGCAACCTCGGCCCGTGCGCGGGCGCGGGGAGCGATCAACCTGGGGCAGGGCTTTCCCGACGGACCGCGCGCCGAGGCGGTGATCGCGGCGGCGGCGGCGGCCTTGCAGGAACGCTCCAACCAGTATCCGCCGATGGCCGGCCTGCCCGAACTGCGCGCGGCGGTGGCCGCGTGGTATGGGCGGCATCAGGGCCTTGCGCTCGCGCCGGAGGAGGTGACGGTCACATCGGGCGCGACCGAGGCGCTGGCGGCGGCCCTGCTGGCGCTGGTCTGCCCCGGCGACGAGGTCATCATCTTCGAGCCCGCCTATGACGCCTACCGGCCGCTGATCGAACGCACTGGCGGAGTGGTGAAGCCCGTTGCCCTGACGCTGCCCGAGGGGAGGATCGATCGCACCGCGCTGGCAGCGGCGCTCGGCCCGCGCACCCGGCTGCTGCTGCTCAACGATCCGCTCAATCCGCTCGGCACGCGGCTGCCCGAAAGCGATCTTGCGCATCTCGCCGAAGCCTGCACCGCGCACGATCTCACCGCGATCTGCGACGAGGTGTGGGAGGCGCTGGTCTATGACGGCGCGCGACACCGCTCGCTGATGGACTTCCCCGGGATGCGCGAGCGGACCGTGAAGATCGGGTCTGCGGGCAAGATCTTCGGCCTCACCGGCTGGAAGGTCGGCTGGATGTGCGCGGCCGCCCCGCTTGCGCAAGGGCTGGCGCGCGCGCACCAGTTCCTGACCTTCACCACCCCGCCGAACCTGCAATGGGCGGTCGCCGAGGGGCTCGTGCGCGAGGACGGCTTCGTCGCCGAGGCGCGCGCCCAGCACCAGGCGGCACGCGATCACCTGCGGGCGGGCCTTGCGGCGCTCGGCTTGGTGACCCTGCCGGCGGCGGCCACCTATTTCGTCACGCTCGACCTTGCGGCCTCCGGCGTGGCCCTGTCGGATCGGGAGTTCTGCGCGACGCTGATCGACGAGGCGGGGGTGGCGGCGATCCCGGTGTCGGCCTTCTGCGCCGCGCCGGGGCCTGGCCACCTCGTGCGCTTCTGCTTCGCCAAGGAGCGCGCGGTGCTCGACGAGGCGCTCGCGCGGCTTGCGGCGTGGCGCGCTGCGTTCGGCAGGTCGGAGCCCTGATCGCGCGCGGCATAGCTTTTTGTTGGGACGCCGATGGCGCTTTGCATGGCGACGAGAGCGAAGCCGTCCTTAGCCTGCGCACCCTATGGGGTATAGTCTGGCGACATCCGGAAACACCCGCGGCATCGTGCTGCGTGAGACCTTGATTTCGACGCTGCCGAATGCCGTCGTCTCGGCGGGCTTCGTGTGGCTGCTGTTCGGCGGCCAGTCCCGCATCCCACTATGGGGGATGGATGGGCTGGCCTTCGATCTGGTGCCGACGACCTTCATGCTCACGCTGATGACGACGATCGCGCTCACCTTGCTGCTGCGCAAGCGCCGCCGTGAGGGCGCGCTTGCGGATGGCGGGCCGCTGGTCGCACCGCTTCCGGTGCCGCGTCACCCTGTGCTGCGCGGGATCGTGTTCGGTGCGGCGCTGCTGATCCTGTTCGTGCCTGTCAGCGTCCTCGTCCTCGCCGCCGTCTGGCAAGGCGACTGGCCGTTTGCGCAGGTCCTGGCATTCAAGATCGCCTACGGGGTCGTGGTGGGCTGGGTGGCGACGCCGCTGGTCGTGCTCGCTGTGCTGCGAGAGCGGGCGCGGTAGCGACCGCGCGCCGCCCTGCCGCACGCTTCAGAAAACCCGGACCTCGCCGGCGGCGTTGTCGACGAGAATGTTGCAGGCGAGATATTCGACATCGGGCGCGTGCCCGGTCTTGGCTTTGATCATCGCGCTCGCGCGCGCGAAGAAGGCTTCGGCCGCTTCCCGGTCGGTCCACAGGTAGATGCTGGTGCCGGTGCCCGCATCGGCATCGATGTGGATCGCCTTGCGGATCAGCGCCGGGGCGGCGGCCTGGTAGATCGGCAGCGTCTTCTCAATCTCGGCCATTGCCTCGGCTTGCGTTTCTCCGGGCGGAAGGCGGAAGCGCACTATCGTCGAGATCATCTTGCATCCTCGCTGTTCATGACGTCGCGCGATCCTGCGCCCGGACGCTTCGGCCGGGGAAGGGCAATTCTCCTGCGTGCCCCATAACTCCGGTGACGGGCCGCCGCCTTGCCGCGGAAGGGCAAGGGCAAGCGACCATGAAGCCTATTCATGGCTCTTGCGGCATTATTGATTGGCGGTGGGCTTCAAGCTTGGGGGAACCTTGGTGTCCGGTCACCCGACCGCCGCCTCGCCGGCGCGCGTCGGGATCGCGACCGGCAAGGCAACTTCGGGGGATACACGGATGCTGCGCACCTCACTTTTCGTCACCAGCCTGATGGTCGGCACCTCCGCCTTCGCCCAGCAGGCGCCCGACCAGGCGCCGGAGGCCGACACGGCCAGTGCGCAGGGCAACGAGATCATCGTCACCGCCCAGAAGCGCGACCAGCGCCTGATCGACGTCCCGATCTCGATCATCGCCAAGAAAGGCGCCGAGCTTCAGAATGCCGGCCTCAACGACTTCAACGATATCGCAGCGCGCGTCCCCAACCTGTTCATCAACGACACGCCCGCCAACAAGCAGATCGTCATCCGCGGCATCGGCACCACCGGCAACAGCTTCTCCTTCGAGCAATCGGTCGCGCTTTTCGTCGACGGCATCTACGGCGGGCGCAACCGCCAGTACAACCAGCCCTTCCTCGATATCGAGCGGCTCGAGGTGCTGCGCGGGCCGCAGGGCGCGCTGTTCGGCCGCAACACCGGGGCAGGCGCGATCGCGATCACCACCGCGCGCCCCTCGCAGGAGGTGCTGGTCGATGCCTTCGCCGAATACGAGTTCCGCACCAACAGCGCCAATGCGACGGCGGTCGTCAACGGACCGATCACCGACACCCTGTCGATCCGCATCGCCGCCCGTTACGCCGAGGACAATGGCTGGCTGCGCAACACCAGGCTGAACCGGGTCGAGCCGCAGACCGACCAGTTCGTCGGGCGCGTGTCGCTGCTGTGGCAGCCGCGCGACAATGTCGATATCTTCGGCAAGCTTGAATATTCGCGGGTCGACCTTACCGGCTCGCCCTTCGAGTTTGTCGCCGGCGGCCAGCGTCCCGACTACCGCAAGGACACCGACGACGCCTTCATCCCCGAGGGCGACAACGCCGAGGCGCTGAACGGCGTCCTGCAAATCGACGTCGGGCTCGGCAATCACACGCTGACCGCGATCACCGGCTATTCGGGCTACGACTTCGCGCAGGCCTTCAACATTCAGGGGCGCACGCCGACCCGGCTGGTGTCGGACAATGCCGAGACGTTCAACCAGTGGTCGCAGGAGATCAGGCTGCTGTCGCCCACCACGGGCGCCTTCGACTACGTGGTCGGCGCCTATTTCGAATGGAGCGAATCTCTCGTCAGGCGCGGCCAGACGTTCGATCTACCCGCCCCGCGCGTGCCCGACCGGATCATCCGCCGCCGCTTCGACCAGGAAACCACCGTGCTGTCCGCCTTCGCGCAGGCCAATTGGCGCTTCGCGGAGCAGTTCTCGCTCGGCGCCGGGCTGCGCTGGACGCGGATCGACAAGACCGGCGAGGTCGAGGGGACCACCACCAACTTCCTCCCCGGACCGCCCACCACCCCCAACCAGGTGATTCCGCTCAACCTGCTGAGGGGCGAAATCGACGAGAGCACCTTCGCGCCCTCGGCAGTGCTCAACTGGACGCCGAGCCGCGACGTGACCGCCTATGTCCGCTATGCGCGCGGCGAGAAAGGCGGGGCCTTCTCCGAATTCCAGAACGTGACGCCGCGCACCTTCTTCCTGCGGCCGGAAACCTCGGACCTGTTCGAAGTCGGCCTCAAGACGCAGTTCCCCGAGATCAGGGGCTTCTTCAACGTCATCGCCTACACCACCGATTACAAGGACCTGCAACGCTCCGCGCTCGACATCAACACCGCCGAGTTCATCACCTCCAATGCCGCGGGCGCCCGCACGCGGGGGGTCGAGATCGAAGGCGGCTTCTCTCCCGCCGAGGGCCTCACCCTGTCGGCAGCGGTCGCCTATCTCGATGCGAAGTACACCAGCTTCCGCAACGGGCCCTGCGCGGCCAGCAATCCGGCCTTCAACGCGCCCGGCTGCGTCGAGGATCGCAGCGGCTCGCGGCTCGAGAACGCGCCCGAGTGGAGCGGCAACATCGCCGTCGATTTCGACCGGCCGGTGACCGAGCGGCTGCGGGCCTTCGCCAATGCCACGCTGAACTTCCAGTCGGACGTCAACTACCGCGAGTTCGCCAATCCGCTCGAGGTGCAGCCGGCCTTCTCCAAGACCGACATCCGCGCCGGCCTCGGCAGCGTGGGACGGGGATGGGAGGTGGCGCTGCTGGTGCGCAATCTCTTCGAGGAACGCACCTCCGCGCTGATCTTCCCGACCTTCCCGGTGGGCCTCGGACCCAACGACCGCGTCCACGTCCCCGATCCGCTGCGCAGCTTCACCCTTCAGGCAAGGGTTGCCTTCTAGGCGCTGCGCAGCCGCGCCGTATGCGCGGCGGGCCTTTCGTCCGACGCCCGATAAGGGCTCTTGAAGTTGACCCTGCGTCAACCGCTACACCGGGGGCATGAATGATTCGTTCCCCATCGATGAAGTCGTCCGCCGGACGGGCCTGACCTCGCGCGCCTTGCGGTTCTACGAGGCGCGCGGGCTCATCACGCCGCTGCGCACAGGGGCGGGGCGGCGCTGGTTCGGGCCCGAGGAGCTCGAACGGATCCAGCGCATCGTCGCCCTGAAGAAGGCAGGGCTGAGCCTCGGCGACATCAAGCGCCTTTTCGATCGCAAGCCGATCGACCTGGCCGCCCTGCTGGGTGCGCAGCGCAGGCGCCTCGCCGAACAGGCCGAGGAGATCGCCGATGCCATCGGCCTCATCGATACCGCATTGTCCCGCATCGGCCGAGGCGAGCCGCTCGATGCCGCGACGCTCTGCTCGCTCATTCGTGACGGAGAGAAACTCATGACCGACCAGACCAGGGCCTGGCAGGAGGTGGCGGACCAATACTACACCCCCGAAGAGCAGGCCGAATGGCGCGAGCGCATGGCCGATGCGCCCGAGTTCAGCCAGGAGGCCTATCTGGAACATTGGCGCGAACTCAGCGCCCGGATCGAGGCGGCGCTGCCCCTCGAGCCGGACAGCGAGGCCGCGCTCGGCTTCGTGCGTGAGTGGTTCGCGCTGCTCGAACCCTTCAGCCGCAACGCCACCCCCGCGATGTGGGAAGGCACCGGCCGGATGTATGCGGACATGGCCCGCTGGGAAGGCAAGGTCGATCCGGGTTTCAGCAGCCGGGTGTGGGAGTTCATCACGGCCGCGACCCGGGCCGCGATGGTGCGGGGCGAGGACATCGGGCCCTTGCCGGCATGGTTTGCGGGCCCCGCCAGGCAGGAGGGCTGAGCGATGCGCAAGGCATGGAAACGGGCCGCCATTGCACTTGGCCTCGGCGCGGCTCTGCTGACCGCCGGCGGGGCGTGGCTTGCCGCGCAGCCCTGGGGGCCGCCCATCGAACTCGTCGACCCCGGCGCGGGCGGCACCGCGATCCGCCTGCCGGAACTGGTCGGCAATTTCTACCCCGGCTCGGGCGAGGGCAGGCGTCCTGCCATCCTGCTGCTCGGCGGTTCGGAAGGCGGCCTCGGCGCTGCGGTCGACGGGCAGGCGCGCCTGCTGGCGAGGGAGGGCTTCACGGTGCTGGCGCTGGCCTATTACCGCCTGCCCGGCCAGCCGCAGCGCTTCGAGCTGGTCCCGCTGGAAACCTTCACCCGCGCGCTCGACTGGCTGAAGACCCGGGACGAGGTCGATCCGGCGCGGCTCGCGATCATGGGCACCTCCAAAGGGGCCGAGGCTGCACTCCTGGTGGCGAGCCGCCGGGGCGATCTGCGCGCCATCGTCGCCGCCGTGCCCTCGCAGGTGGCCTGGCAGGGCTTCGACTGGAGCTTTGCCCCCGTCAACGCTTCGAGCTGGAGCGAGAGCGGCAAGCCCGTTCCCTACCTGCCGATCAGGACAGTGGAATGGAACGGCGACATCTACGGCCCGTCGCTGGCCGAGGCGGCACAGCACCCCGAGGCAGCCATACCGGTCGAACGGATCGCCGCCCCGGTGCTGCTGCTGTGCGGCGAGGACGACAAGCTGTGGCCCTCCTGCCCCATGGCACGCGCGATCAAGGCGCGCCGGGACGAGGCTGCGAGCCAACTGGCGACGACCTTGCTCGCTTATCCCGATGCCGGTCATTTCGGGGTGGGGCCGCAACTGCCCGCCGGTCAGGACGTGCCGACGATGATCACGATGTTCGGCGGCACCAAGGAAGGCAACGTCGCAGCCCGCGCCGATGGCTGGCCGCGCACCATCGCCTTCCTGAAACAGGCGCTGGCCCCTCGCACGATCAAGGAGAAGCGGTGATGACGATCAACCCATGGGCAATGCTGCTGGGCGCCATCGCGCTCGAGGTGGCCTCGACCAGCCTGCTCAATGCCTCGCAGGGCATGACCCGCTGGGGTTATGGCGTGGCGGCGATGGCGGGGTACGGTATGTGCTTCTGGCTGCTAGCCTTCGCCATGACCCGCATTCCGATGGGGGTCGCCTATGCAGTCTGGTCGGGGGTCGGGATCGTTGCCATCGCGGCGATCGGCTGGATCGTGTTTCGCCAAAGCCTGACCTTGGCGCAGGCCGGTTTCATGGCACTCATCCTGATTGGCGCCATCGGCCTCAATTTGACAGTCCGCGTGGCGGCCTGAGGCTCCATCCGTGAAAGGCCTTGGGCGCTTTGGGAGAAAAGTGGTCGGGGAGACAGGATTCGAACCTGCGACATCTTGCTCCCAAAGCAAGCGCGCTACCGGACTGCGCCACTCCCCGGACCGAGGGCCGCCTTAGGTTTGCAGCCGTGGCGGCGCAAGCCCCGAAACTGCCTGCTGCTGCGGCGCGCCGTCAGATATCCGGCATCGCCGCGATGACCCGGTCGGGCGTCATGGGGTAGGCGAAGACCCGTGCGCCGCAGGCGTCGTAGATCGCATTGGCGATCGCGCCTGCTCCGCCGCACAGGCCGAGCTCGCCCACGCCCTTGGCCTGGATCGGGCTGGCCGCCGCGTCGCGCTCTTCCAGCAGCAGCACTTCGAGAGCAGGGACGTCGCGGTGGACCGGCACGTGGTATTCGGCAAGATCGCAATTGGCGAGATGGCCGTCGACGGGATCGAACATCAGGCTTTCGGTGAGCGCATTGCCGATGCACCAGGTCATGCCGCCGAGGCACTGCGAGCGGGCGGTGCGTGCGCTCAGCACTCGGCCGATGCCGAAGGCTCCGGTCATGCGCCGCACGCGGGTCTCGCCGGTCCAGCGATTGACCGCGACCTCGGCGAAGAAGGCGCCGAAGCTCGAGACGGTGGCGTCCTCGATGGACGAGCCGGGCTCGAAGTGCCCGATGCAATCGAGCGGCTCGCCCCCGAGGATGTCGGCAAGCGCCGTCTCCCCGCCGTCCCAGCGCGCTAAGCCGTCCTTGAGGGTGAGGTCGTCCGTGCCGATGTCGAGCCGCCGGGCGATATCCTTGCGCAGGCCCTCGCAGGCGAGGAACACCGCCGATCCGCACGACGGTGCGCCCCAGCTTCCCCCCGAGCCCGAGCCCGGCGGGAAGTCGGTGTCGCCGAGGCGCACATCGATGTCGTCTGGCATCAGCCCCAGCATCTCGCCCGCAATCTGGCCGAGGATCGTGTAGGTGCCGGTGCCGATGTCGGTCATGTCAGTCTCGACCAGCGCGGTGCGGTCGGGGCGCAGGGTGACGCGGGCCTTGGCCTCGACGACGGCGTGGACCCGCGCGGCGCTCGCCACGCCCGTGCCGATCCACCATTCGCCTTCGCGGGTGTGGCGGGGCGCGCGCGGGCGCGGCTCCCAGCCGAACGCCTTGGCGCCTTCCTCCAGGCACTCGGCGAGCTTGCGCGAGCTGAAAGGGGTGCCCTTGGCGGGATGCGCGTCGGGGAGGTTGCGCAGGCGCAGCGCGATGGGGTCCATGCCGAGCTTTTCGGCAAGGATGTCCATCGCCTGCTCGACGGTCTGGACCCCCACTGCCTCGCCCGGCGCGCGCACCGATCCGGCGGTCATGCGGTGGATGCGCGCGAGGTCCAGCTTCAGAAGGCGATTGTCGCCGCCGTAGAGGAACTGGCTCGATTGCAGCACCGGCTCGGCGAAGTCCTCGCCGGGGAGGTTGGAGACCAGCGCCTCGTGGCCGAAGCCGGTGAGCCTACCCTCTGCATCCGCGGCGAGGCGGATGCGCTGGCGGGTTTCGGAGCGGCGCATGATCGTCTGGAAGACCTGCTGGCGGCTCATCACCACCCGCACCGGACGCCCCAGCTGCATGGCGGCAAGCGAGGCGGCGACCACCTCCTGGCTGATCCCCAGCTTCGAGCCGAACCCGCCGCCGACATAGGGCGAGACGAGGCGCACCTGCTCCTCCTCGAGCTTCAGCGAATCCGCCAGTTCCGCGCGGTTGTACTTGAGCATCTGGAGCGAGGCGTGGACTGTGAGCGTCCTGCCGTCCCACTGCGCGAGCGCCGCGTGCGGCTCCATCGCGGCGGAGGCATGGCCTTCGGTGGTGATGGTGACGTCCACCGTGTGCGCGGCCTCGGCCATCGCGTGGGCGAGATCGCCCTTGCGGGTGCTCTCGTCCTTCTCGGTCTCGGCGGCTTCGGGATCGAGCGGGGCGTCCCCGGTGCCGTGCCAGTCGAGAGCGAGGCGCTTGGCCGCGTCGCGCGCCTGTTCGAAGGTCTCGGCCACCACCAGCGCGACCGGCTGGCCCCAGTAGCAGACCTCGCGCGCGGGCTGGAACGGGGCCTCGCCCGCCGTGCCCTGCGCCGGGCGGCCGGTCATGCGTTTGTCGGAGATCACCGCGCGGACGCCGGGCATTCCCAGCACCGAAGCCTCGTTGATCGACGCGATCTCGCCGCGCACCACGGGCGCGGTGACGAGCACGCCCTCGAGCATCCCGTCCGCCCGGTATTCGGCAGCGTAGATGGCGGTGCCGGTGACCTTTATCAGCCCCTCGGGCCGGGGCAGGTCGGCGCCGATGACGCCCTGCGCCATGGTGTCGAGCAC
The DNA here is from genome assembly GCF_026586795.1 of Erythrobacter sp. WG. GTDB lineage: Bacteria > Pseudomonadota > Alphaproteobacteria > Sphingomonadales > Sphingomonadaceae > Erythrobacter. Next base: position 32,097 of record NZ_JAPFGY010000014.1, read on the forward strand.
ATTGCGCGTGTCGGGCTTGTCCTGCTTCAGATGCACGCTCATGGCTCCACTCCGGTCGCTTCGCAAAGCACCGCGGCGAGCGTCCGGCGCGCCAGCGGGATCTTGAAATCGTTCTCGCCGTAGCCGCGCGCGTCCTCGAGCAGCAGGTCGGCGGCCTTGTCGAACAGTGCGAGCGAGGGTTCGCTCCCGACCAGCAGCTCGGCAAGGCGCGGATCGTGCCACGGCTTGTGCGCAAGGCCCCCGAAAGCGAGGTCGGCGCGGGTGAAGCGGTTCTCCTCGATGCCGATCACCGCTGCGACGGAGACCAGCGCGAAGGCATAGGAGGAGCGCTCGCGCACCTTGCGGTAGAGCTGGATGCCGCCGACGGGCGCGGGGAGGGTGACAGCGGTGATGACCTCGCCAGCGTCGAGCACGTTGTCGCGCCACGGTGTGTCGCCCGGCAGGCGGTGGAAGTCGCGCAACCGCACCGAGCGGCTGCGGCGCTCGCCGCTGATCTCCACGCGCGCATCGAGCGCCGCGAGCGCCACCGCCATGTCGCCGGGATAGGTCGCGATGCACTGGTCGCTCGTGCCGAGCACCGCGTGAAGGCGCGCGATACCCTTGATCGCGCCGCAGCCCGAGCCCGGCTCGCGCTTGTTGCAGGGCTGGTCGATGTTGGTGAAGTTGTAGCAGCGGGTGCGCTGGCACAGGTTGCCCGCGGTGGTCGCCTTGTTGCGCAGCTGCTGGGTTGCGCCGGCCAGGATCGCGCGGGCGAGCACCGGGTAGTCGCGCCGCACCCGCGGATCGACGGCGGTGGCGGTGTTGGTGGCCAGCGCGCCGATCCTGAGGCCATCTCCCTCCTCGGCAATGGTGCCGAGCGACAGGCGGCCGATGTCCACCAATGTTTGCGGCGTCTCCACCTGAAGCTTCATCAGGTCGATGAGATTGGTGCCCCCGGCGAGCAGGCGGGTGCCGTCCTCCCCCACGAGTTGCGCCGCGTGTTCGAACCGCTCGGCCCGCTGATAGTCGAACGGCCTCATGCCTCCGCTCCCGCCACGTCGCGGATCGCCGCGACGATGTTGGGATAGGCCCCGCAGCGGCACAGGTTGCCGCTCATCCGCTCGCGGATCTCCGCGTCGGTGAGAGCGGGGGCGGCATCGAGGTCCTCGGTCGCGTCGCTCGGCCAGCCGGCGGCGATCTCCTGGAGCATCGCGGTCGCCGAGCAGATCTGCCCCGGCGTGCAATAGCCGCACTGGAAGCCGTCATGCGCGACGAAGGCCGCCTGCATCGCCCCCGGCGCGGCGAGGGTGCCGAGACCCTCGATGGTGGTCACCTCGTCGCCCTCGTGGGTCACCGCTAGCGACAGGCAGGAATTGATCCGCACCCCGCCCACCAGCACCGTGCAAGCCCCGCACTGGCCATGGTCGCAGCCCTTCTTGGTGCCCGTCAGCCCAGCCTCGCGGCGGAGAAAATCGAGCAGGCTCGTCCGCGGGTCGGCGGGCAGCGGGTAGTCCTGTCCGTTGATCGAAATGGCCATCGTGTCTCGTCCTCGTGCAGGAAGCGTGCGCTGCCGGGACGCTGACGAGCATCTTCTTCTTCAGCCCTAACATCGATCACGTTCTGGCGGAGCGCAAGGCGGTTTTGCGCCGCTCGGCGCCAGCTGGCGGCCGGGAGGCACATCGTGCCGCCCGCCGCGCTCGCCCGCCCTCCGGTGGGCCCGGCAGGAAAACCTCCCGGCCACACGGGTGCCTTGGAAAATCAACGTGTTAGGCCGAACTGCGTTGCCCTAAGTGTCACATCCTTGTGTCACGTGCAAGCCCTCTTCCTGAGAGCAGGTAATCACTCGCTAGTATGACCCGTTGTGCCGGTATTCGCCAAAGTGCGGGCGCTCGTCCAAGAGGAACAACTGGTAGCTTGGCGGTCGGTGCAACCGGTTGCATGGGATTTTCGCATGAGCAGCTTTCCAGCTCTCTCCGTTCCGTTTGACGATAACGCTACCTATCGGTTTCAGGCGCTAACTTGTTCCGGTTCTCGCCCTCGCTGCTGGCACCTGCATCGCAAAGAGACCGAGTGGCTTTAGGCGCCGGTGGCGGAGACGGAGGGATACTGGCCCTCAATGAAGAGATTGAACAAAATCATATACTTATTTTTCAAGCTGATGCCGAGTTTGTAGCATCGTTTGTAGCAGAAGATTTTGCGCGTCATGGTGGGTAAACGGCGATCTTCGACCCAGACCCAGTCGTTCCTGATCAGAGCAGTGAACGTCTGTTTCCGCCGAAAGCCGCCTTGCGGCTTTCGGGCTTCACCCTCGGCCCCGCTGATGACTGCAACTGGGTGGGAAGGCGAATGGCCGCTTTGAGGTGACAGAACACGATAGCTGACGTTGATCGGAGCCAAGTAATGCGTCGCCTCCCGACCCGGTCGTTCGGTGCAACAAGGGTGGACGTCCGCTTCTGAAAAAATCCGCCGATCGGATACCCCGTAGCTGCTTGTCAGCATTGCTCTCTCATCCCACGCTATAGGAGCTATCTACGCGTTCCCGAAACTTGAGGTAACGGTCAAAGCAACACGATTTGCCGCTGCCCCCCGGTAATTGGTTAGCTTAATCGGATCGGCCAAAAGCATAGGACGTAAAACCGTGCCTAGCATTGTAGATCGAGCTTCAGTATTGGAAGCCAGTGCCAAATTCTATGGGAAGGATTTATGATGAAACTTGTCTCGCTCATGGTCCTGTTCATGTTTGGTGCTGCCCCGGTTTTGGCTGAGGACGCGGCTGGGAAGCCGTCGACCGATCCCAACCCCCACGTGCGGATCGAAGGCGACACCTTGATCTACATCGGCGGGATCAACGCAAATGGGTTGCAGGCGCTGAGTGATGCGGTCCGCACATTGCCGCGCGGGCAAGTCACCAAGATGCTTGTCAACTCCGGGGGCGGTGACACAAAGGCTGGCATCTTCATCGGTTCGATCATTGCCGACCTGAAGCCCCACCTGACCATCGAGACAGGCTGTTTTTCATCCTGCGCGAACTTCATCGCGCCGGCCGCTGCCAGCATCACCATTCGCCAGGACGCCTTTCTGGGATGGCATGGCAATGATCGGGGCTTTGCCATTGTCGCAGCCGAAAAGGGTGTGACTTTGCGTGACCACCTGCGCGAGATGGTCTCCCCGCAAGCCAGGGATGCCGTTGGCCCGGACGGCAAGGCTGCCGACATCGAGGCCTTTCTCGATGAGGCCGTGCCCGCAACCGAAGCGCTGATTGCAGAGGAGGCTGCGCTCTACGAGCGGATCGGGCTGGCGAGCGACACCTTCGCGGTTTGCGGCGTAGGCCCCCGCTTTGACGGTCGATTGACCGGGGACCAGCTTGGCTGGGGTTTCTCGCTTGAAGACATGGCGCAGCTCGGCTTGCCGCCGGTGCAATACGAAGGTGCCGGACGCTACGAGGACAGCGCGGCTTTCAAGCGCTGGCTGATCTTGTTGACCCCCGAGGATTGCCAAGGTTGAACAGGCCGCATTGTGGTTCTGTTCCCCCTGATCAGCGGTGCATCGCGGCGCGACTCGACCGCGATTTGCGCAGATTATTGGGTGTATCCCCAAAGCATTTCTTTACCCAGCGGCCGAAGGTGGAAACGTCGCCGAAGCCCAATCTTTGCGCCGCTTCAGCCAGCGAAATCGACGGATCGGCAATAACAGCGATAGCCCTTGCCTTGCGCTCGTCTTCGACCAGTCTGTGAAAGCTCATGTCGTTCCGGGCCAACTGGCGTACCACCGAGCGAATGGAGATACCCAGATGCGCCGCTACCTGCTTGATACGTGGCACGCGCTGTTCGTTCTGGAGCATGTCGACGATAAAACCTCGCACTTTGTGAATTATTTCCGGATCGCCTGTGTCGTATTCAATCTCCAGCATCTTTGCCTGAGCCATCGACCACATCAGCGGGTCATGGTACGGATTGGCCACTAGGCTCCAATGCTTCGGCCATCGCAGAGTTTCCATCTCCTTGGCTGGTTCGATCCGGCACCGGAATCGCGCAAGCAGCGACTGTGCCTTGGGAACATCGTGCAACTGTGTCGCCAGCGCCATCTCGGCCGGGTTCCCGGCCTCGATGCTTTCGACCGCGCGGTAGACCAGTGCGATCGCGCCGATGGCGACAAACCGGAAAAGCGGCCCCATCGACCAGGCTGGCTCGAAAGTGATCTGCGAGGTCTCTTCCTCTTCGTGGTAGTGGACGATCAGGAAAGGATTTTGCGCCACCATTGCCCGCACCAGCACTTGCATCACAAGGCCCAGATTGGGCGCATGGAGCAGCGCCAGCACCCAAGTGGTGCCTAACACCGGGCGCTGCGAAAACAGCAAGCGTTCAACCAGCGCGAAGCTATCATCGCGGTCGATCACATTTCCGACGAAAATGAGGGCATCGGCCAGAGAAATTTTCGCAGGCAGTGAGCCCGTTTCGGTTAGTGACGTCCCCTCGAATAGCTCGTCGGGCCAGCCGAGCCATTGCCCGAAGTGCATCAAGGGTGCCGCCAGGACGAGCTTCGCGGCCTTGTCGCCAAGCTTGCTTATGGCAAACTCAGCGTCGGCTCGCCCAGTCCGGTCCATGCCGAATGTCTTCTCGGAAGGAGGTTGGAATAACCTCCGGTCCCCTTGGTCAAGCATAACGATGATCACCCCAGTGCCCTGCCGAGGCGGCCGGACCGCAAGAAACCACAAGGATACATGCACCGACGTCGCTTGCACAGTGATCGGATTGGCGCGATTTGCCAAAAGCTTGGCAGCGAATGACGATAGCCACTCCTAAGGCTCTGGCGCAAAGTGCAGGTAAGAGGGAGCGGGGGCCCCTGTTTGTCGGCAGGGCCGACTGGCGATGGCCTTTTTCTCCGCTTGCGATCGGGGGATCAGGCTATGGGTACAATGATAAGAATTCTGGCTGCGGCAGCGGTGGCGGCTCTGGTCGCTGGCTGCAACGGTGCGGCGACCGGCGCGCCAGATGCGACTGCAACTGATGGCGCAAGTGCCTTTACTTGGCCCGCCAGCCTGACCGTGGTCGGCGATGGTTTCCCCACTGCGGGCGCTTCATGCCGCCGGATCGGCGAGTCCGCAGCTACGATTGACATGCTCGATGACAGCGCGGCTTTGGTCGGCTGCCCTTCGCGCGAGGATGCGGACAAACTGGGCGGCCGATTCCTCGGCACGGTCGACGGGGTGTTTCTGGTTTCGGTTCCTAGTAATCCCGCAGCCGCTCCTGCCGACGGCGATGCGCTGGTCGCGGGCACCGGTTACAATGCGACCGCGCAGATTTCCTGCTCCGGTTACAAGGGCGCGGCGGCTGGCATGTGCGATGCGGGCGTGATCCGCAGCGGCGAGACCGGGGGGATTACCGTCGAGGTGAAACTCGCCGACGGGACCCAACGCGTCATCTTCTTCAATCCCGATGGCAGTTTCCTGTCATTCTCGACCGCCGAGGCCGATGGCACCGCTGCGATGGCGATCAGTTCACAAAAGAAGGGCGACATCACCACCGCCAAGATCGGCACGGAGACTTACGAAATACCCGATGCTTTCGTGATGGGCGGATGAGCGGGGCGGGGATGCGCAGCTCATGGACACGCGGATAGATCCCAATGGATTTCATGAGGCTCTTCAAGTCGCTCGAGGAGTTGCTTTACGAGGTGATCGTCATGCTGGTCTTCTTCCCGAAGACCTTGTGGCTCACCTTGCGCTATCCTCAGCGGATGATGGACTATGCCGATACCGAACTCGGCGATGTCCTGTCAGAGCAGTACAACGACACGCTCAGCCCGCCGCTGTTCCTGATGCTCTGCGTGACGCTGAGCTATCTGGCGGAACGGGCGGTGCCGGGTTCGCTCGACACTTCGGTCTTGCCGTCGTTCCTGCGCGATTCGCAGAATTTGCTGGCCTTCCGGGTGCTGATCTTCAGCCTGTTCCCGCTGGCTTTCTCGCTGCGACTGCTGCGCGGGCTCAGCCAGCCGCTCGACCGCGACACGCTGCGCGCCCCGTTCTTCTCTCAGTGCTTTGTCGCCGCGCCGGTGTCGATGATCGTCGGGTTGGCGCAGGCGCTGCGCCATCTGCCGCTCGCCTATGCCGACCTGATCTCGAGCGTGCTGCTGCTATCGGGGATCGGATGGTATCTGCGCCAGCAGGCGTGGTGGCTGCGCACCAAGCTGGGCCTGCCGATGTGGCGGTGCTGGGCCGCGACGCTGGCGATGACGCTGGTCACCGCCATCGTATTCGTTGTGATCGCGCTGGCGATCATCGCAGTGAACCCGTGAGCCCTGTTGCTGGTCCGCAGCGAAAGGCCGCGCGGCAACTGGCGCGCCGAACCGCCAGCATTGTCCACGCGCATCGCAAGGTTGTCACCCGCAGACAATCACCGGGGAATTCGAGGAGGAAGACAACATGAAGCCAACTGCAACACGGATGACCGCCCTGCTGGCGGCCAGCGCGATGATGGTTCAGGCCGTGCCAGCGATGGCAAACACACCCGGTTCGGTGCGCGATCTGGTCGGCACCAAGGCCGCCGGCGGCGAGAACGAGCTGGAAGATCGCGGTTACCACTACGTCACCGGCTCCACCAAGAACAACCGCAAGTTCAACTACTACTGGAACGGGCGTAGCAAGGAATGCTTGCGTGTGGTGACCTATGATGGTCGCTTCGAGACGATCACCACCACCAGCGCTTCGGACTGCAACCAGAAGGGCGGCAGCGGCGACAAGACTGCGGCGATCGCGATCGGCGCAGCGGCGATCCTCGGCATTGCTGCACTCGCCAGCAAGTCGCACCACCGCGACGACAAATATCAGGACGAGCGCAGCACGGCAGAATTCGAGCGCGGCTACCGCGACGGTCTCTATAACCACGCCTATCACAATTACAGCCGCACCGACGCCTACAGCCACGGCTTCGAGGAGGGCGTTCGCGAGCGCGGCCATGAATCGAGCTATCGGCCGGGCAACCATGGCAGCCACGGCGGGTACGCGGGCTACGTGAACGTCAACGATGTATATGGGCGCGAGCGTCAGTCGGCGATCAGTGAACTCATCCAGCGCGGCTTCAACGTGCGGGATAACAAGAAGACCGACGACGGCCGTTACATCACCATGTGGCGTGCGGAATCGAACCAGTGCGTGATCCTGCATTCGCAGAATGGTTCGGTCGTATCGGTCGAGAGCGTCTCGGCCCGCACCTGCAGCTACTAAGCGCATCTGTCCGGCTCCCGGGCGCAATGCCCCGGGGGCCGGACCTTATCATCGGGGGGAGTCTGACAGGATGATCATGCGTATAGGCCCGATGGCGGCGGCAGGATTGGCCGCGCTGCTCACCCTTCCTGCCCCGCTTGTGGCGCAGAGCGAGGTCGGCAGCGGCCCGTGGACGATTGCCAACGGCAACCCCGATATCGAGCTTCACGTTCCGCGCGAGATCGCGCAGACCTATGATCGCGGCACTCGCAGCAAGGACGGCGCGCCCGGGCCGAACTACTGGCAGAACCATGCGCGCCATACGATGAAGCTCACCATCTCCCCGCCCGACCGGCGCATCGTCGGCGAGCAGGAGGTCGTCTACACCAACAACAGCCCCGATGCGCTGCCGATGCTCGTGTTCCGGCTCTACCTCAATTCGCACCAGCCCGAGGCGATGCGCGAGCGTCCCTATCCGGCCGGCTTTCTCAGCAGCGGCGTCAGCGTCGAGGACTTCGCGATCAACGGCAAACCAGCGCTGTGGAACGATCCCAAGAGCCCGGTGGCAGCCTTTAACACGCCCGGCAGCACCACTCATATCGTGATGCTTGAACAGCCGTTGGCGCCGGGCGCGAGCGTCACTATCACGATGCGCTGGTCTTATGACATCACCGCCGATCACGGCTGGAAAGAAGGCGCGATCGACGAGAGCACCTATTTCCTCGCCTATTTCTTCCCGCGCCTGAGCAACTATTCCGATCACAGCGGCTGGGATCTCGCTCCCTTCACCACGGGGCGCGAATTCAACAATGATTTTGCCGATTTCGACGTGTCGGTGGATGCGCCGCGCGACTTTGTGGTGTGGGCGACCGGCGAACTGGGCAATCCTGACGCGGTGTTGCAACCCGCCATCGCCGCCAGGCTCAAGGCCAGCCGCACCAGCGATGAGGTGGTGACGCTGGCCGAGCCAGAAGACATGGCGGCCGGACGCATCACCGCCCGCGCAGAGCGGCTGCAATGGCGCTGGCAGGCCAAAAGCGTCCCGGATTTCGCCATCGCCATATCGAACCACTATCGCTGGCAGGCGTCGAGCGTGGTTGTCGATCCGGCTACCGGGCGGCGCACCGCGGTCGAGGCGGCCTATGCGCCCTCGGCGACCGATTTCACCAACAGCGTCGAGGAAGCGCGCGAGACGCTGGCCTTCGGTTCGACCGAATGGCCCGGCGTGCCCTATCCCTATCCCAAGACCACCATCGTCCTCGGCAGCGCGGACGAGGAATATCCGATGATGGTCAATGACAGTTCCAACCTCGGCAGCACGCCGCCCGCAGGCGTTTCGGTCGACCAGTTCACCGCCTTTGTTGGCGCGCACGAGATCCTGCATTCGTGGTTCCCGTTCTTCATGGGTATCAACGAAAAGCGCTATCCCTTCATGGACGAAGGCTGGACCACCACCTTCGAATATCTGCGCAACCGCAAGGTTCTGGGAGGCGAGACGGCCGACGCGCTGTACAAGGATTTCCGCGTGACCCGGCCGGGCTGGCCTGCGCCGACTTCGGGCAACGAAATCCCGATCATCACCCCGCATGATTCACTTTACGGGATGAGCCCGGTGTTCGGGTTCAACCAGTATGGCAAGGCCTCGCTCGGTTTCCTCGCGCTCAAGGATTTGATGGGCGACGACGCCTTCAAGAAGGGCCTGCACCTGTTCATGACCCGCTGGGCCGGCAAGCGCCCGCTGCCGTGGGACATGTTCGCCAGCTTCAACGCGGCCACGGAGCGCGACCATGACTGGTTCTTCGCCAACTGGTTTTTTGGCTACAATTACATGGATATCGCCATTGCAGGGGTGACGAGCGGGGCCGATGACCACACCGTCACCGTGCGCAACCCCGGCGGCATGGCGCTGCCGTTCGATGTCGTGCTAGCCTATGCCGACGGCTCGACCGAGCGGGTGCATCGCACCCCCTACGTCTGGCGCGACACCCCGCGCGAAGCCGAAGTGCAGGTGGCCGGCGGCAAGGCGCTGCAAAGCGTGACCCTCGACACCGGCCTGTTCGTCGATTTCGTCCCGGCCGACAACACATGGAAGGCGGCGCAATGAAACCTAATTGGACAAGGCGCGCCCTGCTTTCGCTGCTCGGCACGCTGATGATGTGCCTTGCAGCGACCGCGCAACCGGCGCTGGCCAAGGCTCTGCCGGACTACAAGGCCGAGGCGGCGATGATGCCCATCGGCACCGATCCCGAACGGCCCGAGGCCGAGATCTTCCACATCGCCTACACGCTCAAGGGTGCCGATCCGTCCACGCGGCCCGTCACCTTCGTCTTCAACGGCGGGCCGGGCGGGGCAAGCATCTATCTCCACCTCTCCGCCATCGGCCCGATGACCGTGGCGACGGCGGGCGACGGGAGCTTCCCATCCTCGCCCGCGCGCCTCACCGCCAATCCGGACAGCTGGATCCACTTCACCGACCTAGTGTTCATCGATCCGGTCGGCACCGGCTACAGCCGCACCCTGCCCGGCCCCGACGGCGCGCTGCGCGATCCCAAGCCCTATTACTCGGTTGGGGGTGATCTTGATTCCATCGCGCTGTTCATCCGCCAGTGGCTGACGAAGCACCAGCGGTGGGGCTCGCCCAAGGCGATTGCAGGCGAGAGCTATGGCGGCCAGCGGGTCGCTGCGCTGACCCGGCTGCTGGCCGAACAATATGCGATCAACCTGAACCGCGCGATCCTGATCTCGCCCGCGCTCAATGTCGAACTCACCGACACGCGCTATTCGGTGATCCAGCCGATGACGCTGCTCCCGACGCAGGCCGCGATTGCGTCTTTCCACGGGCTGAACACCATCGGCAGCGGTCCGGAGGCGATGAAGCGGATCGAGGATTATGCCATCGGCGAATATTCGCAGGGGCTTGAGACACTCGGCCGCATGACCCCGGAGCAGCAGCAGGCCTTCTACGCCAAGGTTGCCGGCACCATCGGGATCGAGCCCGGCGTGGTCGCCCGCCATCGCGGCAAGCTGTCGCAAAGCGTCTTCGCCGTCAGCCTTCTCGCATCAAGGGGCAAGGTGCTCGACACCTATGACGGAACCCAGGCGAGCGACAATCCGACCCCGGAAAGCGAGGAACTGGGAGTGATGGACCGATCGCTCACCATCCTCAGCGGCGCGCTGCTGCCGCCCTTCATGGACTATGTCGCCAAGGACTTGGGCTATGTCACCGAGCGGCCCTACATCCCGCTGAGCTTCGAGGTTAACATGGCGTGGGACCGCGTGTCCCCGCTCGGCAGCCCCGACGATCTTGCAGTGGCGCTGGCGCAGAACCACGATCTGAAGGTGCTCGTGTTGCACGGCTATCACGACCTCGTGACCAACTATTTCCTCACCCGCTACGTGCTCGAACAATCCGTGCTCGGGCCGGATGCGCGCAAGCGATTGTTCTTCGGCAATTATGACGGCGGGCACATGTTCTACCTGCGCAGCGCCAGCCGCGCGGAGTTCACGAAGGACGTGCGCGGGTTCTTCGAGGGGAGCGAGAACGTGCTGACCTCATCGGCAGCGTCGGGGAATTGAAGGCAATCTGCCTGGGGCAGAAGGGGGATTGATGAACGAAGCGACAGTCACGGCACCGCGGTTGATAGTGGAACGCAAGGCCGCGGATTTTCCGTTCTATGCGGACCGGCCGCCCACCATTTCGGGAGCCGGCTGGCTCATGATCATGGCGGCCACGGTCATCGGATTTGCCGCGCTCGGCACTCCGATGCCGTTCGAGGACAATATCCTGACCGGCTGGATCAGGGGCGCGATCTTCGTCGGCCTGCCACTGCTGGCGTTGGCGCTTGCGGCACCCGGGCGCTGGCAGGCGATTTTCCGGCGCGTGGGCTTTGGCGACGTGCTGCTGATGTTCGGCATTGCCATCTTCAACATCATCGTGACCTTGGCAGTGGGCGCCCTGCTCAAGACCTATGGCACTGTTTCCGCCAATGCCGGGGTTGCCGACGCAGCCAGCCTTGAAGGCGTGCGGCTGGTGAGCTTCTTCGCCAAGGTCGGCCTGCAGATGCTCGGCGAGGAGCTGATCACGATCCTGCCATTTCTGGCCCTGCTGACGTGGCTGCACAGCAAGGCAGGCATGGGCCGCAATGGTGCGGTGCTGGCAGCCTGGCTGCTTTCGGCGATCATCTTCGGCCTGCTGCATCTGCCGACCTATAATTGGAACATCGCGCAGTGTGTGTTGGTGATCGGCAGCGCCCGGCTGGTGCTGACCCTGGCCTATGTCTGGACCAAGAACATCTGGGTCAGCACCGGAGCGCATGTCATCAACGACTGGACGCTGATTGCATCGACCGTTTTTCTGGCGCCGCTGGCTGCGGCGGCCTGACCTTTTTCAACCAGGAGGAAACCAAGCCTATGAATACTTACCATGTGATGGGAGCGAGCATCGGCCTCGCGCTGGCCGCGGTCGGCGCCACCGCGGCGGGCGCACAGCGTTATGACGATCACGAATATGGCAACGATCACAACAGCCTGACGCTGGTCTGCTGGGGCGAAGGGCGCCGGCCCAGCACCAATGTCGCAGGCGGCTATGCGTGGGACAGCAACCGCCACAAATTCGTGCCGCATACCTATCTCAACAACACCACCCAGGAGTTCGATTCCGAAGTCCAGGTCGAACTGCATGACGACTGGGGCCGTATCCATCTGACCGGCAAGCTGGTTCCTGCGATCCACAGCGGCGGCAACAACGGCTGGTGGGAGCTTGAAAATGTCCACGTCGGTCCGGACACCATCACCGCGCGCTACCGCCTTAACGGGCTCAACAAGCCTCGCATCGAGATCGACCGGCGTTCCGGCCGCATCAAGATCATGGGAGCGACGACGTTCCGCGGAGAATGCGAGCAAGGAAACTGGGGCGAACGAGGCAACCGCTTCTGATGAGCCAGTTGGGCTGCGCGGGACAGGAGAGGCACAGCTCCCGCGCAGCTTGTCCGACTTGGCTGAAGCTCGGTGATATCGAAGATGGACCGTCAATTTGCCCGATGAACCCTAGCATTTGCAATGCTGAGTTTTTTCCTAAGTGCCTTCGCCTTAAAGCAGCGCGACGATATCAGCTTAAGCCATCGTCAATCCCGGAATCTGCCATCCAACAAGCGGCGCAATCGCTCCCGCAGCTCGCGTCAAGCGGGTCGATCGCCGTGTGTTGGGTCGTGGCATCGAACCTGCCGATTTGCCCATCGCGCTCGAATGGCGGCTACGTAACAATTTTAGCTGTTCCGGGGCCCATGAACACTTGGCAGCTTTCAGGAAGTCGCAGGTCGCAACCAAAGGTCTGATATGGGGTCGATTTCTGAATGTCGGCTGCTGGCGAGAAACGCGCAGAAGCTGACTGGCAGGTTCCGTCACCATAAGCCGAACAGCAGGAAGCTGCCTTCGTGGAGAAAAATCTGCCGTTCGGCAATCGACCCCAATCCGGCCATTGCGGACTGGAATGCCTGCAATGGTTATGTAATCTGATACCTCGTCAGGAAGGGAAGCGAAGAACGCCCCACCAATTCGAACGTCAGATTCCGCGGCATCGGTCGCGTGCTTGCCGATGCCATCAGACCGTTTCCTGCCATTTGCGTTCGGCCTTGCGCCCGGTCAGTCCTGCGGCATCATAAGCAGCGTCGAACTCGTCCGACACCCAAATTCCGCTGCTCAAATGCTTGTCTACCCACAGATGCGCGCCCCCGATCTGCAAGCGGTTGAAGACCAGCCGTGTAGGCTGGGTGGTGTCGTATCCAGCGGGAATTTCGTCAGGCCGATCGCGCAACCAGTCTTGAATTGGCCGCCAAAGCCTTCCACGCAGAAGCAAAAACCCCTGCACGCGCTCGCGATCGATCGTATCGAGGCGGTTGCAGACATTTAGGAACCAGCGGTCTTCCAAGAGATCTCCGTCGATGTCGTAAAAGGTGACCGGGAAAAACTGATGCACCCCCGGCTCAAGTTGCTCGATCAAGTCCTTGGCTCGCGCGGACAGGCTGGTCATCGGCCCACCATTGAAGTCGGCCATGGGCTGCTTCTTGCGGTCTTTCCAGCGAACACGCTTCGGCAAGTGAGTGGGATCCATAGCCCGACCGCTTTTCATCACGGGCGGTTTGCCCCCTTGATCGGGCGTATCGTCGATCAGCCGCACCTGTGTCATGTCGCCATCGAGCACATCGTATTCGACAGAGTAACCTTGGGTTGGCTTTACGTTCAGACCATACACCATCACGCCGTCCTTTGCGCATAGCCGCGCATTCTAGAGTCTGGTTCGTTTGAAGGTAAAGCATTCGATTGCGTATGGTTCTGTTCTATCTGGCCTGTCGAAAGCCGCCATTCACCTAACCACCCAGATTCGGCCATAAGCCGGGCCCGCGCGCGATACCAAAAGCGGCGTGGCGGCTTTGCCCCGGTCCCGAAAAATTGCTGCCCTTCAGCAGCCGACCCCGTTTGCGACGTTATCGCCGCTCATGGGGAGCAATGTGGCTCAGCCCTCCACGATCCGGCATTTTGCAAGACGAAGGTCGACGTTGATCCCGGTATCCAGCAGAGCCGCGACCAGCTCCTCGCTCATGAACAATCGGCTGCGGATCTTTTGCTCGATCCACACAGCTCCCCCCGCCCGCGCAGCCGCGGAAAGAGCGATGTCACCATCGGCGATCTTGAACGGGACTTCGTAGATTTCCTGTCCAGTCTCGGGCACCTTCAGGCGCAACTGCACGTTGCGGCTCCGCTCAGGCAGGAACGTGTCCTTCGGTCCGCCGTAGTTGATGTAGAAATAGGGGTCCGGCCACGGCGTCTCCAGATCGGCCTTGAACAGCGGCACAGGCACCAGCTCGCCCTCGCCGAGATCAAACTGGCGCAGAACGTCCGCGACCTTCCCGTTGACCGTCAGGAACGGCCCCGCCCACAGAAAGTCGCCGGTCTTTGCAAAGGCTTCCTCTTCCCAAACGGCCACCGCTTCTGGGAACTGGTCGCGTGAAAGTTTGAACCCGCGTGCTGAGAGCTGATACGGCTCTTGCGCAGATGTTGGCGTGGGCGGAATTTCCCATGCAGCGGGCTCCCAAGGCTCGCAAAAAAACTTTGTCCTCAGCCCCTGCCGCTCGCCGATTGCGTGATTCTGGAAAATGCCGCTGATGTAAGCCCCGCCTGCCAATGCGCATCCCCTCTCAGTCTTACGCGTTCTTATCGTTGCTGGCTGGAGGTGGTGCAACCTGTCGTTTGCGATCCCCCCAGGAAGAAGGGGGGCAAAAGCCGCCCTTCCGGAATCCACCCATCAGCGGCCATGAGCAAGGTCGAGGGGCTATCCCGAAAGCTGCATGGCGGCTCTCGGCGGAACGAGACATTCAACTCGGCGGCCGGGAGTGACCGGGTCTGGATCGGCAGCCGACACTTCTCAACTCGGGCCAGTAACAGCGGCTATGCCCCGGTTCTGAAAAATGCGGCCTTTCAGCAAGCGACCCCAATCCTGCCATCGTGGTGTTATCGGGTTACCTTTTTCCGGAATGGGTCAGAACCGCGCCGAAATGCCTGCATAGACCTGCAAGTCCGGCGTCGCCTGATTGAGGCCGAAGTTACCCCCGATGTCGATTTGCAGGTTGTTCTTCAACAGATGGCTCATTGCCGCATCGGCAGAATACTGCTGCACCGTCCCTGACGGATCCCAGTTCTGCGCAGTCCACAGCTCGGCTGCGATGGTCGTGCGGGAGCCGAACGTATAGGCGAGGTTGACCAGACCTTGAAACTCGAGGTGGCGATCCTCGGGCTCCAGACTGTCGGCGAGCAACGCGAATTGCGGCACCAAAGTCAGTGTCGCAGCCCCGACGGGAACCTGCACAGATGTCATGAGGCCGCCCTCCCATTCGCCATTGCCGATCCCGCGCTCGGCGGTCGGCACCTTGACGAAGGGGACAATCGCAATCTGCACGCGGTCGCCGGGATCGGTCAGGCGCTGTTTGAAGCGCACAGTCAGATCACCCACGCCGCGCTGTGTAATGGTCTGCCCGGCAATGCGGCTGCGCACTTCGACCTGCGGGGCGAAGTTGAACTGGATGTCGCTGCTGTCCGTCAGCCCGAATTTCACGGTCGGGTTGGTGTAGAGCAGAACATCGCTGCGCTGCCCTCCCGTATCGGACCGCGTCCAGAAAATCGCATCGCTTTCCACCTGGATCATCCCCTTGGGGACGGTGCAGGTCGCGGTGCCCTTGGTGGGGCGATCCGTGCAGATCGGCGCAGGTTCCTCAATCGGGCCGGCGGGGGCATCTTGTGCGGACAGAGGTGCAGCGGCAAACGTCAGAGCGCAGGCCGCAGCGGCAGGGGAAAACCGGAAACGCATTGTGGAAGCTCCTCATTGCGGCCCGTGCGCCGCTCGATGGCCGCGCTTTTCGTTCCGAGGCGCCTTAAATCGCCATGCGGAATGCCGCGGCAATGCGTGAAATTTGCGTGAAACCTCGCTTCATCACCCATCCGGCGAGGCTCGATTTCACGCAGATTTAATGCGCGAGAGCCCTTTCCCCCGGCGAGATTTCACGCTGCCTTGCGCCATCAGCCCTTTTGCGAATGCGAAAGGAGCCTTCATGACCTTCGATCTTCTGCTGGCGGCACTGGTGGCGCTGGGCCTGCTTGTTTACCTCGGCATAGTGCTGCTGCGGCCGGAGCGTTTTTGATGGCTGCCGCTGGCATGTTTGACCGCGCGCTGCTGGCTCCTGCCGCGCGCGATGCTCTCGTCAAACTCGATCCGCGCACCCTGTCGCGCAATCCGGTGATGTTCACCACGGCGGTTGTTGCAGCGGCGGCGACGCTGATCCTGTTCTACCATCTGTCGATGGGCACCGGCGATGCGCTGTTCGAAGGCCAGCTGGTGTTGTGGCTGTGGGTGACGGTGCTGTTCGGGAATTTCGCCGAGGCGCTCGCGGAAGGTCGCGGCAAGGCACAGGCCGCGAGCCTCAGGGCGACCAAGGATCAGCTGACTGCCTGCCGGATCGGGCGGGACGGGCTGCTGGACCAGGTGCCCGCCACGCAGCTGAAGCGCGGCGATGTGGTGCTGGTGGTCGCGGGCCAGCAGATTCCCGCCGATGGGGAGGTCGTCGCGGGGGTCGCATCGGTCAACGAGGCGGCTATTACCGGTGAAAGCGCGCCCGTGATCCGCGAGGCGGGCGGAGATCGCTCTGCCGTCACGGCGGGGACTACTGTGCTGTCCGACGAAATCCGGGTGAAGGTGACGGCTGAACCGGGCAGCGGCTTTCTTGATCGGATGATCGCGCTGGTCGAGGGCGCGAGCCGCCAGAAGACGCCCAATGAAATCGCGCTCACCATCCTGCTAACTGGCCTCACGCTGGTGTTCCTGATCGCGGTCGGGACGCTGCCCTTTTTTGCCGCCTATGCCGGGGGGAGCATTCCCATCCCGGTGCTGATCGCGCTGTTCGTGGCGCTGATCCCGACCACAATTTCCGGGCTGCTGTCCGCCATCGGCATCGCAGGCATGGACCGGCTCATTCGCTTCAACGTGCTCGCCAAATCGGGCCGCGCGGTGGAGGCCGCGGGCGATGTCGGGACGCTGCTGCTCGACAAGACGGGAACGATCACCATCGGCGACCGGCAGGCGAGCGAGTTTGTGGCGCTGGCCGGGGTTACACAGGCCGATCTGATCTCCGCCGCCCGTCTCGCCAGCCTGGCCGACGAGACGCCTGAGGGCCGCTCGATCGTCGTGCTGGCAGGCGAAGGCGAACCGCTTGCGCCTGACGCTGAGGTGGTGGGCTTCACCGCTCAGACCCGGGTGAGCGGCATCGACCAGCAAGGTCGCAGCATCCGAAAGGGTGCGGTCGATGCCGTTCTGAGGCTCGGGGACTTCCCCGAACCCGCCATCGCCGAACTGCGCCGGATCACCGACAAGATCGCGCAGGCCGGGGGCACGCCGCTGGCGGTGACCGAGAACGGAAGGTTGCTCGGCGCGGTCCACCTCAAGGACATCGTCAAGGCCGGTATCCGCGAACGCTTCGTCGAACTCAGGCGCATGGGCATCCGCACGGTGATGATTACAGGCGACAACCCGCTCACCGCCGCTGCCATCGCCGCCGAGGCCGGGGTCGATGATTTCCTCGCCGAAGCAACACCCGAGGACAAGCTCGCTTACATCCGCAAGGAACAGGCGGAGGGCAAGCTCGTCGCCATGTGCGGCGACGGCACCAATGATGCGCCTGCGCTCGCCCAGTCCGATGTCGGGGTCGCCATGAACACCGGCACCCAGGCCGCACGCGAGGCGGGCAACATGGTCGATCTCGACAGCGATCCGACCAAGCTGATCGAGGTGGTCGGTATCGGCAAGCAATTGCTGATGACGCGCGGGGCGCTCACCACCTTCTCGATCGCCAACGACGTGGCGAAGTATTTCGCGATCCTGCCAGCGATCTTCGTGGTGCTCTATCCCGGGCTCGGCGCGCTCAATGTGATGGGGCTGGCGAGTCCCAACAGCGCGATCTTGTCCGCGATCATCTTCAACGCGGTGATCATCCCGCTGCTGGTGCCGCTCGCTCTGAAGGGCGTGGCCTATCGCCCCATGCCAGCAGCCAGCCAGCTGCTGCGCAACCTGGCGATCTACGGCGGCGGCGGGGTGATCGCGCCCTTCGTCGGCATCAAGCTCATAGACCTCGCTGTCGCCGGCCTCGGCCTCGCCTGAGCCGCAAAGGAACCTGACATGCTTGCAAGCATCCTCACAATTGTTCTCATCGTCGGCGGCACTGTGCTGCTGTCCTGGCCGCTGGGCCGATACATGGCGGCCCTGTTTTCGGGCCGGTTTAAGGGCGCCGACCGGCTGTTCGCGGCCGCCACGGGCGGCACGGGCGAACAGGACTGGAAGCAGTATTCGTTCGCGCTGATCGCCTTCAACGTGATGATGTTTGGCTTTGTCTTCCTGCTGCTCGCAACCCAGCATCTGCTGCCCTTGAACCCCGACGGCCAGGGCGCGTCCAGCCTCGACCTCGTGTTCAACACAGCGGCAAGCTTTACCACCAACACTAACCTTCAGCATTATTCCGGCGAGAGCACCTGGAGCTACCTTGCCCAGCTCGGCGGGCTGATGTGGCTGCAATTCGTGTCGGCGGCGACCGGGATTGCCGCCCTGGCTGCGCTCGCGCGCGGGATTGGTGGGCAGGCCAGCATGGGCAACTTCTTTCTCGATGTGCAGCGGGCAAGCTTCTGCGTGCTGCTGCCGCTGGCGATGCTACTGGCGAGCGGCATTGCGCTGGCGGGCGTGCCAATGACGCTGGAGGGCGCGGCCGCCGTCACGACACTGGAAGGCGCGACCCAGACCATCGCCCGCGGGCCAGCCGCGGCTTTCGTCGCGATCAAGCAATTGGGCACCAATGGCGGCGGGTTCTTTGGTCCGAACTCCACCCATCCGCTTGAAAACCCCACCTTCTGGTCGAACGCGCTGGAAATGATCGCGATCATTCTGATCCCGATGGCCTGCGTGTGGATGTTTGGGCGCATCATCGGCCGCCCCAAGCACGCTGCCGTGATCTTCGGTGTCATGGCCGCGCTGTTGGCGATCAAGCTGACCGCCGCGGTCACCTTCGAAACCGCACCGACGCAGGCTTTCGCCGACCTCGCCGTGACGCAAGATGTTGGCAATCTCGAAGGAAAGGAACTGCGCCTGGGAGCTACCACTGGACCGCTGTGGGCGGTGCTGACCACCGCCACCAGTAATGGTTCGGTCGGCGCGATGCACGACAGCCTCAATCCGCTGACCGGGTTGGTGCCGATGGCCGGAATGTGGCTCAACGAGACCTTCGGCGGCGTGGGCGTCGGCATGATCAACATGTTCCTCTACATCGCGCTCGCCGTGTTCGTGGCGGGTATGATGGTGGGGCGCACGCCCGAATATCTGGGCCACCGCATTGAAGGCCGCGAGATGCGGCTCGTAGTGCTGGCGCTGATCGCGCACCCGCTGCTGATCCTCGGCGGCACGGCGCTGTTTGCTGCGACCCCGTGGGGGTTGGACACGCTGGGCAACACCGGCGCGCACGGCTTCTCCGAGATCCTCTACGAGTTCAGCTCCGCCGCCGCCAACAATGGTTCTGGCTTCGAGGGGCTGGGCGACAACGCACCTGCGTGGAACATCGCTACTGGCCTCGTCATGCTGATCGGGCGCTTCCTGCCGATTATCGTCCCGCTCGCCATTGCCGGAGCGCTGATGTCCAAGCGCCGCAGCGCCGAGAACGCGGGCACCCTCAGCGTCGAGGGGCCGACCTTCGGGGTGATGCTGTTCATAGTCATCCTG
The DNA here is from genome assembly GCF_026586795.1 of Erythrobacter sp. WG. Classification (GTDB taxonomy): domain Bacteria; phylum Pseudomonadota; class Alphaproteobacteria; order Sphingomonadales; family Sphingomonadaceae; genus Erythrobacter. The sequence continues at coordinate 51,578 of NZ_JAPFGY010000014.1, forward strand.
ATCTTCGGCGCGCTCACCTTCTTCCCCGCTGCTGCACTCGGCCCGATCGCCGAGCACACCGCCCTGATGCGCTAAGGAGCACCGACCGATGCAATATCTTCTCCCTTCGCTGCGCCTGTGGCTGGTGACCTTTCTCGTCTGCGTGATCGGCTACACCGCACTGGTGCTGGGCTTTGCGCAGGCCGTTGTCCCGTTTCAGGCGAATGGCTCGATCATCGTAGCCGATGGCCGCGCGGTCGGCAGCCAGCTTATCGCGCAGGACTTCACCGGCCCCCGCTATTTCTGGCCGCGTCCCTCGGCAGTGGATTACAACGGTATGGGCGCTGGCGGCAGCAACAAGTCGCCGACCAGTCCCGGGCTGACGGAGCGCGCCGAACAGACCGTCGCCCGCTACGGCGCGACGGCGGATAATCCGATCCCAGCCGATCTCGTTGCGGCATCGGGCGGCGGCCTCGATCCGCATATCAGCCTCGCGGGCGCGCTCTATCAGGCAGGCCGCGTTGCCACCGCGCGTGGACTGCCGGCGGCCGAGGTCAAGCGTCTGATCGAAGCCAAAGCTATCAGCGCCGCTGGCTCCTTTGCGCCCGAGCGGATCATCAACGTCCTCGAACTCAATCTGGCGCTCGACCAACTGGCGCAGTAGGCGGGAGAGATGGACGAGCCGCGCCCCGCCAATGATGCCGAGCGTTTCCTGCGCCTTGCACAGCGTGAGGAGCGGGGGCGGCTGACGGTCTATCTCGGCGCGGCACCTGGGGTCGGCAAGACATATCGGATGCTTCAGGATGCCGCCCGGCGACAGGCGGAGGGCCTCGATGTGCTGGTTGGCGTTGCCGAGACGCACGGGCGCAGCGATACTGCGGTGCAGCTCGAACCCTTCGAAGTGCTTCCGCGCCGGGCCATTGCCTATCAGGGCCATACGCTCGATGAATTCGACATCGACGCTGCGCTGGAACGGCACCCCGGGCTGATCCTCGTCGACGAACTTGCCCACACCAACGCGCCCGGCAGCCGCCATCCGAAACGCTGGCAGGATGTGGCCGAATTGCTGGTGTCGGGGATCGACGTTGCCACCACGCTCAACATCCAGCACATCGAGAGCCTCAACGATCTTGTCGCCGGATTCACCCATGTGCGGGTGCGCGAGACAGTGCCCGACAGCATTCTCGATTCCGCCGAAGTCATCGTTGTCGATCTCCCGCCCGAGGCGCTGATCGAGCGGCTGCGGGCGGGCAAGGTCTACCTTGCCGATACTGCCGGGCAGGCGCTCACGAACTTCTTCACGCCCGCCAAACTCGCCGCACTGCGGGAATTGGCTTTGCGCTATGCCGCGGGATCGGTGGACCGGCGCCTGACCGATCAGCTGGCGCTCGCCGGGGACGATGGCGATTATGCCGTAGGCGAGCGTATTCTGGTGGCGGTCAGCCCGGGCAAAGGTGGCGCACAGGTGATCCGCCACGCCAAACGCCTTGCCGATCTTGCCTATGCCCCGTGGACGGCGGTGGTGGTCGAGAGTGGCGGTGCGCGCGGGGTTGTCGGGGAACAGCGCGAGCAGCTCGCCGAGAACCTGGCACTGGCATCGTCATTGGGTGCGGCGTTGATGACAGTGGCTGCAACCGATGTCGCGCAGGCGCTGGTCGATCAGGCGCGTGAGCTTCGGGCCAGCCAGATCGTGATCGGCAAGAGCCGCCGCAGCCGTTGGTTCGAATGGCGGCACGGTTCCATCGCGCAGGACGTGATCCGCAACGCGCGGGGGATCGCGGTTCAGGTCGTCCCGCTGGAAGACGCCGATGAGCGTCCAGCGACCAGAGGTGATTACAGCCCCTGGCGCGCGCCCTTGTCGGCACTGGCCATCGTCGCGGCGACTGTCGGCCCGGTGTTCGCAGCGCAAGACTGGCTGCCGCGCGGGGCCCTCGATATGTTGCTGTTGGTGCCGGTGATTGTCGCCGCGAGCTTGCTGCGAACCTATGCCGGGCTTTGGGCGGCAGGGTTTGCGGCGCTGGCCTACAACTACTTCTTCACCGAGCCGCGCTTCACGCTGCTGATGAATGATCCTGCCGATGTCATCACCTTTTCCGTGCTGGCGCTTGTCGCCGGTGTGATCGGCGCGCTGGCGGGCAAGGTGCGCCGTCAGGCGGAAACCAGTGCGGGAGTTGCCCGGCTGAACGCTTCGCTTGCGCGCTTTGCCGGGTTGCTGGGCGGGCTGTCGGATCGGGAAAGCACCGCAGCAGTCGCCTGCCGTGAGATCGGCGCACTACTGGATGTCGAGGCGATCATCGTCAACTTCGAAGGCGACCGGCTGACTGTGCGCGGCAATCCGGCCCATACCGCGCTCGACCTTGTCGACGAGGCAGCAGCGCGCTGGACGCTGGAGCGCGGTGAGGTGACGGGGCGCGATACCGGCACGCTCAATGCCTCGGACTGGCAGTTCCACCCGCTCCAGACTGCGCTCGGGATCATGGGGGCGCTCGGGGTTGCACGCCCCGAACAGGGTAGGATCATCCGCGCCGACGATGCGACGCTGCTTGCCTCGCTGATTGACCAGACCGCACTGGCGCATGAACGTCTGGTGCTGGAGGACGAAGCCCGGCAGGTCGGCACCTTGCGCGAACGGGACCGCCTGCGCGGCGCTTTGCTGGGCAGCATCGCCCACGACCTGCGCACCCCGCTCACCTCGGTCATCGCAGCCGCCGAAGCGATCCCTGCGGAGGGGGCCTATGCCGACGAAGTGCTGATCGCGCGCGGCGAAGCACGCCGCTTGCAGCGCTTCCTCGGCGATCTGCTGGAGGCCTCGCGTATTGAGGATGGCGGCGTGAAGCCGCGCATCGAGAGTATCGATCTTACCGATGTGATCCACGCCGTACTGCGCGATCTGCGTCAGAACCGCGAAGGCGGCAGGGTCGTGACCCGCATCGCCGATGACTGTCCGCTGATCTCCAGCGATCCGGTGCTGCTCCGCCATGCGCTGATCAATCTGGTCGACAATGCGCTGAAGTTCTCGCCCGAGACCAGCGTGGTCGAGATCGTGCTGGAGTATGAGAGCAGCCATGTGGTGTGCCGGGTCCGCGACCGCGGGCCGGGCCTGCCCGCGCAGCAGGATGGGCTGTTCGAACGCTTCGAGCGGCTCGAGGGCAGCGACCGGGTGGGCGGAACGGGCCTTGGGCTGTGGATCGCCAAGAACCTCGTCGAGGCGGTCGGCGGTGTGATATCGGCCACCAACCGACCCGAAGGCGGGGCTGAATTTGCGATCAGCCTTCCGGCCTCAATCCCGCGAGACGAACCTGATGATGCGTAAGGACGTGCTGATCATCGACGACGAACCCGCCATCCGGCGGCTGCTGATCGGCGCGCTTGACCGGGCCAGGATCGCCCACGTCGAAGCCGCGACCGCTGCCGAAGCCCTTCGCATCGCCGGTGCCGCACCGCCGCCGCTGGTCGCCCTGCTCGATCTGGGCCTGCCTGATCGCGACGGGCTGGAGGTGGTGCCGCAACTTGCCGCGCTCGGTCTTTCGGTCATCGTCCTCACTGCCCGCGACGCGACCGAGGAGAAGGTCGCCGCGCTCGACCTTGGCGCCGACGACTTCGTGACCAAGCCCTTCGACAGCGAGGAGCTGCTGGCCCGCATCCGTTCCGCGATGCGGCGCAAGGCAGGCCCACTGGCGAACGCGTCGCGCCGCGAGTTTGCAGGCGGCCGTATCGACCGTTCCACACACGTGGTCGAGATACGCGGCGTGCGTGTCGATCTGACCCCGCGCGAGTTCAACCTGCTGTGGTCCCTCGCCGATCACCCCGGGCGGGTGATGACGCACGAAAGCCTGCTGGAAGAGGTCTGGGGACCGGCTCACCGACAAGACTTGGATTACTTGCGCGTTGCCGTGCGCGCGCTTCGGCGTAAGCTGGAAGACGATCCCAGCAAGCCCCGCCTGGTGATCAACGAACCGGGTGTGGGCTACCGTTTGGCCGAGTGAACAGTGGTCAAGTCGAAAGCGGCCCTTCAGGTTTCCACCCACTTGTTGCCGGTTCAGTGATCGTCGAACCTCGACAAAAGCGGCCATCGGGGCTTGCCCGACGGCCGCCAGCAATGTCAGATCTCGATGCGCTCCGCTAGGATCAGAGCATCCTCCACGTCGACCCCAAGATACCGGACCGTGTTCTCGATCTTGGAGTGGCCGAGCAAAATCTGCACCGCACGAAGGTTTCCGGTTGTCCGGTAGATCATGGCCGCTTTGGTGCGTCGCATAGAATGGGTGCCGTAATCTTCACGCCGCAACCCAACCGCGGTCACCCACTCATCGACGAGGCGAGCATACTGCCGCGTGCTCATCGGTTGGCCGGAGAGAATCCTGCTTGGGAACACGAAATCATCGATGGTGCCACCCCGCCGCAGAAGCCATGTTGCGAGACTCGTGCGGGCGTCTGCGGTGATTTCAAACTGCACAGGTCGCCCGGTTTTTCGCTGGATGATCATTGCGCGGTCGCGAACTTCAGATCCGGCCACGAGGTCGCCGATCTTGAGCTTCACCAGATCGCAGCCCCGCAACTTGCTGTCGATCGCCACGTCGAACAGGGCCCTGTCTCGGAGCCGTTCCTCGCGGTCGAGGAAGAAACGGATCGCCCAAACTTGCTTTTGGGTGAGCGGCCGCTTGGTGCCGACGGTTCTGCCAGCATTCCACGAAACCCGATTTTGCATGGCCGGGTCGAGGTGAGAGTAGGTCATCATCTTTCTCCATGGCCTTGATTGGCCAAGGAGAAAGAACGAGTGTCGGTTCTGCGATGTCGCCATTGCCCTGCATAGGTAGCATGAGAACGGTCTCCGACGCCTCAGACATTCACACGCAAAGCGGCAGCTTTCGGCATAAGCCGCCATCTGGCCACGCCGGTGCGAACGACGGCTTCGTCCCACATATGGCCGCATCCGGACCCGCTGATGGTTGAGCCTATGGACCCGTCAATCGGCCTCACGCTGAAAGCTAGAGGCGGATCCATCGGTCGTCGATCTCGCGAATTTTGCCTGCGCCATAAGGCGGGGGAAGCGCCCGCAAAGGCACGCCAGGCAAGGGCATCCGCACGACTTCCTCGGGGAAAACAGTCTCGCCTCGCAACGAAATCACCCTGCCCCAGTCATCAATCGGGAAGCATTGAAGCTCGTCGTCGCCGACTACGGCAGCGACCACGATTGCATCCCCGACGTGCAGTATGGGCTGCATGTCCGGAAGCGAGTGCCGGTAGCCGAGAAAGATCAGTCGATCTCCGGCGCGGTAGCGCATGTTCCCCCCTTTTGTGGTGGGACGATCCTACCTGCGTCAAGAGGCCTGTCAAGACGTAAGTCATTGGATCCATTACATATGTAGGCCACACGCCGATCAGTTCGGGTTTTGGGGGCCTCGGCATGTTGCAACCGGTTGCACCTCAGCCGCGTCTTTCCCAGGATCGTCTTCGGAGCCATTGTGGTCGACCCGTCAGCCGAGCTACCTTGTTATCCTCTTCGCTCGCCAGTTCTCGGTTACGCGCTTCGACCTCATGAGGTCGCTGGGCGGAGAAACCCGCCAACATTGCGCGACGGACCTCAGCAAAACGTGTCGTTAACCCGAACCTGCGCCCTCGGCGTTCCTCCTTCTGTTGGATTTGCCAGCGGACAACCACCCCCTTGCGTTCCAATCGTCCAATTGCCGCTGAGATGCCGGGAAAGCGCTCCTCGTCGGCGAAGACGCCCCCGGTCATGATCAGTTCGCGGACCAAGGGTGCAAACAAGCTTGGCTTCCTGTCCGTTGCGGAACTGAGGTGACGAATGAACTCAGGTATATCGCCGATGTCGACCTCCGGGGGGATGGCAGCGGCCATCTTGAGTGCGGACCATGGAAGGCGGGCAGCGGCATTGTCGGACAGACGGAGAAGCAAGGAAGCAAGTCGATCGGAAGAAGTGCTGCACCCCCTCAGGTGATTGCCGAAGTGTTTGCGGTAACGCACCTCGAACCTGATGCGGCGGTTGGTCTTCGCATAGATGGATAAGTCCACGTTTTGAGTTCCGGTGAGCGGGATCACCAGATGAGGAAAGCTGTCATGCTGCAACACGGCGAAGCTGGTCGGCACTGGCCTTCGGTCGTTAGGCACATCAGCGAAGCGCTGCGCCTTGACGCGTCGAGCAAGATCGAGCGCTCGGTCATGGAGGCGTCGGACCACTTTGACAGCGTCGTATGTGCTGCGCTCGAAGTAGAGTTCCGCCTGTTCGAGAACGAGGCTACCCCAATCCAGGTTTACCTGAAAGCCAGAGGTCTCCTGTTCTGAGCGGCCATCGTCGCGGGACGTCGGATCGACGATGTGGTTTGCTAGATCGCGGACCCTCGTTTCATAGAGTGCCAGAAATGCATCGCGGGCAATAGCTCGCTCTGGCGATGTAGCTCCGCCCCATTCGCCCCGCGAGAGGAGAACGTTGTCCGATCCGTCAAGCGGCTTCTCTTCACGATTGGCGAAGGGTCCTTCGTTGAAAGCCTCTTGCACCAAGGGCCTTGGGTCGAAGAACTGGCGTTCAGATGCCTCTTCAATCGGCACACGGCAGCGCCGCACTGATAATGCCCTAGTGGTGGTGGGGTTTAAGTTGAGGGTCAAGGTGATGCGGGCAGTGCCAGCGTGAAGTTGGTCAGCCGGTCGCGACGTGACCATGGTCACATGTAGCAAACCTGACACGGCTGGCCCGTAGCTGATGTCCGCACGGAACTTACGACCGACGGTAGGTGAAGCTTTTACGTAGCGGCTGGGGGCAATTGCTCGAAGGTAATCGACAAAGGAGCCGTTTTGGCCCCACGAGACATGTCCCCGCACCCTCACCCTTATTTTATCAGGCCATGCCTCAGACGGCTCGGGCGCTTTGGACCATGACAATGGGATTAGGCCGTCGCGGCTCCTGAGGCGCGCTGGGGGCAGCATGTCACTCATGGTTGTTTGGGTTTTGGGTTTTGGTTTTTTTCGTTTTCCACCCCTATAGAGGCGGGGTTGGTGATCAGGCAGTGGTCGCGCTCGCGCAGTAACGCTTTACGGTGGCCGCAGAGAGCTTGAAGTGGGCTGCCGTCTCGCTGATGCTGGCCTTCGTGGTGCGCCGCCAGTTTGCAACCGTTGCAGCGTCGGCTGCAAAGGGGCGGCCCATGCTGGCTTTCCCACGATGGGTGCGGCCTGTCTCGGCTAGAGCCTTCCGGGCGGCTTCCCGTCCCGAGGCGGTGCGCTCGGCGATCCGGCGACGTTCCATCTCGGCGACCTGCGCAAGCACGGCTAGAATTAGCTCGCCGACGCCACGGGCGATCTCGCCAAGGCCGTGCACGTGGACTGACACGCCTGCGTCGATCAGTCGCCTCACCGTGGCCTGCACATCAAGGGCATCGCGGCCAAGCCGGTCGACGGCATAGACATGCACACTGTCTCCGCTCCGCACTCGGTTGAGTAGTTTGGCGAACCCGGCACGGTGTGCTGCCATCGTTCCACCGCTTACCCCTTCATCGGCATATTCCTCGTCGAAGCCGCCGCCCATTGCATTCCGCTGGGCCTCGACGCTCTGGTCGCCAGTTGAGACGCGATAGTAGGCAAATCGCATAGCTAGCTCGTAAGTTAGGGGCTGTGAACGCCTAGCTCTTATTATAGCTCATATTTCACGTCAAGCTATCTTGTTGGCCTAGCGCAGGGGTTACAAGTTTTGAGCCTCACGGACATCTCGACGTCTATCTGCGAATGGCGTCCCCTATTAACCTCCGGCACCTCGCCGACTGCGAGGCTTTTTCTTGTTGGGGACCATGGGTGCGCCATCGACAAGAGGTGCGGCCTGTTGAACCTCCGTCACGGTGTATGCTTTCGCTGCACCGCCTTCACGATGGACCCAGACGTCTACCTGATAGACATATTTTAGGGGGTTCTTTGCGCTGCGGATCATGCGGTCCTTGAGCCTGTTGACGCCCTCGGCGAAGTAGACTGGGAGAGCTTTGTCAGACACGGCTTCAACCACACCCTTGTCCCCGGTCGCGCCTTTGGCTTTGGCGGGACCTCGGTTGGCCTGATGCAAGATCATCTGGACGCCGCTGAGGAAATTCCGCTCCTGCGTGATCGGCGGCTCGTTGGTGATGACATGGACCGAACCTTCCGCAAATCGCTCGGCATTGATCACCGCACGGTCGATCTGAGCGCCTTCATACCTCGCCTCGACCTCGACCACCCTCTTGCCGTCTTTGCTCCTGTATCGAACATGAGCAAACCCAAATTCGGCCCCCTTTCGACCCGCAAGTGGCTTCATCACTTCTGCAAGTTCAGATGCGATAGGGGGTGTGTCCGTAGGCGGTGCGACCGGCCTTTCGGTCTCCATAAAACCGTCGATGGCCTTTTTCATCTTGCGGGTGAAATCCGAGAGCGTCGTGGCCGCTGCAACATAAGGCACCACTTGATTCATGAGGGGCACGAACGGAGCGAGCACCGCGATGATGCTACCGGACCTCAACTCGGTCACGGACAGCCGCTCCTCGCCACCTGACAGGCGCATATAGATCGTGTCGATTGCCGCGAAGCTCTTGGCAAGGTCGTGGAGACTAATTGGGCCGCCTGCCTCAAATCGAAATTCGACTACGTCGCGTGTCTCTCCGCTATGCTCGTTCAGGTGTGTTTGAGGTGGGCTGGCCATCAGAACCTCCAGTTCTATCTCGTCAGGTATCCTTCGGCGAGAAACACCACTAGGTCACGCTGCATACCTGCCGTCCGCCAAACGCCGCGCCATGCCTATGCCTGCTAGCGCGTCGAGGACGGGACGGACCGAGGACGCACGCTTGCCCTTGAAGGCGCGGGCGACGTCCTGGGGGGCGAGGGGGCTTGGCGCTGATGCGAGCACTGACTGAATGGCACTGACTTGCTCTGGGAGCGTGCCCGGCCACGGGATGACGTTGTCGCCGACGACGGCTTGGCCTTCGCCGAGATCAAAGCTCTGGGTGACAGGTGCCCTGTAATCCGGGGCCTGATACTCGGGCCGGAGCCAGCGAATGTGGCCCTTGGCCTCCTCGGCGGCGCGTGCGCGGTTGAGAGCGACGAGGCGGGTGAGGATTTCCTCGTCGGCCAGATCGGCTGGCCAGCCATAGGCCTCGGCGACGAGGGCATCGATGCGCTCGTGGTGCTGGCGGATCAGGGTAACGAGGCCCCGATCGTGCATGTCACGCTCTGCGTCGGTAAGGCGACGGCCCTCTCGAAGAGCTTCTAGCACGTTGTAGAGCTTTGTGAGGGTGAGGTCTTCGTGCTTAGCAAGCACCCGCTTGCGCAAGGCGTCAAGCGCCTCGGCGTCGGCCCTGATGCGTTCTCGTAGCGCGCTGGGGACATCGGCTGGGAAGGGAAACTTGCCGAAGCAGTCGGAGTGGTTGTAGTTCGAGTCATTCCCCTTGCCGAGCCAGCCTCCTGTTCGGATCGCCCAAAGCGTGTGGATGTGGCTGGTCAGAACCCCAAGCGCATAAGCGTCCTCCATGGCGATGCCGATAATTTTGGCGTCGAGGATCGTGCCGGAAGGCACGAATATGAAAATCCGATGCTTGGCGGTGCGGCATGTGGCGATTGCCCGGTCTAGGCCTGAGAGCGCCCGCCGAAGCGTCGGCGCGTTCTCACCGAAAAGCCACCAATTGTCCCGGCGAGTGGCACGACGGTTCTGATCCCGCTCCGGTTTCACCATATGAAGAATATGCTGATAAAGGACAGGCGACGCGGTTCGTGCCGCGCTCTCCGAGAGGCCATAGAAGTCCACGACCCACTTCGGTTCATGCCGCTGCACCAAATCTCTGCCAATCAGATAAGGCTTGAGGTTGGCGGGCAGCGCGTTCTGGTCGATGCCATACTGAGCGAGGTCATCGGCCTCTAACCTGAACCCAAGACCGAGGGGGTTCATGCCTTGCACCGCCAAGGCTTGATTGGCCGCAAGCTCCAACGCCGCCTCGGTATTTGCGCCCAGTCGCAAGGCACTGCTGATCCTGCCCTTGGCGCTCCGCAAGCTCACCGCGACCTCACCGTATCCGTCCGCTAGAGCGCTCTCGTCTATTACCTCCGTCAATACCCCTTCTTGTTCTGAAGCCGCCGCTACGGTCATCGCGATACGGACTGCGGCACCATCTTTCTCATCCACCCATGGGTGGTCCGGCACGGCGAATGCTAGGCAGCACTGCGCCTGTTCAATAACCGACCGGTTGAACGGCTGGGTGATGGAGTTGGTGGTGATGAAGCCGAAGCGTCGAGTGGACTTCAAGGCGCACGCCTGTGCGGCGAGGTGCCACCAATACATGACGATATCGACTGACGCGGTGACTTTCGGGTAAGCCGCGCGGACTGCCTCGGCATAGCCATCCCCAAGGCGCTCCCGCATCCGCTTGTTCCCAATGAAGGGCGGGTTCCCGACGATGAAATCGGCTTTGGGCCACTTGGCCGCGACCGGTTTGACGTAGCGGTATACCTCGACGCGCGCGTCCTCGTCGGGGACCATGCGACCGGTGACCGGGTGGACCTTCATGGTCTCGCCGTCCCAGCGGGTGAGCGGCTGGTTATGCTCATCCTTCTCGGGGACGCGGGCTTCGTAGGAGATCAGCGCGTCGCGGTTCTCGATGGTCTTGATGTCGCGCAGGATCGGCTCGGGTGGGGAGCGGTCCTGACCGTTCACCCGGAAGTGCCATTGCAGGTAGCCGATCCACAGGACCAGTTGGGCGATGGCAGCGGCGCGGGGGTTGATCTCGATCCCGAGGAAGTTTTCTGGCGTGATTGTGTGCCCGGTAAGCTCGGCGACATACTGGTCGTCGCCAAGCTCGATCAGCAGATCGAGCACTTCGCCTTCAAGCTCCTTCATGCGGGCCATGGCGACATAGAGGAAGTTGCCGGTGCCGCAGGCGGGGTCGAGGACCTTGGTGGACGCGAGCTTGGCGTGGAAGGCCTCCACGAGCCGCTTGGCATCGTCTGCCTTGCCTTCATCAATCAAGGTGGCGGCTGCGACCCTGACGCCGTCCCAGTCGCCGCGTAGGGGCTCCATGATCGTGGGCGAGATCAGCCGCTCCACGTAGGCACGGGGGGTGTAGTGTGCGCCGAGCTTGGAGCGATCCTTAGCAGACAGGGCGCGTTCGAGCAGGGTGCCGAAGATCGCCGGTTCAACCTCGGTCCAGTCTTTCGCGGCGGCGTCGATCAGGACGTGCAACTCCTCCGCGTCGATGGGGAGAGCCTCGGTGTTCTTGAAGAGGTAGCCGTTGAAGCGCTTCACCGGCTGGCGGAGAGCAGGGGCAAACTCGCCCCGGTCCATGGCCTGCCAGAGTGCCGAGAGCGAGTGGTGGAGATGCTCGGGGTTGTTCTCGTGCTCGGTAAGGAGGGTCTTGAAGCTGTCCTTGGGGAGCAGCACGCCCGTGTCCTCGGCGAACATCGTGAACAGGACGCGCATCAGGAAGCCGCTGACGGCTTCGGCGTCATGGCCCCGGCTCTCGAGTCGTTTGGAGACCTTGGCGAGCAGGTCGGCAATCTCACGCGTGACGCGTGTGGACTGTATCGAGGGATCGAGCGCTTTCGGGTCGGTCCAGATCATGCGCAGCCGCTCGCGCACGTCCGGGTCGTGCAGGTCCTCCAGCATGATCCGGTAGCGGGAGCGATCAGGGAATTGGGCGTAGGCGCGGCCCGTGCCCGTGAAATCGGCGTAAACCTCGATGCAATAGCCGATGTCGGCGATTAACAGGAACGGTGGCCAACCATGGTCGGCGGGGAGGGCACGGGCGTAGCGCTCGGCCTGTCCCTTGGCCTGCACCATGGCCTTTGCCCATCCGGGCGTTCCGCGCCGCGCGGTCCCGCGCTTCATGCGAGAGGTGGCAGTCTGGCCGAAGAGGTCGAGGTCTGCGTCCCCGCGATCCGCCGCCGCGCGGTCGGCGTCGCTGCCCTGCTTGGCCTCAAGGATGAAGCTGTCGCGCTTGTAGCAGTCGATCCTACCGAAGCTCTGGGTGCCGTCGCCGTTGTCCTGAAACACCCGGCGCTCAAAGACGTAGTCGTTGCCCGCGTCGTCAGCCTTGCTGCCGTGCGGCTGGGGCACGCCGATCAGGGCGCACAGGCCGTTGATGAAACTTTGGGTGTTGGCAAGCTCAGACCCACCTGTATCGCGCCAATGCGCTATAAACGCGGCGATTTCGTCTGGTTGCCCCATGGATTGCGTTTAGAGCACTGGCGACGGCTGGTGACAATGGTGAACATGCACCGGCGGCAGGCCCGCCGCCGGTGCAACCGGTTGCAACTAGATGAACTTCTTGTTGCCCATGGGGCCGCGCACCGAGAAGCCCTTGATGTTGGACGTGGCGATGTCGATCTCGCACCGGTAGGTGCTGCGGATCATGGCTCCGAAGCCGTTCTGGCTGTCAAACGGGCGCTCGATGACGGCGGTCTTGCCGTTGATTACCCGGAACTGCCAACGCTTGGTATCGAGGCTCGACGGGCTGACGACGACCTGTTCAAGGATCAGATCGCAAGCGGTCGCGTATTCGACCTCTTTGCCTTGAGCGACTTCTTGGGTCGTCGGCTGTGAGCGTGATTCACCCTTGCACTTCCAGATGTCGTCGAAGGTGCAGGAGGGCTTGAGATCGGTTTGAACGAGTTTCCCTTGGCGATGTCGTGCAAGGGCCTCTTCGGCTTGTTTCTGGGTCACCATGAACCGGTTTTCGTTCTCGCAATCCACGAACCAGACCGGCATCCCTTTGGACGACATGTCGGAGACCATGGCGGTGGTGACGCGGTCACATTCTTCGCTTTCGGCGGCGACGTAAGCGGCCCCCGGCTCAAGTTCGCCAAGTTTGGCGAATGACGCTGCCCCGACGCGGTCGTAGGTCTCCCCATACTCAGCACGGGTGTAGTTCGCTGGTGTAGCGGTAACGGGCAGCGCTTTCTTCAACACCGCCTCATGGGCTTCGCGCGCTTCTGCGATCTTTCGGGCGGCTAGCTCCTCTGGTGTGGGCTTAGGGACCGTCGCCGCGAGGCCAATGAACGACGCCACGGCTGCCAGCGCGAAATGCCAGCGCTTAGAATTGCGGAGGTAGGGATAGATCACACCGACGAAGCAAGCGAGCAGGAGGAGAAGGAACAGAACCGGTGTAAGCAACGTCAACTCCATTTAGTTCAACGTGTTAGAGCCTAGACCGGCACTCATAATTCCGCCTCTGACAAGATAAAGCAGGATTTTGGGTTCCTTCGGATTTTCAGCCTCGATCCGCAGAAGGCGGCTATGGAGGCGCGCAAATTGAGCAAGCTGACTGAGCGGTTCGGAGGTGCAGTGCGTCAACGGCGCAAGGCGCACGGGATGACGCAAGCCGCTCTCGGGGATGCCGTTGGCCTTAGTGAGGAATGGGTGCGCCGGATCGAGCGGGGGACTGGCGCACCTTCCTTCGACACACTCGAAGCGCTGGCCGTGGCCTTTCATTGCACCGTCGCGGACCTGTTTGCGCCGATGTCTGAGCGCGACGTGGCTAGTGCCCGGATCGAGACATTGTTGTCCAGCGTGCCAGACGACGATCTGCCATGGATGGAGGAACTCATTCGCGTCGCCGCGCGCCGGTCGACGCGTCACAATCCCTGAGGCCGCCTCAGGAGCCTCTGGTGTTCGCCGGACCGGCTACAACACTCTGGGGCACCGTGAAGCCTCGCGCTCTTGCAGGCGTTCGTCCCCGGGGCGAAAACCAGCAGTGCCGAACACCGCGCCAGAGTTGCAACCGGTTGCAATATCAGCCGACATCTTGCCGCCTTTGTGCAGGTGCGACGATTACCGAGCGAAGGCTGAACGGGGCGTATGACACCCTTTTGAGGGCACGGTGGAGGAGGGGCACCGCGCCCCGGTTGCCATAGCGCTGGCCTTGGTTGACGGTCGCCCAACCTCCAAGCGCGTGGGCCGTTTCCTCCGCGATGTCGGCCATGCGGCACGCATCCCTGAACCCGTGCCGGAAGCTGTGAAACACCAATGCAGGATCAGATAGGCCAACGCTGTCCATGAACCGACCGAACCATTTTGAGAGGTTGTGGGAGTAGTTGCCTTTCGAGCTTGGTTGCAGAGCGGGGAAGAGGCGCTGATCGCGGGCGACGCTCTCGACGAATTCCAGGAAGCCCGATGCCAGAAGCTCGTCATGGATGGGGACGATCCGCTCGCTGGTCCGGTTCTTGAAGCGCTTTTCCTTCACCGCTCGACCGCTTGCATCGAAGCGTGTGAGGTTGAGGCACTTGATGCCGTCAACCTCGATCACGTCCTCGGTCCGAAGTTGGCAAAGCTCTTCCGCTCGCGCACCGGTGTAAGCGGCTAGGGCTGGCACCCAGAACTTGTGCGGAGCCTCTTGCCGATGTGGGGCGAGGACGTTGAAGATCAGGGCTAGTTCCGCCGCTGTCATGCCCCGCCGCTCGACCTCAGCACCACCTTTCGGTTTTAGACCTTCGGTGCTGACGGTGACACCGTAACCATGGAGCTTGCCCCAGCGAAGTAGGGCTGAAAGGTTCTGGACGTAGCTAGCGACGGTGTTGGGCGCGAGGCGCTTGTGGTTCCCTTTGGTGCTGGCCGCAATCGACTGGGCGAGGGTCAACTTGGGGAACTTCTTGGTCCCGTTGGCGGGGAGGCTTTCGAGAAAGGTCACGAGATCGACGCAGCGTTGGCGCGTGACATCGCGAACCGGTAGCTGGTTCCCCCAGCATTCTTCGATCACGCGGAACAGCAGCCCGTATTTGCGCGCTGTGCTCTCAGTGCCATGGAGCTTTTCCCGTTCTGCCCGGAACGCACCGACAAGATCACCGACACAATAGATCCCTGCGGGCGGCTGGGAGCCATCAGGATTGAAGATGGGATGGGGCGGCGCTGTCTGCTGCCCAGTCAAGTGATCACGCGCCAGCATCGCCTCAAAACGGAGCCCATCAGAGATCAGAGACTTGAGAGTAGCGTAGGCAATGCTGTCGCGATTGACGGCCGGATACATCGTCTGCGTTCTTACCGTGCCTATGCGGTAGGGCTTACTTGGCACGCCCCGCTCTGACAGAAGGCGATCGACCATCCGTGCGACCACATCCCCCACGTCATCTTCGCGCGTTTTGATGGCAGCGAGGTCCCGCTCAAGCTCGCCAAGGAAGTCGTCCAAATCGTCGACCAAGTCTGCGTCAGGTCGGCGGTAGTCGGCTCGGGCGTCCCACCAGCCGCGCACAATGCCTTCTAGTGCCGATCGGCCAAGATTTTCGATGCAGCCGGTTGCAAGCGCAGCTTCGACTAAGGAGCGAGCATGCAATTCCTCTCTCTTGCGTTGGAAGTCTTCCTCGATCTCTGCAAGCTTGAACGGGTAGCGCCGTTTCGCTTCGCGTAAGTCTTTGGTTGCGAGGGTCTTACGAACGGTGTTCGAGGGGTAGAGGTGCTTAAGATCGGCTGGAACGCTTTTGCGAACCGTCCAAGTGCCTTCACGTGGCGTCAAGCCGGGATATCGGGCCATCTCGTCGTCCATGTGTCACAGTTTAGTGTCACAGTCCGACCAAGAAAAGCCTTGATCCCCAGATTGTTGCGCCTTTTCAATCGCCCCTCCGGCCCCCGGTGGGCCCGGCAGGATTTGAACCCGCGACCTAGCCGTTATGAGCGGCCAGCTCTAACCGCTGAGCTACAGGCCCCGCGCCGCAGGGCGGGTGCCGGAGGGCAGGCGACGGGCAGGCACTAGCTTGCGCGGGGCGGGGACACAAGCGCGCAGACGCCCGCCGGCTAGTGCCCGGTAGCGGCGAGGACGTCGGCGATCGTGCAGGGGCGCACGCGGCGCTCGGCGAGCCGGGCATAGACCGCCTCGAGCCAGGCATAGAGCCGGTCGACTGCGCCCTCGGTCGCGGCATAGGGGGTGTGGCCGGGGGCAAGCGAGGGGCTGTGGAAGGACAGCACCAGCACCGGAAGATCGCTGGCAAGCGCGAGATCGATACCGCGCAGCGCCTCCTCGATCGAGACGCCTTCCGGGGTGAGGGCGATCCGTTCCAGCAAGCCGAGGCGGGTCAGCGCGCCGAGGCCGCGCGGGATCTGCGCGGCAGGGCGGCGCAGGCCCCGGCCGAAGACGCGCAGCGCGCCGGCATGGACGCTCGTCACGGGCAGTTCGAGCAGCCGGCTGGCCGCGTCCACCCAGTAGGGGGCGAGCGGGTGGCGCATATAGTCGGGCCCGCCTTCCGGACTGTAGTCGAACAGCGGCCTTACCGATGTGTCCACCTTCATGCCGTGGCGGATCAGCAGCTCGGCGGTGTGCGGGCCGAGCCCGTAGCGCCCGGCCCGGTAGACCAGCGGCGCGGTGCCGAACGCGGTCTCGATCGCGTCCCGCAGCACGGCGAACTTGGCCTCCTCGAGCTCCGGAGGGAGGTTGCCGGCGAAGGAGTTGTGCATCGTCACCTCCTCCGCGAAGGGCGGGTTCACCCAGGGGTGGAGCTGCACGCCCACTTCGGCAGTGCCCCGCCGCACCGCATCGCCGAGGATTTCCACCGCGCGCGCGTCGGAGACGATCGGCCAGTCGACGAGATAGACGGGCGCGACGCCGATGCTCTCGCAGAAGGCCTGGAAGCGCGGGATCGCGGCGACGTGGCTCAGCCCATGGCCTTCGCGCGCGAAGGGGCCGCGCCAGTTGAACTCCTCCTCGGTGTCGACCGTCAGCAGCACGCGCCGGCCGAAGCCGGGCGCAAAGCCCGCGCGGCGCCCGGCGGGCGGGATGTCGAGCATCGATGGTGTCGTCATGATCCCCTTCGCCCCCCGGCGCGGCGTCAGCCGCCGAGTGCGCCGGGCAGGACCGAGCTATCGCTCACCAGCGGCAGGGTCAACTCCACCGCATCGCCTTGGCGTGCAAGGTCGCCCCCGCAGGCGCGCGCCTCGGCACGGGCGAGCCGGAGCGCGAAGCCGGTCCCGAACAGGCCCGGGGTGATCGTCGCCGAGGTGTTGCGCACGGTGGCGGCGAAGAGGTTTTCCTCGCCGGCGAGCCGGGCGGGAAGGGTGCAGACCAGCCGCCCGAGCCCGCGTCCCGCGCCGCCTACCAGCGGGGAGAGCGTCACCGCGATCCGCTCGCCCGGCGCGCAGGCGCCGGCAAGGCTCGCGAGCAGCCGCCACACCAGGCCCTCGGCATCCTCGGCATCGATCCCGATCAGCAGCGCCGGGGTTTTGGGAAAGGCGAGCGCGAGGCCGGCATCCTGCGGATCGAGCGCGGCGGCGAGCTGCGCGGCGGTGCGACGCACCAGCGCGGCAAGGTCGACCTCGCCCGGGGTCATGTCCAGGGCTCCGGATTCGAGCCGCGCCAGGCGGTCGAGCTCCTCGAACCCGGCAAGGATCCGCGCGGCATCTGCGGCGATCGCGGCGGCGAGCGCGCGGTATTCGTGCGGTGCCGGGCCAAACAGCTGCTGCTGGATCACCTCGGCATAGCCCTGCACTGCGGTCACGGGGGTGCGCAATTCGTGGAGCAGCTGGCGGATACGGTCGGCCTCGCGCGCGGCGGGATGATCCGCGCCGCCGGCCGCTTCGGCGGGCCGGCGCAAGCGGCCGATATAGCCTGCGAAATGACCGTCCTCGCCGAACCGCGGCTCGGCATCGAGGGTCCAGCTCCCGGCGATGGCTGGCGCCCCATCGAGGGTGACGGCGGCGCGCAGGATCGGCTGGCGGCGGGTGAAGGCGCGGGCGAGGCTCGAGGGCTCGCCGGCCCCGGGTGCAGCGGCGAACAGCCGGGTGCCGATCACCATCGGCGCGACCTCGGGCACCGCCCAGGCGATCCGCCCGGAGGTGTCCGCGGAAAAGCCGAACGACGTGACCGGGCGCCCGCTGCGCTCCGGCAGCTCGCCGAGCGGCAGGCGCGGCGAACGGTCGAGTTCGGCAGGCGTTTCGCTGCGCTCGCGGCGGAACTGGGCGATGCGTTCGACCAGCGCCGAGATTTCGGTGCGGGCATTGTCGTCGCGGTCGCGGCGGCGGTCCTGCGCCGGCTCGGGCGGAGGGGAGGGGGCGCCGCGCAGTGGCATGGGGATCACCGCGCCCGGCGGCTCGGGAGCGCGCTGCATGGGGGCGGCGGGGGTATCGCGGAAGGGGGCGGGCGCATCGGGGCGCAGCGCACTGGGCGCCTCGTCGACGGGTTCACGGGTCGGCACCGCCTCGGCGGGCGGAGGCAGGCCGCGATCATGCACGCCGAGCCTCGCAAGCAGCGCCTCGACATCCACCGGCAAATCGCGGCGCAGGCGCAGAAAGCCGCGCGCGCGCACCGGCAGGCGCGGGATCAGCGCGCTCCATTCCTCCGCCGTCAGCTCGGCACGGGCAAGCGCGGCAGCAGCGACCTCCGGCTCGTCATCGGCGAGGTGGAAGGCGAGTTCGGGGTTGCGGAACCGCCAGCCGGGCTCGCGGATCATTCGGGCGCGGGTCTGGCCCGGGATCGCCTCGCCGAGCGCGGACATCCGCAGCCAGGCCGCCGCCATCAGGCTGCTGTCGCCGCCGCGCCCCTGCGTCCGGTCGCGCCCGAGCAGGTCGAGCAACTGGCGGAACTGGGTGCGCTGGTTCGCCTCGCCGGTGGCGCGCTGGCGCAACACGGTGGCTAGGCGATCGTCAAAGAACAACAGCGTCTCCTCTTGCGCCCGGCACGCGCCCGAATCGGCGCAAGGGTTGAAGGCCCACGGTGCATACCGCGCGCCAGCCTCGCCGTCTTACCACCCCCGGCCGATAGTCACAGTCTGACGCAAAAGGCGCGTTGCAAAGCGGGACAATTGCTGGCAGACCTAATAATATTAGCCGGGCGTGCCATTCCGCACGCGTCTTGTTTCCCGGTATCATGTTGCAGGCGCGCCGCCCGCTTTGCCGGGCCGCGCCGGGGGGAGTTTTAGCCACGTGGCCAATCTCGACGAAATCGACCGCCGCCTGCTGGCGGAACTGCAGGCGGAAGGCCGCGTCACCAATGTCGAACTCGCCCAGCGCGTCGGGCTGACCGCGCCGCCGTGCCTGCGCCGGGTGCGCGGCCTCGAGGAGGACGGGGTGATCCGCGGCTATCACGCCGATCTCGACCCGTCGAAGCTCGGCTTCGCGATCACCGTCTTCGCGATGGTCAGCCTCAAGAGCCAGGCCGAAAGCTCCCTGCGCGAGTTCGAGGAGCATATGCGCGCTCTGCCCGAAGTGCGCGAGTGCCATATGCTCAACGGCGAGATCGACTTCATCCTCAAGATCGTCAGCAAGGATTTGCAGAGCTTCCAGGAGTTCCTGACCGGCAAGCTGACTCCGGCGCCCAATGTGGAAAGCGTCAAGACCTCGCTGACAATCCGCACCGCCAAGCAGGAGCCGGGCGTGCCGCTGTGACCGAAGCGTCACGCCTCGACCATCCCGTCACCGGCCGCTGCCTGTGCGGCGCGGTGACGATCACGGTGGAGGCGATGGAGGCGCAGGTCGACATCTGTCACTGCGCGATGTGCCAGCGTTGGAGCGGGGCGTTCTATGCGGGCGTGAAAGGCGAAAACGTCACCGTCGAGGGCGAGGCGGCGGTCACGGCCTACCGTTCGAGCGAATGGGCCGAGCGCGCCTTCTGCGGCACCTGCGGCAGCAACCTGTGGTACCGCTTCCTGCCGACGGGCAGCCGCAGCTTCCTTGCAGGCCTGTTCGACCTGCCCACGGGCTTCGGCATCGAGCGGCAGATTTTCGTGGACGAGAAGCCCGATTGGTATGATATCGCTCAGGAAAGCCCGATGCTGACCGGCGAGGAAATCATCGCCGAAGCCGAGGCTGCGGGCTTCAGCTTCGGCTGACGTCGATCCCCAAGGAGGGCGCGAACATGATCGATGAGCCTCCCGTTGCGTCCGCCGTCGTCGCGCCGCCTGACACAGGCGCGCCATCGCTCCCGCCTCTATCCGAGCGGACCGACGGCGACCTCGTGATCGACCTCACCCGGCTCGTCCCCCGGCCGCCTGCCGAGGATTGCGCCGACGCGGCCCCCGATCCTTTCCGAAACGACATCTTGGTCTGCGACAAGGCCCCGCGCTCACCCCGTCTCGGCCCGGTGGTGGGCCCTGTGGACGACGGCTTCGCCAGCGCCGTCCCGCGCGCGCGGATGAAGCTGTCCGACAAGGCGAGCGCCGAGGCGAACCTCATCAAGCAGGGCGTGGGTGGCTTCGACGGAGACGGCGCCGAAGTGCGGGTGAAGATAGATTTCTGACGCTTTTACAGGCTCTTGCATCGACCCCTCTCGAACGCTATTGGCACAGTGATGCAAGTTCCCGCGGATCCCGAAGCCGCTGATCCGCAAGTCGCCCGGTTCGACCGCGGATGCCTCGGCATGCTGCTCGCACTCATGGTCCCGCTCGCCCTCTTCTTCGCGGTTGCCGCGTTGAACCCGGACGTCGCCAGCTATTTCGCGGCGATGGAGGTGCGTCGCAAGATCATCGGGGCTTTCCGCTTCGGCCCCATCGACGCAGGGGCACTGATCCTCGCGGCGCTCAGCGTTTGGGAAAGTCTGCGGACGGCACGCAAATTCATCGCGGGACGAGCGGTGTGGATCGAGGGCGCAGCGCTGCGCTTCCACCCCACCATCCGTCGCCGTCCGCTGCCGCTCGAGGAGGTCAGCGGCATCACGCAGAAGGATGGTCACTTCGAGACCCACGTGGTGATCGCGCACGGCGCGGGCAGGCGCCTGACCGTGCCGATGGTCGATCATGACAGCGCGCGGGCCTTCGTGGCCGAGGCCGAGAGCGCGCGCGCGCGCCTGACCTTCGGTTAGTGCAGCTTGAGCTTGGGCCGCACGATGCGGTTCACGCGGCCGACCAGCATCAGGAAGGTCGCCTTGCTCCACCCGTGGATGCCGATCAGGTGCAGCCGGTAGAGCGAGGTGTAGATGAACCGCGCCAGCCGGCCCTCGATCGCCATGCTCCCGCCGATGAGGTTGCCCATCAGGCTCCCCACGGTCGAGAAGCGCGAGAGCGACACCAGCGAGCCCTTGTCGTAGTAGACGAAGTGCCTGAGCGGGCGCCCCTCCTGCATCCGCACGATGTTGGCGAACACCACCTCGGCCATCTGGTGGGCGGCCTGCGCGCGCGGCGGCACGGGGCGATCCTCGCCCGGGGGGGTGTAACTCGCGCAGTCGCCCAAGGCGAAGATTTCGGGATCGACGGTCGATTGCAGCGTATCGGTGACGATGATCTGGTTGCGGCCGTTGGTCTCCAGCCCCAGCCCTGCCAGGAACTCCGCGCCCTTGACCCCCGCTGCCCAGACGATGAGGTCGGCCTCGATCACCTCCCCGGTCTTGGTCACGAGCTCGCGCGGGCGCGCCTCGACCACCTGCACGTCGGGGCGCACCGTGACGCCGAGCACCTCGAGCTCGTGCTTGGCGGCTGCCGCCAGCTTTTCCGGGAGGGCGGGGAGGATGCGCGGGCCCGCCTCGAGCAGGGTCACGCGCATCCGGCTTTCGTCGAACACCTCGAGCCCGTAATGCCGCAATGCGCCTGCGGCGTTGTAGAGCTCGGCGGCGAGTTCCACCCCCGTCGCCCCGCCGCCGACGATCGCGACGCGCACCTGCTCGTTGGCGGTCGGATCGTTCATCATCGCGCGGCTGACGCGCAGGCAGTGGTTCAATAGCCGCGTGCGGAACCGGTCGGCCTGGGCGCGGCTGTCGAGGTAGAGGCAGTGCTCCCTGACACCCGGCACGCCGAAATCGTTCGACACCGAGCCGACCGCGAGCGCGAGGATGTCATAGCGGATGGTGTGGGCTTCGATCAGCTCGCTGCCGTCCTCATCCTTCACCGCGGCAAGGCGGATGGTCTTGGCCGCGCGGTCGACGCTTTCGAGGCTGCCTTGGAAGAAGCGGTAGCCCCAGCGGTAGCAATGCCCGCGATACCCCACCTCGTCGAGATTGGCATCGAGCGCCCCGGCGGCGACTTCGTGGAGCAGCGGCTTCCAGATGTGGCTGAGGTTCTTGTCGACGAGGATGATATCGTGCTTGCGCCGCCCGTATTTGGCGCCCAGTCGGCGCACCAGCTCCAGCCCGCCTGCACCGCCTCCGACGACGACGATCTGGGTCTTGCGGTTCATTCGGGCACTCCTTCACCAGCGTGCAGCGCAATCCCGGCCAGACTGTAGCCGGGAAGCAAAACAAAAGCGCGTCAAATCATGTCGGTGGCGATGCGGGCGGCCGGCCTGACATGACCGTCTCGAAAGGGAGGAGCCGGACCTTGATAGGCAAGTGGGCGGCGAGGGGAAATCCCTGCCGCCGGCGAGGATGTCGATTGTTGTTGCGGTGCAGCATTATTGCACCGTCTTGCGTCTCAGCTTCCCGGGTCGAGCCTGCCGAAGAAGCCGATCACCTTCACGATCCTGCCGGCATCGTTGACCTCGGTGAGGTCGAAGCCCTCCATCACCGTGTGGCCGTCCATGTCGATCGCCCAGTGATGGCGGCAGAAATTGTTCTGCATCTCGATACGGCTGGCGTGGCGATAGACGGCGGCGGGGAAGGCGGCCCGGGTCGCCTCCACCATCGCGAGGAACGGCTCGCGGCCGACGATGTTGTGGCGCGGATCGACGAAGTGGACATTGTGCTCCATCGAGGCCTCGCACATCGCGCGGCGCCTTGCGGGATCGGGCGTGTTCCAGATCGCGAGCATTGTCTTGAGGTTCGCTTCATGAGGGGGCATCTTCGACTCCATAAAACCGACCGACGGTTTGTATTTGCGAGAAGCCATGCACGGAGTAAAGCGCCGATCATGCCGACCCAGCAGGAAAGATCCGACACGACCCGCGAGGCTCTGCTCGCCGTGTGCCGGAAGCTCCTGCTCGCGCGAGGGCATGAGGCGACCACGATGGCGGCGGTGCTGGCGGAGGCGGGCCTCAGCAAGGGCGCGCTGTACCACCACTTCGCCAGCAAGACCGAGCTCATCGCGGCGATCTACCGCGCCGAATCCCACGGCGCGATCACGCGGGCGCTGGCGCGGGCGGGGACGGCAGCCTCGCCCCTTGGCGAGCTGACGGCGACGTGCGCGGCGTGGCTCGAAGAGGTCCGCGACCCTGCGGTGGCGGCGATCCTGTTCCGGATCGGCCCCGCCGCGCTCGGGATCGAGACGGCGCAGCGGATCGAGAACGAACACAGCCTCGCGCTGTTTAAGAGCCTGCTGACCCGCGCCCGGGAGGCGGGCGAGGTCGGCCCCGTCGATCTCGCCCTCGCCGCGCGGCTCATCAACGCGGTGATGGCCGAACTCGCGCTCTCGCGGCTGCGCAATGGGCGCGATCACGGCCCGGACGTGCGGGCCATGATCCGCGGGCTGCTGAAGGGGATGGAGAGCGGGGCGTGACCGGAAAGGTCAGCTCCCGCGCGTTTCCAGCCAGTTTTCCAGCCACTTGATCGAATAGTCGCCGTTCAGCACGTCGTCTTGCCGCAGCAGTTCCTGGTGGAGCGGGATGTTGGTCTTCACCCCCTCGACCACCATCTCCTCGAGGGCGCGGCGCAGGCGCATGATGCAGCCCTCGCGGGTGCGACCGTAGACGATCAGCTTGGCGATCATGCTGTCGTAATAGGGCGGGATGCGGTAGCCGGCGTAAAGCCCTGAATCCACCCGCACATGCATGCCGCCCGCGGCGTGGTAATAGGTCACGAGGCCGGGCGAGGGGGCGAAGGTGAACGGGTCCTCGGCGTTGATCCGGCACTCGATCGCGTGGCCCTTGAACTCGATGTCCTCCTGCGCGACCGAGAGCGGGCGGCCCTCGGCGATGCGGATCTGCTCGCGCACCAGGTCAACGCCAGTGATCGCCTCGGTCACGGGGTGTTCGACCTGGAGGCGGGTGTTCATCTCGATGAAGTAGAACTCGCCGTTCTCCCACAGGAACTCGATGGTTCCTGCGCCGCGATAGCCCATGTCGCGCATCGCCTGCGCGCAGACTTCGCCCATCCGGTCGCGCTCGGCGGGGCTGATGACGGGGGAGGGGGCTTCCTCGAGCACCTTCTGGTGGCGGCGCTGCAAGGAACAGTCGCGCTCGCCCAGGTGGATCGCATTGCCCTGACCGTCGCCGAACACCTGGAATTCGATGTGGCGCGGGTTGCCGAGATATTTCTCGATATAGACGGTCGCGTCGCCGAAGGCGGCCTTCGCCTCGGAGCCGGCCTGCTGCATTAGGGTCTCGAGCTTGTCCTCGCTCTCGCACACCTTCATGCCGCGCCCGCCGCCGCCGCTGGCGGCCTTGATGATGACGGGGTAGCCGATTTCCGCCGCGATCCGCTTGGCTTCGGCCGGATCGCTGACTGCGCCGTCGCTGCCCGGCACCAGCGGCAGGCCCAATGCGCCCGCGGTCCGCTTGGCCTCGACCTTGTCGCCCATGGTGCGGATGTGCTCGGGCTTGGGGCCGATCCAGATGATGTCGTGGGCTTCGACGATGTCGGCGAACTTGGCGTTCTCCGACAGGAAGCCGTAGCCGGGGTGGATCGCGTCGCACTGCGCGATCTCGGCGGCGGAGATGATGTTGGCGATGTTGAGATAGCTCTCGCCTGCAGGCGGCGGGCCGATGCACACCGCGTGATCGGCAAGGCGCACGTGCATCGCATCGGCATCGGCGGTGGAGTGCACCGCGACCGTCTCGATGCCGATCTCGTGCGCCGCGCGGTGGATGCGCAGCGCGATCTCGCCGCGATTGGCGATCAGGATGCGTTTGATGCCCATGGGTTTACGCGATCACCACCAGCGGCTGGTCGAACTCGACCGGCTGGGCGTTCTCGACGAGGATCGCGGTGACCGTGCCCGATGCGGGCGCGGTGATCGGGTTCATCACCTTCATCGCCTCGACGATCAGCAGCGTGTCGCCCTCCTTCACGCTGGCGCCGACGGTGACGAAGTTCGCCGCGCCCGGTTCGGGGGCGAGGTAGCAGGTGCCGACCATCGGCGATTTGACGGCGTTCTTGAGGTCGGGGCCGGCGGACGCGGAGGCTTCGGCCGGAGCCGGTGCGGCAGCGGCCGGCGCCGGAGCGGAAGGGGCGGGCGCGGCCGGTGCTGCGGCATAGACGGGCGCGGCCGCCGCCAGGGCGCCGCGCGAGACGCGGATCTTGCGATCGTCGTCCTCGACCTCGATCTCGGTGAGGCCGGTCTCGTTGAGCAGTTCGGCGAGCTCGCGCACCAGCGCCGTGTCGATGTTCATGCCCGACTTGCGCCCGTGTGCCTTCCCGCCTTCGCCAGCGTCGTGTGCCATGTATGCCCCTTGTAGACTGGTGCGACCGTTAAGCGCGAGGGTCTATTGCCGCCAATTGCGGCAAGCAAGTGGCAAGGTTGCGAAATGTGAAAGTGGCGTGACGAATTACACCCCGCCCGACGCTACGGCTTCGAGCGCGATGCGGTATGAATCCGCGCCATGCCCCTCGACGGTGAGCGCGGCAGCCATGCCCACGTAGGAGACGTGGCGGAAGGGCTCGCGGGTCTTGGGGTCGGACAGGTGCACCTCGACCACCGGCGTGCGGATCGCCTTGATCGCATCGAGGAGCGCGATCGAGGTGTGGGTATAGGCGGCAGCATTCAGAAGCACCGCGCGGGCGCCTTCCGCCTGGGCTTCGTGGAGCCAGTCGACCAGCATCCCCTCGTGGTTGGTCTGGCGCATCTCGATTTCGAGGCCGAGCTCCCGGGCGCGGTCCTCGAGCATTCCGGCGATGTCGTCGAGCGTGGTCGTGCCGTAGATTTCCGGTTCGCGAAGCCCAAGGAGATTGAGGTTGGGGCCGTTGAGGACGTAGACGAGGTTGGTCATGACGGCGGGATAGCCGCTTCAAAGCGGGTGTCAAAGGTGCCAACGACGGCACTGGCGATACCCATCGCCTTTCGGTCAAGCCTGGCTTAGGCTGCCCCCGGCTCAGTCAGGAGGTGCGATTTTGGCGCGACGGTGTTTCTTGCTTGCCGCTGTCATCCTGGTGGCCGGAGCGTTGCTGCACATTGCCGTTCTGGCCGCTGGCCCCGAGTGGATTGCCTTTGTTGGTGCCCCGCCGGAAGTCGTGCGATCGGCAGAGCTTGCCACATGGTTGGCGCCCGTGAGCACGCTGGGTATCGCGGCTCTGCTGGCAGGGCTTGCACTTTACTCGCTCGCCGCAGCAGGGAAGTTCCGCTCTCTGCCGCTGGTCAAACCGATCCTGGGGCTGTTTGCCGCGATCTTCGTTTTGCGCGGGCTGATCATTGTGCCTGCTCTTGTCCAAGGCCGCGTAAACTGGGCTGCGCCTGTGGACGTGTTCATCGTTACCAGCTCGTTTGCGATCCTCGTGCTTGGCGTTGCGCTTTGCCTTGGCCTTTGGGCAACGCGTGGATCGCGCCAGCCCCCTACCGATCCACCCCCTTGACCTTGCCCCACTGGCGCGCAGCGGTGTAACCGAGGTAGCCGGTGCCGAACAGCGCATAGAGCGGCTCGGGCAGGCCCGCCAGATAGGCGTTCATCCCCGCGGCGATCTCCCGTGCGGCGGCAGGGTTGAAGGCTGACAGCACCCCCATCGGCAGCGCGGTCAGCAGCAGGATATACATGACGTAGAGAAAGCTCGGGCGGGCGCGGCTGGTCCAGGGGTCGGCGGAACTGGCCTCGGCGACGATCGCCTTCAGCTGCGCCTCGATCATCTGCATTTCCTGCGTGCCTTCGAGCGCGATCAGTTCGAGCTTGGCCTTGGCGCGGGCCTCCTTGTCGGGGATGATCTTGTCAATGATCGAGGCGATGGGGCCGATAAGGGCGTCGATGAGGGGCATGGTGCGACTCCGGTTCGGGAGCGCGCAGGTGTTCACCACATCGGTTCGTGTAGGAAAGCCTATTCCGCCCCGGCCTCGGCGAGCAGGCGTTGCGCCAGCATCAGATGGGGCCGGTCGAGCATGGCGCCGCCCAGCGCGACCACGCCCGCGCCCGGATGGTCGGCGAAGGCCTGCACCACGGCGCGCGCATGGGCCAGCTCCTCGGCACTCGCGGTGAAAGCTGCATTGATCGGATCGACCTGCGCCGGGTGGATCGCGAGCATCCCGCGGAACCCCTGTGCCCGCACGCGCCGCGCCCGGGCCGCCAGAGCCTCGAGGTCACGGAATTCGGGCTGCACGGTCTCGATCGGGGCCACACCGGCGGCCGCCGCGCCGATCAGGCACAGGCTGCGCGCCATCTCGTAGGTATGGGAATATTCCCCATCCGGTCCCCGCTGCTCGCGCGCACCCAGCGCCGAGGACAGATCCTCCGCCCCCCAGCTCATCGCCACCAGCCGCTCGCGCCCGGGGTAGTCGCCCGCGTAGTCCCCCGTCCTGAACATCGCCGCCGCGGTCTCGGTGACCAGCGCCGCTACAGCCGTGCGGCCCTGTGGAATGCCGTGTGCCGCCTCGAGCGCGATGAGGTAGTGGTGGAGCTGTGTGATGTCCGCCGCTCCTTCGGCCTTGGGGAGGAAAATGCCGCCCGGCCCGGCGGGGATGACCGCGGCCAGATCGGCGATGCAATCGGCCCCGGCGATGGGGTTGATCCGCACCCACAGCCGCGCGCGGTGGGGGGAGGCGGCGATCTGCTCGGCGACCATCGCGCGGGCGGCCGCCTTGTTCTCGGGCGCGACCGAATCCTCGAGGTCGAGCAGGACGATGTCCGCCGCGCTGCCTTCCGCCTTGCCCATTTTCTTGGCGCTGTCGCCCGGCGCGAACAGCCAGGAACGCATCCGGGGCGGAGTGGGGGCGGGGTGGGTCATGGAGCGATCCTTCTGTCTCGATCCTCGCGCTTAGAAAGAGCGCCCGCACCCTGCAAGGCCCGCGTGGGCAAGCCTCAGAACGAGCCTTCGATGTCGAAGCTGAAGATCGTGCCGTAACGCCGATCGCGGCTTTCGCGGAAGGCAACGCGGCCCGCCGCCCGGTCAGCAAAGATGGTGCGGTCGAAACGGTCGCGCTGGCCGACGAGGTTGCCGACCCGCCCGCGGACCGTCAGCCCGAACACGTCCTTGTGTTCGACGAAGGCGAACAGGAAGGCAAAGCTCGGCTGATCGAGCGACACCTCGTCAAGCCGCACCCGGCGGGCGACCTTCTGCCAGTCACCGCGCAGGCCCAGCGCCCAAGGCGTGTCGGGGATG
Organism: Erythrobacter sp. WG; assembly: GCF_026586795.1. Classification (GTDB taxonomy): domain Bacteria; phylum Pseudomonadota; class Alphaproteobacteria; order Sphingomonadales; family Sphingomonadaceae; genus Erythrobacter. The sequence continues at coordinate 79,582 of NZ_JAPFGY010000014.1, forward strand.
TCGTGGCGGAGCCGGAAATCGGTCGTGAACAGCTCGTTGCCGGAAATCTGGCGCACGGTGCCGAGCAGCGGGTCGCGCACGCGGCTCGTCGCCCATTCGGCGGAAAAATCGATGCGGGTGCCGCGCCAGCCGATGCCGTCCGAGAGCAGCGTCACCCGCCCCTCAAGTCCGTAAAGCCGCGCCGAGGGGATGTTGCCGGGCGCCTGCCCGCCAGCCGCCAGCGGGATCTGATCGACGACATCGGTGAGCAGTTCGTAATAGCCGCTCACCGTCAGGTTGCCGAGCGCGCCCATCCGCCAGCTCGCCTCGACATCGGCGACCCAGCTCTGTTCGGGGCGAAGGTCCGCGTTGCTGTCGTTGGTGCGGTCCTGATCGAGATCGACGGTCGCGATGAAGTCGAAGAAGTCGAGCTGCCCGACCTTGCGCTCGATGCGCCCGGCAAGGTTGAGGTCGGCGTTCACCTTCCAATCGAGCGCGACGAAGCCCTTGGGCCGCCAGAAGCTGCGGGTGCGGCCGAAGGGGCCGGACTGGCTGATGCGGGAGTATTCGGCCCCGGCCGAAACCTGCATCTGAAGGCTCGCCGCCAGCGCCCGGTTCCAGGTGAGCCGCGCGTCGGCCCGGTCCTCGTTCACGTCGGCGCTCGCGCCCGCGAAGATCACCGGCTGGAGCACGCCCGCCGCATCGCGCTCGGCGAAGGAAGAGAGGATGCTCAGCGAATTGCGCGCGCCTTCCAGGGCGGCGACGAGGTTCCCGCTGCCCGCCTTCACCGTGTATTCGGTGCGCAGGATCGTCTCGCTCTCGTCCGCGTCCTGCGCGAACAGCGAGCCCTGCGGCACGCGGCCGTCTTCGAAAGTTGTCTCCACGCGGTTGGTGAAAGGGCTGTCCTCGCTGCGGTGGTAGCCGATCAGCTTGAGCCGCCCCGGGCCGAAGGCGAACTCGTAGTCGGCGCCGAGCTCATAGTTGAACTCGTCCTCGGTGCGGCGCAGGTTGCGCACCCGCTCGAGGCTGCCGCTGGGCGGGCGCTGGAGCGAGACCTCGGTCTCGCGGAAGATGAAGCCGCCGGTCTGCCCGGTGAGGTTGAGGATGTTGCCATTGTCGGCGGTGCGTGCGTAGGAGCCCGACAGATCCATGCGGTCGCTGTTGAAGTTGGCCTTCTCGTCGCGCAGCGCGATGAGCCGATCGGCGCCGTCGAACACCTCTTCCGGACCCTCGTTGCCGCGCCGGTTGGATTCGTTGCGCAGTTGCACAGTCCATTCCGACTTGGCCCCGCCGCCGGCCAGCGCGACGCTGCCGCCGAGCAGGCGTGCGGGCGTGCCGAAGCTGCGGAATTCGGGGTTGTAGCGGAACTGCCCTGTGATGCGGCCGCTCGCATTGGTGACGACATTGAGCACCTGCCCGGTGAGCCCGCCGATGCCGAGGCTCGCACCGTCGACCAGCTCCAGCCGCACCACATCCTCGGTCGGGATGCGCCGCAGCGCCTCGACCGGGCCGTTGGCCTTGCCCGAGATGCGCCGCCCATTGATCAGCACGTTGGTGTCCGCCGCCCCGAGCCCGCGCGCGCCCTCGCCGCCGCGGATCGCGAAGCCGGGGACGTTGCGCGCCATGTCGAAAGCGTTGCGCGGCGCGAAGCGGGCAAAATCGTCGGGCGCAAAGGTGCTGCGGGTGGTGAGCGCGGCGCTGTCCGCCCCGGCGCTCGCAGCCGCCGGGTCGGCGGGCGGATCTTCCTGCGCCGCGGCCGCGCACGCCGGTGCGCAGGCGACGAGCGCCGTCACGGCTGCACCGACAAGATGGGTGGAACGCAGGGACGAACGCAACATCGCCGGGCGCTTGGCCGCAAGGCTCGGGGCTGTCGAGACTGGCCGCCGGGCCGCTCGTCAAAGCGATATCCTGCATCGACGAACGAAAAGCGGCGATTGGGGCGCGCAAGGATGCCGGACGGGGCGCTGGCGTGTTTTGCATTTGGCGAGGGAGGGGTTCAGTTGCTATGGAGGACCCAACGTCAACCAGCGGGGGCTCCGCCTGTGGCAATTGCATTTTCCGTCAACGGCAAGCCGGTGGAGGTGGAGGCGGAGGCTGACACGCCGCTGCTGTGGGTGCTGCGCGAGGATCTCGCGCTGACCGGCACCAAGTTCGGCTGCGGCATCGCCGCCTGCGGGGCCTGCTCGGTCCATGTCGACGGCGCGGTGACGCGCTCTTGCAGCGTGCCCGTGAGCGAGATCGCCGGCAAGGCGGTCACCACGATCGAGGGGCTGAAGGGCGCCGACGGCACGCTCCACAAGGTCCAGCAGGCCTGGGTGGACGCGCAGGTGCCGCAATGCGGTTACTGCCAGTCGGGGCAGATCATGGCCGCCGTGGCGCTTATCGAGGCGGTCGGCACGCCGTCCGACGCGCAGATCGACGCGGCGATGACCAACATCTGCCGCTGCGGCACCTATCCGCGCATCCGCAAGGCGATCCTGGCCGCGACCGGGCAAGCCGCCGCCGCCACTCAGACGGGAGCCGCGTGATGGCCGACAATCCTCGCCCCGATCTCGACTTCCCCGAAGCCGGAGAACCCGCCGCCGCGCCTCCGGCGACAACGCCAAAGAAGAAGGGCGTCAAGCGGCGCATCTTCCTGGTCGGATCGGCGCTCGTCGTCGGCGGCGGGATGTTCGGCGTGTGGTGGTCCGACAAGGCCGCCGGCAAGCACGCGAACGCGCTGATCGCGGGCGAGGGCGAGCACGCCTTCATGACCTGGATGAAGATCGCCGAGGACGACGCCGTCACCGTCTATTCCCCGCATATCGACTTCGGCCAGGGCTCGCACACCGCCTTGGGCCAGATGCTCGCCGACGAGCTCGACGCCGATTGGGGCAAAGTCCGGGTCGAACAGGCGCCCGCCGACACGGCCTTCGCCAACACGGCGCTCGCCAAGGGATTCCTGCCGACGATGGTGGGCGAATTCGCCGCCGGGCTGTTGCCCGATGCGGTGATCGGGATGATGGCGCGCGGAATGCCGCTGATGATTACCGGCGGCTCCTCGGCGGTGCGCTTCACCGGCGAGGTGGCGATGCGCAAGACCGGCGCGGCGGTGCGTGCGGCACTGGTCGCGGAAGCCGCCGAGCGGCTGGGCGTTCCGGCGGGCGAGCTGACCACCGCCGGCAGCGTGGTCACGCACACGAAATCCGGCAGGTCGCTGCGCTACGGCGAACTGGCGGCGGGCGCGGCAGCGCGCTCGCTCGACCGCGACCCGCCGCTCAAGACCCGCGACCAGTGGAAGCTGATCGGCCAGCCGGTCGTGCGCGGCGACATCCCCGCCAAGGTCGATGGCAGCGCGGTTTACGGCATCGACTTCACCCTCCCCGAGATGCGCGTCGCCACCGTCGCTGCGGCCCCGGTGCGCGGCGGCAAGCTGGTCTCGGTGGACGAGGGCCCGGCGCTCGCCGTCAAGGGCGTCGAGAAGGTGGTGAAGCTCGAGGACGCAGTGATCGTCGTCGCCAAGGGGTACTGGCAGGCGAAGAAGGGGCTCGATGCGCTTGCGCCCAAATTCTCCGACGGCGGCCACGCGACAATGTCGACCCCGGCGATCTACGCCGCGCAAGGCACGCTGATGGGCGGCGGCAAGCCCGACAATGAGGGCGGCGCGGGCGATGTCGAGGCCGCCTTCGGCGCGGCCGGTGCCAAGATCGTCGAGGCCGAATACCGCGTGCCCTTCCTCCATCACGCGATGATGGAGCCCTTTGCGATGACCGGGCACTACAAGGACGGCACGCTCCACCTGTGGGGCGGGATGCAGGACCCGCTCGCGACCCGCGCCAAGGCCGCCAAGGCCGCCGGGATTGACGTGGGCAAGGTGGTCTTCACCCCGATGATCATGGGCGGCGGCTTCGGACGGCGCTTCCCGGATTATTGCGAGATCGTCGACCAGATCGCCGTGCTCGCCAAGCAGCTCCCCTACCCGGTCAAGCTGATCTGGAGCCGCGAGGAGGACGTCACCCACGGCGCCTATCGCCCGCAGTCCTCGGCGCGGCTCAAGGCCTCGCTCGCGGACGGGCGGATCACGGGTTTCCGCATGGACTATGCCCAGAGCGCCGATGCCGAGAGCGAGGTGCCCTTCATCTACGACCTGCCAGCCACAACCCGTCGCCACTTCGCCTACCAGTCGAACCAGACCGACGGTTACTGGCGCTCGGTCAACGCGACGCAGATCGGCTTCTATGTCGAAAGCTTCATGGATGAACTCGCCGCCGCAGCGGGCGAGGAGCCCTACCGCTTCCGGCGCAAGCACCTTGCGCCCGGCTCGCGGCATATCGCCGTGCTCGACGAGGTGGTGAAGCGGTCGAACTACGACAGCCCGCTGCCCGACGGGGTGGGCCGCGGCATCGCCATCGTCGAATGCTTCGGCACGATCGTCGCCGAGGTGATCGAGGCGACTCTCAAGGAGGATGGCAGCCCGAAGGTGCTCAAGGCCTTCGCGGTGGTCGACTGCGGCACGACGGTGAACCCGCTGAACGCCGAGGCGCAGATCATGGGCGGGCTCGTCATGGGCCTGTCCTCGGCTACGGCCGAGCAGGTGACGCTCGACAAGGGCGCGGTGGTCGAGAGGAATTTCGGCGACTATCCGATCCTTAAGGCCGCCGATGCGCCGCCGGTGGTCGATGTCCACTTCATCGAGAGCGGGGCGAAGACCGGCGGGATCGGCGAGCCGGGCCTGCCGCCTGCACCCCCGGCGCTCGCCAACGCGCTCGCCGCCGCGACCGGCAAGCGCGTGCGCACCCTGCCGATCCTCGCGCAGGCGAAGGCCTAAAGCTTGGAGCGCTGGTCGGCGCTGATCCTCGCCGGCGGGGCGGGGCGGCGCTTCGGCAGCGGCGGGGGCGAGGGCAAGCTGATGGCCGACCTCGCGGGCGCGCCGGTGATCCGCCGCGTCGCCGAACGGGTGTGCGGGGCCGGCTTTCGCGAGGTGGTGGTGGCGACGGGGGCCGAGGGAGCCTCGCTGCGCTCGGCGCTGGAAGGACTTAACTGCCGGATCGTCGCCGCGCCCGATTGGGCCGAGGGCATGGGCGCCACCCTGCGAACGGGAATCGCCGCGCTCGCCGATGATGCGCAGGGCGTGTGCATCTTCCTCGGCGATATGCCGCTGGTGCCGGCGGCGCTGTGCCAGGCGCTCGTGGAAGCGGCGGGCGCGGCGGGCTATGCGGCGCGGCCCCGGGTGGCGCGCCAGCCCGGCCACCCGGTCGCCTTCACCCGCGCCGCCTTCCCCGATCTCGCCCGGCTGACCGGCGACACGGGCGCCGCCGCGCTGCTCGCCGCGCGGCGCGACGTCGCCTATGTCGAAACCGCCGAGCGCGGCGCGCTCGCCGATATCGACACCCCGGCCGACCTCGCCGCCGCCCGGCGGGCGTGGAAGGCCTGAGCGATCTCGGCGACCAGCGACAGCGCCACCTCGCGCGGGGCCTTGCCGAAGCCCTCCAGCCCGATCGGCGCACGCAGCCGCGCCAGCGCCGCTTCGCCGACGCCGTGCGCCCGGAGCGCGGCGATGCGCTGGTCGAGCCGCACCCGCGCACCGATCGCGCCGACATAGAAGGCCGGGCTCGCGAGCGCTGCGGCAAGCCCGCGCTCGTCGTCCTCGCGGTCGTGCGAGAGGACGGCGACGGCGGTCCAGGGATCGACCGTCAGCGCCGCGAGCGCGGCGGCGGGATCGCCGCGGTGATAGGCAAGGCCGGGGAAGGGCGCCGCCTCGGGCCCGCCCGGAGCGATCAGTGTCACCTCCCAGCCCATCTCGCGCGCCAGCGCCACCGTGGTCAGCGCCGCGCCGTCCTCGCCGATCAGCACCAGCCGCAGCGGCGGGAGGAACAGCCGGGTGTAGCGCGCGCCGTCCCAATCGTCGGCAAGGGGCGCCTCGCGTGCGGCTTCGGCGTGGCGGGTGGTGCCATCGCTCGACCACAGCACCGGATGGCGCGCGTGCCAGCCTACGAGGAGCGCCGCCACGGCCGGCTCGCTCGCCCGGACCGGCTCGACCAGCACGCTGATCCCCGATCCGCAGGCGAGCTTGATGTCGATCCACGGGCTGCCCTCGCCATAGCGCAGCATCCGGGGCGTGCCCTCGGCCATCGCGGCGTGGGCGTGGGCCGCGACGTCGTCCTCGATGCAGCCGCCCGACAGGAAGCCCCAGTGCGCGTCCTCGGTCACCAGCATCTGCGCCCCGACATCGCGCGGCGCCGATCCATCGACGGCGACCAGCGTTGCGATCGCGAAGCGCTCGGGCAGCGCGGGCAGGGCGCACAGCGCCTCGCGGATGTCGTCGACGGGGGCGGAAAGACGCCAGCGGCTCATGGGCGGGCGATGCCTCGATTGGGAAGGAGCTGACGTGCTAGCCCGCGCATCCATGCGGCGCAATCGCGGCGAGGCACGCGGGGATCGGACGAGGGGGAGGCGGACGGGGGGAGAGGAAAACCACTGGTCGGGACGAGAGGATTCGAACCTCCGACCCCCACACCCCCAGTGTGATGCGCTACCAGGCTGCGCTACGTCCCGACACCAGTGGAGCGGCGCCTATAGGTTGGCCGGTCGGGGCTGGCAAGCGGGTTTGACGAAGTCGGGTTCCAGCGCGCGACAAGGCGGGAGCGTCGCGAAGGCACAGCCGTTGCCGCACGCTTGCATTGCTGCTAGGCGCGCCCACTTGAACGCTCGGGGGGCACGCCTCCCCGGTTGCAACCACGGGATCTGACAGGCTCTATCGCATGACCATCGACCTTCTCGCCGCCGCCGGCGCGGGTGCTGCCGGAGCACCGCCCGCCTGGATCAGCTTCCTGCCGATCATCGGCATGATCGCGATCTTCTGGCTGCTCATCATCCGCCCGCAGATGAAGCGACAGAAGGAGCACCAGGAAAAGATCGCCGCGGTCAAGAAGGGCGACCAGGTCGTCACCGCCGGCGGCCTCGTCGGCAAGGTCCTCAAGGTCGACGAGACCTATGCCGAGCTCGAACTCGGCCCCAATGTCCGGGTGAAGGCCGTCAAGGCGACGCTGGGCGACATCATCCCGCCCGCCGGCAAGCCCGCCAACGACTGAGCCGCGCCCGCCGGCCCGTCCCCCTTGCGCACGAGACCCTGACGCAATGCTCGACTTTCCCCTCTGGAAGAAGCTCTCGCTGTGGGCGGTGACGCTCGCCGCTGCGCTGCTGGCGCTGCCCTCGCTCGCCAGCGTCGCGGGGCTGTCCTGGCCCGCGCAGCTCCCCGATCCGCGCGTCAATCTCGGCCTCGATCTTGCCGGCGGCTCGCACCTGCTGCTCGAGGCCAAGGCCGAGGACGTGCGCGCCCAGCGGCTCACCAACATGGAGGAGACCGTCCGCCAGCTGATGCGGGGTGCCTCCCCGCGCATCCGCATCGGCGACGTCTCGACCGCGAACGGCCAGCTGTCCTTCATGCTCGAGAACGCCGCCGACATCGACCGCGCGCGCGGGCTGATCGAGCCCGCCATGCAGGGTGCGACGACGGTGCGCGAATGGGAGCTTTCGGTGGTCGACGGCCAGCGCATGGTGCTGTCCCAGACCGAGGCGGGGGTGAACCAAGCGATCGACGATGCGATGGACAGCGCGACCGAAGTCGTGCGCCGCCGCATCGACGAGCTCGGCACGCGCGAGCCGACCATCATCCGGCAAGGCGCGACCCGCATCGTGGTGCAGGTGCCCGGGCTCCAGGACCCTGCCGGCCTCAAGGCCCTGCTCGGCCAGACCGCGCAGCTCGAATTCAAGCTGGTGGACCTGAATGCCCTGCCGAGCAATGTCGAGGCGGGCATCGCGCCCCCGGGCAGCGAGATCTTCCCCTTCGCCCCCGGCACGCCCGAGCAGGGCGCGTCGCTGGCGGTCAAGCGGCTCGGCGGGATCAGGGGCGAGAACCTCACCAACGCCCAGGCGGGCGTCGACCAGCAGACCAACCGCAACGTCGTCAACATCACCTTCGATGGGCAGGGCGGGGCGAAGTTCGCCAAGCTCACCAGCGAGAATGTCGGCAAGCCCTTCGCGATCATCCTCGACGGGAAGGTGCTGTCCGCGCCGAGCATCAACGAGCCGATCGTCGGCGGGCGGGCGCAGATTTCGGGGAGCTTCACTCCGGAGAGCGCCAACACCCTCGCGATCTCGCTGCGCTCTGGCGCCTTGCCGGTGCCGCTGGCGGTGGTCGAGGAACGCACCGTGGGGCCGGACCTCGGTGCGGATTCGATCCGCAAGGGGCTGATCGCGATGGGCATCGGCAGCCTCGCGGTGATCGCGCTGATGATCGGCACCTATGGCCGCTTCGGCATCTATGCGACTGTCGCGCTGGTGTTCAACGTGCTGATGCTGCTGGGGCTGATGGCGCTGGGCGGCTTCACGCTGACCCTCCCGGGGATCGCCGGCTTCGTCATCACCATCGGCGCGGCGGTCGACGCCAACGTGCTCATCAACGAGCGCATCCGCGAGGAGCGCGCGCGCGGGCGCAAGGTCGTTGCCGCGGTCGAGACCGGCTACCGCGAGGCGAGCCGGGCGATCTGGGACGCGAACCTCACCAACGTCATTTCGGGCGTGGCGCTGTTCGCCTTCGGCTCGGGCCCGGTGAAAGGCTTCGCGGTGGTGCTGGTGATCGGGATCGTCACCTCGGTGTTCACCGGCGTGACGCTGACCCGGATGTTCGTCGCCGGATGGCTGCGCAAGGCGCGCCCCAATGATATCGTGATCTGAGGAGCAGGCGACACATGAAACTCCTGAAGCTTGTCCCCGACAACACCAACATCCAGTTCCTGAAGCTGCGCGTCCCGTTCTTCGTGCTCAGCCTCGTGCTGATCTTCGGCAGCTGGATCGCGGTGGCGGTGAACGGCCTCAACTTCGGCGTCGATTTCGCCGGGGGGCAGGAGGTGCGCATGACCTTCACCCAGCGCGCGGCTGCGCCGATCCCGAGCTTGCGCGAGCTGGTCGGCGGGCTCGGCTACGGCGAGCCGGTGGTGCAGGAATTCGGCGCGCCCAACCAGGTGTCGATCCGCGTGCGCCTGCCTGCGGGCGCCGAGGACACCCCCGGCGCGGCGACGGCGATCGGCGACCGGGTGATCGCGGCGATCGCGGCGGAATACCCCGACGCGCGGCGCGACGGTAACGACACGGTCTCGGGCAAGGTCGCGGGCGAGTTCCGCAACCAGGCGATCCTCGCCCTGCTGGCGGCGATGGCGGCGGTGTCGATCTACATCTGGGTGCGCTTCGAATGGCAGTTCGGCGCAGGCGCGATGTTCGCGCTGGTGCACGACGTGTCGGTGACGGTCGGCCTGTTCGCGATCACGCAGATGGAGTTCAGCCTCCAGATCGTCGCCGCGATCCTCGCGATCATCGGCTATTCGCTGAACGACACCATCGTCGTTTACGACCGGATCCGGGAGAACCTCAAGAAATACCGGAAGATGCCGCTCCCCGAGCTGCTCGACCTGTCGGTCAACGAGACGCTGGCGCGCACGGTCATGACCTCGCTGACGCTGTTCGTGGCGCTGATCCCGCTCCTGATCTTCGGCCCGCCGAGCCTTTTCGGCATGGTCGCGGCGATCACCGTGGGCCTGTTCATCGGCACCTATTCCTCGATCTACATGGCGGGCGCGCTGCTGATCTGGATGGGGGTGACCTCGAACAGCTTCGTGCCGACCGAGAGCGCGGCCGATCGGCAGGAAAAGCTCGCGCAGGGCAAGCTCTGACGCGCTGACCGGCCTCAGCCCTCCAGCAGCCGCGTGTAGTGCGCGGCAAGCTCGGCGGCGTTGGCTTCCCAGCTCAGCCCCTCGGTGAGCGCGGCCACCGCCGCGCGCGCCGGCGGGTCGCCCAGCACCGCGTTGATCCCCGCCGCCACCGCTTCCGGCGTGCGCGCAACCAGCCGCCCGGCGGTGTCGCTGGCGATCAGCTCACGCGCGCCCCCCACGTCGCAGGTCACCACCGGCGTCCCGCAGGCGAGCGCCTCGACCCAGGCATTGGCGAGCCCCTCGCTGCGGGTCGGCAGCACCATCACGTCGGCCGCCGAGAGGATCAGCGGCACGAGATCGTGATCGAGCGAGCCCGCGAAATGCACCCGCTCGGCCACCCCCTCGCTCGCCGCCTGCGCGCGCAGCCGGGCCTCGTCCTCGCCCTTGCCGATCAGCACCAGCCGCGCGCCGGGCACCTCGCGCAGCGCGGCGATGGCGATGCCTTGCCCCTTGCGCTCGATCAGCGCGCCCACGCAGGCGAGCAGCGGGGCATTGTCGGGCATGGCGAAACCCAGCTCGCCCGCAAGCTGGCGGCGCAGCTGGGTGTGCTCGTAGGGCCGGAAGCGGTCGCGATCGAGGCCGGTGTAATGCACCGTGATGCGCTCCGCCGGCATCCCCATCGCCGTCATCTGCGCGGCCAGCTCGCGGCTCACCGCCAGCAGCCCCTTCGCCTCCTGCGCCGCTGCCAGCATTTGCGCGCGCGCATGGGCCTGCGCGCCCCAATAGGAAATGTCGCCGCCGCGCGCCTTGATCGACAGCGGCAGGCCGAGCGCGCGCGCGATCTGCGCGGCGGCCGGGCCGTCGGGGAAGAAGAACTGCGCATCGACGAGGTCGAAGGGCTGCGCCGCGTGCAGCCGCCGCGCCAGCGGCAGCACCGCGCGCGCGATCGCGCCCGCATTGCGC
>NZ_JAPFGY010000015.1 GCF_026586795.1 Erythrobacter sp. WG
CGGCAGGCGCGGGCGCACCGCGCGGGTCCGTCGCGGGCTCGATCAGCCGCAGCGCGCTGCGCCACACCCCGGGCGCGTCGGCGGCGCTCAGGCCGGTGCGGTCGTCCCCGCCGCCAGCGGCTTCCGGCGCAGCGCGAAGAGCACGACAATCAACCCAGTCAGGATCAGCGGTATGGTCAGCCATTGGCCCATCGATAGCCCGGTGCGGGCGGCAAAGTCAGCCAGTTGTTGGTCCGGCTGGCGGAAAAACTCATTGACGAAGCGCGCACACCCCATGCCGGTGGTGAACACCCCCGCCAGCAGCCCGGGGCGGTAGCGCGCGCGGGTCTTCCAGAACAGCAGCAGCATGATGACGAGCATCGCCAGCCCCTCGAGCCCGGCCTGGTAGAGCTGGCTGGGATGGCGCGCGACATCGCCCGCGCCGGGGAAGACCATCGCCCAGGGCACGTCGGTCGGGCCGCGGCCCCACAGCTCGCCGTTGACGAAGTTGGCGAGCCGCCCGAGCAGCATCCCCATCGGCACGCCGACGCTGACATAGTCGACCACGCGGATGAAGTTCAGCTTGTCGCGCCACGCCACGAAGGCCATCGCCGCGGTCACGCCGATGAGGCCGCCGTGGAAGCTCATGCCCCCGTCCCACAGGCGCAGCAACCGCCAGGACACCAGGCCATCGCCCGAGAAATCGGTGAAGGCGGAAGGGATGCCGGTCTCGCCCCCGGTGTAGAACGCCGCATAGCCCAGCCGCCCGCCGAGAATCACCCCGAGCGTGCAGTAGAAGAACAGGTCGTCGGCATGGCGCTGCGCCATCGGCGCGCCGGGCTGCTTCAGGGCGACCGAGGTGTGCCAATAGGCGAAGATCACGCCCAGCAGGTAGGCGAGCGAATAGAACCTCAGCGTGAAGAACCCGAGGTCGATCCCCGGCTGCAGGCCCAGATCGGTCCAGTAGATCGGATCGGCGGCGCCGGCGCTTGCGGCAAGTAGTGACAGCACGGGGCGAACCTCTTATTGCAATGATATGCCGTATCGGCGGGCCATCTGCGGGCCCCGGTCGCGCTGGCGCTTCTGGCACAGCATCCGGGGCAGGGGAAGGGGCACGGGGACGCCGGGCGGAATGGGACAGGCCATCCGGACACCGGCAGGCCGCAACACGAGAGAGAGGAAACCACGCATGCCCACGCAGCTGGACAATGCGCTCGAAGGCATCATGGCCGCGCTGACCGCCGAGGGTCAGCCCTTCGCCACCGTGCCCTTCGAACGCGACGGGATCGCCATGCCTGCCTTCATCGGCGCGCCGCCGACGCTCGCGCATTACTTCGCCCACTTCAGCCAGCAGAACGCCGCGCTGCCCTTCCTCGTCGACGGCGAGGTGCGCCTGACCTTCGGCGAGACCTATGCCGCCGCCACCCGCGTCGCCGAAGGGCTGATCCGCAATCACGGCGTCGCCAAGGGCGACCGCATCGCCATCGCCGCGCGCAATTCCGCCAATTGGATGATCGCCTACATGGGCGTCATCATGGCGGGCGGCTGCGCGACCCTGCTCAACGGCTTTTCGAGCGGCGATGAACTCGCCTACGCGATCGACCTTGCCGAGGCGAAGCTGGTGCTCGCCGACGAAGGCCGCGCCGCCCGGCTCGAGGGGCACGCCCACGGCGCCAAGGTTGTGGTCTTCAGCCACGGCAACCCGCCAGCCGAAGGTCTCGCCGCCGCCTGGGCCGAGCCGGAAGGCACCCCCGCCGCGATCGCGCTACTCGGCGAGCTCGGCCCTGATGACCTCGCGACGATCCTCTACACCTCGGGCTCGACCGGCAAGTCGAAGGGCGCCTGGTCCGATCATCGCGGCGTCGTCCACGGGATCATGAGCTATGTCGCGCAGTCGGCGATGGCCAAGGTGCTGGTCGAAAGCCAGGGCGAGGTCCTGAGCGACCAGCCCTGCGCGCTCGTCGCGGTGCCGCTGTTCCACGTCACCGGCGAGATCCCGCTGTTCCTGCAAAGCTTCGCCATCGCGAGGAAGCTCGTGCTGATGCCCAAGTGGGACGCGGGGCTCGCGATCCGGCTGATGGCCGAGGAAAAGGTTTCCTACTTCGTCGGCGTGCCGCTGATGAGCTACGAGATCGCCAACCACCCCGACCGCGACAAGTACGACCTGTCGGCGTGCAAGAGCTTCGCCGCGGGCGGCGCGCCGCGCCCGGTGGAACACGTCAACCGCATCAAGGAGGCCTTCCCCGAAGGCTTCCCGCTGCTCGGCTACGGCCTCACCGAGACCAACGCGGTGGGCTGCGGCAACTTCAACGAGAACTATCTCGCCAAGCCCGGCTCGACGGGCCGCGCTTCGAAGCCGCTGGTCGAGCTGCGCATCCTCGACGACATGGGCAAGGAGCTTCCGCAGGGCCAGGTCGGCGAGGTGTGCATCCGCTCGGTCGCGAACTTCCGCGGCTACTGGAAGAACCCCGAAGCCACCAAGGCCGCCTTCACCGACACCGGCTTCTTCCGCACCGGCGACCTGGGCTACCTCGACGAGGACGACTACCTGTTCATCGTCGACCGCAAGAAGGACATCATCATCCGCGGCGGCGAAAACATCTCGTGCATCGAGGTGGAGGACGCGATCTACGCGCATGACGACGTGGGCGAATGCTCGGTCTTCGGCCTGCCCGACGAGCGGTTCGGCGAGGTTCCGGCGGCGGTCTATGCGATGAAGGAGGGCCGGCCGGCGCTCTCGCCGGGCGAGCTGCGCGCCTTCCTGCTGGAACGGATCGCGCCCTTCAAGGTGCCGCTCGAACACCAGATCTGGCTGGTCGAGGAAGCCCTGCCGCGCCTCGGCACGCAGAAGATCGACAAGCGCGCGGTCAAGGCCCGCTTCCTTGACGTCGCGGCGCAAGGGGTGGTCGCCGCGTGATCGCGCGGTGAGCCTGTCCCGTGAGCCCTAGGCGCGTCCCCGGGCAGCGCGCGATCATCGACCGGCGGATGCTGGCCGAGGAGATCGCGTCGCTGCACGCGGCGCAGGGAAGCGCTGCGCGCCCCGCGATCGTCACCGCACTGCGGATGGCATTGGACGAGGGGCGGCACGAACTCGCGCGGCGGCTGGAGGCGACGCCGTCCGCCGGGCACGAGGTCACCGCTGGCTACAGCTTCCTCATCGACCAGCTGCTGCGGGTGATCCACGATCACGTCACCGCGCATCTCTACCCCGTCCCCAATCGCACCCAGGCCGAACGCCTCGCGATCCTCGCGGTGGGCGGCTACGGCCGGGCGGAGATGGCGCCGCATTCGGACGTCGATGTCGCCTTCATCACGCCGATGAAGCGCGCGCCGTGGTGCGAGCAGGTAATCGAGGCGATGCTCTACCTGCTGTGGGATCTGGGCCTCAAGGTCGGCCATTCCAGCCGCACCGTCGGCGACACGATCCGCATGGCAAAGGAGGACCTGACGATCCGCACTGCCCTCCTCGAAGGGCGGCTGGTGTGGGGCGAACAGGCGCTCTACGAGGAGCTGCGCAGCCGCTTCTGGAACGAGGTCGCGCGCGGCAACGAACGCCAGTTCCTGACCCAGAAGCTTGCCGAGCGCGATGCCCGGCACAAGCGCATGGGCGACAGCCGCTACGTGGTCGAACCCAACATCAAGGAGGGCAAGGGCGCGCTGCGCGATCTCCAGACGCTCTACTGGATCGGCAAGTTCGTCCACCGCGTCGGCAGCGCCTCGGAGCTGGTCGACGTCGGGCTGCTGACGCCCAGCGAATACCGCAGCTTCCGCCGCGCCGAAGGCTTCCTGCTCGCGGTGCGCTGCCATATGCACATCCTCACCGACCGCGCCGAGGACCGCCTGACCTTCGACCTCCAACGCGCCGTGGCCGAGCGGATGCTGTTCGCCGAGCGCCCGGGCAAGAGCGCGGTCGAACGGTTCATGCAGTATTACTTCCTTCAGGTGAAACGGGTCGGCAGCCTCACCGGCGTGTTCCTCGCGCACTTGGACGAGGAGTTCGCGCGCAAGCGCCCGCGCACCGGCTTTTTCGCCGGGTGGGTCCAGCGGCCGCGGATGTTCAAGGGCTACAGCATCGATGCGGGGCGCATCCGCGCCCCGGGCGACGACTGGTTCCGGAACGATCCGGTGCGGCTCATCGAGGTCTTCCAGCTGGCCGAGGCCGAGGGGCTCGAGGTGCATCCCGAAACGATGCGCCAGGCGGGGCGCGATGCGAAGCTGATCGACGGCAGGCTGCGCCGCGACAAGCGCGCCAACGCGCTGTTCCTCGAGCTGCTGGCGGGCCGCAAGGACCCCGAAACGGCGCTGCGCTGGATGAACGAGGCGGGCGTGTTCGGCCGCTTCGTGCCCGATTTCGGCCGCGTCAACGCGCAGATGCAGTTCGACATGTATCACCACTACACGGTCGACGAGCACACCATCCGCGCCATCGGGCTGCTCAGCCAGATCGAGCGCGGGCTGCTCGCCGCCGACCATCCGCGCGCCACCGCCGAGTTCCCCAAGCTCGCCTCGCGCCGCGCGCTGTTCGTGGCGGTGCTGCTCCACGACATCGCCAAGGGGCGCGGGGGGGACCATTCGGTGCTCGGCGCCGAGGTCGCGCACCGGCTGGGTCCGCGCTTCGGCCTCGACGAGAAGGAGACCGCGCTGGTCGCCTGGCTGGTGCTCCACCACCTGCTGATGAGCCGCACCGCGCAGAAGCGCGACCTCACCGATCCCAAGACCATCGAGGATTTCGTCGCAGAGGTGCAGAGCCTGGAGCGCCTGCGCAACCTCGCGATCCTCACTGCGGTCGATATCCGTGCGGTGGGGCCGGGGACCTGGAACTCGTGGAAGGCGCAGCTTCTGGGCGAGCTCTACGATGCCGCCAAGGAGCGCCTCAGGCTCGGCCACAAGGGCAGCGGGCGCAAGCAGCGCGTGGCGGCCAAGAAGGACGCCGCCGCGCGGCTGCTGGGCGAGGACGGGCATCTCGTCGATTCCATCGGCGCGCAGCTCGGCGATGCCTACTGGATCGCCGAGCCCGAGGACATCATCGCTAGCAACATCGCGCAATACGACGCCGCCCAGGCCGCCGGCGAGGCGCTCTCGATCCAGTGCGAGGTCGACGAGACGCGCGGCGCGACGCGGGTCAGCGTGATCGCGGCGGACCACCCGGGCCTGTTCTACCGCATGGCGGGCGGCATCCATCTTGCGGGCGCCAACATCATCGATGCGCGCATCCACACCGCGAGGAGCGGCTATGCGGTCGACAACTTCCTGGTGCAGGACCACAACGGCCAGCCGTTCAGGGAAGAGGCGCAGATGGCCCGGATCGACAAGGGCATCCGCGACGCGCTGCTCGCCAAGGTCGAACTGGTGCCCAAGCTCGCCGCGCGGCCGCTCGCCCATTCGCGCGCCAACGCCTTCGACGTCGCCCCGCAGGTCGGTTTCGACAACAACGCCTCGAACCACTTCACAGTGATCGAGGTGACCGCCCGCGACCGTCCGGCGCTGCTCAACCGGCTCGCCCATGCGCTCTACAAGGCGAGCCTGATTGTCCATTCGGCGCACATCACCGCCTATGGCGAGGCGGCGGCGGATACCTTCTACGTGACCGATCTCACCGGCGCCAAGATCAAGGCGCCCGAACGGCTTGCCGAGATCGAGGCGGCGCTGCTCGCTGCGGCCAGCGACGAGCGGCAGGAGCAGCTCGAAAAGGCATGAATGCCACACAGGTCCAAAAATTGTGACCACCGCGCGAAAGCCGGTTGCGCTGGGCAGGGGAAGCGGTAGGCAAGCGACAAAACAAGCGCCTTGCTGGGGAGAGAGATATCATGGGACAGTTGACTTCGCTGCGTGCGTTGGCGCTTCTTGGCGCCGGGATGGCCTTCATGCCCACCACCGCCTTCGCGCAAGACGCGCAGGATGCGCAGGAGGAGGCCGCGTCCGACCTGCAGCCCGATAACGTCATCATCGTCACCACCCAGGGCCGCCGCCAGGCGCTCGCCGACGTGCCGGTCGCGATCTCGGCGGTCGACGCCACCGCCCTGCGCAACTCCGGCGCCAACGACATCCGCCAGCTGAACCAGCTCGCGCCCTCGCTGCTCGTCTCCTCGACGGGCTCGGAAGCGAACGGTTCGGCGCGTATCCGCGGGATCGGCACGGTCGGCGACAACCCCGGCCTTGAAAGCTCGGTCCCGGTGTTCATCGACGGCGTATATCGTTCGCGTTCGGGCATCGGCCTCAACGAGTTGGGCGAGATCGACCGCATCGAAGTGCAGCGCGGTCCGCAGGGCACGCTCGGCGGGCGCAACTCCTCGGCGGGTCTCATCAGCATCTATTCGCGTGCGCCCGATTTCGAATTCGCCGCCAACGGCGAAGTGACTTACGGCAACTTCAACTTCTGGCGCCTTGCCGCCGGGATCACCGCCCCGCTCAGCGAAACCGTCTCGACCCGCTTCGACGGCGTGTTCGTGAAGCGTGACGGCTTCTATTTCGACCCGGCCAACAACACCGACGTCAACGACCGCAACCGCTTCTTCGTGCGCGGGCAGGTGCTGTTCGAACCCAACGACGCGCTGTCGATCCGCCTGATCGCGGACTACACCTACCGCGACGAAAAGTGCTGCGGCGCCACCTATGTCGACGGCAGCGTGAACCCCTTCATCGGCGCGCTCAACAACCCCTCGACGCCGCTCACCCCGCTTTCGCCCAACGGCAACAACATCATCAACGTGCTGCGCGACCTCGGCCAGAACCTGGGTGCCTTGAATCAGGGCTATTCGCGCAACATCTCCTCGACCCCGGGCCGCAGCTTCCAGGGCATTACCAAGGATTACGGCTTCTCGGGCCAGATCGATTACGACTTCGGCGGCGCCAAGCTGACCTCGATCACCGCCTATCGCGAATACCGTTCGGGCCAGGGGTCCGACACCGACTACGGCACGGTCGACATCCTGTTCCGCACGCCGAGCGACAACGCCTACCGCCAGTTCCACACCTTCACCCAGGAACTGCGCCTGCAGGGCGAGGCTTTCGGCGGCACGCTCGACTGGCTCGTCGGCGGCTTCTTCGCCAACGAGAAGCTGACCGTGCGCGACAACCTGCGGTTCGGCAACCAGTATGGCCGCTTCGCCACCTGCCGTCTGGTCTCGGGCGGCGGGCTTGCGGGCTTCTATTCGCCGGGCGGGGCGGGCTGTCTTTCGCCGGTGGGCCGGGGCGCGATCGCCGCCGGCGCGGCGACCGGCGGCTCTGCGGTGGTCGGCGGCGCGCTGCTGGCGGCCATCGACCGGCTCGACTCCGTCAACAACCGCGGCTCGACCGACGACCGCTACTTCCAGGACGGCACCAACTGGGCGCTGTTCACGCACAACATCGTGCACATCACCGATCGGCTCGATCTGACCCTCGGCCTGCGTTACACCCGTGACGCCAAGGACTTCTCGGCGACCTTCGGCAACGACAACGTCGCCTGCCCGGCGCAGCAGGCCGCCCTGCAGCCGTTCCTGGCGACCCTGGGCGCGACCGCTGCGGGCCTGATCGGCCTGACCTGCCAGGGCAACTCGACCGCGGAACTGAACGGCGTCTCGATCGCCGACGAGCGCCGTGAAAGCGAGTGGACCGGCACCGCAATCCTCTCGTACAAGCTGACCGACGACCTGCTGACCTACGCCAGCTACGCGCGCGGCTACAAGGCGGGCGGCTTCAACCTCGACCGCTCGGCGCTGAAGTCGCCGATCTCGAGCTTCGCTTCGGTCGGTGGGGCGCCCGAACTGGTCGGCGCCCTCCAGTTCGATCCCGAGCTGGTCGACAGCTACGAAATCGGCGCCAAGTACGCGAGCCGCAGCCTCAACATCAGCGTTGCCGCGTTCCGTTCGGATTTCAGCAACTTCCAGCTGAACACCTTCAACGGCACGGTCTTCCTGGTGCAGAACGTCAACGGCTGCTCGGCCAGCCTGAACGGCGGGGACCGCGATCTCAGCCCGGTCACCGGCGCGTGCGCGGCCAGCAACCTCAGCTACGGCGTGCGCACTCAGGGCGTCGAGCTCGAGGCGCTGCTGATTCCGGCGCGCAAC
Source organism: Erythrobacter sp. WG (assembly GCF_026586795.1). Lineage (GTDB taxonomy): Bacteria > Pseudomonadota > Alphaproteobacteria > Sphingomonadales > Sphingomonadaceae > Erythrobacter. The sequence continues at coordinate 8,028 of NZ_JAPFGY010000015.1, forward strand.
TTCCAGGTCGGCGCGGGTCTCACCTATGCCCGCACCCGCTACCGCGGCAACCTCGTCGGCAACGCGGCCGGCGCTCCGCTCGATCCCGCGCTGCGGGTGCTGCCCGGTCAGCAACTGTCGAATGCGCCGGAACTCGTCGCCACCGGCAGCGTCACCTGGACTCCGGAGCTCGGCCGCGGCCTCACCGGCCTCGTCTATATCGACAGCCGCCTGAACTCGGACTTCAACACCGGGTCGGACCTGTTCCCGCAGAAGCTCCAGGACAGCTTCGCGGTGTTCAACGCCCGCCTCGGCATCCGCGGGCCTGACCAGCGCTGGGCGCTGGAAGTCTGGGGACAGAATATCTTCAACAAGGACTTCGCGCAGGTCGCGTTCAACTCGCCCTTCCAGGCCGGCACGGGCTCGGCGCCCTTCGTCGACCCGCAGTTCCCGGGCGGCCGGCAGATTTTCTCGCAGTTCCTCGGCGAACCGCGCACCTACGGCATCACCGCGCGCTTCGACTTCTGATCGATCGCGGGCGCGTGAAAAAAGGGGCGCTCCGGCAACGGGGCGCCCCTTTTGCGTGGTCTTGCGCTGCGGGGCCCGAGGCCCGGTGGCGGGGCCTCAGCGCGCGCCGAACAGCGCGGTGCCGACCCTGACGTGGCTCGCGCCGAGTATCACGGCGGTTTCGTAATCGCCGCTCATGCCCATGCTGAGGCCAGTAACGCCGTGATCGGCGGCCAGCTTGGCAAGAAGGGCAAAGAACGGCGCGGCCTCGGTGCCCGCCGGGGGGATGCACATCAGGCCTGCGAGCGGGATCGCGGTGGCGCGCACCTCAGCCAGAAACGCGGGGAGATTGGCGAGCGGGCAGCCACCCTTCTGCGGCTCGTCGCCGATATTGACCTGCACGAAGCAGGGCACCTGCCGCCCCGCCTTGTCCATCGCCCTGGCGAGCGCGGTCAGCAGGCTCGGCCGGTCGAGCGAATGGATCGCGTCGAACAGCGCCACCGCCTCGTCCGCCTTGTTCGATTGCAGCTGGCCGATGAGGTGCAGGACAATATCCGGGTGCGCCTCGCGCAGCGCGGGCCACTTGGCCCCGGCCTCCTGCACCCGGTTCTCGCCGAAGACCCGCTGGCCCGCGTCGATCAATGGCCGGATCGCGGGGGCGTCGTGGGTCTTGCTGACCGCGATCAGCGTCACCTCGGCGGGCGCGCGGCGGGCAGGCTTGCACGCGCGGGCGATATTGGCGTTCACGTCGGCGAGGCGGGAGGATGCGCTTTCCATGGCGGCGCTGTATAGCGCCCCGGTGGCGCGCGCAAAGACCCTCCCCGGCCTGTGGCTGATCTCCGACGCCCGCAACGATGCGCGGCTGGAGGGGGCCCTCGCCGCGCTGCCGCGCGGCTCGGGGTTGATCTACCGGCATTATCATCTGGCGGGGCCTGAACGGCTCGCGCGGTTCCGGGCGCTGCGCCGGATCGCGCGCGCGCGGGGGCACCGGATCGTGCTGGCGGACTCGGCCCTGACCGCCCGGGAATGGGGCGCAGACGGGATCTACGGGAGCCCCCGCGCCCTGTGGCCGCGCCGGGCGGGGCTGCTCCACCTCGCGACCGCGCACGACCTTGCCGAGCTGGCCCTTGCCGCAAGGCTCGGCGCGGATGCGGCGCTGCTCTCCCCGGTGTTCGCGACCCGCTCGCACCCGGGCGGCAAGGTGCTGGGGCCGGTGCGCTTCGGGCTGCTGGCGCGGCAATCGCCGATCCCGGTGATCGCACTCGGGGGCATGACCCATCGCCGGGCACGCGCGCTCGGCTGGCCGCGCTGGGCCGCGATCGACGGTCTCAGCCGATGACCGGCGACGACGAGGACGCCCTGTACCGCCGGGGGTGCGAGTACGACGACGCGCTTTACATCCGAGCCTGCGAATACGTGGTGCAGCACGGCGAGACCCGGATCTCGGTGCTCCAGCGCCGGTTCCGGGTGGGCTTCAACCAGGCGTCGCGCTGGGTCGAGCGGATGCGCGCCAATGGTGTGATCCCGATGCCGCGCGACCGCCTTCACTGATTGCCCCGGGCGCAAAAGGGTTTGACCCTTGTCCCCGCAGGATTCATGATGTGTTCCGCACAGGAGACTCCCCCATGGCCAGCCGCGCGGCGCCCCTTACCAAACCCGGTCGCCAGACCGATGCCGAATGGCGCACGGGGCTGCGCCGGACCTTGCGCCGCCTGGTTCAGATGACCGGCGCCGGGCTGCTGCTCGGCATGGCGGTGTTCCTCGCGCTCGCGCTCGCCAGCTACACCCAGACCGATCCCTCCCCCTCGACCGCCGCGGACCCCGCCGAGGTCAAGAACTGGATGGGCGCCGCCGGGGCCTGGGCGGCGGACCGGGTGCTGCTGATCTTCGGCCTGCCGGGCGCGCTGCTGCTGCCGCTGCTCTATGTCAGCGCGCGCAAGCTGTGGCGCGACGTCGAGAACGGGGACGAGCCCGAGACCACCGGCTGGTGGATGCCCGCCGCGCTGCTGCTGATCGCGGCGAGCCTGATCGCCACCGTCCTCAGCCTCGTCTTCACCGCGCCTGGCGGGACGCTGCCCGCCCAGGCCGGGGGCCTCACCGGCCTGCTCGGCGCGAGCGCGGTGCAGGCGATCGCCGCGCGCTTCGGCGAAGGGGCGCAAGGCTGGGTGATCCTCGCCTTGGCGCTTGCCTGCCTTGCCGGCGGGGTGGCGCTGCTCACCCGGGTGTTCGCGATCGACTGGCGGGTGCTGATGAGCCTGCCCGAATTCCTCGGCGGCGGGAGCCTCGCCGGGCTCGCCCGCCGCCTGCCGCTGCCGGGGCATGAGCGGATGCCCGCGCTGGCCTTCGCCGGCGGCGATGCCGACGATACGGACGCGGACGAGGACGCCCCCGCCCGCCCGCGCCGCGCCGCCGCCGCCAAGCCCGCGCCGGAGATCGAGGAGCGGCCCCGCCGCAGCCCCGAGATCACCGATCCCTCCGCCCCGCCCAAGCGCGCCGCCACCGCCCGCACCGCGCAGGCCGATATGTTCGCCCCCTTCAGCCTGCCGAGCCTCGATCTCCTCGCCGAGCCGCCGACCGACAAGGGACCCAAGCTCGACAAGCTGGCGCTGGAGCGCAACGCACGGCTGCTCGAGAACGTGCTCGGCGATTTCAACGTGAAAGGCGAGATCACCGCCGTGCGCATGGGCCCGGTTGTCACCATGTACGAGCTGGAACCCGCGCCGGGCATCAAGGCGAGCCGGGTGATCGGCCTGGCCGAGGACATCGCCCGCAACATGAGCGCGATTTCCGCGCGCGTCTCGCCGATCCCGGGGCGCACCGTCATGGGCATCGAGCTGCCCAACCAGGATCGCCAGACGGTGATGCTCAAGGAACTGGCCGCCGCCGCCGCCTTCCAGGACGCGAAGGGCAACCTCCCCGTGATCCTCGGCAAGGACATCGCGGGCGAGCCGATCATCGCCGATCTGGCCGCGATGCCGCACCTGCTGGTTGCCGGGACCACCGGGTCGGGCAAGTCGGTGGGGCTTAACGTGATCCTGCTCAGCCTGCTCTACCGCTTCACGCCGGCCGAGCTGCGCCTGATCCTGATCGATCCCAAGGTGCTCGAGCTCAAGATCTACGACAACATCCCGCACCTGCTCTCGCCGGTCGTGACCGAGCCGGCCAAGTCGGTGCGGGCCCTCAAATGGGCCGTCGAGGAGATGGAGCGGCGCTACCGGATGATGAGCGCGATCGGTTCGCGCAACATCGGCTCCTTCAACGAGAAGGTCGCGGGCGCGATCGCCAAGGGCAAGCCGCTGGGCCGCCGGGTGCAGACCGGCTTCGACCCGGAGACCGGCGAGCCTTTGTTCGAGGAGGAACAGCTCGATTACCAGCCGCTCCCGCAGATCGTGCTGATCGTCGACGAGCTGGCGGACCTGATGGTCACCGTCGGCAAGGAGATCGAGGTGCTGATCCAGCGCCTCAGCCAGAAGAGTCGCGCGGCGGGCATCCACCTCATCATGGCGACCCAGCGCCCCTCGGTCGACGTCATCACCGGGGTCATCAAGGCGAACCTGCCGACCCGCATCAGCTTCAAGGTGACGAGCCGGATCGACAGCCGCACGATCCTCGGCGAACAGGGGGCCGAGCAGCTGCTGGGCCGGGGCGATATGCTCTACAAGCCCAACACCGGGGCGATGGTGCGCGTCCACGGGCCGTTCGTCTCCGACGAGGAGGTGGAAGCGATTGCCGATCACTGGCGCGCGCAAGGCGCGCCGGCCTATGTCGATGCCGTGACCGAGGAGCCCGAGGACGGCTTCGGCTTCGGCTTCGAGGACGACCTCACCGCCTCGGACAACCCGGAAGAACGCAAGTATCGCCAGGCCTGCCAGATCGTCTTCGAGAACCAGAAGGCGTCCGGCAGCTGGCTCCAGCGGCAGATGGGGGTGGGCTACAACACCGCCGCCAAGTGGATCGAGCGGATGGAGCACGACGGCTTCGTTGGCCCGGCAAACCATGTCGGCCGCCGCGAAATCTACCGCGACAAGGACGGCAACCCGCTCTAGGCACGGGGCCTATTGCTCCATGATCGGCGGCGCCGCGGGCTCCAGCGAGGGCGGCGGCGCGTCGCGCGCGGCGCGCTCGGCGGGGGTCAGTGGACGCAGGCGGATGTCGACCACCGCGAAGCTGCCGTCCTCGCGCTGGCGGATGGTCACCACCCCGCGCCGGTCGCGGTCGCGCAGCTCCGCATCGAGCTGGCCTGCGCGCGCCTGCCCGACATAGAGCCGGCCTTGCGCAAGGCCGCTGATCCCGTAGATGCCGTTCGGATCGGCCCGCAGCGGATGGGCGCACCGCGCGCCCTCCACCAGCGTGCGGACGCGGTCGAGCCGCGGCGCGGCGCCTTCGAGGCACAGCGCCTGTGGCCCGGGAAAGCCCTCGCTCGCGAGGCCCGGCCAGTCATAGGTGAACTCGACATAGTGCCCGCGCAGGAAATCGCGCGGGTCGTAGCCGGCGATCGGAACCTCCCATTCGGTGCCCCGGGCAAAGGTCGCGGCGCTCATGCCCCACAGCACGGCCAGCCCGCCGAGCGGGAGCAGCGCGGCGGCGAGGCGTGCGGCGCGGTTCATGCGGGCTCACCCTTGTGCGGGGCGAAGCGCCGCGCGACGCGCACCGCCGCCCACGACACGGCAAGGATCATCACCCCCGACAGGATCAGTCCGAAGCCGCTCATCAAGAGGTCTCCGGCGAGCTCGAAACTGAGAATGATCAGCCGGATCGCGATCAGCCCCACCGCGATCTGGAACACCACGCGCCAGTTGCCGGCAAGCGCGGCGGCGGCGATCCCGCCCCACAGCGCGAAGAACAGGAGCGCGGCGGGCACGGTCGCCCCGCTGATCGCATAGGCAATCGGCAGGCTCGCCCCCGCGCCGATGATGACCGCGCCGGTCATCCGCCCGGAGATGCCCGGCCGCGCCAGCACCACGCCGATCCCCGCCAGGGCCGCGAGCGCGCCGGCAAGGAGGATGCTCGCCCATTCGCCCGCCACGTGGCGCGTGCCGAAGCCGTCCCATGCCGCGATCACGGTCGCCCCCGAGGCGCTGCCGACCGCATAGGCGAAGGCGAGTTCCTCGATATCGCACCAGAAATCCTCGCGCGCGCTGCGCGTGCGCGCCCAGGCGCCGAGCGTCGCGAAGAACACCGGCGCGGTGAGCACCGCGGCGAGCCACAGCTGGCGGGCGAGCTGCACCCCGCCGTCGCGGCTGGTGGCATAGTCCCACACGCACCACACCGCGCCGATCACCACCAGCGCGGCGGTCGGCCAGCCGCGTCCGGTGAGCAGCAGCAGCGGCGCGAACAGCACCAGCCAGGCGCCCAGCGGCTGCCACAGTGGCGAGGAAGTCTGGTAGACCTGTCCGATATGCCCGAAGAAGGTGAGGCCCAATGCGGCGGCGACGAAGGCCAGCGCCTCGACCGCCCACGGGGACCGCGCCGCCAGCCGCTCCTCCCGCGCGAACAGCGCCGCCACGGCGCCCGCGATGAGGGCGAAGTGGACCGCGAGGCGCAGCGGGCCCGGGATGTCCTCCCAGTTGGCGGCGATCAGCGAGACGAGGCCGAGCCCGATCGCGAGCGCGCCGATCCCCCACACCGCCCACAGCAACAGCGGCCTTGCGTGGGCGTTCTCGTGCGCGAGCAGGCGATCGCGCGTGGCGGCGTCGATCAGTCCGGCCTTGTGCCACTCGGCGATCTTGCGCGCGCTCATGGGGGCAAGCCTAGACGCGCCCCGACCACCGCGCAATCGCGCGCGGGCTATGGCGCGGCGAGTTCCTCGCGGGTGAGCACCGTCTGGCCTTCGACCTTGGCGGCGTTGGCGGCCATGCTCTCGGGCGGCATCGCCACCATCCCGGCGCGGGTCAGCGGGCCGTCCTTGCCCCAGTTCTTCACCCATTCCTGCATGAACTCGCGAAGGCCGGGGATCGCGCGCATATGCGATTTCTTGACATAGACGTAGAGCGGGCGGGCGCCGGGATACTTGAAATCGGCGATGTTGTCGTAGGTGGCAGGCACCCCGTTCATCGGCAGGTCCTGGATCTTGTCGAGATTCTCCTCGAGGTAGGAGAAGCCGAAGATCCCCACTGCACCCGGATTGCCGGCGATCTTCTGGACGATCAGGTTGTCCTGTTCGCCCTGGTCGACATAGGCGCCGTCGTCGCGGATCTCGGTGCAGATCTGGTTGTAGCGCGCATTGTCGCTGGATTTCAGCGCCTTCATCGCCGGATCGCTGTCGCAGCCGACGTGGAGGATCAGCTCCTTGAGCGCATCGCGCGTGCCCGAGGTGGACGGCGGGCCATAGACGACGATCGGGCGCGCGGGCAGGCTCGGGTCGACATCGGCCCAAGTCCTGGCGGTCTGCGCCCGCCCATAGGGCCGCGCGGCGAGCGCCTCGTAGACGATCCTGGGCGAAAGGTTGAGCATGATCCCGCCGCGCACCGAGGCAAAGGCGATCCCGTCGAGCCCGACCTGCAATTCGATGACCTTGTCCACCCCGTTGGCGACGCAGTTGTCGAACTCTGACGGCTTCATCCGGCGCGATGCGTTGGCCATGTCCGGGGTGTCCGGCCCCAGCCCCTTGCAGAACAGCTGGATGCCGTTGCCGGTGCCGGTGGATTCGATCAGCGGCGAGCGGAAATCGGGGTTGGCCCGGGCAAAGGCCTCGGCGACGCGGGTGGCGAAGGGATAGACCGTCGAGGAGCCGACCGCGTGCACCGACTGCGCGCCCCCTCCTCCCGCATCGCACGCCGCAAGCGTGACGAGGCCGAGCACGAGGGCGATGCCGGTCGCGGCGCGGCGGAGGAGCGATGAGGGCATGGGCGATCCCGTGAGACAGGGGTGGGCGAAGAGCGCAAGAGTCCGGCTAGGCGCGCTTGGTGACACGAATGTGACGCCGATGCCACCGCGTCCGGCGCGCGGCAAGCGGGGTGCGCACGGGGTCTGCGCGCAGGTCTCGCAAGATCATGAAAATAAATCAAATTTAATGCGATCCGGAGGGGTCGCGCTTAACAGCATCGTAAGGGTCGGCGTGGTAGCTCGCGGGCATGGCTCTCTGCCGCCTCCTCGTCAGGGTCGCTTCGGCAATTCTCGTCCTCGCGCTGCTGGTCTCCCGGCCGGTTGCGGCTGAGGATCATGCGGTGCCGAGTTACGCGCCCGCCTGCCATGCCGCGACCGATGCCGCGCGCACGGCCGCGCAGATGCGCGCCCGCGCGGCGTGGGTCTGCGACAATGCCGGCTGGCGCTCGACCACGCCCGCCGCGTGGCTGCGCTTCGAGGCCTCGGCCTGGGCCGGCGCGGAGCCCCCGCGCGCCTTCTTCACCCGCATCTCGCGCTTCGAAAGCATCACCTTCACCGCCATCGATACGGGCGGCACCGCGCGCACGGCGACCTACACCGAGGCGGACGCGCGGCCCATCGCCGCCGGTCCGGTGTTCCGCCTGCCGCTCCCCAAAATCACGCCCGACACCGCGCTCCTGCTGGTGCGCATCGCCGGCCCGCATTCCGTGCCGCTGCTCACCGAGGCGCGCATCGCCACCAACCCGGTGCTCGCCGCGGAACCGCGCATCGACATCGTGCTGCTCGCCTTCGTGATGGGAATGCTGGTCCTGCCGCTGCTGTTCGACATCAGCTTCTTCCTGGTGCTGCGCGAGCGGTTCGTGCTGATGCACGCCGGGATGGTGGCCGCGATGATGGTCTACATCCTCGCCGCCGGCGGGCTCGTCTCGGCCTATGTCACGCTGCCGGTGCGGCTCTTGGCAGTGATCGGCCCGCTGTCCTACGCGCTGGGCGCGGGGCTTTCGGCGCTGTTCCTCGTCTCCTTCCTCGAACGCGGGGCGCAGTCGCCGGCGATGCGGCGCCTGACCATCGCGACCGGCTGGACGACGATGCTGCTGCCAGGCTTCTGCGCGCTCCAGCTCGATGCGACGCAGGCCTTCGACGATGCCGCCTATTTCGTCACCTTCCTCCCCTGCATCATCGTCATCAGCGCCGCCGTTTTCGAGGCGCTGCTGCGCGGCAGCCGCTCGGCGCGCTACATCGCCGCCGCCTGGGCGCCGATCATCATCGCCTCGGTGGAACGGCTGCTGCGCGGCCTCGGCCTCCATGTCGGCCCGGCGAGCTATGACGAGCTGCTCTACATCGCGGTCGGCATCGAGGTGGTGGTGATCTCCCTCGCGATCGCCGACCGCTTCCTCGCGATCCGCCGCGAGCGCGACGCGGCGCTCACCGAAGCCAAGATGCTCGAGCAGATCTCGACCCGGGATTCGCTCACCGGGCTGATGAACCGGCGGGCGATCGAGGCGCGCTTCGATGCGCTGCTGGCGCAGGGCTTCGACACCTTCGCGCTGGTCGACCTCGACCGCTTCAAGGCGATCAACGACCGTCACGGCCACCAGGTCGGCGATGCGGCGCTGGTCGCCTGCGCGGCGGCGCTGCGGGCGAACGGCGATCCCGACGCGATGGCGGTGCGGCTGGGCGGCGAGGAGTTCGTGGTGCTGCTGCGCGGGCCCCGCACGCTCGAGCGCGCCGAGGCGCTGCGCCAGGCGATCCCGATGCGGATCGCGCAGGAGGTGCCGGGGCTCGAACTGCCAGTCACCGCCAGCATGGGGGTGGTGATGCTGGCCGACCCGGCCCGCCACCGCATGACCTTCCACGCCTTCTATGCCCGCGCCGACGCGCTGATGTACGAGGCCAAGGCCGCGGGCCGCAACCGCATGAACTACGAGCGCCTGACGATGTTCACCGCCGCCCCCGAAAGCCGCGCGGCGGGCGAGGAACGGGTGGCTTAAGCGACCGAAGCTCCGTTCGTGTCGAGCGTAGTCGAGACACCGGTGCGAGGCCTCTCGACTAACGTCCGAAGGGCGGCAGCCTGCCCTCAGCCTGCCGAAGGGCTCGAGGCGAAAGGATTAGGGATGATCCTTAGAGGAAAGGCCCCAGCACCTCGGGCCGCACGCGGGCCAGCCGCCCGGTGGCGCGGTCGATCATCGCCCAAGTGGTCGCGGCGCTGACGAGGCGTTTGCCGCTCGCATCGGTGAACTCCACCCGCCGCAGCGACTTGGCGCCCATCGCCCCGCCCTCGATCCAGGTGGACGCGGTGACCTCGGCGCCTTCGGCAACATTGCCCCGGTAGTCGATCTCGTGCCGCACCACGACCCAGAAGAACGCCGCGCGGTCCTCCGGGCGCGCCACTGCGTCCCAGTGCGCGGTCGCCATGTCCTGGATCCACTGCACCCAGACGGTGTTGTTGACGTGGCCGAGCTCGTCGATGTGCTCGGGGAGCGCGGTGAAAGTGCGGGTGAAGGTCGAGGGCATGGACAAACTCCGTTCGCCTCGAGCGAAGTCGAGAGGCAGTGCGCAGGTGTCTCGACTTCGCTCGACACGAACGGAGCTGGGGTAGCTGGCGCTGCTCGGCACGGCAAGGATCGCAAGCACTTGTTAGCGCGCGCCCGCTAGCCTGCGCGCCATGACCGACACGCCGTCCGACAAGCCCGAGCATCCCGACCGCGGCTTTCGCCCGCGCTTCACCTACGAGCAGCCCGCGGGCAGCAGGGGGAAGAGCTTCGTCGTCACGCCCGAGGGGGCCTTTTCCTACGAGGGCGGGAAAATGACAACCGTCGCCGACGCGGTCGATGTCTTCTGGAGTGCGGTCGAGGCCGATCCGCGGCGGTGGAATTCCGCCCTGAAGGGCTACGACTGGTTGCTCGAACACGCCGGTGAGGCAAGCCGCGAGGACCTGCGCCGCGCCTTGGGCTGGCTGGAGGGCGCGCTGGGCCTGCGCGACCGCACCGCCACCGTCGCCGCCTGCCGCTACCTCGCGGCGATGCCGGCGATGCTGCTGGCGAGCGATTACGGGCGACTGCTGGCGATCTTCAACAGCCGCAAGGTGGGGATGGTGTGGCAGCTCACCCCCGATCTCGACAAGCGGCCGCTCCCTTCGGGCCCGATCCCGCGCTTCGGCAACGAGGCCGGCTTCGGCCTGATCCGCGCTGTGCCCGAACTCTACCTCAAGCTTGCGATGTTCGGGATCGAGATGGAGGCGGTCGTCGCCGGGCTGGCGGCAGAAGCGATCCGCTACGGGGTCTCGCTTCCGCCGGAGCTGGTGGAACTGGCCAAGGGGGAACCCGGTCAGGGCAAATAGCCAAAACCCCGTTCGCCTCGAGCGCAGTCGAGAGGCCGCGCGACGTGCCTCGACTTCGCTCGACACGAACGGGGTTTGGGGGCGGGGCCTACTGCTTCGGCGCCATGCCCATCTGCCACAGGATGAAGGCGAACTCCTCGGCCGTCTCCTTGAGGCTGTTCCAGCGGCCCGACTGCCCGCCGTGCCCTGCGCCCATGTTGGTCTTGAGGAGCAGCAGGTTGTCGTCGGTCTTCAGCTCGCGCAAGCGGGCGACCCACTTGGCGGGCTCCCAATAGGTCACGCGCGGGTCGTTGAGCCCGGCGGTCACCAGCATCGGCGGGTACGCCTTGGCGGTCACCTGGTCGTAGGGCGAATAGGATAGCATATAGGCGAAGGCCGCCTTGTCGGTGATCGGATTGCCCCACTCCTGCCACTCGCCCGGTGTGAGCGGCAGCTTCTCGTTGAGCATGGTGTTTACGACATCGACGAAGGGCACGTGAGCGACCACCGCGCCGTATTGCGCAGGGTCCTGATTGATGATCGCGCCCATCAGCTCGCCGCCCGCCGAGCCGCCGCTGGCGGTGACTTTCCCCTCCGCCGTGTAGCCCCTGGCGATCAGGCCTCGGCCCGCATCGACGAAATCGTTGAAGGTGTTGGTCCGCTCGAACAGCTTGCCCTGGAGATACCAGCGCCGCCCGAGGTCGTCCCCGCCGCGGATATGGGCGATGGCATAGGCGAAGCCGCGGTCGACGAGGCTGAGGCGGGTCGTCGAGAAGCCCGGCGGCACGGCATAGCCATAGGCGCCGTAGGCATAGAGGTGGAGCGGCCCCGGCCCTTCGATGCCCGCCTTCTTCAAAATTGCCGCGCGGTCCTTGCGCATCACCACGCTGACCGGCACCTGCGTCCCGTCTCGCGCGGTGATCGTCAGGCGTTCGGAGACGTAGAGCTTGGGATCATAGCCGCTCGGGATCTCCTGCGTCTTGAGGGTCTCGAGCTTCCCGGTCTTGACGTCGTAATCATAGACCGTGCTCGGCGTCACCATCGACTGGTAGGCGAGCCGGAGCTTTTTCATGTCGTATTCGGGGTTGTTGGAAAGCCCCGCGGTGTAGCTCGGCTCGGGGAAGGTGATCGGCGTGACCTTCGCCGGCGCGGCGTATTGCCGGAGCTGGATCTGGTCGAGGCCATTGAGCCTCCCTTCCGTGACGAAGAAGTCCTTGAAGAGGTCGAAACCGGTCAGGTAGAACTCGTCCGAGCCCGCGATCACCGTCTGCCACTCGCCCGGCTTCGCGAGCGAGGCCTTGGCCAAGCGGAAGTTGATGTGATCGTCGTTGGTGAGCACCCACAGCTCCCCGTCGCGCACGTCGACCGAGTATTCGACGCCCTTCTTGCGCGGCCTCACGAGGATCGGCGCGGCGGTGGGGTTGTCGGCGGGGACGAGCCGCACTTCGCTCGTCTCGTTGTCGCCGGTGGCGATCACCAGCCAGTCCTCCTGCGCGGTGAGGCCGGTGCCGACGCCGAAAGACTGGTCCTCCTCCTTGTAGAGCGTCACGTCCTCAGATGTCGGCGTGCCGATGACGTGCATCTTCGCCTCGAGCGTGCGCCACTCCTCGGTCGAGGGGCCATAGACGAGCGCGGTGTCGTTCTTCACCCACACGAGATCGCTGCGCAGGTTCTCGATGACGTCGGGCAGGTGCTCGCCGGTCTGCAAATCCTTGATCCGCGCGGTGTAGCGTTCCGACCCGTTGGTGTCGGTGGAGTAGGCGAGATAGCGCCCGCTCTTGCTGATCGAGGCCGCGCCAAGGCGGAAGTATTCGAGGCCCTTGGCAAGCTCGTTCTCGTCGATCAGCAGCTGCGCCTCACCCCCGGCGACAGGCTTCCTGTAGTGCTTGCGATACTGCGCGCCTTCCTCGAACTCGGACCAGTAGAGCCAGTCGCCGTCCTTCTGGGGCACGGTCGAATCGTCCTCCTTGATGCGCGCGCGCATCTCGGTGAATAGCGCCTCGGTGAAGGCCGCCTGCCCGCCCATCTTCGCCTCGAAATAGGCGTTCTCGGCCTTGAGGTGGTCGAGCACCTCGGCGTCGTCCACCTTGGGATAGGACTTGTCGTAGAGCCAGTCGTAGGGGTCCTCCACGGTGATCCCGTGGACCGTGTAGGTGTGCGGTCGCTTGGCGGCGACGGGCGGCTTGATCTCGGTGGCGGCGGCGGAAGTCGTGGTCACGCTCGGCTGTTCCTCTCGGGTGTTCGCGATGGCGGGAGCCGCCAAGGTGGTGGCGGCGAGCGGCGTGGCAAGGGCCGCGGCAAGGGCAAGGCGGCTGATCGGACGCGTCATCGAAAGTGCTCCCCTGGGGTGGTGCCCGCGCCCGCGCCTCCCGGGTGGAAAGACGCGGGCGAGGGGCCTATGCTGGTGCTTGTAATGAGACATTGTTGCGCGGCAAGAGCCCGCGCCGCGCCCGAGGATCGACGATATGCTGATGCAGACCCACGAAGCCCGCCTTGCCGCCCTGCGCGAGGAACTGAAGCGCCGCGGCCTTCACGGCTTCGTCGTCCCGATCTCAGACGAGCACATGAGCGAATATGTCGGCGACTATGCCCAGCGGCTGAAGTGGCTGACCGGCTTCGGCGGCTCGGCGGGCTTCGCCTGCGTCACCCTCACCCACGCGGCGATCTTCGTCGACGGACGCTACACCGTGCAGGTGCGCGAGCAGGTCGACGGCAATCTCTTCGAATACCGCTCCATCCCCGGCGACACCCTGGCGGGCTGGCTCGCCGAGGTGAGCGAGGCCGGCGCGCGGATCGCCTATGACCCGTGGCTCCACACCCTCGCCTGGGCGGAAGGACTGGAGCGGGCGCTCGCCGCAAGCGGCATCGCGCTGGTGCCGGCCGAGGGCAACCCCCTGGACGCCGTGTGGGCCGACCGCCCGGCCCCCTCGCCCGCACCCGCCGTGCCCTTCGACGAGGCGCTCGCCGGGCGATCCTCGGCCGACAAGCGCGCCGCCGTCGCCGACTGGCTCGAGCGGCACGGCCACGACGCGGTGGTGATCCCCGCGCTCGATTCGATCGCCTGGCTGCTCAACATCCGTGGGCAAGACGTCGCCCACACCCCCGTCGCGCTCTCCTATGTGATCGCCCACAAGGACGGCAGCGCCGAGCTGTTCATCGCGCCCGGGAAGGTGACGCCCGATCTCACCCGTCACCTCGGCAATGCGGTGACGATCCGCGACCGGGCAGAGTTCGAGGGGGCGCTCGGCTCCGCCTTCGCGGGGAAGAGCGTTGCGCTCGATCCGGATTTCGCGGTCGCCGCCGTCGCGCTGGCGCTGAAGGCGGGGGGCGCGACGTTCGCCTTCCGGCAGGACCCGACGATCCTTGCGAAAGCGATCAAGAACGACGCCGAGCAGGCCGGCCAGCGCGACGCCCAGGCGCGCGACGGGGCGGCGGTGAGCCGCTTCCTGCGCTGGCTGGAGATCCACGCCCCCTCGGGCGAGGTCGACGAACTCGGCGCCGCCGCGCGCCTCCAGGCGTTCCGCGAAGAGGACCCCGGCCTCTCCGATCTCAGCTTCGACACCATCTCCGCCGCCGCCGGCCATGCCGCGCTGCCGCACTACAAGGTCGACGAGGACAGCAATATCGCCATCCCCCCCTCCTCGATCTACCTCGTTGATTCGGGCGGGCAATATCCCGGCGGCACCACCGACATCACCCGCACCGTGTGGGTGGGGCCGGGCGAGCCGAGCCAGGAAATGAAGGACCGCAACACGCGGGTCCTCAAGGGCCACATCCAGCTCGCCCGCGCGGTCTTCCCGCAAGGCACCGCCGGCGGGCAGCTCGACGTGCTGGCGCGGCAATACCTGTGGGAGGCGGGCGTCGATTACGCCCACGGCACCGGGCATGGGGTGGGCAGCGTGCTCGCCGTCCACGAAGGGCCCCAACGCATCGCCAAGCCCAATGGCGGGCAGGCGGGCACCGCGCAGGAACTGCACGCCGGCATGATCCTCTCCAACGAACCGGGCTACTACAAGGCGGGCGAATACGGCATCCGCATCGAGAATCTCGTGCTGGTCGAGGAGCGGCAGATCGAAGGGCAGGAAGGCCGCTGGCTCGGCTTCGAGACGCTGACCTTCGTGCCGCTCGACCGCCGGCTGATCGACACCGCGCTGCTGACGGCGGAGGAGATCGCATGGGTTGACGCCTATCACGCGAAGGTGCGCGAGCTTCTCTCGTCGCGGCTGGCCGGGGACGATCTGGCATGGCTGGAGCGCGAGACGCAGCCCCTCTGACGCCCTCGCCTCCCCGGCCCTGAGCCGGGGCCCCGCTGTTCTCCTGCGGCAGGGAGCGGGGCCCCGGGTCAAGCCCGGGGAGGCGAAGCTCTCTCCTTGTTGGAACCTCAATGTTCCTGTAATGTTCTCCTACAGCGATTCGTCTTCACGGGAGGAACATCAATGATCGGCTACGTCACCCTCGGCACCAACGACCTCGCCCGCGCCGCCACCTTCTATGACGCGATCGCCGCGCATTTCGGCGTGGGGCGCATGATGGAGTTCGACAGCTTCATCGCCTGGGGCGAATACGGCGGCGCGCCGGGGATCGCGGCGACCATGCCCTTCGACGGCGAGCGCGCCACGGTCGGTAATGGGGTGATGGTCGCGCTCGAGGTCAAGACGCCCGATCTCGTCCACGCCATCCACGCGGCCGCGCTCGCGCATGGCGGCACCTGCGAGGGCGAACCCGGCCCGCGCGGGAACGACGGCTTCTACGCGGCTTATTTCCGCGATCCCGACGGCAACAAGCTCAACGCCTATTGCATGGTCGCCCCCTCGGACGGTGCCGGCGCGGCGGCGGGCGATGGATCGTGACCGCGCCCCGGCTGGAGGAACGGTTCATCCATCTCGGGCGCGGGGCAAGGGCGGTCGAACAGCCGCCCTTCTCGGGCATGGCGTGGTACGAAGGCTACGGCGCGCGTCACGGCGATGACGGCGCGGAAGGGCGGCTGGTGTCGCAATACACCTTCACCGAAAGCTGGACCTCGTGGGAGATGCACCCGGCGGGCGACGAGGTGGTGATCTGCGTGGCGGGATCGCTGGTGCTGGTGCAGGAGCTGGCCGACGGGAGCGTGGCGCAAACCGCGCTTGCGGCGGGCGAGTATGCGATCAACCCGGCAGGCGTGTGGCACACCGCCGACGTCGCCGACAGCGCGACCGCGATCTTCATCACCGCCGGAGAGGGCTCGCAGCACCGGGAGCGGTGAGCGGCCTCCCCGCGCCGCTGCTTCGCGGTAACGGCGTCCGCCCCCGGCTCGCTTTGGCGCGGTCAAGCCGCCGCTCCCTCTTCCCCCCCTCCCCCAAGGGGAGGGGCCGGGGGTGGGGGTTCCGCCGCCACCGGCGAAAGGCTGCCTTCGGCTCAGCAAGCTCCAAACGCGTGACCGGACCTCGGCACCTGCCGGAAAGGCACCCGCGCCTCGCCCCCGCCCAGCCCGCGCGAGACCCGCGCTCGGCCCGGCCCAGACCCCCCTTAGACCCCTGCCAGACCCCTGCCAGACCCTCGCCAGCTGCGGTGTTTCACGTGAAACATCGGGTCCGGCCACAATTCAGCGCATCAGCCCGCCGATCAGGTTGCGCACGAAGCGTCCGACGATCGGTCCGGCAAGGTCGGTCGCGATCGATCCGGCCGCCGAGGTCACGCCCGAGGCGATCGGGTTCGCCCGGCTCTTCTTGCCCAGCGCCTTGGAGGCCGCCACCCCCGCCGCCCCGCCGAGCGCGACCTTCGCTCCCGTTTTCAAGGCCTTGCCCCACAGGTTCGGGCTCTTGCGCGCCTGTCCGCGGACCGCCTCCTCGCCTTCTTCGGCGACCTGTTCGGCCGTCGCGGCGGCATCGGCGGCCTTGGCGGCGAGCACCTCGGCCGCGCTCTCGCGGTCGATGCGCGTGTCGTACTTGCCCTCGAGCGGGCTAACCGACTGGATTATCGCGCGTTCCTTGGGGGTGACAGGCCCGAGCCGCGAACGCGGCGGGGCGATCAGCGTCCGCTCGACCACCCCCGGCGCCCCGTCGCCGTCGAGCGTCGAGACCAGCGCCTCACCCACCTTGAGCTCGGTTATCGCACTGGAAACGTTGAGCTTCGGGTTGACCCGGAAGGTCTCGGCCGCGGCCTTGATGGCGCGCTGGTCGCGCGGGGTGAAGGCGCGCAGGGCGTGCTGCACCCGGTTGCCCAGCTGCCCGGCGACTTTCTCCGGAATATCAATAGGGTTCTGCGTCACGAAGTAGACCCCGACCCCCTTGGAACGGATCAGCCGGACCACCTGCTCGATGGTGTCCATCAGCGCCTTGGGGGCATCGTCGAACAGCAGGTGCGCCTCGTCGAAGAAGAACACGAGGCGAGGCTTCTCCGGATCGCCGACTTCGGGAAGCGATTCAAAGAGTTCCGCCAGCAGCCACAGGAGGAAGGTGGCATAGAGCTTGGGGCTCCGCATCAGCTTGTCGGCGGCCAGCACGTTGATGATGCCGCGCCCCTGCTCGTCAACCTTCAGGAAATCGTCGATCTCGAGCGCCGGCTCGCCGAAGAAGTGGTCTGCCCCTTGCGCCTCGAAGCTGAGGAGCTGGCGCTGGATCGAGCCTACCGAGGGCTTGGTGACATTGCCGTACTTGCCTGACAATTCGGCGGAATTCTCGTTCGCCCAGGCGAGCAGCGCCTGAAGATCGGCAAAGTCGAGGAGCAGCAGCCCGTTCTCGTCGGCGTGGCGGAAGACGATCTGGAGCACGCCTTCCTGCGTCTCGTTGAGGTCGAGCAGCCGGGACAGCAGCAGCGGGCCCATTTCGGATACGGTGGTGCGGATCGGGTGGCCCTGTTCGCCATAAAGGTCCCAGAAGATCACCGGGTTGTCGCGATAGGCATAGTCGGTGATGCCCAGCTCGCGGGCGCGCGCCTCGAGCTTGTCGGCGTTCTTGAAGGTCGGCGAACCCGGCATTGCGATTCCGGCAAGGTCGCCCTTCACGTCGGCGACGAAGACCGGCACGCCGGCGGCCGAAAAGCTCTCGGCAATTCCTTGCAAGGTCACGGTTTTCCCGGTCCCGGTCGCGCCCGCGATCAGCCCGTGGCGGTTGGCGCGGCTGAGCAGCAGCGTCTGCCGCGATCCTTCCGCGCCGAGCCCGAGGAAGATTTCGCCCGCCCTGTCCGCCCCCGCACCCTCAACCATCGCCTGCCCCTTCCCGATCAGTTGTCCGGGATGTGCAGGCACCGCGCCCGGCGGTCAAGTTCTCGACAGCCGCGCCGTTTTGGTTAAGGCTGATCCGCATGGGAGTGCCGTTCGTTCTGCTCGATGATGCCCGTGACGGGAAGGGCGCCGCCGATGCGCTGCTCTACGAAGCCCCGCGCGCGCTGTTCGCCGCGCACCGGCCGGAGGAGGTGGACGCGGTGCTCGGCGCGGCCGATGCGGCGCGGCGCGAGGAAGGCGGCGCGCTGGCGGGCTACATCGCCTACGAGGCAGGCCTCGCGCTGGAGCCGAAACTGCGGCCCCGCGCCGCCGCGCGCAGCGGTGCGGCCGGCCCGCTGGTCTGGCTCGGCCTGTTCGGTGCCCCCCGCCGCATCCCGGCCGCCGAAGTGCCGGCCTGGCTCGGCAACCGCTCGGACGGCCCCGGCACCCTCGGTCCGATGGAGCCGCAGCTCTCGCCCGGCGGCTATGCGGCGGCCTTCGCCGCGCTAAACGAAGCCATTCATGCCGGCGACATCTACCAGGCGAACCTCACCTATCCGCTCGCCGGATCGTTCCGGGGCGATCCCGTGGGCCTCTACGCCGCGCTGCGCGACGGCGCGCGGGCCGGATATGGCGGGCTGATCTTCGACGGCGCGCACTGGCTCCTCAGCTTCTCGCCCGAACTGTTCTGCGCGCTGAATGGCGCCGAGGCCAAGGTCAAGCCGATGAAGGGCACCCGCCCGCGCATGGCCGATGCGGCGGCGGATGCGGCGATGGCCGAGGACCTTGCAAGCTCGCAGAAGGACCGGGCCGAGAACCTGATGATCGTCGACCTGATGAGGAACGACCTTTCGCGGGTCGCGGAAGCCGGGAGCGTCAGGGTCGATGCGCCCTTCGCGGTCGAAAGCTATCCGACCGTGCATCAGATGGTCTCCACAGTGCGCGCGCGACTTGCCGAGGGGCAGGGGGCGATGGACCTGGTGCGCGCGCTGTTCCCCTGCGGATCGATCACCGGCGCGCCGAAGATCCGGGCGATGGAGCTCCTGACCGAGGTGGAGCGTGATGCGCGGGGGCCCTATTGCGGCGCCATCGGCCGGATCGATCCGGATGGCAACGCCGCCTTCAACGTCGCGATCCGCACCCTGCGGCTCACCCCCATCGAGAACGGGCAGGGCACGGCGGTGCTCGGCATCGGTTCGGCGATCGTCGCCGACAGCGAGGCGATGGCCGAACGGCGCGAATGCGAGGTCAAGGCAGGCTTCCTGCGCCGCGCTGCGCCGGGGCTGACCGCGCCCGCCTGCGATCTCATCGAGACGATGCGCTTCGAGCCGGAGACGGGAATCGCGCTGCTCGAAGAGCACCTCGCGCGCATGAAGGCGAGCGCGGCGGTGCTCGGCTTCGCCTTCGATCGCCATGCGGTGCGCAACCAGATCCAGGCGCTGTGCTTCGAGCTCGACGCGCCCGCCAAGGTGCGGCTGCTGGTCGCGCGCAGCGGGGCGAGCGCGCTGGAGACGGCGCCGCTGCCAGAGCCCCGCGAGGCGCCGCTGCGCGTGGCGGCGTTGCCCCACCCTCTCGACCCTTCCGACTGGCGGCTCGCGCACAAGACCTCGGACCGGGGCTTCTACGAGGACGCCGCGGGCGCGGCCCGCAGCTTCGGCGCGGACGAGGCGCTGCTGGTGCGGGCCGACGGGCTGGTCACGGAAGGAAGCTACACCAATCTCTTCGCCGAGGGGCCCGACGGCGTGCTGCTGACTCCGCCGACGGCGCTGGGACTGCTCCCCGGCGTGCTGCGCGCAAGCCTGATCGCCCAAGGCAAGGCGCGCGAGGCGGAGCTGACGCTGGACGATCTGGCGGGCGGGTTCTGGCTCGGCAATGCGGTGCGCGGACTGGTGCGCGCGGTGCTGGTCTAGCCCGCAGCCGTTCGACAATCCCGAGATCAGCGGATAACGGGGGCCATGCCCGACATCCCCATCCTCTACGAAGACGGCGAAGCGCTGGTCATCGACAAGCCCGCCGGCCTGCCGGTCGACCGCCCGCGCAAGGGCGGGGCATCGCTAAATGACCATCTGGATCGCCTCAAGCTCGGTTTCCAGCGCCCGCCCGTCGCAGTCCACCGACTCGATACGGACACCTCCGGCTGCCTGCTGCTGGCGCGCAACCCCAAGGCGCTCGCCCGTTTCAACCGCGCCTTCGAGGAGCGGCTGGTCGGCAAGACCTATCTGGCGATCCTGGCGGGACGCCCGCCCGGGACGTCCGGCACCGTCGAACTCGCGCTCGCCAAGATCAGCTCGGCCGAGAAGGGCTGGCGGATGATCGCGGCGAAGAAGGGCAAGCCTGCCGTCTCGCACTGGGAACTGGTGGGGGAACTGGGGCCGCACAGCCTGATCCGCTTCCGCCCGGAAACCGGCCGCACCCACCAGTTGCGGGTCCATGCCTTGAAGGGATTGGGCGCGCCGCTGCTCGGTGATCCGGTCTATGGTGCCGGGCCGGTCGCGGGGGCGCGGCGCACCATGCTCCATGCCGAGAGCCTGGCCGTCACCCGCCCGGGCAAGACTGCGATCGAGGCCCGCGCCCCGCTGCCGGCCGACTTCCTCGCGCTCGGGGCGAGCGATGGATGACGCGGCGCCCGAACCGCTCGCGAGCCGCGCGCTGCGGCTTGCCAGCGAGAGCTTCCTTGCGGGCTCCGGCCCGGGCGGGCAGAATGCCAACAAGGTGGCGACGGAGGTCGAACTCAGGGTCAACATCTATGCCCTGCGCCTCAGCCCCCCGGTGTTCGCCCGGCTGCGGGCGCTGGCCGGGGCGAAGCTCGCTGGAAACGGCGACCTGATCGTCACGTCGAAGGCGCACCGGACGCAGGAGGCCAACCGCCAGGACGCCCGCGCAAAGCTTGCCGCGCTGCTGGAAGAGGGACAGGTGGAGCCCAAGCGGCGCGCGAAAACCCGGCTCAACCGGGTGGGCAAGACCGAGCGGTTGAAGGTCAAGAAGGTGCGCGGCGCGGTCAAGGCCAACCGCGGCAAGCCCCGCGCTTCGGACTGGTGACTGTTGTTGACTTTTCCCCGTGAATCGGCGAATGGCGCGCTCGTGTGCGGTGTGCCGGTCCGATCCGGGCGCGCCGCGTTTGTTTTTTGACGCCCGCGCCAATGCACCAGTGGGCCGACCAGTCGACAGGAAACCGCCATGGCGAAGCCCACCACCGTCAAGATCCGCCTCGTCTCGAGCGAGGGCACCGGCTTCTTCTACGTGACCAAGAAGAACCCGCGCAACATCACCGAGAAGATGAGCTTCCGCAAGTACGATCCGGTCGCGCGCAAGCACGTCGAGTTCAAGGAAGCCAAGATCAAGTAAGGTCGGCTTCCCGCCGCGGCCGCTGGCCGGGCGCGATAATTCATCGACAGTTCAAGCCCTCCGCCCTAGGCGCGTCGGCATGATCAAACACATCACTCCCGCCCGCACGCTTGTGCTGGGCCTCAGCACTGCCGCGCTCGCGCTCGGCCTTGCTCCCGGCAATCTTCCGTCGCTGACCCAGCCCGCCGCCGCGCAGACGGCGCAGGCGGGCGATCTCGACCGCGTCGTCGGCGCCCTGCGCGGCATCTCGACGATGAAGGCGGATTTCACCCAGACCGACCGCCAGGGCCAGACCCTGCGCGGCACGATGACGCTGAAGCGGCCCGGCAAGATCCGCTTCGACTATGGCAAGTCGGCGAACTTCCTCGTCATCTCCAACGGCAAGTCGCTCTACGTCGTCGACTACGAGGTCGCGCAGGTCGAGCGTTGGCCGATCGGCAATTCGCCGCTCGGCGCGCTGTTCGATCCCGACAAGGACGTGAAGCGCTTCGGCAAGCTGGTGGCGACCGGCAACCCGGACGTCGTCAGTGTCGAGGTGCGCGATCCCAAGAAGCCCGAGTTCGGGATGATCACGCTGATCTTCGTCAAGAACGCCGCCGCGCCGGGTGGGTTGCAGCTCACCCACTGGGTGGCGCTCGATGCGCAGAACAATCGCACCCGGGTGCAGCTCGCCAACCAGCGTTACGGTGTTGCGGTCGACGACAGCACCTTCACCTTCAAGGATCCTCGCCGCTCGGCTCGTCGTCCGGGATGAACGGGTGCGCGGCGATCGGTTGTATGAAAGCGACAGAAAAAGGTTCGCGTTCATGTGGCTGAAAGGCACAGACCGCTAGACCGACAGGACAGAGCGGGCCGAAGGGAGGTTTCCCCCCTGTTGCCCACCCTTCATCAGGGCCTGCTTTGTACAAGCGTGACGAACGCTCCATGGAACCCTCGACCCACCGCCCCCGGGTCGAGGGTTTTTTGCTGCCTTCCCGGAGCCGCAGCCCATCCGGGCTGCGATGTCCTCGGCTTCCTACTTCTGCCAGCCCAGCGCCTGCGCCATGATCGTGAAGATGACGTTCTGCTCGATGACCCCGCGCGCGCGCGCCGCGCCGGGGCCGGTGGCAAACAGGGCGACATCCTCGCCCCCGTGCGTCTCGGCGCCGGTGGGGACGAGCGACTGCTGGCGCGCCGCGATGCCGGTCGTCGGCTCGGGACGCTCGCCCTTCACAGCGCCGGGACCGTTGGCGTAGCCGAGCGTGGCGTAGGGCTTGCCGTCGAGCGCGCGGGTCGGCGCGCCCGGCAGGTCGGCGCCCGCATGATCCCCGTCGCCGCCGCCCGGCGGGGGGATGACGAGACCAAGGATGTCGTTGCCGCGCACCGGGTAGCCGGCGATGGTGAAGACGTGGCTGTGATCGGCGGTGACGAGAATCAGCGTCTCCCGCGGATCTGTGTGGTCGACCGCCCATTGCACCGCCCGGGCGAATTCCACCGCTTCCTCGAGCGCGTAGCCGGCGCGGCCTTCGTGGTGGGCATGATCGATGCGCCCGCCTTCGACCATCAGGTAATAGCCCTTCCTTGCGCCCTTCAGGCGGTCGATCGCCTGCGCGGTCATGTCGGTGAGGGTCGGCTCGGCGCTGTCGGGCTTGCGGTCGGCCATGTAGGTGAGGTGGCTGGGGCTGAACAGGCCGAGCACCGGCTTGTCCTTCGGCGCGGCGGCGAGGCCTGCGGCGTCCTTCACCACCACGCCGCCGGTCTTTGCGGCCCACGCGGCGGGCAGGTCCGCCGCCGGGTCGGCACGCCGCCCGCCGCCGGTGCTGCCATAGAACATCGCGGTGCCCCCGCCGAGGGCAAGATCGAACCTGGCGTCGACTAGCTGCTGCGCGATGTCCTTGCAGCCCTGCCCCTGCTGATCGGCAGGGATATTGGTATCGCTTTCCCAGTCGCGATCCGCCGTATGGGCATAGACCGCCGCCGGGGTGGCGTGGGTGATGCGGGTGGTGGTGACGATCCCCACGCCAAGGCCGCGCTTCTTGGCTTCCTCGCCCATCGTCGGCAGCGCATGGGCGAGCGCCTCCTTGCAGACCCCGCGCGTCGCCTCCGGCCCGATGCCGAGCACGCCGATACGGGTCTTCACGCCCGTGTTCATCGCGCTCGCCGTGCCCGCGCTGTCGGGGACCTGCGCGTTGGTGTTGTAAGTCTTGACCAGCGCGACATTGGGGAATTTCTCGAAGCTGAGCTGGTTTTCCTCGCCGGTTTCCCCGCGCTTCTGCGCTTCGTAGATGCGTGCAGCGGTGATGGTCGAGATACCCATGCCGTCACCGATGAACAGGATGACGTTCTTCGCGCGCGGCTCGGCCGGCGCGCGGCGATCCTTGGCGAGCGCCGGGGTGGCGGCGGCGGACGCGAGCAGCAGGGCGGCGAGAATGGTGCGGGTCATGGCGGGTCTCCCAAGGGCGCGGCCGCTCCTATCGCGCGCCCGCGCGACGATAAAGTGAAAGCTGGAAACTTGCGGTGGGTGGTCCTAAGTCCCGCCCCATGCTGTCCCCCAAGCTCTCCGTCGCCACCTGGAACATCAACTCCGCGCGCCTGCGCGTGGGGCTGATCGAGAAGCTCCTGACCGAGGCCGCGCCCGACATCCTGTGCCTGCAGGAGATCAAGTGCGAGAGCCACCTGTTCCCGGCCGAGGCATTGGCGAACCTCGGCTACACCTGGCAGGCGGTGAGCGGGCAGAAGGGCTATCACGGCGTCGCCACGGTGAGCCGCGTGCCAATCCGCGAGGTCACGCGCCACGACTGGCAGGACAATGGCGAGGCGCGGCATATCGGGGTCGAGGTGCTTGGGCGCGACCTGCTGCTCGAGAACGTCTACGTCCCCGCCGGCGGTGATGTGCCGGACCGCGCGGTGAACCCGAAGTTCGGTCAGAAGCTCGATTTCCTCGGGCGCATGACGCGCTGGGCCGACAAGCTCGACCGCCCGACGCTGATCGTCGGCGACTTCAACATCGCTCCGCTGGAAAGCGACGTGTGGAGCCACAAGCAGCTCCTCAAGGTCGTCAGTCACACGCCGATCGAGGTCGAGACGCTGGGCAAGTTCCGCGACGCGCACGGCTGGGTCGATATCGGCCGCGAGCACGTGCCCCATCCGGGGCGCTACTACTCCTGGTGGAGCTATCGCAATCCGGGCTGGCAGGAGAACGACAAGGGGCGGCGGCTCGATCACATGTGGGCCTCGCCCGAACTCGCGAGGCAGGCGACATCGCACCGCGTGATCGAGGAGGCGCGTGCCTGGGACCAGCCTTCGGACCACGTGCCGCTGGTGACGGAGTTCGAGCTCTGAGGGCAGGGCCCTCACCCGAACGCCGCGCCGCACAGGCGGTCGACGGCTTGCGCCACGGCTGGCCACTCGCCTTCGCGGGCGGGCCGACCCTGCTGCCGGTCGAGACGACCATCGCGCGCGGGGCCACCGCGCCCAGGATGCTGATCTCCGCCGCCCGCGCCGCCACCCTGAAGCTCGCCAACCAGCGCGAGGCCGCCCAAAGCCCTGGCGTGCCCCACGCGCCGGTCCTGATCGCGGGCGGCGAGGACTTCACGCTGTCCGATGCCCTGCCAATCGCCGATCCGGCGCTCGATCTCGGCAATCCCTTGAAGGGGCCGTTCAAGGCGGTCAGCTTCGCCTGGCCGGAGGTGGCCGCCGCCGCGCTGGAGTTCGCACGCATTGCAGGCATCCTCCCCGCGTTTCTCGTGGACGCCGAAGCCGCAGGCGAGGCGCTCCCCGTCGCGGTGAGCGATCTTGCGGCCTACCGGGACGCCGGAGCGCTCAGGATCGTCACCCGCGCGCGCCTGCCGGTCTCCGCCTGCGAGGACGCCGAAATCGTCGCCTTCCGCTCCGACGCCGACCTGCGAGAGCACGTGGCGCTCATCGTCGGCAGGCAGAACGGCGACCGGCAGCCGCTCGTCCGCCTGCATTCGGAATGCCTCACCGGCGACATCCTCGGCAGCCTCAAGTGCGACTGCGGCCCGCAACTCGACGCCGCGCTTCACGCCATGGCCGCCGAAGCGCGGGCGACCGGCGGGTGGGGCGTGCTGCTCTATATGCGGCAGGAGGGGCGCGGGATCGGGCTCATCAACAAGCTGCGCGCCTACCGGTTGCAAGACCAGGGCTTCGACACGGTCGAGGCCAACCAGCGCCTCGGCCTCCCCGACGAGGCACGCGACTTCCCGGTGGCGGCGCGGATGCTGGAGCTGCTGGGGGCGACGATCATCCGGCTGCTCACCAACAACCCGGCCAAGGTGCGTGCGCTGGAAGCAGCAGGGATCACGGTCAGCGAGCGCGTGCCGCACCAGCTCCCCGAAAATCCCCACAACGCCCGCTATCTTGCGACCAAGCGCGACCGGTCAGGGCACTTGCTGATCTGAATCTTGCGCTGTTCGGGGACAGTGTGGACATAGCGGAACCGGCCCGAAGCGGACAGACCGGACACCGTGTCCGGCGCCGGGGGCGACGATCAACGGAGTGACCGCATCAGCCTCGTCTGAGCCAAAAGCTGCCGTTCGGCTAGCGACCCCAAGGCGGTCATTGTGGCCATGCTGACTTCCGTCCGACATCCAGCCATTTGGCAGCGATTGCGAATAGCGTAAACGGGCCGGAATAAGCGAACGCCTTTGGCGTGTGCTGCGGGAGAAAGTGCGATGGTCTATTCGCTTGGCAAGGTCAGTGTTTATGAGACGACGCCCGGCATTGAAACTGTGGGCGGCGATGAAGCATGGACAAGGGTCGATTATCTGCATCCTGATGCGGTAGACCGACATGCCAAAGGGGAAGAAAATCATAGTCGGCGCTTGGGCTATGGCTATCCCATCGCACCCGAAACTGCACCGAAGGCAATGATCTGGAAAAGCAAAAGCAAGTTGCCGCCTGATTACGCCTTCGGCAATAACGAGATTATGCTGGTATCAAGAAGATTTCATGATATCGTTGATCGTTTTGAGCTTGGCGTGCATCAGTTTCTGCCAGTTCAGATGTATTTCAATCGGAACGACGCCGATCCGTTCGGCACCTTCTACTGGTTCGTATGCTGCACTTTGATCGACAGTCTCGATCCACACCTTACGACCATACCCTTCCGAGGTTTTTACGACGAGCGCATGGAGGATGGGTTACGTCGCGGCCGTTGGCACATTGATGCGGAGGCCGATCCTCCTCAGAAGGCAGTGTTCAGCCTAAAAGCGATTGGAAATCATCATCTGTGGCGCGATCCTTACCGCGCACGCAGCTATGTGCACTGCTCTGATGCGTTTGGCGATGCGATTGAGGGGGCTGAATTGAAAGGCTTTGGCCTTAAACATTTCGAGCAGATCTAAGCCCTCAAAGCCGCCATTCGCCTTTCCACCCATTTGCCGTCACCGAGGCAACTGCAGCGGCTTTCCGAAAGCGGACAGTCGTCGCGCTTTTCGAGCAGGCCGCAAGCCTCAGCGCTGCTCGTATTGCTTGATGCCGCCCGCGATCCTGTTGCCCTGCATCACGATTTGAGAGGCCGTCCAGTCCGCGAGGAAGGCGCTGCTGCGGGTGACGCCGGGGACGAAGCGCGCCTCGTTGTCCACCACCTGCAAGCCGTCTGACGGGTGCAGCAGGTCCTCCGCCCCCAGCGCGATGAAGGCGGAATAGTTCTCCTTGTCGCGCCCCTGCACGAACCAGTTGTCCGCGATCCGGCCAACGCTGCCCGCCGGCAGGTCGATCATATAGTTGGTCGCCTTGCCGTTCGCATCGTCGAAGCTGTTGTTTTCGAGGATCACCTCGCGGCTGCGGGCCTTGACGTAGTGCCCGCCCGTGCCGCGTTCGAAGCGGCTCTCGCGAACGGTGAGGGAACCGTAATTGCCGATGTAGATCGAATGCGCGCAGCCGGCCGAATTCTCGCAGGTGCCGAGCCCGGTGAAGGTCGAACGGGTGATGAAGATGCGGCCCGCAGGGTCGTCGGCGGTGAGGATGCCTTGCTGGCTGTCCTGGAAGCGCGCCTGGGCGACGTTCAATGCACCCTTCTCGAGCCGGATGCCTGCGCCGTTGCCGTCGGGCACCTTGATGTTGCTGAAGGTGATGCCGCGCACCTCGGCGCCGATGCCGCGCAGGACGAGCGCCGCCTTGCCTTCGCAGGCGCGCGCCATGAAGGTCACGCTGCCGGGCTCGGCCGCCTCGTAGACGATCACGCCATCGGTCTGGACGGCGCATTGGCGGTAGGTACCGGGCTGGATGCGGATCGTGGCGCGGGTATTGCCGACGGCGTCCACCGCCTGCTGAAGCGTGGAAAACCGCTGCCCGCTTTCCACGATGGTGAAGGCATCGGGCACCGGCTGCGCGCTGGCGGCGGCGAGCGGCAGGGCGAGCGCCGCGGCGGTGATCAGCGCCCGGGTCGGCGCACGGGGAGCGGTGGAGGTCATGGCGACATGATACCATCGGCCCTTGCGGCAACCACCGGCCCCGGACGCGGTGTTCCCATTTGGCACTTGGCGGGCGGGCCCCCGCGTGGCTAAACCCTGCCCCAGACCGGACGGAGCCTCGGGCGCTCCGATCCCCGCTCATCGAGAGGAGATTCCCCATGCGCACACTCAGGACCCTTGCCGTGATCGCGGCGCCCATGCTGATGCTCGCCGCCTGCGGCAGCGCCGACGATGCTTCGACCGAAGCCACGGCCGACACCGTCGAGATGCCCGCCGACAGCGCGCTCGCCCCGGTGAACGACGCGCCGGTCGCCGATCCGACCGCCACGGCGACGGATGCGCCGGCCGCGCCCGAGGCGACCACCACCGCCGCTGCCGATGCGGCGGCCGATGTTGCCGCCAAGGCCATCACCGCCGCCGAAGCCACCCCGGCGGAATAGGCGCCGCGCCGTGCGACGCTGCCTGCCCGCCGTCTGCGCGCTCGCGCTCGTCCTGGCCGCTTGCGGCGAGGAGGGCGCGAAGGCGCCCGGCGGGGTGAGCCCGGGCGAGGCCAAGGCGCTCGAGGACGCGGCCTCGATGCTCGACGAGCGCAAGCTGCCACCTGAGGCGCTGCCCAGCGATGTGCCCGCCGATGCGCCG
The DNA here is from genome assembly GCF_026586795.1 of Erythrobacter sp. WG. Taxonomy (GTDB): domain Bacteria; phylum Pseudomonadota; class Alphaproteobacteria; order Sphingomonadales; family Sphingomonadaceae; genus Erythrobacter. The sequence goes on from NZ_JAPFGY010000015.1 coordinate 36,238, forward strand.
ACGCCGGAGGCCTCCGCCGCGGCGCCCTAGGCGTCCCTCCTTTTGCGACAAGGACCACGACCATGAACGCTCCCGCCAACCTTGCCCCGCACAATCCCGGGATGGACGAAGAGACCTTCGAGCAGTTCGCCGAGCAGCTCGCCCGCTACGTGCGCGAGCGGCTGATCCCCGCCGAGGCGCAGGTGATCGCCGAGGACCGCATTCCCGACGAAATCGTGAACGAAATGCGCGAGATGGGGCTGTTCGGCCTCTCGGTGCCGGAGGAATATGGCGGCGCGGGGCTCAACACGACGCAATATGCCCGCGTCGTGAACATCATGGCCTATGCCGCGCCCGCCTATCGCTCGATCTTCTCGATCAATGTAGGGATGTTCGCCAGCGCCTTGAAGAACGGCGCGACGGAAGCCCAGAAGGCCGAGTGGTATCCGAAGATCGCGGAAGGGAAAATCGCCTGCTTCGGCCTGACCGAACCCGGCTCAGGTAGCGACAGCGCCGCTATGGCGACCACCGCCACGCCTGATCCTGACGGCAACGGCTGGATATTGAACGGCACCAAGCGCTACATCACCAACGCCCCCCATGCCGACGTCGCCCTCATCATGGCGCGGACAGCCAAGGAGGCGCTGCCCAAGAACGCGCACGTCTCGGCGTTTCTGGTGCCGATGGACACGCCGGGCGTCTCGCGCGGTTCGCCCGACAGGAAGATGGGGCAATCGGGCTCCCACATCTCGGACATCATGCTCGACGATGTGCGGGTGCCGGGTGACGCGCTGCTCGGCGGCGAGACCGGCAAGGGCTTCGTCTTCGCGATGAAGAGCCTCGACAACGGCCGCATCAGCGTCGGCGCGGCGGCGACCGGCTATGCCCGCCGCGCGCTCGACAGCGCGCTGCGCTACGCCAACGAGCGCAAGGCCTTTGGCGAACCGATCGCCAATTTCCAGCTGATCCAGCAGATGCTCGCCGACAGCGAGATCGAGATCTATGCCGCCGAAGCCATGATGAAGGACGTCACCGCCCGCGCCGACCGGGGGGAGAACATTCTGGTGAAGGCCGCCGCCTTCAAAGTCTTCGCCTCCGAAATGTGCGGCCGCGTCGTCGACCGCGTGGTGCAGATCTACGGCGGCGCCGGCTATCTGGCCGAATACGACGCCGAACGCTTCTTCCGCGATGCGCGCATCTACCGCATCTACGAAGGCACGACGCAGATCCTCCAGCTCCAGATCGCCAAGCATATGCTGCGCGAGTGGGCGGCCAACGCCTGAGATGTACAACCTCCTCAACGACCTCTCCATCGTCGAAGTCTCGAGCTTCGTCGCCTCGCCCACCGCGGGGCTCTACTGCGCGCAGCTTGGCGCGGAAGTGATCCGCGTCGACCACAAGGCGGGCGGGCTCGATTACAACCGCTACATGCTCACCCGCGAGGGGCGCAGCCTCTCGTGGGAGAACCTCAACCGCGCCAAGAAGTCGGTCGCGCTCGACCTGCAATCTCCGCAAGGGCGCGAGCTGCTGGTGGAGCTTGCGGCCAAGGTCGGCCAGTGCATCACCAACCTGCCCGAGCAGAGCTTCCTCAGCCATGCCGCGATGCAAGCGAAGCGGGCCGACATGGTGAGCCTCAGGATCATGGGCTGGCACGATGGGCGGCAGGCGATGGATTTTACGGTGAACGCCGCGGCGGGTTATCCCCTCATGTGCGGGCCGGAGGAGTGGGACCCGGCGACCGCCCCGCCGGTCAACCAAGTGCTCCCCGCGTGGGACTTCATCACCGGGGCCTACGGCGCCTTCGCCATGCTCGCCGCCCTGCGCCACCGCGACCGGACGGGCGAGGGCAGCGAGGTGCGCCTGCCTCTCGGCGACGTCGCGATCGGGACGATGGCCAACGCCGGATTGCTGGCCGAAGTGCTCTATCGCGGGGGTGACCGCGAGCGATTGGGCAATGCCATATGGGGCGCCTTCGGGCGCGATTTCCGCAGCCGGGACGGCGTCAGGTTCATGGTCGCCGCGCTCACGCCCAAGCAGTGGAGCGGGCTGGTCAAGGCCTTCGGCGTGGCTGAGGGCATCGCCGCCCTCGAGGCCGAACACGGCGTCCGCTTCGCCGACGGGGACACCCCGCGCTTCCAGCACCGCGCCGCGCTGTTCGCGCTGTTCCAGCAGGCGGCGGACGGCATGGATTACGCCACGCTCGAAGCCCGCATGGCCGCCGAAACCTGCACCTTCGAACGCTACCGCACCGCCTATGAGGCGGCGAACGATCCGGTGCTGGTGGCAGGCAACCCGCTGTTCGGCCCCGCCCCCGCCAACCCCTCCGGTTTCGCCTACCCCGCCACCCGCAGCTTCGTGAACCTTCCGGGACGCGAGGCAGGCGACCCCGCGCCCGCCCCCTATCTTGGCGAGCATTCGGAGGAAGTGCTGGCGGAGAAGCTCGGCCTGTCCTCGGGCGCGATCGGCAAGCTGGTCGATGCGGGAACGGTGGCCTTGAGCGACAAGTGACACCCCATCCGTTCGTGTCGAGCGCAGTCGAGACACCTGCGCAAGGCCTCTCGACTTCGCTCGAGGCGAACGGAATTGTTGGAGAATTGATAGCATGACCAGACGCGCCGCCATTTGCACCCCCCTGCGCACCCCGGTGGGCAAGTTCCTCGGCGGGCTTGCGGGGCTGAATGCGGGCCAACTGGGCGCGGTGATCCTCAAGGCGCTGATTGAGCGCTCGGGCATCGATCCGGCGCGGGTGGACGATGTCGTGTTCTCGCAGGGCTACGGCAATGGCGAGGCCCCCGCGATCGGCCACTGGAGCTGGCTTGCGGCTGGCCTGCCGATCGAAGTCCCCGGTTTCCAGCTGGACCGCCGCTGCGGTTCCGGCGTGCAGGCGGTGGCGACCGCGGCGATGATGGTCGAGACCGGGATGGCCGACGTGGTGGTTGCGGGCGGCGTCGAGAGCATGTCGAACGTCGAGCACTACACCCTCGCCGCGCGCGGGGGCGTCAGGATGGGCGACATGGTGCTGCATGACCGCCTCAGCAGGGGCCGCGTGATGAGCCAGCCGATCGAGCGCTTCGGGGTCATCACCGGGATGATCGAGACCGCCGAAAACCTCGCCAAGGACTACGGCATCACCCGCGAGGAGGCCGACGCCTTCGCCGTCCGCTCGCACCAAAACGCTACTCGCGCCTGGGCCGAGGGCAAGTTTGCCGAACAGCTCGTCCCCGTCACCATCCCGAGCCGCAAGGGTGAATCCGTGGTCTTCGACCATGACGAAGGCTATCGCACCGACGCCTCGATGGAGACCCTCGGCAAGCTCGCCCCCATCGACCTACGCCGCGATCCGCAAGCCATTGTAACGGCGGGCAATGCCAGCCAGCAGAACGACGCGGCGGCAGCCTGCCTCGTGGTCGCGGAGGACAAGCTCGGGGAGCTCGGCCTCACCCCGATGCTGTGGTTCGGCGGCTGGGCGGCGGCGGGCTGCGATCCGGCGCGCATGGGGATCGGCCCGGTGCCTGCGGTCGAGCGCCTGTTTGAACGGCGCGGGTATAGCTGGGACGATATCGGGCTGGTCGAATTGAACGAGGCCTTCGCGCCGCAGGTGCTCAGCGTTCTCAAGGGCTGGGGCTGGTCGCAGGATGATTCGCGCCACGAGATCCTCAACGTCAACGGTTCGGGGATCAGCCTCGGCCATCCCATCGGCGCCACCGGAGGCCGCATCCTCGCCGACATGGCGCACGAGATGCACCGCCGCGGCGTGCGCTATGGCCTTGAAACCATGTGCATTGGTGGCGGCCAGGGGATCGCCGCCGTGTTCGAGCGGGCGGCATGAGCTACGATGCGTGGATCGGGCGCGAGATCCGCGCCAAGGACCGGCTGGACGAGGGGCTGGCGGCGCGCTGGCTCGCCACCTTCGACCTTGCGACACCGCATCCCCCGATCATGCCGCAGGGCATCCACTTCGCGCTCTGCACACCGCAAGCGCCCACCGCCAAGCTGGGCGAGGACGGGCATCCGGCACGGGAGGACGGCGCGGACAGCTTTCTCCCGTCCTTCCAGATGCCGCGCCGGATGTGGGCATCTTCGACGATCCACTTCCACGCCCCGATCGCCATCGGCGCGGTCATTGCGCAGACCAGCCGGATCGCCGCGATCAGCGAAAAGCAGGGCTCCACCGGGCCGCTCGCCTTTGTCGATGTTTCACGTGAAACACGCGCCAACGGCACGCTGGCGGTGGTCGAGACCCAGTCTATCGTCTACCGAGAGGCGGCTAACCCGGGTCAAGCGCTCGCTCCGCCCCCTCTGGGCGAGGCAAGCTTTTCGCCCGAGGGCTGGGACGCGCACCGCGTCCTCACCCCCGATCCGCGCCTGCTGTTCCGATACTCGGCGCTGACCTTCAACACCCACCGCATCCATTACGACGCGCCCTATGCCAGCGAGGTCGAGCGCTATCGCGGCCTCGTGGTGCATGGCCCGCTGATCGCGAGCCTGCTGCTGCAACTGGCCGCCCGCGAGCTTGGCGAGAACCGGCTGCGCGCATTCCGATTCCGCGGCCTCTCCCCCGCCATCGCGGGCGAGCCGCTGCATCTTGTGATGCGCGCCAGCGCCGAGGGTTACGAGCTGGCGGCGTTTGCAGGCGACGGGCGGCAGGTGACGGCGGCGAGCGCGGCGCTCTGACCTCCCCTCCCCTTGGGGAGGGGCTGGGGGTGGGGGCTCCACGCCAGCGGCCACGTGCGAGGCCTTTCGGCCTCGCCCCACCCCCGGCTCTTCCCTGAAGGGAGGGGAGACGAGTGCCTACCCCTCCCAGTCCGCAATCGGCTTCAGCACGCCGAAGGTCTCCTTCACCGGCGCCCGGCCGAGCTCGGGGAAGTCGATCGCCTCGGGAACCTCGTGGGTGTCGGGCACCCGCGACAGCAGGTCACGGATCAGCGTCAGCCGCCCGCGGCGCTGGTCGTTGAAATCGACGAGAGTCCAAGGGGCGTGCTTCGTATGCGTCGCCTTCAGCATCGCCTCGCGCGCGCGGGTGTAATCATCATATTTCGCGCGGGCGGCGAGATCGATGGGCGACAGCTTCCAGCGCTTCAGCGGATCGTCGAGCCGCTCGCGCAGGCGCTCCTCCTGGCGTTCCTGATCGGCGGCGAGCCAGTATTTGAACAGCAGGATGCCGTCGTCGACCAGCAGCTTCTCGAAGGCGGGCGCCGCCTTGAGGAAGGCCTTCACCTGCTCGGGCGAGGCATAGCCCATCACTGTCTCGACGCCCGCGCGGTTGTACCATGACCGGTCGAAGAGCACGATCTCGCCGGCGGTCGGCAGGTGGGCGACATAGCGCTGGAAATACCACTGGCCGAGTTCGGCCTCGGTCGGCTTGGGCAGCGCGACCGTGCGGCACTGGCGCGGGTTGAGATCGCGCGAGACCGCGCCGATCGCCCCGCCCTTGCCCGCCGTGTCGCGGCCCTCGAACAGCACCACCACCCGCGCCCCGCTCGCCTTCACCCAGCGCGCCATGCTGACCAGCTCGAGCGTCAGCGGTGCAAGGGCCGCTTCGTAATCCTTGCGCTTCATGCCCATCGGCGTCCCCCCTTTCATTGTCCCGTCGGCGCGAAAGTAGTATCATCTGAAACCATGGCAACTCTCGCAGACCCCCAGCCCGATTTCGCAACCCTGCCAGAGATGGCGGCGGAAGTCTTCACCGCGCCCCTCGCGCGGCCCGCGCACGTCAGCGAGGACTGGCTCGAGCCCGCGCAGACCGCTTACACGGCTGAGGATCACGCGGTGTGGGACGATCTCTTCGCGCGCCAGATGGAGGTGCTCCCCGGAAGGGCGTGCAGCGCCTTCATGGCGGGGCTGGAGAAGCTCGATCTGGGGCGCGGCGGGGTGCCCGAATTCGGCCAGCTTTCCGAGGAACTGGGCGCGCTCACCGGGTGGAGCGTGGTGCCGGTGCCGATGCTGATCCCCGATCACGTGTTCTTCTGGCACCTTGCCAACCGGCGCTTTCCGGCGGGGAACTTCATCCGCACGCGCGAGACCTTCGACTACATCGAAGAACCCGACGTCTTCCACGACGTGTTCGGCCACGTGCCGATGCTCACCGATCCCACCTATGCCGACTATATGCAGGAATATGGCCGCGCCGGGTGGAAGGCGATGCGCTACAACCGGCTGAAGGCGCTGGGTGCGCTCTACTGGTATACGGTGGAGTTCGGGCTGATCGAGGAGGCGGGCGCGGTGCGGGCCTATGGCGCTGGCATCCTGTCGGGGCCGACCGAGGCGAAGTTCGCAGTTGAGGCGGAGAGCCCCAACCGCATCATGCTCAACGTCGACCGGGTGATGCGCACCGATTACGTGATCAGCGACCTGCAACCGACCTATTTCGTGATCGAGAGCTTCGCCGATCTCTACCGCCAGACGGTGGAGCGCGATTTCGACCGGCTCTATCGCAGCCTGCCGGCCGGCTTCACCTACGCCAACAGCGCGGTGATCGATGTCGACAACGTGCTGCACCGGGGCAGCCAGGAATACCACCTGCGCGGCGGGCGGGGCAGCGGGGCGGCGCCGGTCTAGAGCGGTTTAGCGCGACGCAAGGCGGCCCGGAACCGCAGTTCCGGGCCGCCCTTTCGCGCTTCGACCTGAACCGGCCGCGGCGCCTTTGCGATTATTGGGCCGACGGGGTCGCCGTGCCGTTGTCCATCGCCTCGCCCTGCTTTTCCATGGCGTCGGCCTTGTCCTCGGCGCGGTCGACCATCGCATCTTCCTGCGCGTCGGTGATCTGGCCGGCGTCTTCCATGGCTTCGGCCTTGTCGGCGACGGCTTCGGCGTTCTGCTCGCCGGCGTCTTCCATCGCGTTTTCGTTGGGGCCTTCACAGGCGGCGAGCGAAAGGCCGAGCGCGGCGGCGATCAGCGTGGCGGTGTGCTTCGCGGTAAACTTCATCGTGTTCTCCATCATGAGGCGAGGCGTGCCGATGCCTGCCTGGCCCGGCACTATCGCCGGGCGGAGGAGAAGTTCCACGGACCTGCGAAAATTCAGGTGTGGGAGCGCAGCTTGCGACCCGCGATGGCGTGATAGAGCACCAGGGCAAAGCCGGTCGCGGCAAGGGCCGTTCCGAGGCTCATGAGAGACAGGCTGCCGATCATCGTGCCGTCATTGGCGATTTCGCCGGCGGTGACCGAGACCACCATGCCGAGCGCGATCTGGCGCAGGATATCGCCCGGCGCCTCGGTCCGGGCGAGGATCGAGGCCAGCCAGCCCAGCGTTCCCCCCAACACGATCAGCACCAACAGCGCCATTTTCGCCTTCGTCTTCCTGCTTGTGGCCGGCACCGCGCCGGCTCCCCTCCCCAATGAGCGTGGGGGCAAGCGGTTCCGACAATTGTGCAAGGGCGCGCCGCGATCAGCGCAAGGTCAGCCAGACGAGCCCGATCACGCCGGCGACGATGCGGTACCAGGCGAAGGGTGCAAAGCCGACGCGGGTGATGATCGCGATGAAGGCCTTCACGACCACCAGTGCGGTGAAGAACCCGGCGAGGGAGCCGATCCCGATCAGCGTGTAATCGTGCGGGGTGAGGCCGCCGCCGTACTTGGCGAGCTGGTACACGGTCGCGCCCGTCAAGGTCGGCACGGCGAGGAAGAAGCTGAATTCGGCGGCGGTCTTGCGGTCGACCCCGAAGGCCATCGCGCCGAGGATGGTCGCGCCCGAGCGGCTCACCCCGGGGATCATCGCAAGGCACTGGACGATGCCGACGAGGATCGCGGTCTTCAGCGGCACGCCCGATACGCCCGGCCCGGTCGCGGGCGGGTTCGCCCAGCGCTCGATGGCGAGGATCGCGACGCCGCCGATAATCAGCGCCCAGCACACGATCACCGCGTTGCCGAGCAGGGTCTCGATATAGTCGCCGAACACGAGGCCGAGGATCACCGCCGGGAAGAAGGCGACGAGCAGGTTGCGCACGAAGGCGATCGCGCCCCGCTCGAAACCCAGCAGGCCCTTGGCGACGTCCCAGAAGGTCCGCCAGTAGAGCACCACGATGGCAAGGATCGCGGCGGGCTGGATGGCGATGTTGAACACCTCCCAGTCGGCCTGGTCGAAGCCGAGCAGTTCGGTGCCGAGGATCAGGTGCCCGGTCGAGGAGACGGGCAGGAACTCGGTCAGCCCCTCGAGAATGCCGAGGAGGATGGCGGCGAGGTAATCGTTCATGGGCGCGGTGCTTCGACGAGGGGCTGCCCCAAGTCAAACCGAAAAGGCCCGCCCCGATTGCGGGGCGGGCCTCTCTGACTTGGACGGCCCGGCCCGCCTAGGACGGGCCGCGAGCGCACGCGCGCGAGCCGCAGGCGATCAGGCCCGCCAGGGCCTGAAGCTCGCCGAGGACGTGCCCGCGGAGGCGGGCACGCACACAGAAACGCTCACCAGATGCGCACGCGCTGTTCGGGCGGCAGGTAGAGCGCGTCGCCGGGCTTCACGCCGAAGGCCTCGTACCACTCGTCGATGTTGCGCACGACGCCGTTGACCCGGAATTCTTCGGGGCTGTGGCTGTCGGTGCGCAGGCGGTTCCTGTAGTTGTCCTCGCGTTGGGTCGAACGCCACACCTGCGCCCAGGCGAGGAAGAAGCGCTGGTCGCCGGTCAGGCCGTCGATCACCGGCACCTCCTGCCCCTTGGTGGCGAGCTTGTAGGCGCGGTAGGCCATGCTGATCCCGCCGACATCGCCGATGTTCTCGCCCAGCGTCAGGCGGCCGTTGACGCAGGTCTTGCCGTCGTCGAGCGGGCAATAGCTGTTGTACTGCGCCACCAGCCGGTTGCCGAGCGTGTCGAAGGCGGCGCGGTCGGCATCGGTCCACCAGTTCCTGAGCGCGCCGCTGGCGTCGGACTTGGAACCCTGGTCGTCGAAGCCGTGGCCGATCTCGTGGCCGATCACCCCGCCGATGGCGCCGTAATTGACCGCGATGTCGTTGGTCAGCGCGAAGAACGGCTGCTGGAGGATCCCGGCGGGGAAGACGATCTCGTTCTTCACCGAGTTGTAATAGGCGTTCACCGTCTGCGGGAGCATCCCCCATTCGGTGCGGTCGATCGGCGCGAACAGCTTCTTGACGTTGTCCGCCCGCTGCCAGCTTGCCGCCGCCATGCGGTTGGCGATCGGGTTGCCGGCGGTGATCGCGAGGCCTTCATAGGTTTCGAGATTGGGGCGGTAGCCGATCTTGGGATCGAAGGTCGCGAGCTTGGCGCGGGCCTGGACCTTGGTCTCCTCGCTCATCCATTTGAGCTGGCCGATGGATTCGTCCAGCGCCAAGCGCAGGTTGGCCACCAGCGTGTCCATCGCCGCCTTGTTCTCGGGCGGGAAGTGGCGGGCGACATATTCCTTGCCGACCAGCTCGCCGATCAGGCTCTCGGCCTCGCCGATCGCGCGCTTCCAGCGCGGGCGCTGCTGCGGGGTGCCGGTCAGCGTCTGGCCGTAGAAAGCAAAGCGCGCGTCGTCGAAGCGCTGCGGCAGCACCGGGGCATGGGCCGACAGGAACTCCTTGACCATCCACGCCTGGAGGACGTCCACCGGCGTTTGCGAGACCAGCGCGAACATCCCGGGCATCCCGGTGCCGATCTTGCCGAGCGTCGCGGCGTCGAGCTTGTACTGCGCGATCTCCTCAGGGGTGGGCGGCATCAGGCTGACGACGAAACCGGGGCTCTTTTCGATCCCGATCTTCGCCAGCATCGCCTTGACCGGCACCTTGCCCCCGATCGCGGCCAGCTCTTCCTCGGTCAGCAGGTTGTAGGTGAGGTCGCGGTTGCGGCGCACCGCGCGGTCCCACTGCACGGTGCGGGCGTTGGCGTCCTCGAAGGCATAGACCTTCTCGGCCATCGCGGCGGCATCCTTGTAGCCTGCCTCGCCGAGCAGGAAGGTAAGGTAGGCCTTGTACTTGGCCTTGATCGCCTCGCCCTTTTCGCTGGTGTCGAGGTAATAGTCGCGGTCGGGCAGCCCCAGCCCGCCGAAGCCCACGCTGGCGATGTAACGATCGGGCTGCTTGGCATCGATGGTGACCGCCGCGCCGAGCGGGCTGGAAAAGCCCGGCTCGGCCCACAGCATGGCGAGATCGTTCAGCGTCTTGGCGCCCTTGATCCGCTGGAGATAGGGCTGCGCCGGGGCAAGGCCCGCCTTCTCGATCGCGGCGGTATCGAGGAAGGTGCGGTAGGTGTCGAGGATCCGGCGCTCGTCGCCCGACAGGCTGGCGGGGTCCTTCGCGGCGAGTTCGTCCATCAGCGCCTTGACGTCGGCGGTGCTCTTCTCGCCGAGCAGGGTGAAGGCGCCGATCCGGCTGAAGTCGGCCGGCAGCGGGTTGGCGTCGATCCACTTCTTGTTGGCATAGGCGTTGAAATCATCGCCCGGCTTGACGTCGGCGGCGAGGTAGGCCGGATCGAAGCCCCACTTGCCGAAGCTCATGGTCGGCAGGGGCGCGGCGGCGGTCTCGGTCCCGGCCTGCGCGAGCAGATCGTGGTCATCGCCGTCGTGGGCGAAGGCGGGGGTCGCCAGCGCGAGCAGGCTCGCCCCGACAAGGGCGGCGGTCTTGTGGATCATGTGCGTCTCGAGTCCCTGAGAGTTGCGACAGGATGTCGGCAAGGTGTCACACTAACGCCGTGGGCCGCGCCGGGTTGCGGTTCGTCCGGCGGTGGTTGCGCTTCGTCGATTTTATTGCCGGCCACCTCCGGTGGCGCAGACCGCCCGCCCCGCCTTCCCGCCCGGCCACCATAGCATGGTGTACCATTGGTGGCCGGGCGGGGAGGCGGGGCGGGTGGTTTGCGTCGCGTGCTAGCGCGTCCGAGACATCACGCCGCGTCGGCGGCGAATTGCAGCCGGGCGAGGCGTGCGTAGAGCCCGCCCGCCTTGGTCAGCGCCTCGTGCGTGCCCTGTTCGACGATCCGCCCGTCATCGAGCACCACGATCCGGTCAGCGGCGCGCACCGTTGCGAGGCGGTGGGCGATGACCAGCGTGGTGCGGTCCTGCATCAGGCCCTCGAGAGCTTGCTGGACGAGCTGCTCGCTCTCGGCGTCCAGCGCGCTCGTCGCCTCGTCGAGCAGCAGGATCGGCGCATCGCGCAGCAGCGCGCGGGCGATGGCGACGCGCTGCTGCTGCCCGCCCGAAAGCTGCGTGCCGCCTTCGCCGAGGTGCGTGTCGAGCCCCTGCGGCAGGGCGCGCAGGAAACTTTCGGCATTGGCGGCGCGGGCGGCCTGCCAGATATCCTCGTCGGTGGCGTCCCACTTGCCGTAGCGCAGGTTGTCGCGGGCGTTGGCGCTGAACAGCACCCCGACCTGCGGCACGAAGGCGATGCGGGCGCGGATCTCGGCCGGATCGGCGCTGGTCAGCGGCACCCCGTCGAGGCGGATGGTGCCGGCCTGCGGATCGTAGAAGCGTTCGACCAGCTGGAAGATGGTCGACTTGCCTGCGCCCGAGGGGCCGACGATGGCGACGGTCTCGCCCGGCTCGATCTCGAGGGTGAAGTCCTTCAATGCGGCGGTCTCGGGCCGGGCGGGGTAGCGGAAGGAGACATTGCGGAAGCTGAGGCTGCCGCGCGCCGGGACCGGCAACCGCTCGGGCCGGGCAGGCGGCGCGATCTCGGGCTTGGCCTGGAGGAGCTCGGCCAGCCGGCTCGCCGCGCCCGCGCCGCGCAGCAGATCCCCATAGACTTCGGTGAGCGCGCCCAGCGCGCCCGCCACCAGCCCGCCGGTGAGCACGAAGGCGGCGATGGTGCCGCCGCTGATCTCGCCTGCCGCCACCGCAAGCGCGCCGCGCCACATGACGAGCACGATGCCGCCGAACACCAGCAGGATCACCAGCGTCGTCATCGCCGCGCGCAGGAGGATGCGACGCTTGGCGGTCGCGAAGGTGTTCTCGACCACCGCCGCAAAGCGCTCGCCCTCGCGGCGCTCCTGCCCGAAGCTCTGCACGATCTTCATCGCCGAGAGCACCTCGGTGACATAGGCGCCGACGTCGGCGATGCGGTCCTGGCTGGTGCGCGAGACCGCGCGGATCTTTCGCCCGAAGAAGACGATCGGGAGGATCACCAGCGGGATGCCGATCAGCAGGCCGAGCGTCAGCTGCGGCGCGAGATAGACAAGGAAGCCGATCCCGCCGATCCCGGTCAGCATATTGCGCAGCGCCACCGAGACCGTGGTGCCCACCACGTTCTCGATCACCGCGGTGTCGCTGGTCATGCGGCTCGAGATTTCCTTGGGGGAGTTCACCTCGTAGAAGCCGGGCGAAAGGCGCAGCAGGTTCTGCTGCACGGCAAGGCGGATGTCGGCGACCACCCGTTCGCCGAGCCAGCTGACGAAATAGAAGCGCAGCGCCGTGCCGAGGCCGAGGATCAGCACGATCATCAGCAGGTATTCGAAGGCGTGGCCGATCTGTTCGGGATTGGCGCGGCCGGAGAAGGCCTCGTCGATGATGACCTTGAAGCGATAGGGGATCGCCAGCGTCGCCGCAGAGGTGATGACCAGCGCGACGAGCGCCAGCGCGATCTCGCGCGGGTATTGCACCGCCATGCCGAACACCATGCGCAAGGGCGCGAGGCTGCGCGACTTGGGCGCGGGCTCGCTGGCGGTCTCCGACAGCACGGCGGGGCCGGTGTCCGGGGTGTCGTCGTCGGGGCTGCCGAGGGGATCGCGCGTGGGGGTATCGCCGTGCATGACCGCAGCCCTCTAGCCCTTCGGCGCGGGAAGATCACGTGTAAAAACCGTAAGGGCTCCGGCCCTGTGGCGGCGCGGCCGATGCGATTGTGCATTGCACAACACCCTGCGAAGGCGCATCTTGGTTGCAGGGTGCCACGGGATAAGGCGCCGGATATGTTCGTCCGCATGAAGGAAACCGATGCTTTATCATGCCTATGAGCTCCAGCGCAGCTGGATGAACAGCGCCAGCGCGCTCGCCTCGATCGGCGCGGGGATGCTGTCGAACCCCGCCAATCCGCTCGCCGGTTTCGGGATGGGCCCGCTCGCCGCGAGCGCGCTCGACGTCTTCTCCCATGCGACCGCGCATTACGGGAAGCCCGAATTCGGGATCGAGACGGTGCAGATCGGCGGCGTCGCCCATCCGGTGGTGCAATCGACGGTGATGAAGCGCCCCTTCGGCGACCTGCTGCGCTTCCGGGTCGAGGGCGCCCCCGCGGATCGCCCCCGCCTGCTGATCGTCGCGCCGATGAGCGGCCATTACGCGACGCTGCTGCGCGGCACGGTGGAGCGGATGCTCGAGAGCGCGGAGGTGTTCATCACCGACTGGGCCGACGCCAAGATGGTGCCGCAGGGCGCGGGCAAGTTCGATCTCGACGACTACATCGATTACCTGATCGCCTTCGCCGAGCACGTCCACGCGGAAGCGGGCGGGCAGCGCGTCCACATGATGGCGGTGTGCCAGCCCTCGGTGCCGGCTTTCGCCGCGACCGCGCTCCTCAACCTGCACAAGTCGCCTGCCGCGCCCGCCACCCTCACCATGATGGGCGGCCCGATCGACACGCGCGAATGCCCGACGGTCGTCAACAACATGGCGATGCAGCGCCCGATCGCGTGGTTCCGGCAATCGGTGATCGCCACCGTTCCGCTCAAGTATCCCGGCGCGGGTCGGCGGGTCTATCCCGGCTTCATGCAGCTCTCCGCCTTCATGAGCATGAACCTCTCGAGCCACATGATGAGCCACTATGAGATGTTCAAACACCTCACCATCGGCGACGAGGAAAGCGCGCAGGCGACCAAGGATTTCTACGACGAATATCGCTCGGTGTGCGACATGACCGCCGAGTTCTACCTCCAGACCGTGGAGGAGGTGTTCCAGAAGCACTCGATCCCCAAGGGCGAGTTCCGCCACAAGGGCGAGATCGTCGATCTGACCGCGATCACCGACACCGCGCTACTCGCCATCGAGGGCGAGCGCGACGATATCTCCGGCCTCGGCCAGACCCGCGCGGCGCTGAAGCTGACGCCCAACCTGCCGGAAGCGAAGAAGCGCTACTACATGGCCGAGGGCGCCGGGCACTACGGCATCTTCAACGGCTCGCGCTGGCGCACCAAGGTCGCGCCGGTCGTCGAGGAATGGATCGCCGCCCACGCCGGTTGACCCCCCGCGCCAGCGATAAATTGATCCCGATCAAGGAAAGCGGGCCGGGCACGAGGGATAAGGCGTCCATGATCCACCGCCTGATCCTGCCCGCCGCGCTCGCCTGTCTTGCCGCCTGCGTGACCGCGCCCGCCTCCGACAACGCGCCGCCGATGGTCGGCAAGGCCACCGCGCGCTCGGCGGACACCCGCGCGCCCGCCTTCGTCGAGGGCGCCTGCGGCGGGTGCCACGCGGTCGAGCCGCCGTTCCTGTCGCCCAACCCGCGCTCGCCCAGCTTCGCGGCGATCGCCAATCGCCCCGGCCTGTCCGAAACATCGCTCGCCGCCTGGCTGGCGGAGGCGCACAACTATCCCGAGGACATGGACTTCACCCTCACCCGCCCGCAGATCGACCAGATCGCGCGCTACATGGTGACCCTGCGCCGCGCAGGCTACGTCCCGGGGGATTGAACCGATCCGTGCACGGGGGCTTTGTCGAGGCCCCCGCCCATGCTAGGCCCCTTGCCAGAACATAATCCGGCAACAGGGGTCCAGGATGCCGTACCGCCATGCGCCTTGGTTTGTGGGCGCCCTGCTGCTCGTCATCGCGGCAGGCTTCGGGAGCAGCTATTTCAGGGCTGCGGGCCCGTTGCCGCTCGCCTTTCACCTTCATGCAATTTCGGTCATCGCCTGGCTTGCGCTGCTGATCGGCCAGCACATCGCGGTCGGGCGGCGCGCCCACGTGCTGCACAGCATCTTGGGCCGGGCGAGCTTCGGGCTGTTCCCCGTCCTGATCGCCGGCTTCGCGATGGGCATCGACATCGTAGCGGGCGTGGAGCCTACCATGCCCGCGCCCGGTCCGGCTGCGGGTCTCGGCATGGCGGCGGCGATCCCCGCCCACCTCACGCTGTTCTATCTCGCGCTCAAGCACCGCCGGAACATCATGCTACACGCCGGCTATATGCTCGCGGCCCCGCTGATCCTGTTCGTCAGCCTGTGCGGCGAGGTCATCGCGCAGGTGACGCCGTGGCTGACCGTGATCGGCGGCGAGGGGCCGCGCGACGCGCTCGACATGATGCTTGCCACCGGCGGCCTCGCGATGCTGTTCGCGCTCGGGCTTTGCGCCGCAAACCGCAAATACGCCGCGCCATGGCTGGTCGGAGCGGGGTTCATCGGCCTCCAGACGGCGGTGATGTGGGCCGCACCGAAAGTGCCCGCACTCGGCCAGGCCGTCGCAGCCCCTGGAAGCGTCCCTTCGGCCGTCACCGGCGCGCTCGGCGCGGCGGCGGGCGCGGCGGCGGCGTGGTTCGGCTGGCGCGCGGGCAAGCTCAGCCCGCGCGCGCTCGCCGTCCGCGTGCGCGCGCCTAGAGCCGCTCCGCCATCAGCGCCTGCATATCCGCTTCCGGTCGCGGGCCGTAGTGTGAGATCACTTCCGACGCACAGATCGCCCCGCGCTTGAGGCAGCGGGTCAGCGGCTCACCCTTGACGTAGCCCGACAGGAAGCCGGCCGCGAACTGGTCGCCCGCGCCGGTGGTGTCGACCACCTTGATGACCGGCACGGCGGCGACCTCGGCCCGCTCGCCGTGGGCGATGGCGACCGCGCCCTTCTCCGATCGCGTCGCGACCAGCACCGGCACCTTGTCGGCGAGAGCGGCGAGGCCCGCCTCGAAATCGTCCTCCCCGGTCAGCGTCGCCAGCTCGGTCTCGTTGACGAACAGGATGTCGATCACCCCGTCCTCGATCATGGCGCGGAAATCGTCGCCGTGCCGTTCGATGACGAAGCTTTCGCTGGCGGTGAAGGCGATCTTGCGCCCCGCCTCGCGCGCCACCGCGATGGCGCGGCGCATGGCGCGGCGCGGCTCTTCCGGGTCCCACAGGTAGCCTTCGAGATAGAGGATCGCCCCGCTCGCGATCAGGCTCTCGTCGAGCGCGGCGGCGGGCAGGAACTGCCCTGCGCCGAGGAAGGTGTTCATGGTGCGCTCGCCATCGGGGGTGACGAAGATCAGCACGCGCCCGGTGGCGGGCTCGCCTTCACGGCCCGGCGTGTCGAAGTCGATGCCGGTCGCGCGCATGTCGTGGCGGAACACCTTGCCGAGCTGGTCCTCGGCGACCTGGCCGATGAAGGCGCATTGCAGGCCGAGCGTCGCCAGCCCCGCCAGCGTGTTCGCCGCCGACCCGCCCGACACCTCGCGCGCCGGGGGCATCGCGGCGTAGAGCTCCTCGGCGCGCGCCTCGTCGATCAGGGTCATGCCGCCGCGATTGAGCTGGAGCTCCTCGATCAGCTCCTCCGAACAGGAGGCGATCACGTCGACCACGGCATTGCCGATGGCGATGACGTCGTAGCGGGGCTCGGTGGTTTCGGGCACGGGCGGGTTCCTCGGTTGTGGATCGTTGCGCCGCCGCCTAGCCGCCTTCGGCCCGCGCGCCAAGCTTCTGTGTGCGAGCGCGGCGGCACGCGTTGACTCGCGCGCCCGCGCCCCGCATCGGATCGCCCATGCCCGCCGTCCTCGCCGCCCTGCTCAAGGCCTGTCGCCAGCTCGGCGACCGCGCCTTCGTGGCGGTCGCGGTGAAGAGCGTCGCGATCACGCTCATGATCTTCGCGCTCGCGGGCGCGGGGCTCTATGCAGGCCTGGCATGGCTGTTCCGCAGCGCATGGCTGGCCGCGATCCTGCCGCAGGACTACGCAGAGACGGCAGCGGTGCTGGTCTGGCTCGTGACCGCCGTCGTCGCCTTCTGGCTGCTGTTCCGGGTAGTGGCAGTGGCGGTGATGCAGTTCTTCGCCGATGCGGTGGTGGTGGCGGTCGAGGCGCGGCACTATCCCGGCGCGGCAGCGCGCGCGCGGCCCCTGCCGCTGCGCCGCGAGATTGCCAACGCGGCGCGGGGCGTGCTGCGGGCGATCGGCTACAACCTGCTGGCGCTGCCGGTCGCGGCCCTGCTCGCCTTCACCGCCATCGGCCCGGCGCTGGTGCTGCTGGCGGTCAACGCGGTGCTGCTGGGGCGCGAGCTCACCGACATGGCGTGGCTGCGGCATTGCGCCGGCGCAGAGGACGCAAACCCGGTGCCGCGCGGCGAACGCGCCCTGCTGGGCGCTGCCATCGCCGGGTTGATGCTCGTCCCCTTGGCGAACCTTGCCGCACCGCTTATCGGCGCTGCGGCAGGCACGCATCTGGTCCTGCGCCGGCTGGAGGGACGCACGCAGGCATGAGGAATACGGGCATCGCGGTTCTGGCGCTGCTTGGCGTCGCGCTGGCGGGGTGTGCCGGCGGCGGGGCGGGCAAGGGTCCCGCCAAGCCGCGCGTCGCCGCCGCGCCGCGCCCTTCGATCGGGGGCGGCGCCCGGCCGCACAGCACCATCGTCGTCGTGCCGGAGGTCATGTCGGGCCAGGGTCTCGGCGGGGTGATCGGCTCGCCGGCCGATGCGCTCACCCGGCGTTTCGGCAGTCCGCGCATCGACCTTGCCGAGGGCGACGCGCGCAAGCTGCAATTCACCGGCAAGGCCTGCGTGCTCGATATCTTCCTCTATCCGCTCAGCGCCGGTTCCCAGCCGACCGCCACCCATGTCGCGGCGCGGCTGCGGCAGGGCGGCGCGCCCGCCGATCCGGGCGCCTGCATCCGCGAGGTCGAGAAGCGGTAACGCAGCCTTAAGCCTGTTCGTGCCATGTCCGCTCCCGAGCAAGCCGACGGGACCAGACGCAAGCATGACCACGCAATTCATCGCCATCGCCGAGGCCGCCGCCGCGGACGGGCAGATCACCGCCGAGGGCATCCTCGCGCTGCGCCGCGAGGGCTGGGGCGACGGGATCATCACCCGCGCCGAGGCCGAGGCGCTGTTCGCGTTGAACAATGCGCTCGCCGAGCGCAGCCCCGAATGGTGCGACTTCTTCGTCGAGGCGATCGGCGAATTCGTGCTCAACGCCACGCCGCCGCGCTTGCAATGCTCGCTCGAGGAGGCCGAGTGGCTGATCGGCCAGATCGATCATGACGGCGTGGTCGACAGCGTGGTGGAGCTCGAGACCATGGTGCGGATCATCGAACGCGCCGAGAACGTGCCCGAACGGCTGAAGACCTACGTGCTCGATCAGATCGAGCGCGCGGTGCTCACCGGCACCGGCCCGACCCGCTGCGGCGGGCATCTGTCGGCGACCCACATCAGCGCCGCCGAGTGCCGGATCATCCGCCGGGTGATCTTCGCCAGCGGCGGCTGCGCCCCGGCGGCGGTCTCGCGCTTCGAGGCCGAAATGCTGTTCCGGCTGAAGGACGCGACGCTTCCCGAGGAGAACGCGGCCGAGTGGGACGATCTGTTCATCGACGGGGTGGCGAACTTCCTCAAGGGGTTCACGCACCAGAACGCCCAGCTCAGCCACGAGCGCAGGCGCGAGCTCGAAGCCTTTATGGCCGACAACCGTGCCAACGTCGGCCGCTTCATGGGCCGCGTTCTGCGCGAGGCACCCAAGGTCGCCAACCACTTCGGCAAGGTGTTCGGCAAGAAGCAGCCCGCGGGCCCGGACTATGAAGCACTGGCCGCCGAGGGCGAGACAGTCACTGACTACGAGAGCGCATGGCTCGAGGGCATGATCGACGCCGATGGCGAAGTCGACGAGCTCGAAAGCCGGCTGATCGCGCGGCTCGCCGCAGCGGACTAACCGGCGACGTAATGGCCGCCGCGCAGCTCGCCGAGCGCGAGCGCCAGGTGGAGAATATCGGTCTCGATCCGGGCCCGGTCTTCGGGCGCGGGCCCCTCGGCCAGCTGCGCTTCCAGAACGGCGCGCTCGCCTTCTATCCGCGCGATGATGGCCCGCACCTCACGCCCGCGCTGGTCGATGCGCTGGGCGTCGCGATCGGGGGGAAGGTCCGTGCCACGCGTCATGGCGGGTCACGCCGCAATGCCTTCAATCGCGCGCCGGGTCCATCGCGACAGCGGCTCCGCCCCGGTGCGGTGCAGGTCCGCGCGGCGGGACGGCGGGGACGGGCAGCCCGGACTCGGGCGGCTTGCGACGCCGCTGCGGCTGGCTGCGCATGAGGTCCGCCAACGACCTCGCGCCGGGCTCCACGTCCGGCCTCGGGCCCTGGCGGCGCCCCGCAAAGGTCTCACCGGCGGCAATGGCCAGCATCCCGACCCCGACCAGAATCCGGCCGAGCCCTGCGAGGATATTGCCTTGTGGTGAGTCGGGATGGGCCATGGCTCTGCTTATACCATGAAACTTTCGCCGCACCCACAGGCGCCCTTGGCGTTGGGGTTTTCGAACACGAAGCCCGCGGTGAAATCGTCCTCGCGCCAGTCCATGGTGCTGCCGACGAGGTAGAGCACCGAGGCGCCGTCGATGTAGAAGGTGCCGCCGGGGGTGGCGATCTTTTCGTCGAACTTGGCCTCGGTGGTGACGTAGTCGACCGAATAGGCGAGGCCCGAACAGCCCCGGCGCGGGGTCGAGAGCTTGACGCCGATGGCACCTTCCGGGGCCTTGCTCATCAGCTCGGCGATGCGCGCCTCGGCGCTTGGCGTCAGGGTGACGGCGGCCTTGGGAGCAGGACGTGCGGAGGTGGTCTCGGTCATGTCAGCCTCTTCTGCCAGAACAGCGCGTGCCCGGCGGCGGGATCGAGCTGGTAGTCGCCATAGCCTTCGCGGGCGTAGAGATGCCGCGCCGGATTGCCGCTCAGCACTTCCAATGTGATCTTGCAGGCCCCGCGCTTCAAGGCCTCAGCCTCGACAGCCTGGAGGAGCGCCTTGCCGATCCCGCGCCCGCGCGCCTCGGGCAGCACCGCGAGATCGTGGATATTGACGAGCGGCGCGGCGGCGAAGGTCGAATAGCCCATGAAGCAATTGGCGAGGCCCACGGCCTTGTCCTCGAGCCGAGCCAGCAGCGAGAAGGCCTGCGGATCGGCCGCCAGATCGCCTACGAGGCGCGCCTTGACGTCGTCGCGCAAGCGCTCGCCGCCGCCCATCGGATCGCGGGCATAGGCATCGAGCAGCGCCACGACGTCAGCGGCATCGCGAGCGTCGCGGTAGTCCGCGAGTGTGATCGTCAGGGCCGGTGCGAGGGTCACAGCATCCCCAGCTCGAGCCGCGCCTCATCGCTCATCTTGTGCGGGCCCCAGGCGGGCTCCCAGACAAGATTGACCTCCGCATCGCGGATACCGGGGACGCTCGAGACGCGCAGCTCGACCTCGCCGGGCATGGATTCGGCGACCGGGCAATGCGGTGTCGTGAGCGTCATGGTGACGGTGGCGTCGGCATTCTCGTCGACCTCGACCCCGTAGATCAGGCCGAGATCGTAGATATTGACCGGAATTTCCGGGTCGTAGATTTCGCGCAACGCCTCGATCACGGCGGCTTGCAGGTCGCTCCCCGCGCCGCCCACCGGCGCATCGGCGGGCTTGGCGGCGAGGAAGCCGTCGAGATAGTCGCGGGTGCGGCCCTGGTCCTTGGGCGCTTCGGTCTCGGTGTCCACGGCATCCGACACGCGGGCGCGTGGGGGCTTTTCGGTCGAGCTGTCCATCGCTCTCATCCTCTTCCAAAGATCTTGCGGGTGCGGGCGATCCCGGCGAGCAGCGCGTCGACGTCAGCCTCGGTCGAATACAAGCCGAAGCTGGCGCGCGCGGTGGCCGGGACGCCGAGGTAATCCATCAGCGGCTGGGCGCAGTGATGCCCGGCGCGGATCGCGACATTGCTCTCGTCGAGGATCGTGCCGAGGTCGTGGGGGTGGATGTCACCCACCGCAAAGCTGACGATCCCGGCGCTGTCGGCGGGGCCGAACAGGCGCACGTCGTTCATCGCCCCGAGTTCGCGGCGGAGCTTGGCGACGAGCTGTTGTTCGTGGGCGTGAATGCGCTCCGGGCCGATTGCGGCGATGTAGTCCACCGCAGCTGCGAAGGCGACTGCTTCGGTGATCGCGGGCGTCCCGGCCTCGAACCTTTGCGGCCCGCTGGCATAGGTGGTCTTGGAAAAGGTCACGCGGTCGATCATCGCCCCGCCGCCCTGATAGGGGCGCATCTCGGCCAGCAGCTCCTTGCGCGCCCACAGCGCCCCGATCCCGGTCGGGCCGTAGAGCTTGTGCGCCGAGAAGACGTAGAAATCGCAATCGAGCGTCGCCACGTCCACGCCCATGTGCGGCGCCGACTGGCACCCGTCGAGCAGCAGCTTCGCGCCGACCTTGTGCGCCAGTGCGGCGGCGCGCCGGGCATCGAGCAGCGCGCCGGTGACGTTTGAGACATGGCCGAGCGCGACCAGCTTGTGCCGCTCGGTCAGCATGGCTTCGGCCGCATCGAGGTCGATCCGGTGATCGTCCGTCAGCGGGCAGACATCGATGTGGGCGCCCACCTCTTCCGCGACCATCTGCCACGGCACGATGTTCGAATGGTGCTCGGCCTGCGAGAGGAGGATGCGGTCGCCCGGCTCGAGGTTCGCGCGGCCCCAGGTCTGCGCGACGAGGTTGATCGCCTCGGTCGCGCCGCGGGTGAAGACCAGCTCGTCCTCGAGCCCGCCGATGAACTTGGCGACGGTGCGCCGCGCGGCCTCGTAGGCGAGCGTCATCTCGGCCGAGCGGGTGTAGACCCCGCGGTGGACGGTCGCGTAATCCTCCCCCAGCGCGCGCGCCATGGCGTCGATAACGCTGCGCGGCTTCTGCGCAGTGGCGGCGGTGTCGAGGTAATGCCAGGGCTTGCCATCATGGGTGACCATGCCGGGGAAGTCGGCCCTGAACCCGTTCGCCTCGAGCGCAGTCGAGAGGCCGGTCGCAGGTGTCTCGACTGACGACCGAAGGTCGGCAGCCTGTCCTGAGCCTGCCGAAGGGCTCGACACAAACGGAGGTTGAGTGGTGCTCACAGCCTCGCCCCCTCCAGCGCCGCCAGCGCCGCTTCGAGCAGCCCCTCGCGCTCGGCCTCGTCCTCCAGCGCCACGAAGGCGTCGCCGATGAAGGCCTGCACCAGCAGGCGCTGCGCCGTCGCCGGGTCGAGCCCCCGCGCCATCATGTAGAAGCGCGCGGCCTCGTCGAGCGCGCCGACGGTGGCGCCGTGGGCGCATTTGACGTCATCGGCGAAGATTTCGAGCTGCGGGACGGCATTGGCGCTCGCCCCTGCCTCCAGCAGCAGGCCCTTGAAGTCCTGCGCCGCGTCGGCCCTCTGCGCGTGGCGAGCGACCTTGATTTCGCCGAGGAAATTGCCTGTCGCCCCCGCCCAGTGCACCGCGCGAACCGTCTGGTTGGAGGTCGCCTCGGGCTCGGCATGGACGACCTGCGTGACGAATTCGCGGGTCACGCCTGCCCCGCCGATGGTGACGCCGCCGAATTCGAAATGGGCACCCTTCGCGAGCCGCACCTCGACCTCGACGCGGGTGTAGTCCGCACCGCGGTTGACCACGAACAGCTCGGCCCGCGCGCCTTCGCCGAGGTTCAGGCGGATGCGGTGCAGCTCGGGCGCTTCGGAGCCGACCGTCATCGCGTGCCGCCGCGTCTCACAGGGGGCGAGGGTGATCTCTTGCCACTGGTCGAGCGCCGCCGCGCCGAGCCGCGCCACGCCGTCCATGTCGGCATAGCGCCACGCCTCGTCACGCCGGGTGGGGAGGGTTGCGGTGGTCATGACCGCTTGCTCCTGCGCTCGGCGACGAGTGCGGCGATGCCTGCCTCGCGCTTGGCGAAAAGGCAGTCGTAGACCTTCTCGGCTGCGAGCAACGCGTTGATCCGCTGCTCCTTCTCGGCTTTCGGAAGCTTGGCGTTCTCGATGGTCGAGAACCGCGGCGCCAAGGGCACCATGCATTGGATCATCGCGTCGCAGCCGATCCCATCGATCGCCTTGTCCCCGGTCGAGCGCTTGGTCTTGCAAGTCGCGGCGCCCTTGTTCATCCGCCACGTCCCGCGCCAGTTGCGCAGGCGGTTGGCTACGACGGTGATTTCGTTGTCGGCTGGTGCTTCGGCGACCGGCTGCGCGGCAGCGAGCGCAAGGGCGGCGAGCAGCATCACGCCATCACCGCGTCGTAGCCCTCGGCCTCGAGCCGCAGCGCAAGTTCCGGACCGCCGGTCTCGACGATGCGGCCGCCTGCAAGGATGCTGACCTTGTCGGGCTTCACCACGTCGAGCAGGCGCTGGTAGTGGGTGATCAGCAGCACCGCCTTGTCGGGGCTGCGCATGATCGCGTTGATCCCCGCGCCGACGATCCTGAGCGCATCAATATCGAGGCCGGAATCGGTCTCGTCCAGCACCGCGAAGGCGGGGTCGAGGATGCCCATCTGCACCATCTCGGCGCGCTTCTTCTCGCCGCCGGAGAAGCCGACATTGACCTGCCTTTTCAGCATTTCCATGTCCATCCTGAGCAGCGCGGCCTTGTCCTTGGCGAGCTTCAGGAACTCGCCCCCCGACAGCGGTTCTTCCCCACGCGCCTTGCGCTGCGCGTTGAGCGCCTCGCGCAGGAACTGGACGTTGGAGACGCCGGGGATCTCGACCGGATATTGGAAGCCGAGGAACAGGCCCTTCGCCGCGCGCTCGTGCGGTTCCAGCGCCAGCAGGTCCTCGCCCCGGAAGGTCACGCTGCCCTCGGTCACTTCGTAACCGGGCTTGCCGCCCAGCACATTGGTCAGCGTCGACTTGCCCGCGCCATTGGGGCCCATGATCGCATGGACCTCGCCCGCGGGGACTTCGAGCGTGAGGCCCTTGAGGATCGGCTTATCGCCGACGGAGGCGTGGAGATTGGTGATTTCGAGCATCGGTTCAGTTCTCTGTTTCATCGTCTCCCCGGCCTTGAGCCGGGGTCCCGCTGTCTTGAGGCGGGAAGAAAGCGGGGTCCCGGGTCAAGCCCGGGAAGACGAAAGGGGTCTGGGCTTGCGATCATCGCCTTTCGGCTTGGGGCGCGAATAAGTCTGCTTGGGGTTGGCCGCCTTGTGCGCGCGGGCGGCTTCCTTCTTGGCCGCGATCCGCTCGCGGATGGCGAGGGTGAGGCGCTGGAGCACCGCGTCGATATCCTCGAGGATGTCCTTGGCCGCGATGCGCATCACCTGAATGCCGACGCTCTCGAGGCTCTTGTCGCGGCGCTTGGCGAGCGTGTCGTTCTGCCCCTCCTCGTCGATCGCCAGCGCGAGGCCGAGGTTGTGGCAGTTGAAATCGACAATCGCGCTGCCGACCACCGCGTGCCGCTTGAAGGTGTAGCGGCCCATGTCCGCGGCGGCGAATTTGGCGGCGAGCGCCTTGTGCGCCTCGGACGAATGGCGGCGCAGCTCGCGCGCCTGTTCGTGCAGCGCATCGAGCCGCTTCTCCGAAATCTCCCACCCGCGCCCCTTCTTCTTGAGCGCGGGGGCTTCGGCAGTGGCGGCCTCGGGGTTGAGGGCGAGGGTTTTGCGGTTGGTCATTTCAAATCAGAAACCTGTTCCGAGATCGGCAAAGATATCTGCGACGTCCTGATTCCATTCCGGATGATCAACTTCCGGGATTGGCGGGTCGCACGGCTCGAAGCCAGCCAACAGAACGGCGGCAATTTGAGGTGCCTTTGCACAGGGCTGACTGGCAATCCGTGCGGCGATACGTTCATCGAAGCAATTTCTTGTCGGTTCCAGCCCATCGTGCACAAACCCGCCAGCACAGGCCCGTTCGTTGATTTCGAGCAATAGCTTCTTTTCCAGATCCATCTCGTAATCAGCCGCCCAGCAGCCTTCCCAAAGCCAAATGTCATCTGGAGCACCAAGCCAGAAGATCTGCTTTGCCACAGCAATGCTGCACTGCGGCTCCCGCACCATGAAATAGAGCGGCAGCGGCCCATACCCCCAGTTGTAATGAGCGGCTGCGAACAACCAATAGGTCTGAGGCTTGTCATGGAACCAATCGATGAAGCGGACGAAGGCTTCCTCACGGGCGTGCCCGATCCCTTCGGCGCTAAGTTCCTTGACGCGCTCCGCGATGTTCACCCCACGCTCCCCTCAAGCGAAATCGCCAGCAGCTTCTGCGCCTCGACGGCAAACTCCATCGGCAGCTCTTTCAGAACGTCCTTGGCAAAGCCGTTGACGATCAGCGCGACGGCTTCCTCTTCCCCAAGCCCGCGCTGCATCGCGTAGAACAGCTGTTCGTCGCTGATCTTGCTGGTGGTCGCCTCGTGCTCGATCTGCGCGCTGGGGTTCTTGACCTCGATATAGGGCACGGTGTGTGCGCCGCATTGATCGCCCAAGAGCAGGCTGTCGCACTGGGTGAAGTTGCGCACGCCGCTCGCGGTCGGGCCGACGCGCACCAGCCCGCGATAGGTGTTGTTCGACTTGCCGGCCGATATCCCCTTGGAGATGATCGTCGAGCGGCTGTTCTTGCCGTTGTGGATCATCTTGGTGCCGGTATCGGCCTGCTGGAAGTTGTTGGTGACCGCAACCGAGTAGAACTCGCCCACGCTATCCTCGCCGTTGAGGACGCAGGAGGGGTACTTCCACGTCACCGCTGAACCCGTCTCCACCTGCGTCCAGCTGACCTTCGAACGGTCCCCCTGGCACAGCGCGCGCTTGGTGACGAAGTTGTAGATCCCGCCCTTGCCCTCGGCATTGCCGGGGTACCAGTTCTGCACGGTCGAATACTTGATCTCGGCATCGTCGAGCGCGACCAGTTCGACCACAGCGGCGTGGAGCTGGTTCTCGTCCCTCATCGGGGCGGTGCAGCCTTCGAGGTAGCTGACATAGGCGCCCTTGTCGGCGATGATCAGAGTACGCTCGAACTGGCCGGTGTTCTCGGCGTTGATGCGGAAATAGGTGGAAAGCTCCATCGGGCAGCGCACGCCTTCGGGCACGTAGACGAAGGTGCCGTCGGAGAAGACCGCGCAATTCAATGCCGCGAAATAATTGTCGCGCACCGGCACGACGCGCCCCAGCCACTGCTTCACCAGCTCGGGATATTCGCGGATCGCCTCGGAGATCGAAAGGAAGATCACGCCCGCGCGCTTCAGCTCCTCGCGGAAGGTGGTGGCGACGCTGACGGAATCGAACACCGCGTCCACCGCGACCTTGCGCGCGCCCTCGACCCCGGCGAGCACTTCCTGCTCCGCCACGGGAATGCCGAGCTTGTCGTAGACCGCCTTGATCTCGGGATCGAGTTCATCGAGCGAAGCGATGGTCGCCTTCTTCTTGGGCGCGGCGTAGTAATAGGCGTCCTGATAGTCGATCGGCGGATAGCCGAGCTTGGCCCACTCGGGCTCCTCCATGGTCTGCCACAGGCGGAAGGCCTTGAGGCGCCATTCGAGCATCCATTCGGGCTCGTTCTTCTTGGCGCTGATGAAGCGCACGGTGTCCTCGTTCAGGCCCTTGGGCGCGAACTCGGTGTCGATGTCGGCCGACCAGCCATGCTCGTAATCGGCGACCTTGGCGGCGGCTTCTCGCGCCTCGCGGTCCTGAATGTCGATGTCTTCGCTCATGCCAGATGGTCCTCGGCGGGAGTGGGGGACGCGACGGGGCCGCGCAGCTGGGCGAGGGTGATCCCCGCCAGCGCGCTGCGCAGCGCGTCGTTGATGATCGGCCAGTGCGGCTTCATGTTGCACCCGCTCTCGAAGTCGCAGGGGGTGTGATCAATGCAGGCGGTGAGCGCGATGCGCCCTTCGATCGCCTCGACGATGTCGGCAACCGTGATCGCCGCCGCCGGACGCCCGAGCTGGAGGCCGCCGTGGGCGCCCCGCACGCTGCGCAGCAGGCCTGCCGCCGTCAGTCTCGATACCAGCTTCTGCACCGTCGGCACCGGCAGCCCGGTCTCGGTCGCAAGCTCGGCCGCGCTGACCCGGCCGTTGCCGCAATGGAGCGCGGCCTGGCACATCGTGATGACGGCATAGTCGGCAAGGTTCGACAGGCGCATTGCGAGTGATTCTCAATTCGGACCGAATCAGTCCGAATTGAATTAGGATCAATTCGTTCGCATTACAACCGCCGAGGCATGCCCGGCGGCGTTACTCGGCGGCGGACCGCAGCGGCGTGCCCGCATCGCCGTGCGCGGCCGGGTCGAGCAGCTTCTCCACGAGCGACTGGCGCCGGAACTGCGAGGGCGTGCGGCCGGTGTAGCGGCGGATGTCGCGGATCAGGTGCGCCTGATCGAAGTAGGTCGCCATCAGCTGGTCATGCACTTCCTCGCTGATCCCCGTCTGCGAGAGCAGCATCGCCGCCCGCAGCGCGCGGAACCGCTTGAGCACCTGCGCGGGAGCGACTCCGAAGAAGCGGCGGCAGATGCGCTGCACCTGGCGCGGCGAGACGGTGACGCTGCCATAGAGCTCGGCGAGGTCCGGATCGAAGCCGCTCCCCAGCCACCGCAAGATCGCCTCCACGACCGCCACGTGATCGGCGCGCAGCCGGTGGGAGCCCGCAGCGACGACCTCGGTGAGTGTCGCGCAGACCGCCTCCGGCGCGATCAGCCCGTCACGGCAGGCCGCAGCGGCGGCTTCGAGCGCGGCGATCTGGTCTGGTGCGAACACGGCTTCCGGGGGGATCAGCCGGTCGTGCACCTCGTCGGCCGGAAGATTCGCGAGCCGCTGCCAGGCCACGTGGGTCAGGGAGGCGCCGATCTGCAGCGCCGAACCTTCGAGCAGGCCGCGCGCGCTGCGCATCTGCGGCGCCTTGATCACGATAGAGCCCGATTCGCCCACGCTTCCGTCGGCGAAGGTGAAACGGACCTGGCCGCGCACCATCACCATCAGCTGCGCCGAATAGGCCGGAACCGGCTCCTCGATGGGAACGCTTCCGGTTTCGATGATGTAAAAGGTGTTGATCAGACCGCCAGCATCGGCCGGAGGCGGGATCATCTTCGTATGAAACTCCAACCTCGAGCGAACCCTCGCGGGCCCTCCAACTGGCTTCTGCGACCTAACGGTCAACATACTGCGCAGACGCGGAGCATTTGTCGAGAGTCCACGAACTTACGAAAAAAGGGCGGCGCCCACGAGGGACGCCGCCTTTGCAAGTCAAGGAACTCTTTGCATTGCTGCTCCGAGCCCTTCGGGTCGCAAGAGAGGCATACGCTTCGATTCGCCGGGTGGATTGTATGCAAGCGACACGGCGGGCCATCGCTGCACCGAGAGCGGCTCGACATGGCCCACGGGCTGGCATAGGCGGCAAGGCCATGCTGTTCCGCCTCGTCCGCCCCGCGCTGTTCGCCCTCGGTCCCGAGACCGGGCACCGCCTCGCCCTGCGGGCACTCGCGGCCTTGCCGACGCAGGCCCCTGCGCGGGCGGGACCGCTGGCGGTCGATGTCGCGGGGCTCGCCTTTCCCAACCCGGTCGGCGTTGCGGCAGGGTTCGACAAGGACGCCGAGGTGCCCGACGCGCTGCTGGGCCTCGGCTTCGGCTGCACCGAGGTTGGCTCGATCACCCCGCTCCCGCAGACGGGCAATCCCAGTCCGCGCCTTTTCCGGCTGGTCGAGGACGAGGGCGTCATCAATCGTATGGGGTTCAACAATGGCGGGGGCGCGGCGGCGCTGGCGCGGCTCCGGCAGCGCGCCGGGCGGCCCGGAATCGTCGGGGTCAACATCGGCGCGAACAAGGATTCGGCCGATCGCATCGCCGATTACGCGGTAATGGCGCGGATGATGGCCCCGGTGGCCAGCTACCTTTGCGTCAACATCTCCAGCCCCAACACCCCGGGCCTGCGCGCGCTTCAGGACGAGAGCGCGCTCACCGGCCTTATCGATGCCGTGATTGCGGCCCGCGGCGAGACCGGCAGCACTCCCCCGATCTTCCTCAAGGTCGCGCCCGATCTCGAGCCTGCCGATATCGACGCCATCGCCCGCATCGCCCTGGACAAGCAGCTGGGCGCGCTGGTGGTCTCGAACACCACGATCTCGCGGCCCGCGTTGCGCTCGCACCATGCGGGCGAGTCCGGCGGGCTATCGGGCGCGCCCTTGCGCGCGCTAGCCACGCAGCGCCTGCGCGATTTCCGCAAGGCCACCGGCGGGGCGATCCCGCTCGTCGGCGTCGGCGGGATCGCGACCGCAGAGCACGCATGGGAGCGGATCCGCGCGGGCGCCAGTCTCGTGCAGCTCTATTCGGCGATGGTCTACGAAGGCCCCGGCCTCGGGGCGCGAATCGCGCGGGGGCTCGAGACGTTGATGCGCCGCGACGGGTTCGCCAGCATTGCCGAAGCGGTGGGAAGCGAATAGCACCGTCGCGATGCGCCTGTTTCCCGCCCTCCTCGCCCCGCTGGCCCTCGCTCTGACGGGCTGCGCCACCGCCCCGACCCTTGCCACCGCAAAGCCGGTCAGCGCCTCTGCCGGAGCGGTGAGCAGCGCCGATCCGCGCGCCTCGGCGGCCGGCGAGGCGATCCTCGCGCAAGGCGGCTCGGCGGTCGATGCGGCGATCGCGGTGATGCTGGCGCTGACCGTGGTCGAGCCGCAGAGCTCGGGCATCGGCGGCGGCGGCTTCATGGTGCGCGGCGACGCGAAGACCGGCCGGATCGTCACTTACGACGGGCGCGAGACCGCGCCTGCCGCGGCAACGCCGACCCGCTTCCTCGACGCGCAAGGCAAGCTTCTGAACCGTGAGACACGGGTGTTCTCGGGCCTCAGCGTGGGCGTGCCGGGGAACCTCGCGCTCGCCGCCAAGGCCCATGCCGAGCACGGCAAGCTGCCCTGGGAGAAACTGTTCGCCCCCGCCATCGCACTCGCCGAGAACGGCTTTGCGATGAACCGGCGGCTCCACGATTCGCTCGCCCAGAACAAGGGCCGCGCCGACAAGTCGGAGACTGCCCGTGCGGTGTTCTTCGGAGAGGGCGGCAATCCGCTTGCCGTGGGCGCCACCGTCCGGATTCCCGCCCTCGCCGCGACCTTCCGCGCACTCGCCAAGGAGGGGCCGCAGGCGTTCTATTCCAGCAAGCCCGCCGCCGAGCTTGCCGCCCATGTCGCCGCCGCCACGCCGCAGGACGGGCGCATGACCGCCGCCGACGTCACCGGCTACACCGCCAAGGAGCGACCGCCCGTCTGCACCCGCTACCGGGTCTACCGGATCTGCGGCATGGGCCCGCCGTCCTCGGGCGGCATCGCGGTCGCGCAGATGCTCGGGCAGCTCGAACGCTTCGATCTGGCCGCGATGGGCCCGGACAGCCCCGTCTTCTGGCACTTGTTCATCGAGAGCCAGCGCCTCGCCTATGCCGACCGCGAGCTCTACACCGGGGATTCCGATTTCGTCGCGGTGCCCGTCGCCGGGCTGGTCGATCCCGCCTACATCGCCAGCCGCTCGGCGCTGATCTCGGTCGATAGCACGCTCGCCAAGGTCGAGGCCGGGGTTCCCCCCGGCGCCCCGCTCGCGCGCGGCGACGGGCCCGAGGAGCCGGAGCACGGCACCACCCACTTCGCGGTGGTCGATGCGCAGGGCCATGCCGTCAGCTACACCTCGACGATCGAGGGCGCCTTCGGTTCGGGCCTGCATTTCAAGGGCTTCTACCTCAACAACGAGCTGACCGATTTCACCCTGACCCCCGAGGCGCAGGGGAAGCCGGTCGCCAACCGGGTGGAGGGCGGCAAGCGCCCGCGCTCCTCGATGGCGCCGACCATTATCTTCGACGCGGCGGGCAAGCCGGTGCTGGTGATCGGCGCGGCGGGCGGCCCGACCATCCCGGTCACCGTCGCGCGCGGCATCATCGGGGTGCTCGACTTCAAGCTCGGCGCGCAGGAGGCGCTCGCCCTGCCCTTCGCGATGTCCTTCGGCGAGGCGCTGCTGATCGAGGACGGCACGGCGCTGGTGGGGATGCGGGCGGAGCTCGAGCGGCTCGGCCACAAGGGCATTCGCGCCGGCGCTGCGCCGATCAAGGGCAATGCGCTCGGCCTCAGGGCAGACGGCACCTGGGAGGTGGCGACCGAGCCGCGCATGGCCGCCGCTGTCACCCCCTGAGCATCGCACCGCTGCGGGTGCTTGCCGCTACGGCAATGACCTTATAATCAGGGCCCCGCACGCGGGCCGCACCGAGCCTTGCGAACCATAACCTGAAGGGACCAGGAGCCTTTGCCAGTGCATTCCCCCACGCTGCCCCATGCATCGCGCGCCGTCGCCAACCCCGCCGACCCGCAGATGCTGCAGGACATCGACAACGCGCAGAACCTCGTCCAGCTGTTCCTGAAGCGCGCGGACGAGAAGGGTGACGCGCCCTTCCTCGGCCACAAGAGCGGCGGACAGTGGGTCACGCAGTCGTGGCGCGAAGCCGCAGAGAAGGTGTGCCTGCTCGCCGAGAGCCTGCGCCGCCTCGGCCTCGAGGACGGCGACCGCGTCGCGCTGGTCTCGGAAAACCGCCCCGAATGGTGCATCGCCGACCTCGCGATCATGGCGGCCGGGTGCATCACGGTGCCCACCTACACCACCAACACCCGCCGCGATCACGCGCACATCCTCGACAATTCGGGCGCGCGCGCGGTGTTCGTCTCGAACGAGAAGCTGCTCGCCCCGCTGGTCGGCGCGATCAGCCAGACCGGGCTTGTCGAGCATGTCATCGGCATCGACGCGCTGAAGCCGCGCCAGGCGGGGAGCTTTACCTATCACGGCTGGGAAAGCCTCGTTACCGGCGACGTCGCGGCCGCGCGCGCGGCGGTGGACGAGCGCATCGCGCGCATCGAGCGATCCGAGACCGCCTGCCTCATCTACACCAGCGGCACCGGCGGCGCGCCGCGCGGGGTGATGCAGCATCACGGCGCGATCCTGTGCAACGTCGCGGGTGCGGCCGAAGTGCTGATCGAGGATTTCGGCATTCACGACGAACGCTTCCTGTCCTTCCTTCCGCTCTCCCACGCCTACGAGCATTCGGGCGGGCAATACTTGCCCATCGGCGTCGGTGCGGAGATCTTCTATTCCGAAGGCCTCGAGAAGCTCGCCAGCAACATTGAGGAAACGCGCCCCACGCTGATGGTGGTCGTGCCCCGCCTGTTCGAAGTGCTGCGCACCCGGATCATGAAGCAGGTCGAAAAGCAGGGCAAGGTCGCCAACTTCATGATGGACAACGCCCTCAAGATCGCCGGCAATGCGCGCGACGGCAAGAAGCGCCTGCGTGACCGGCCGATGGACTTCCTCGTCGAGAAGACCCTGCGGCCCAAAATCCGCCAGAAGTTCGGCGGGCGGATCAAGGCGATGGTTTCAGGCGGCGCGCCGCTCAATCCCGAAGTCGGCAACTTCTTCGACGCGATGGGCCTCACCATGCTCCAGGGCTACGGCCAGACCGAAGCGGGGCCGGTGATCAGCTGCAACCGGCCGAAGGTCGGCCTCAAGATGGACACCGTCGGCCCGCCCCTGCGCGGCGTCGACGTGCGGATCGCCGACGACGGCGAGATCCTCGTGCGCGGCGAACTTGTGATGCACGGCTACTGGCGCAACGAGGCCGAGACCGCGCGCACCTTGAAGGTCGATCCCGCCGATCCCATGGGCCTGCCGTGGCTCCACACCGGCGACATCGGGCACCTCGACGCCAAGGGCCGGATCGTCATCACCGACCGCAAGAAGGACATGATTGTCAACGACAAGGGCGACAACATCGCCCCGCAGAAGGTCGAGGGGATGCTGACGCTCCAGCCCGAGATCGCGCAGGCGATGGTGAGCGGCGACAAGCGTCCCTATGTGGTCGGCCTGATCGTCCCCGATGCCGAATGGGCGGTCGAATGGGCGCGCGCCAACGGCGAGAGGTTCGACCTGAAGGCGCTCCAGGAGCTCCCCGCCTTCAAGAACGCGGTGCGCGCAGCGGTCGACCGCACCAACGCCGATCTTTCGGTGATCGAAAAGGTCCGCCAGTTCGCCTTCGCGGACGAGGCCTTCACCATCGAGAACGAGGAGATGACCCCCTCGATGAAGATCCGCCGCCACAAGATCCGCGAGCGGTATCAGGAGCGGATCGACGGGCTGTACCGGGGGTGAGGGGTTAGCCCTATCCTGTCACCCCGGGCTTGATCCGGGGTCCGGCTTTTTCAGTTCGGCGATGACTGCTGCGTTCTGCATCAGATTGCGGACCTGATCCGTGATCGACCGTCCATCGTTCGTCGCTACCCGCAGGAGCTCGCGGCACTCATCCTCGGTCCATAGGCGATCCGGCGTGACGTCATGACGGTTCAGCGGGAGGTGGCGGGTCAGGAAGAAGCGGTTCCCGGTACTATCGTGAACAACCATGATGGTTGCATGCGCCAAGAGGTGACGTAGCGGACGAAAGGAACGCCACCGCTCGATCCTTCGCAGAAGGGTGTGGCATCGCTTGTCCGTGGCCCGCTCAAGCCGGTTGCAGATCAGCTGGAGGCTCGAGAGCGGCCCCTTGTCGACCGGCAAGTCGAGAGCGATGCAAAACTGTCCTATCGCCCGCTCGCCCTGAGCAAACTGGGCAAGCACTCGGCCCAGCCATTCAAAAGGTTCGAGCGCGGCGGAGTGTCCCTCCGTCGCAGCAACGGGAAGCTGCTCGGACATCTGGTGGGTCTATGATGTAAGCACTTAAACCTTCGTGACCGACCTCTGCCCTCAGTAAGGCGGCTTCGCCTTCTCCCGCTGCGCTCTCGCCGCGGCGGTCCACCACGCGAGATCGTCAGCGAAGCGCGGGAACTGCTTCTCGAGCGCCTTTCCGCCGTCACCTGTCGGCTCGCCGCCCTCGCCGAGCGCATCGCCGATCGGCCCCACCGCGATGGTGCTTGAGACGACAACCATGCCCATCTCGCCGAGGATGTCGCGCCATGCCAGGCCTGCGCGCACCCCGCCGAGCCGCCCCGCCGAGTAACTGACGATGGCGGCGGGGCGCCAGAACCATTCCTCGAGGAAGTGGTCGGTGAGGTTCTTGAGGCCCGGCTGCACGCTCCAGTTGTATTCGCCGACCACGAACAGGAAGGCGTCCGCCGCGCGGATCTTGCCTGCGAGCGTCGCCATCGCTTGCGGAGCCTCGCCCTGCGGGTATTCCTTGTACATCCGGTCGAGCATCGGGAGGTCCACCGCCCTGGCGTCGATCAGCTCCACATCGGCCCCGCGCGCGGCAAGTTTGCGGACGCAATACTCGGCAAGGCGGATGCCCTGCCGGTCACGGCGGTAGGACCCGTAGAACACGAGGATGCGGTCGGCCATCGGCAATCTCCTTCGCGCGCCACGCTAGCGGCAAGCGGCGGCGAAAGCTTGTCACAAATCGGCGACCCGCGCCGCGCGCACGACCCCCGCTCGGAGACGGGCGGCCTGGACCCTCGCCATGACCACCGGGATCGACGCCCTCACCGGGCGGGAAAAGCAGACCCTGCGGCTGATTCTGCGCGGGCACGACGCGAAATCGGCTGCGCTCGAGCTCGCCCTCTCGGTGCACACCATCAACGAGCGGCTGCGCGAGGAGGGTGCTTGGAAGGTGTCGGGGATCGTCTTCAATTGAGGGCAGGGCCTGCGGCAGAGCCGCAGGCTGACGTCAGACGGGTTCGGCGGGCTAGCGCCGCCGACCCGCTGGCCGCGAGGCGGGCTGGCGCTGCGCGCCACCGCCTTGCAGCGGGGCTGCGCGGCTGCCCGCCTCAATACATATGCTGCCCGCCGTTGATGCTCATGGTCGAGCCGGTCATGAATCCGCCGTTCTCGCTCGTGAGGAAGGCGACGCCGCGGGCGATTTCCTCGGCCATGCCGAGCCGGCCGACGGGGATCTTGGCGACGATCTTTTCCAGCACCGCAGGCGGCACGGCGGCGACCATGTCGGTATCGATATAGCCCGGCGCGATCGCGTTCACCGTCACCCCGAACTTCGCGCCCTCCTGCGCCAAGGCCTTGGTAAAGCCGTGAATTCCACTCTTCGCCGCGGCGTAGTTGACCTGCCCGTATTGCCCCGCCTGGCCGTTGATCGAGCCGATGTTGACGATCCGCCCCCAGCCCCTCTCGCGCATCCCGGGGAAGGTCGCCTTGGCCATGTTGAAGCACCCGCCGAGGTTGATGCGCAGCACCTCATTCCAGTCGTCATAGCTCATCTTGTGGAGCGTCCCGTCGCGGGTCACGCCGGCGTTGTTGACGACGATGTCGATCGGGCCGAACTCGGCCTCGACCCGGGCGCAGCCTTCGAGCGTCGCCTCGTGGTCGCCCACGTCCCATTTGTAGGCCCGGATCCCCGTTTCCGCCGTGAAGGCCCGCGCCTTTTCCTCATTGCCGGCGTAATTGGCGATGACGATATGCCCCTGCCGCTGGAGCCGCTTGCAGATCGCCTCCCCGATCCCGCGCGTTCCTCCGGTGACGATGGCTACTCGGCCCATGGCATTTCTCCCCTTCCTTCAATCCGTTCCGAAGGGAGCACCATAGCGTGCCGT
This sequence comes from Erythrobacter sp. WG, assembly GCF_026586795.1. Classification (GTDB taxonomy): domain Bacteria; phylum Pseudomonadota; class Alphaproteobacteria; order Sphingomonadales; family Sphingomonadaceae; genus Erythrobacter. The sequence continues at coordinate 71,464 of NZ_JAPFGY010000015.1, forward strand.
AGGGGAAGGGGAAGCCGCGAATAGCTATGCCGCAAAGCGGGTGCGAGCGAGGGCAAGGCGGGGTCTGGGAGGGGGCAAGCAGGGGTCAAGGCAGGCGCAAGGGCGCGCAATGGGGCCGCTGCGCAAACCACCCGCCAGAACAAGAGAAATGCCTACAGGGAGGCTGGGCTCAGATCAGAACTTGATCTGCGTGCCGACGTAGACCGCCTGGCTGTCCTTGACCGCATTGGTCAGCGGGTTGAGCCGATCGCGCTCCTTGGAATAGCGCACGCCGGCCATCACGTTGAGGTTGCGCGACAGGCTGTAGCTGCCGCCCACGCCGACATTCTCCTGCCCGACCGAATCGAGCGTGTTCGGCGAACGTCCGGCGATCTCGCGATCCTCGAGCTCAATGCGGGGCTGGAGGCGCGAGGGCTTGTCGGCGGCGACAGGCTTCGAGGGTTCGAGGCGGGCGAGGTCCGGCACGTCGATGGTGCGCACGCTCGCCGAGAGATCGACGCTGCGCGCGAAGCTCTGCACGCCGCGCGCGGCGCCGAGCTGGAACTTGCTGCCATCGAGCGCGGCGAGGCTGGTGACGCGGCCCGACACCGCTTCGGGCGCCTTGCGCACCGCGACGATCCGCGCCGCATCGTCATCGACGCGCACCGCGACCGTCACCGTGCGCAGGCCGGTGACCGGCGGCGCGCTGGCGGGGGTGAAGTGGATGCCGCGTTCCCGCGCCTTGTCGGCGACGCGCGCGGCGAGCGCGGGGTCGACCGAGGCCGGGGTGAAGCGGCCGATGCCCAGCGCCTGCATCGAGGCCGCCGCGCGGGCAGGCGCATCGCCGGCCAGCGCCAGCCCCGCGGTCGGCATGGACAGTGCCAGCGCACCGCAGGCCGCCGCGTTCAGGGCGACGAGCGGAAGCGGATACCGCCCCCCTGCCATCCTGTTGCGCAAGCCTGTCATGCTTCTTCCCTGTCGCCTTTGTCCAATACAGGGCCGTTGCCCTGGCCTATCCAACCTGAACCGCGAATGAGTCGCGCTTCTGCAAGTCCATGCAATAGGCACGCGGTGAGCCGTTGCAATGGCCTGTGCCCATGTTGCGCGGATTCGCCTTAACCTGTGGCAGCATGCACACAGAAATGCTGCACAATCCTGAATTCAGCCTGGGTAAAGCCCCGGGCCGCTCCACAAGCGGCACGCCTCCGCTCCGACGCGCCGTCCCCGGCCCCGGCGCGGTTGTGCTTGCCGCGAGGGGCCTTGCCACTATAGAGCGGGCCCGCAACACATAACGAGGATGATCCGGCTGTGACACGCGCCACCTTCGCCCCTTTCCGCCCGGCCCGCATCGGCTCGATCGGCGCCCGCGCCTGCGGTATCGTCCTGCTCGGCGGGGCGCTGGCGGTGCTCCCGGCCTGCGGCGGGGGCGATCGCCCCAAGACCGATCTCCAGGCGGCGCAGATCAACACCATCGGGGTGAACTCCTACCTGTGGCGCGCCGCGCTCGAGACGGTGAGCTTCGCGCCGCTGGTGCAGGCGGACAGCAATGGCGGGGTGATCGTCACCGACTGGTACGCCAACCCCGCGAACCCGACCGAGCGGGTCAAGCTGACCGTCACCATCCTCGACCAGGACCTGCGCGCCGATGCGCTGCGCGTCACCGCCAGCCGCCAGGTCAGCGCGAACGGCGCGTGGACCGAGGCCCCGGTGCAGGCGGCGACGGTGCAGAAGCTCGAGGACATCATCCTCACCAAGGCCCGCGACCTGCGCCGCCAGTCGCTGAAGTCCTGAGCCCCGCCACACCGGAACCTTCCGCATGAGCGACACGAGATTCGATCCGTCCGTGGCCGACGGGCGATGGCAGCGTGCCTGGGCCGAGGCGGGCACCTTCACCGCCGATTCGGCGAGCCCCAAGCCCAAGAGCTACATCCTCGAGATGTTCCCCTACCCCTCGGGGCGCATCCACATGGGCCATGTGCGCAACTACACCATGGGCGACGTGCTGGCGCGCTATCAGAAGATGCGCGGGTTCGAGGTGCTGCACCCGATGGGCTGGGACGCCTTCGGGATGCCGGCCGAGAACGCCGCGATGGAAAAGGGCGTGCACCCCGGCGGCTGGACGCGGGCGAACATCGCGCAGATGAAGGCGCAGCTCCAGCGCATCGGCTTCGCGCTCGACTGGACGCGCGAATTCGCCACCTGCGATCCCGAGTATTACAGCCACGAACAGGCGCTGTTCCTCGACCTGTATGAGGCGGGGCTGGTCTATCGCAAGGAATCGACCGTCAACTGGGACCCGGTCGACATGACCGTGCTCGCCAACGAGCAGGTGATCGACGGCAAGGGCTGGCGCTCGGGCGCGGAGGTCGAGAAGCGCAAGCTGAACCAGTGGTTCCTGAAGATCACCGACTTTGCCGATGATCTGCTGGAGGGCCTTGGGAGCCTCGAGGACTGGCCCGAGAAGGTGCGCCTGATGCAGGAGAACTGGATCGGCAAGTCGCAGGGGCTGGAGTTCTCGTTCGAGCTGTCAAAGCCCCTTCCCTTGGGGGAAGGGGTTGGGGATGGGGGCTCGACTCCCGCTGATGCCGTACCCCCACCCCCGGCCCCTCCCCAAGGGGAGGGGAGTCTTCAGCGCCTCGCCGTCTACACCACCCGCCCCGACACGATCTTCGGCGCGAGTTTCTGCGCCATCGCGGCCGATCACCCGATTGCGCAGGGGCTGGCGGGCGATCCGGCGGTCGCAGCCTTCATCGACCAGTGCAAGAAGGGCGCGACCACCGCGGCGGCGCTCGAGACGGCGGAGAAGCTGGGCTTCCGCACCCCGATCACCGCGAAGCACCCCTTCACGGGCGCGGACCTGCCGGTGTTCATCGCAAACTTCGTGCTGATGGAATATGGCACGGGCGCGGTGATGGGCGTGCCGGGCCATGACCAGCGCGACTTCGAATTCGCCACCAAATATGGCCTGCCGATCGCGCGCGTCGTCGCCGCCGATCCGGCACAGGCCGACGCGCCCTTCAAGGGCGCGGCCGAGGCGGGGGACGGGGTAATCGTCAACTCCGATTTCCTTAATGGCATGACCGTGGAAGAGGCCAAGCAGGCGGTCATCGCCCGCGCCGAAAGCGAAGGCTGGGGCACTGGCAAGACCGTATGGCGCCTGCGCGACTGGGGCGTTTCGCGGCAGCGCTATTGGGGCACGCCGATCCCGATCATTCACAGCCCCGATCACGGCCCCGTCCCCGTGCCCCGCGACCAGCTGCCGGTGGTGCTGCCTGAGGACATCGATTTCAGCGAACCGGGCAACCCGCTCGACCGCCACCCCACCTGGAAGCACACCACCTGCCCGATCAGCGGCAAGCCCGCGCTGCGCGAGACCGATACGCTCGACACCTTTGTCGACAGCTCGTGGTATTTCCTGCGCTTTGCGAGCCAGCCCGCCGACAAGCCCTTCGACCCGGAAGAGGTCGCCAAGTGGATGCCGGTGCAGCACTATATCGGCGGGATCGAGCACGCGATTCTGCACCTGCTCTACGCCCGCTTCTGGACCCGCGCGCTCGCCCACATCGGCAAGATCGACGTGAAGGAGCCGTTTGCGGCGCTGTTCACGCAAGGAATGGTGACGCACGAGACATATAGCCGCATCGACGAGGCGCGCGGGGTGCCGGTGTTCTTCGGCCCCGAGGATGTGAACCGCACCTCCGAAGGCGCGACCCTGCTGGCGGACGGCGCGCCGGTCGAGGTCGGCCGCGTCATCAAGATGTCGAAGTCAAAGAAGAACGTCGTCGACCCCGATGCGATCATCGCCCGCCACGGCGCGGATGCGGTGCGCTGGTTCATGCTGTCCGACTCCCCGCCCGAGCGTGACCTCCCCTGGTCCGATGCCGGGATCGAAGGCTGCGCGCGCTTCGTCCAGCGCTTGTGGCGGCTGTTCTCCGCCTATGACGCGGACGCGACCGGCGAGGACAGGGCGCTTGACCGCAAGACCCACCAGACCATCGCCGCCGTCGCTGCCGATATCGAGGCATTGGGCTTCAACAAGGCCGTGGCGCGCATCTACGAGCTGACCGGCGCGGTCGAGAAGGCCGCGCCCTCCGCCAGTCGCTCCGCCGCGATCCGCGCGCTCGTCCACCTCGCCGCGCCCATGATGCCGCACCTCGCCGAGGAAGCCTGGGCGGCGATGGGCAACACGACCCTCATCGCCGACGCGCCCTGGCCCGAGGTCGACCCTGCCCTGCTGGTCGACGACGAGGTGACCATCGCCATCCAGCACATGGGCAAGCTGCGCGACACGCTGACCGCGCCCAAGGGGGCCTCCAAGGAGGATCTCGAGGCGCTCGCCATGTCGTCCGCCAACCTCCAGCGCTCGATCAACGGCGCGCCGATCCGCAAGGTGATTGTGGTGCCCGACCGATTGGTGAATATCGTCACCTGATGCGGCACCTTCTCCTCCTCGCGGCCTCGCTGGCCCTCGCCGCCTGCGGCCTTTCGCCGATGTATGCGGGCGGGGCGGGCGCCCCCGTCGCGCAGGACATGGCCGCGATCGACATCCCCGCGATCCAGGGCCGCGGCGGCTGGCTGGTCAAGAACGCGCTCCAGCAGCGCCTCGGCGTGGCCGGGGACGCCGCGCCGCGCTACCGGCTCGACGTGCGGCTCGACGATTCGCTCGAGGCTTTGGGCGTCCTCAACGACGACACGATCAGCCGCGAGCGCCGCATCCTGCGCGCGCGCTACCAGCTGGTCGACATCGCCACCGGATCGATCATGCTCGATGCGACGGCAGGCTCGGACGCGGGGATCGACGTGGTCTCCAGCGAATACGCGACCATCGCCGCCGAGCAGAAGGCCCTGGAAAACCTCGCGCTCGACATTGCCGACCGGATGGCGACGCAGATCGCGCTGACCCTGCGGGCCGAGGCCTCGCGCCAGCCGTGAAGGCGAAGAACAGCGACTTCCTGCGCGGCTTCCCGGCGGGCGCGCTCCAGTGCCGGATCTTCTTTTTCTGCGGCCCCGACGAAGCCGGCGCCAGCGCCGCCGCCGCCCGGCTTGCCGCCGCGCTCCCCGATGCGGGCGAGCGGGTCGAGCTGGCGGGCGCGGACATCCGGCGCGATCCGGCTCTGCTCGGCGACGAGGCGCGCTCGACCTCGCTGTTCGGGGACAAGCGCCACATCTGGGTGCGCGCCAGCGGCGACGAGGCACATGACGCCCTCCAGTTCCTGATCGAGACCGCAGAGGCCGGCGCGGGCGAGGCGGCGCCGGTGTTCGTCGTCGCCACCAGCGCCACCGACAAGTCGCGCACCGCCAAGCTCTTGGAAAAGCGCAAGGACGCGCTCGTCGCGATGTTCCACCCGCCGGACCTCGCCGCCGTCGCCCAGGCGGTGCGCGGCATGGCGGACGCGGCGGGCCTCAGGCTCGGCGGCGACTTGGCCGAACGCATCGCGCGCGCCGCCGGGCTCGACGTGCGGCTCGCCCAGTCCGAGGTCGACAAGCTCGCGCTCTATGTGGGTGCCGATCCCCAGGCGCCGCGCCCCGCCACCCCCGAGGATCACGCCGCGATCGGCGCGGCCACCGAGGACGACGGTTTTGCCCCGCTGGTGAACGCGGTGCTCGGCGGCGAGACGGCGAGGCTCGCGGGCGAGATCCGGCGGATGCGCGAACTCGGCCTCAACCCGGTAGGAGTGGCGCTCGCGCTCGAGCGGCGCGCGGCGCAGCTGGCCCAGATCGCCGCACATCTCGGCCCGCGCGGTGCGGTGGAGCAGATCGACAAGGGGGCCGAGATGCGGCTCGGCATCTTCTTCAAGGAGAAGCGCGACATCATCAACCAGTACAAGCGCTGGACCCTGCCCGCCGGGCGCGGCGCCCGCGAATCCCGTCTCGATCGGCTGATCCCGCGCCTCGTCGCCCTGCACCGCAATCTGCTCGCCAACAGCCAGGCCGCCGAATTGCTGCTGGCGCAGGAACTTTCCGAGATCGCGCGATTTGCCGCAAGGCGCGCCTAGCGCGCGACAAACGTCGGAACCTGTCACACCATTTTATACAAGCGTTGACCATAATACTTGCTAGAAAGCGCTCGGTCGCGCCGCAAAGGGGCCCGCTGGGATGAATCGCGCAACGTTGGATAGGCTCGATGCCGTCAGGCGCGAGAGCGTCGAAGGCCGCCTTGCGCCCTCGCTCGAGCGGCGCAGGCTGCGCGCCTATATCGTGACGATGCTCACCGATGGCGCGCTGTTCGTGCTGTGCTTCGCGCTCGCCGGGCTCCTGTGGGAAGGCCGCTGGGGCGGCACCCGCGCGCTGTTCGCGGCGCAGGCGATGCTGCCGATCTACTTCACCATCGCGCTCTATAACGGCACCTACGGCGTCACCGCTCTTGCCGACTGGCTGTTTGCGTCACGCAAGACGCTGGTGGCGCTGCTGATTTCGGCGGGGCTGTTCAACTTCGTCGCCTTCTACGCCAAGTCCAACGAGGACTTCTCGCGCGTCGTCATGACGCTCGGCCTGCTGTTCACCGCGATCGCGCTGGTCGCCATGCGCCGGATCATGGCGATGGTGATCGCCCACCGCTGGGGCGGGCGGGTCGCCAACCGGCTGGTGATCGACGACGGCGGGACGGCCTTCCCCTTCGCTCAGGCCGACCGGATCGCGGCGGCCGATTTCGGCCTCGACCCGACCAGCCACGATCCCTTCATGCTCGACCGGCTCGGCAAGTTGCTGCGCAACCAGGACCAGGTGGTGATCTCCTGCCGGCCGGAGCGGCGCGCGGACTGGGCCTTCCTGCTCAAGGCCGCCGGGGTCTATGGCGAGATCGTCAGCGAGACCGCACACGATCTGGGCGTCGTCGGCGTCCACCACTATGCCGATCTCGACCGCACCACGCTGGTGGTGTCGACCGGCCCGCTGGCCCTGCGCGCGCGCATCCTCAAGCGGCTTTTCGATCTGTTCGTGGCCGGGGCCGCGCTGGCGGCGCTGTCGCCCGTGCTGATCGTGGTGGCCGTGCTGATCAAGCTCGAGGACGGCGGCCCGGTGCTGTTCGTCCAGCGGCGTCTCGGGCGCGGCAACCAGTTCTTCGATATGTTCAAGTTCCGCTCGATGCGCGAAGAGAAGCTCGACCCCGACGGCAACCGCTCGGCCGCGCGCGACGATGACCGGATCACCCGCATCGGCGCTTTCATCCGCCGCACCAGCATCGACGAGCTGCCGCAGCTCATCAACGTGATCAAGGGGGATATGTCGATCGTCGGCCCGCGCCCGCACGCGCTCGGCAGCCGCGCCAACAACAAGTTCTTCTGGGAGGTCGACCGCCAGTACTGGCAGCGCCATTGCCTGAAGCCCGGCCTCACCGGGCTCGCCCAGGTGCGCGGCCATCGCGGGGCGACGGAGGTGGAGAAGGACCTCACCGACCGGTTGCAGTCGGATCTCGAATACATCGACGGCTGGTCGCTGCGCCGCGACATCGGCATCGTCCTGCGCACGGCGCGGGTGCTGGTCCACGAGAACGCGTTCTAAGGGCGGAAGACGCCCCGCCCGGATCGCCGCCGGCCTTGCTGCCGGTCAGTCGCGGTTCTGGGGCACGTTGAAGCTGCCGGTCACCCGGCCGCGGCCTGCCGGCGCACCCGGTGCCGCGCTGCCGCCGCCCGACGCGCTGCCATCCACCGTCGAGACGCCGCTGTCGAGGTCGATCGTCAGCCGCCCGCCATTGAGGGTATCGGCCCCGCGGCGCAGGCGGACATTGCCTGCCATGGTGATGATCCGGCGGTTGAAATCGTAAACCGCGTTGTCGCCGCTCGCCCGTTCCTCGCCGCGGGTGACGACGACGCCGCCGGTCGCGGTGATGCGCTGGATCTCGAGCTGCCCGGCCTGGGTAAAGTTGACCAGCATCCGGTCCGAGGTGATCCTGAGATCGGCCTGGTTGACGATCACCCCGCCGCTGAAGATCGCCTGATTGGCGCGGTCGTCGAGCACGAACTTGCCCGCGTCGTAGGTGACGGGCGCGCGCGAATCGTGACGGGCGATGCCTTGCGCCGCGAGGTTCATGCCGCTGGCGAGCGCGCAGGTCAGGGCAAAGCCCCCGGCGCTCCACACGAGGGCAAGGCGCTTGAACGGCGCACGGGGGGTGGCGGCAGGGATCATCGCGGCATCCTCAGCTGTCCGGGGATCATGGTGAAGCGGGCATTGCCCTCGAGCGTGATGGTGCGCGCGTCGAGATCGGCGCGCAGCGTGTCGGCGGAGAAGGACCCGGCCGGCACCTCGCCCGTCACCCCCGCATCGCCCTTCATGGTGCGCGCCTTCAGGTCGACCGACACGCCGCTCGCGGTCATCGCGTAGCCATCGGCGGCGGTGAAGCGCACCGGTCCCTCGACCGCGACGACCTCGGAGCGGGTATCGTAAACCCCGCCGCCGGCACCAAGGCGCGCCGGGCCGTCGGTGAGGAGAATCTGCGCCACCAGCTCGCGCATCCGCACCAGCCCCTCGGCCTGCGAGCGCTGCACGGCCGCGCCGGCGAGCAGCGAGAAGGGCCGCCCCTCGTTGTCGCGCCCGCGATACATCGCCTTGTCGACGCTGAGCCGCTCGTCGATCTGGGCGACCTTGTTGCGATCGAGCAGGAAGCTCACCTCGCCGCGCTGGCTGAAGGGGGTGATGATCATCAGCGCCGCGACCACGCCCACCCCCATCGGCAGGGCGCGGGCGAGGAAGCGCACCAGCCGGTCATGCGAACCGCCGGGCGCGGCGGTGTGCTGCCGCCGGCTGCGCAGCGCCTGCGCCTCGCTGGTCTCGATGCTTTGCTCGTGGGCCATCATCTGCGCGCTTTGCCGGGGGCCGCCTTACATATGGCTGAAGATGTCGTGCTCGGCCCAGCCGGCGACGTCGAGCAGCGCGCGCGCCGGCAGGAAGGCGAAGCAGGCCTGGGCGAGGTGGGTGCGCCCCTCGCGCTCGAGCCGGACGGTCAGCTCGTCCTTCAGGCGGTGGAGATAGCGCACATCGGAAGCCGCATAGTCGCGCTGCGCGTCGCTGATCACCGGGCCGCCCCAGTCCGAGCTCTGCTGCTGCTTGGAAATGCTCTCGCCGAGCAGCTCCTCGACGAGGTTCTTGAGCCCGTGCCGGTCGGTATAGGTGCGCACCAGCTTGGAAGCGATCTTGGTGCAGAACACCGGCCCCGCCATGACCCCGAGATAGTGGTGGATCGCGGCGAGATCGAAGCGGGCGAAGTGGTAGATCTTCTCGCGCGCGGGATCGGCGAGCACCGCCTTGAGGTTCGGCGCCTCGTAGCGGCTGCCGGGGCCGAAGCGCACCAGGTGCTCGTCCCCGCTGCCGTCCGCGATCTGCACCACGCACAGCCGGTCGCGCAGGGTGGCGAGACCCATGGTCTCGGTATCGACCGCAAGCGCTCCGGTTCCGGTGAGCACGCCTGCGGGGAGGTCTTCCTCGTGAAAATGCACTGCCATGGCCATCGCCCTACGCGCATTGGGGAAAGAGGGGAAGGGGGCGGTGGTCCGGCTTGCGGCAGTCCCCTATCCGTTCGTGTCGAGCGAAGGCGACACACCTTCGCGAGGCCTCTCGACTTCGCTCGAGGCGAACGGAGTTCCTGCTTGTCCGAGACGATCCCCGAAAGCTGGCGCCCGGTGCTCGAGCCGGTCTTGGCGAGCCCCGCAGCGCGCAAGCTCGGCGGATGGCTCAAGGCCGAGGAGGCGGCGGGCAAGCGCATCTACCCACCGCGCGGGACAAGGCTTGCGGCGCTGGCACTGACGCCGCTCGAGGCGGTGCGCTGCGTGATCCTCGGGCAGGACCCCTACCACGGGGAGGGGCAGGCGCACGGGCTCGCCTTCTCGGTGCAGGGCGGCGTCCGGCCCCCGCCCAGCCTCGTCAACATCTTCAAGGAGCTGGAGGCCGATTGCGGCCTGCCCCGCCCGGCGCACGGCGATCTCACCCCCTGGGCGCGGCAGGGGGTGCTGCTGCTCAACAACACGCTGACGGTCGAGGCCGGGCAGGCCGGGAGTCATGCAGCACGCGGCTGGGACGCGATCACCGATGCCTGCGTCGCGGCGGTGGCGGCACGTGCGGAGCCCACGGTGTTCATCCTGTGGGGCAGCCACGCGCGCAAGAAGGCGAGTCGTATCCCGGCGCTCGGCCGCGCACTCGACGGGTTCGGCCACCACCTCGCCCTCACCTCCGCGCACCCCAGTCCGCTCTCGGCGCACAACGGCTTCTTCGGCTCGCGCCCGTTCAGCCGGGCGAATGCCTTTCTGGACAACGCGGGGCGCGGGACGATCGATTGGCGGCTGTGACGCCCGATTGGAGCGGGTCCGGAGTCTCTACAGGCCCCACTTCGGCCCGTCAGCGGTAAGCCGGATCGCAACCGGGTCCCCGCAGATCTCCTCTTGCGGCCCGCCGAGATCGTTCCAGCGGAACAGATTGAGGTGCCACCCGCCCGGGATCATCCGCGAGCGGTCGATGATCCCGTCCGCGCCGCTCGCCCGCGCCGCGTCGGCATTGCGCCACGATGGCGGCTCCTCGCCGGCTTCAAGCGCGGCGCGCCACGGGGCGTTGGACAAAGCGGGGTCGATGCCCAAAGCCCGGCACGCCTCCGCGTCGTGCTGATCGAGAACATGGGCCGCGCCGACCCGGAGCGGGATGACCACCCGGCGCTGACCGTCCTCGCGGATGTAGCCCGAGACCGCGATCATCGCCCAGTCGAGGCGCGGGCTCATGTAGAGCGTCGCCTGCCCCGGCCGATGATATCGGCCCGCGCTGTGCGGCAGGGGCGGGGCGAGCACCTCGCCCACCCGGTCAGCGGGAACCGATCGGAAGAAATGCCCGCCGATCGCCCGCAGCTGCGGAGCCGGACGACCGGAGTTACCGCCGCCATTCATCGGCGCAGGATAGCACGCGCAGGCGCAGTGGCCACTCCAGCATCAGCCCCCGAGCGGGCGCTCGCCTTCGGCTTCGCGGGCGACTTCGCGCCAGCCGATGTCGCGGCGGCAGAAGCCGGTGGGGAAGGCGATGGCATCGACCGCCGCATAGGCGCGGGCCTGCGCCTGCGCGACGTTGCTGCCCATGGCGGTCACGTTGAGCACGCGGCCCCCGCTTGCCACCAGCGCGCCGCCGCTGTCGCGGGCGGTGCCGGCGTGGAAGACCTTCGCTCCGTGGGCCTCGGCATCGCCGAGGTCGATCGCGCCGCCTTTCTCCGGCGTGCCGGGATAGCCCCGCGCCGCCATCACGACGGTGAGCGCGACCTCGTCGCTCCAGCCCATCGCGACGCCGGGCGCGAGCGTCCCTGTCGCGCAGGCGCGCATCAGCGCCACCAGATCGCCCGCGAAACGCATCATCAGCACCTGGCATTCGGGATCGCCGAATCGGGCGTTGTATTCGATCAGCTTGGGGCCCTCGAGCGTGAGCATCAGCCCGGCGTAGAGCACGCCCTGATAGGGCGTGCCGGCATCGGCCATGGCGGCGACCGTCGGGGCGATGATCCGCGCCATCACCTCGGCTTGAAGCGCCTCGGTCAGCACGGGCGCGGGCGAATAGGCGCCCATGCCGCCGGTGTTCGGCCCCGTGTCGCCGTCACCCACCCGCTTGTGGTCCTGGGCGGAGCCGAAGGGAACGATGTGCGTGCCGTCGGTCAGCGCGAAGAAGCTCGCTTCCTCGCCTTGCATGAACTCCTCGATCACCACTTCCGCCCCTGCCGCGCCGAAGGCCCCGCCAAACATATCGGCAAGCGCGGCTTCCGCTTCTGCAAGGGTCTCGGCGATCACCACGCCCTTGCCGGCCGCAAGCCCATCGGCCTTGAGCACGTAGGGCGCGGCGAAGCGGGCGAGGGCGGCGCGGGCTTCCTCGAGGCTGGCGGTGCGCACATAGCCTGCCGTGGGGATGCCTGCCCGGGCGCACAGGTCCTTGGTGAAGCCCTTGGAGCCTTCGAGCTGCGCGGCGGCCTTCGAGGGGCCGAACACCGGCACCCCCGCCGCCCGCAGCGAATCCGACAGTCCGTCGACCAGCGGCGCCTCGGGGCCGATCACCACGAGGCCGATGGCCTGCTCGCGGCAGAAGGCGATCACCGCCGCATGGTCGGTCACCTCCAGCGCGACCAGTTCGGCCTCCTCGGCGATGCCCGGATTGCCCGGCGCGGCGTAGAGCCGGTCGCATTGCGGCGATTGCCGCAGCTTCCACGCCAGCGCGTGCTCGCGACCGCCGGAGCCGAGGAGAAGGATGTTCACGGGCGAAACCTCGCACAAGAAAGGACGAACGGCGCTTCGACAAGCTCGGCGCGAACGGGTATCGAGGGTGGCCCTTACCCGTTCGCCCCGAGCCTGTCGAAGGGCCGTCCTGTTTTGGACACAACTGAGCGTCGTGCGCAAATGTCAGACCTGATCGCCAACACCCGCCCCGGCGACAACGCCCAGCCGCTGACCATCAGCGAGATCTCCCAGCTGCTCAAGCGCAGCGTCGAGGACCGCTTCGGCTTCGTCCGCCTGCGCGGCGAGCTGTCGGGGGTGAAGCGTGCCGCCTCGGGGCATCTCTATTGCTGCCTCAAGGACGAAGGCGCAGTGCTCGACGGGGTGATGTGGAAGGGCGGGGCGCAGCGCCTCGCCTTCCGCCCGGAGGACGGACTGGAGGTGATCGCCACCGGCAAGCTCACCACCTATCCGGGGCGCTCCAAGTACCAGATCGTGATCGAGGGGCTGGAGCTCGCGGGCGAGGGCGCGCTGCTGGCGCTGCTGGAGAAGACCCGCGCGCGGCTGGCGGCCGAGGGGCTCTTCGCGCCCGAGCGCAAGCGCCGCCTGCCGTTCCTGCCGCAGGTGATCGGCGTCGTCACCTCGCCCACCGGCGCGGTGATCCGCGATATCCTCCACCGCCTCGCCGACCGCTTCCCCAGCCACGTCCTCGTCTGGCCGGTGCTGGTCCAGGGCCAAGGCGCGGCGGAGCAGGTGGCAGCGGCGGTGCGGGGTTTCTCCGCGCTCGCGCCAGGCGGGCCGGTGCCGCGCCCCGACGTGGTGATCGTCGCCCGCGGAGGCGGCTCGATCGAGGACCTGTGGAGCTTCAACGAGGAGATCGTGGTCCGCGCGATTGCCGAATGCACCATCCCAGTGATCAGCGCCGTCGGGCACGAGACCGACACGACACTCGCCGATTTCGCCGCCGATCGCCGCGCGCCCACACCCACGGCGGCCGCCGAGATGGCGGTGCCGGTGCGCGCCGACCTCGCCTTCACCCTCGCCGACCTCGCCTCGCGCCAGCGCCGCGCGGTGTACCGCCCGGTCGAGCTCGGCCGCGAGC